>JAHBVH010000041.1 GCA_019637645.1 Caldilineaceae bacterium
CCCTCTGCCCTTCTCTGATCCCGCGGTAAATACGCAAAATCTTGCGTATCTACCCTCTGTCCTCTGCCTTCTGTCCTCTACTCCGTCGCCTTCTCCACCACCTCATAGCCGCCAAGTTCCACAATCGGTTTCCCATTTTCAGTGACCCAGACGCCACATTGCCCGCCGCGTTCGCTGGTGGCGACGTCGATGACGGTGCCATCCATGCGCAGAACGGGGTGATACCAGCGGGCGACACGCTCGGTATTGCCTTCAATATAGTGGGCGATCAGGCTCCGGCGGAAGCGCGTGCGCGAGCGATTCGGCAGCGAGCCATGGACCAAGGAACCATTGAAGAAAAGCACATCGCCGGCTTGCATGATGACCGGAACAGCGGTGACGCCTTCGGGAATCGGCACGGTGACATCGGTGAAGCTAGCCTTCGTATTGGCCTTTTCCGTACAGAGGACCGGCCACTGATGGCTACCTGGCACCACTTGCAGACAACCATTGACTTCGTCGCAGCGATCCAGCGCCATCCACGCAGCAAGACAAGTACCCGGTTGGACGCGTAGGTAGTAGTTATCTTGGTGGAGGGCTTGGCCGCGTGCCTTGGGCGGCTTGAAATACATCATTGTCTGTACAGCCAGCGGTTCGCGTTCCAACAAGGCCGTCATACATTGGTTCAGGCGCGCATCGAGCATCCATTGGAGCGTCACTTCATCCCAACGGTGCATCTGCATGAGACGCGGATAGGCCAGCAGCGGATCTTTCTGCTTGGGGTCTTTGATGCGCCGATCAACGCTGCACCGTTCATCGTTGCGCAAGGCTGTATAATAATCGCGGTAGTAGGTGGTCTCTTCTTTGGAAAAGAGGCCAGAAACCACCACAAAGCCGTTTTCATCAAAAGACTGTTTCTGTTCAGCTGTAATCATTGCCATGGATCCTCCCTCATCTGACTTGAATAAGACTTAGGCAAGCTGCGCCGCTCGCTAGAGAGACCGGTCAGTTTTGCAAAACCTGGCCGGTCTGGGATTGCATAATGCTTATCCTGATTCTGAAAATAGCACGGATACCCTGTTATTGTATGGAAATGGTGCATACACGTCAACATGAATGCGCGGCGTGGCAAGCACCACGATGGCAGCAAAAAGCAGAGTGTACGCTGCCGTTCTTGCCTGTTTGACTTTCCGCACCGCTTTGGCTATGATTGACCCATGATTCGCGTTTTAACCTATAACATTCATGGTTGGTTGACCGCTGATGGTCGGCCTAATGGACAAGCCGTTACCGAGGTCATCGCGGCGACCCAGGCAGACATTATTGGCCTCAACGAAGTCTTCTATCCACGCGTGATGGCCGGTGATACGCGTCCGGCGCTGGAAGCGTTAGCCAGCGAGCTGGGCATGCATTTTGTCTTTGGCCCTTGCCTACGCTGGCCAGCGCAAGATCAAATGCCCGCGGACGCCTATGGCAATGCCCTTCTTAGTCGCTGGCCCATTGTTGCCAGCGCGGCTCACCACCTGACGCCAAAGGAAGAGGATCAGCAACAGCTACTGGCGCAAAAGGAGCAACGGGGGCTGTTGGAAGGGCGGATTTTGCTACCAAGCAATGAAACCCTCACCGTCTATGTAACCCATTTGGATCACACCGATGAAGCCGCACGCCTGTTGCAATTGCGTGTGGCGCGCCAGTGGCTTGGGCGCGACCGCAGCCGACCTCACTTGGTGCTGGGCGACTTCAACGCAATTACCATGTGGGATTTTGCCCATCGTCCTGCCGACTATGAGCAGCTCGCCCACCACGAAAAAGGCTACAACCTCACCGGCGCGGGGAAAGGCCCCAGTGTAATTGCCCAAATAGAAAAGGCTGGCTACACCGATCTCTATCAACACTTTAGCGTACCCGGCCAGCAGAGCTTTCTGCCTGCCATCGACACGGCCATCCGTATTGATTATATCTTTGCCAGCCAAGCGCTCGTTCCCTTGGCACGCTCCTGCGCGATCTGGCAAGAGCCCGCTGGCACCGAAGCATCTGATCATCGACCGGTGCTTGCCGACCTAGCGCTCTAGCGATCACAGAACTCCCCGCCTCGTCCAAAGCTTGCATGTAGTAACGATTAACTGCGTAACCCCTTCGTTGAGAATTATCAACGGTAACTTTTCAATTGATAGTCCCTACCGGCCTTGCCATTGGGGTACCCGCTTTTCTAAGAAGGCCCGCATCCCTTCCTTTTGATCTTCACTGGCGAAGAGAAGATAAAAGAGCTTCTCTTCATAGGCTGTCGCTTCAGCAAGGCTCAATTCATAGGCCCGGTTGATCGCCTCTTTGCCCAGCTGGACAGCCAGGGGCGCCCGCGTGGCAAGCTGTGCCGCCAGGGCCACCGCTTCGTCAACACAGCGTTCTACCGGCACGACGCGGCTAGCAAGCCCATAATGGAGTGCCTCGGCCGCGGTTAAACGGCGATCATTGAGAATGACCTCCATGGCCAATGATTTTCCCACGGCGCGCGTCAGGCGCTGCGTACCACCCGCGCCAGGAATGACACCGATATTGATCTCTGGCTGTCCAAATTTGGCGTTTTCGGCGGCAATGATGATGTCGCAAAGCATGGCTAGTTCACAGCCGCCGCCCAAACAGTGGCCGCTCACCGCGGCAAGTAATGGTTTGCGCAACCGGCGTAGCTGCTGCCACCGTTCGATCATCCCCCGGTTTACCATATCGGCAAGGGTCGCGTGGGCCATTTCGCTAATATCTGCGCCAGCCGAGAAGGCACGCTCATTACCGGTGATTACCATCGCTTTAATCGTGGGATCAGCATCAAAGCGCCGCAAAACCGTGACAAGCTCTGTCATGAGCTGACTGCGTAACGCATGAAGCGCTTGCGGCCGATTGAAGCGCACAAGGCCAACCCCGGGCGCAGGCTCTTCCACTAAAATATCGGTGTACGTGGTTCCTTCGGTGGTCATTTCTCCTCCTGTGATACAGCGCAATGTAAGCCAACAACATTCTTACTGTATACCTCTATTGACACAATGCCAACAGAGAGTATAATTAACGAAGGTTGTTGGTCTTAAAATCTACATCATTTGTACAAAATCTATCGTTGTTCAGTGTCTCCCCCATCAATAATGCTGGTCAACGAGCCTTTCGTGTAATAAGATGCAGGGCCACATCTGTTGAACAGTTGAGCTGCGTTGGACAAGCGTGGCTGTTTGGGCAAATAGCAGGTCTGTGCGTGCTATTGTAGCTTGGAGGTAGGGTTTGCGACAACCATGGCATTATTGGTTGATCGGCGTGTTGTTGCTTGGCGGGTTGCTCATGGGTAGCTGGTGGCTGCTTCTTCATGAACAGCAATGGAAAGCACTCTGGCAGGCTGTGAATGATCAGCAACAGCTGCAAGCCTTTGTCGATCAGCTGGGGTGGTTTGGACCATTGGCGTTGATCCTGTTGAATGCCCTCCAAATTATTGTGGCCCCGATCCCTGGCTATATTATTCAGGCGGCGGCGGGCTTTTTATATGGACCGTTCTGGGGTGGCCTTTGGGCCGCCTTGGGTCAACTGCTCGGTTCATTGGCCGCTATGAAACTGGCGCGCCTCTATGGGCGGCCACTGGTCCAATCTTTGATTGGGGCCGCGCGCTTGACTAAATGGGAAAAGGTTACCCACAGTGAGAGTCCTTTGCTGTGGACCGTTTTGTTACTTGGCCCCACGGGCGATGCACCCTATCATCTGGCTGGTTTGTCACGCGTCTCTTTTGTCACGATTCTGGTGATTAGCCTGTGTATTCGTATCCCCAGCGTTTTTGTTGCCGCGGCTGTGGGCGCCGGTGCTGTCACTTTGCCGTGGTGGCAGTTTGCGCTGTTAATTCTTGCGCTCAGCGCCGTCATTGTCGTCTTCCTACGCTACCAAACGCCGTTGACTGCCTGGTTTGATCAGCAGGTACAACAGCGTCTCTATCGCGAAAAGTTCAGCGACGAACAGATGCAGCCCTAAAATTGATCAACTTATCCGTCCCCGTGGTGGTCTAGGGAGTTGCTGTCGGGTGACAGCGACTGGTCTTCGTTTATTGTTTGGAAGCACCTATCCTGAACAGCATCCGTGGGTGAAAGCTAGCGAAAGCGAATGATAGGGGAGCTATCGGCGTCCCTACTAACTGGTTCGACTAAAAAAGAGGAATGATTAATGAGTAACCAAAGCACAACCAATCTACAAGAACGGATCAACGCTGATCTCAAGCGTGCCATGTTGGATCGCAATGATGTCGCCAAGTTGGCGCTCCGTTCGGTGAAGACCGCGTTAACCTTGCTGGCTTCGGCGGGTACCAATCACGAGTTGACCGAGGCGCAAGTTATTGCGGCGATTCGCAAAGAGGTGAAACAACGGCGGGACACAGCTGCCGAGTTTGAACGCCTGGGCGCGCCAGAAAAGGCCGTGGGGGAATTGGCCGAAGTGGCTGTGTTGGAGCAATATTTGCCAACGCAACTCGCCGAGGCGCAAATCGAAGAGATCGTGCGGGCGGTGCTGGCCGAAACCGGCGCGACCTCGCCCCGTGAGTTGGGCAAAGTCATGGCTGCTGCCATGGAACGTGTCAATGGGCTGGCGGATGGTAAAGCTGTCAACCAAGTTGCGCGCCGGTTGCTGGGCAGCTAACCCTAGCAACCTTTTGGGATGGATCTCTCCCCTGCGAAAGGAATCTATGGCTGCCACCCGTTTCCCAATTTCTGACCGTTGGTTCAATCGTTTGTTGATGGCCCTCATCGTGGGCGCGGTCGCTATTTTTATTGTGAGCTTGCTTGCTTGGCAATTCCCCTCCAATAAGCAAGCGCAGCTGACGGTGGGCCAAGTCGCGACCTCGGATATTTCTTCGCCAGCCCAGATCACCTATCCTAGCGAGGTACAGACCCGATTAGCCCGCGAACGTGCGGCCCAGGTTGTGCCGGAACAGTATGACAGCACCGAAGGGCGGGTACGGCGCCAGCAGATCAATCGCTCGCGTGAAGTGTTAGCCTTTATCACCGCGATTCGTAACGACCCCTATGCTTCCCCGGAACTACAGGTTGATTATCTGCTGGCGATTGCCGAACTAGAATTGACGCCAGAAGCTGCGTATCGCGTCCAATCCTTGTCCATCGAAGATTGGCAAGCTGTCGTCACCGAGACGCCCCTCACGCTGGATCGGATCATGCGTGACGAAATTCGGGAAAGCAGCCTTGCCACAGCCCGGCGGCGTGTTCCTTCGTTGGTGGATTCCAATGTCAATGAAGCCGTCAGCGCGGCGACCACGGAGCTGGTGCGTGGCTTGGTGCGCCCCAATAGCATCTATAATGAAGAACGGACACAATTGGCGCGCGAGCAAGCCCGTGAGCAGGTGCCAATTCAATATCAGACCCTCGAACGCGGTGAGACGATCATTCGTGCTGGTGATGTAGCAACAGCGGAACAGGTCGAGGCGTTGGTGCAAGTGGGGCTACTACAGCCGGACTGGGAGTGGTGGATCCTCGTCCGCGCCATTGTTCTCTGTACGCTGATGTTTGGGGTGGTGCTCGGCACCATTTATCGGCTGCGACCGAGCACCATGGCGAATTTTCAAGAGCTTGCTGCCTTGGCCGTCGTTTTTGTCATTTGGATGCTCGCGGCCAAATTGATGGTAGTGCCGCATGATTGGCTACCCTATCTCTACCCGCTGGCAGCCATGAGCATGTTGATCGCCGTGTTGATCGATCTGCGCGTTGCGATGGTGGTGACCATGATCGCGGCCTTACTGGTGCACTACTTTAGCAACAATAACTTTATCATGGTAACCTATACTGGGTTGGGCGCTCTCCTCGGCGCGATTGTGCTTGGCCGCGCCGAGGGCTTAAGCTCATTTTTGTGGGCTGGGCTGGCGGTGGCGCTGAGTAACATTCTGATCTTTGCTTCCTTTAATCCTGACTTTGTCACGGGGGCAGGGGGGGAATGGTTGACCCAAAGTTTGCCGCTGCTGCTGGCGCTCATCCTGAATGGGGGGCTTTCTGCCAGCATTGCGCTGATCAGCTACTTTGTTTTGGGGAATGTTTTCAATTTGACTACGAGCCTGCAACTAGGCGAATTAAGCCGGCCAACGCAGCCCTTGCTGCGCCAATTGCTGTTGAAAGCGCCGGGAACCTACCATCATACCATTGTTGTCAGCAACTTGGCGGAGCGGGCTGCTGCGGCGATTGGGGCCGATGCCTTGCTAGCCCGCGTGGGGGCCTACTATCACGATATTGGGAAAACGGTGCGCCCCTATTTCTTTACAGAAAATATTGCGGATAACTCTTCCCCCCATGAAAAGCTCGATCCACTAACCAGCGCTCAGATCATTATTAGCCATGTGACGGATGGTATCGATCTGGCGCAGAAATATCGTTTGCCGCCGAGTATTCAAGATTTTATTCGCGAGCATCATGGTCGCTCCTTGGCCCAATATTTTTATATCCAGGCCCAACGGCAAGCCGAGCCAGATACACCGGTAGATCCCCAAGATTTTCGCTATCCAGGGCCGAATCCGCATAGCAAAGAAACCGCCATTTTGTTATTAGCCGACACCTGCGAAGCCGCGGTGCGTGCAATGCGGCCTGGCACACGCGAAGAGTTGGAAAAATTCATCAACAAATTGATTGATAGTCGGGTGGCCGAAGGGGTCCTCAACCAATGTGAACTGACCTTTAAAGATCTCCAGACCATCCGTGAGGTCTTTATTCACGTCCTTCAAGGCGTACACCATCCCCGGGTCACCTATCCCGAAGCCGCCCAGACGACGAGTGCCGCAACGGCGAAAACAGCAGCTGCACCGCCCGTGGACAGCGCCAAAGCAGCGGCCAATGGCAGCAATGGTCATGCGCGGCCCGAGCCAGCCGGTAACCAGTTGTACCGCGAGAATGTCAAAGAAACCTTAGGTGGCGTGGAAGAAATGGAAGCCATCTCTTCGTAAAAAAAGGATCCTAGTTTGAACGAGATGCTCGAGATCCAAGTCGATGACGACTATCGTGATTGGGTCGATGAAGAAAATTTAGCTGCAGTGATCACCCAAGTGTTAACCCAGATTGGGCGACCCACCGCAGCACTGACCCTGGTGATCACCAATGATGAGACGGTACAAAGCCTCAATCGCGATTATCGGGATGTCGATGCCCCTACCGATGTCCTGAGCTTTGCCGCCCAAGAAGACGCATCCGCCGCACCACCCTTGGCAGATCTTCCCCCCGAATTAGCCGCTGAATTGGAAAATTATTTGGGCGATGTCATCATTGCCTACCCCTATGCGGCGCGGCAGGCTGCGCACTATCAAAATAGCGTCGCCGCTGAATTGCGGTTGCTGGCCGTCCATGGTGTGCTGCACCTGCTGGGCTATGATCACGCCACGCCCACGGACGAAGCGGCCATGTGGGCGCTGCAAACGACTATCCTGGCTCCGTTTGGCGACGCCCAGCTTTCCCAACGTACTTATGACGCCTAAGCGAAAACAAGCTACGTCGCCGCCCTCTTCCCCACCCACTGTTGCACAACCACCCGCGCTGGCGACCTTGACGGGCCGTGATCGTTCTTTTCTGGCTGGACGTTGGTTTAGCTTCAAGGCCGCCCTCAATGGCGTTTGGTATACCTTATCCACCCAGCCCAATGCTTGGATCGAAGTCACCGCGGTGGTTGCTGTGACCGGGGTAGGATGGTGGCTAGGCTTGGCCGCGCTAGAGTGGGCTTTGCTGATCCTAACGTTTAGTCTGGTCTTGGCACTCGAAGCGGTCAATACAGCAGTGGAGGCGACGGTGGATTTGGTCGCGCCCCACTACCATCCCTTGGCAAAGCTCGCAAAGGATGCCGCCGCGGGCGCTTTGGTCTTTGCCGTGCTGGGCAGTTTGGGGGTCGCTGCTGTAATTTTAGGGCCGCGGCTTTGGGGGGTGTTCTTTGGGAGTTAGGACGCGGATTTATTGTTTAGCGGATTGACACGGCTAGCGCACTGTCAATTACGTTTATCCGCGTAAATTCGCATCCTATAATTTTAGGGCCGCTTGGGGCCGCGTTCGGGTGGATGGATGGAGCGGGCTTGGGGATTGGTGTAGACCGAGCCTTCCCATTGACGGCGCAAGCGGCGCGCTGTGGTAATAATGGCCGCGTGCGACCATTCCGGCGTGGGGAAAAGGCTGGCTTGGAGGCGCACGCCAATCGCCCCGGCCGCGCGACAAGCGGCTACGGTTGCTTCCGCCGTTACCTCACTGGCAATCATGCTGACGCCCAGTGGCCAGGAACCGGTTGTCACTAGTTCTGCTGGGCTAGAAACGGCGGGGCACCCTTCGAGGTGCGCCAACTGGGCCGCAACTGGCGTAGTGACATGGGGAAGACAGAAGAGTTGGTGTTCACGGGCAAAGCGCAGCAGCTTGGCATCCAACTGGGGCAAGGCGAAGAAAGCGGCACCGGCCTCTTGGGCAGCCTGCAACTGGGCCAAGGTCGTCACCTCGGCGGCCCCTACCAACAGATGTTCCCCGTAGCGCTGATGAAATTCAGCGATCGTGGCGGTCCCATCGGCTACATCAACCGCCACTTCCACAACAAAAAGGGGCGCGGCCAACAACGCATCCCCGATTTCAAGCAAAGCTTGGATGGTGAGGTCGCGCGGGAGGCGGGCAATCAATGCCACGCGGCGTAACTGGGCCAGCAAGTGCGCAAGCGTAGTCGGTTCAGAAGACATAGGCGCCATCTATCCCTAACTTGCTCAAGTCCAAGGTCAGGATGAACTTATTCATGCAACAGCAAGCAATCCCTCCCGACATACCAACGACGGTGGCGGTCGGCTCAACGAATCCCGTTAAAGTGCAAGCCGTCCGCAACAGTATACAGCGCATTTGGCCGAATGCCGAAGTCAGCGGGGTCGCAGTCGCATCCGGTGTGCGGGAGCAACCCCTGAGCGATGACGAAGCGATTGACGGCGCGACCAATCGCGCCCGCGCGGCACAGCTTGCGTTAGCCAGCGATCTGGGGATTGGCCTCGAAGGCAATACTCAAGCGATGGCTCAAGGGATCTTTGTGACCGGGTGGGCCGTGGTGGTCGATCGGCACGGCGTCATTGGCATTGGCAGTGGTGGTCGTTTTCTGTTGCCAGCGGCCTTGGCCGCGCCATTACAACAAGGCGCGGAATTAGGGCATCTGATGGATGCATGGGTGGGCCAAGTCAACACGAAACAGAAGCAAGGCGCGGTTGGTATTATGACCAATGGGCTCATCTCGCGGACCCAAGCCTTGGAGATCGCGGTGATCTTTGCCTTAACCCGTTTTCTCAACCCGGCCTACTATCAACTTCCCTAATCGCCCCCGTCTACCAAAGGAGTCTGTGCAATGCTACTCTGCCTCGATATCGGCAATACCAATGTGACTATTGGGCTCTATCAGGGGGATCAACTCGGTCCCCATTGGCGGCTGGCCACCGATCACGACCGTACCCCCGACGAATTTGCCATGCAACTGATCAGCCTCTTGAACTTTGCCAAGCTGGGCATCGACGCCATTGACGGTGTTGCCTTGGCCTCGGTTGTGCCGCCCTTAACCGGCAAGTGGGTCGAACTCTGCCGTCTTTATTTACAGTGTGAGCCCCTGGTCGTGGATGCCAACACCAAAACTGGGGTGCGGATTCGCTATGAAACACCCCAATCGGTGGGCGCGGACCGCATTGTCGATGCCGTCGCGGCCTACCAACTCTATGGCGGGCCAGCATGTGTGGTTGATTTTGGCACCGCGACGACCTTCGACGCCATTGCTGCCAATGGCGATTACTTGGGGGGAGCCATTGCCCCCGGGATCGGAATTTCGGCAGACGCCCTCTTCCAACGGGCGGCCAAGTTGCCCAAAGTCGATCTCGTGCGCCCGCCGACTGCCGTTGGCCGCAATACGGTACATGCTATGCAGTCGGGCTTGCTCTTTGGCTATGTAGGGTTGGTGGAAGGGATGGTCGCACGCTTTCGGGCGGAATTAGGCGCGGAGATGCGGGTCATTGGCACTGGTGGATTGGCTACCATTATTTCCACAGAGACAACTGTCATCGAACACGTTGCGCCGTGGCTCACCCTGGACGGTCTGCGGATGGTCTATGCCATGAATCAGTAGAGGGCGCAAGCGTCCTGTCAGCTTTGGAAAAGCTGACAGGACTTGAACTTGCCCGTAACCTTATCTACGCGGCTGTCATTTGTTTATTTTGCTGGCGGACGATATAGGTCAAGATCGGTGGCGTCAAGAGGGTGCTGAGAATGACCACAATGATAATCACGCCAAAGAGTTCTGGGGATACAATCCCTAGCCGCTGACCGGTGGCGGCAAAGATCAAGCCGACCTCGCCGCGTGGCACCATGCCCCAGCCGACAATGGCTTTGTTCACATTGCCAGCGACCAACCCCGCAACGGCCTTCCCCAAGAAGGCAACCAAAGTAATGCCCAAAGCGACGACCCACAGCCGGGGGTCAGCTAGGGCATCTAGCTGGACACTCATGCCCGTGAGGATAAAGAAAATAGGCACCAGTAGATTCCCAATCGGCTCCAGCAGGTCGCGGACATGGCGTTCGGCGTGGTGGTCGATCACATGCTGTAGCCTACCCTGGGCAGCGGGGTCAAAGGCTGCCATCTCGGCGCGCAGATCCTCCACCACTTCAGGATCTTTGAAGTGGCGAAAGTGAACTGGGTCGAGGACTAGGCCAGCCGCAAAGGCCCCCACAATCGGGGCCAGGCCCAATTGTCCGGCGAGGTAGGCACAGCCGAGCCCAAAACAGAGGGCGAGGGTCAGCTTCATGCCTTTTCCTGTATGGATGGCTGAGAGCAAGCGGCCCAAAAAGGGGGCAAGGAGTTGGCCGATAAAAATCGCTCCGGCCAAAAAGCCCACCGCCTTGAGGCTAATGATTCCGACTTCCAACAGGCTAAAGCTCCCCGCCGTGACAAGGGCTGAGACGACGGCGAGGATGATCAACCCCAAGACATCGTCGATCACCGCCGCACCTAACACAATCTGTGCTTCGGCCGAGCGCAAGATCTTGAGATCCTGAAAGACACGCGCCGTGATCCCGACCGAGGTCGCGGTGAGGGTTGCGCCAAGGAAGAGGTAGCCATAGAAGGGCAACCCCGGTAAGAGGAGTGGTCCTACCACATAAGTCCCTAACAGAAAGGGGACAACGACGCCGACACAAGCCACGGCAAAGGCCCGCAGACCCACGCGGCGCATTTCGCCAATATGCGACTCAAGTCCTACCTGAAAGAGTAAGATAACAACCCCAAGTTCGGCCAAAAATTCAATAATATGATTGTGGGAAATGGGCTCGAAGAAACGAATCCCCAAGAGCGACAGATTGCCCAGGACAACCCCGGCCAATAGTTCACCCAAGACCGGTGGCTGGCCCCACCGTTCAATTAACAACGTAACACGGGCGACAAGCAGAATTACGGCCATCCATAAAAAAATTAACCCAAAGCTTACTTCTTCCATAGCGCCTCAATCGTTCTTCCATTTGCTCAACCATGCGATGAGCGACAAAATGATTTCAGAATTGCGTGTTGTCAGGTATTCGTTACAGAACTCAGTGCAGAAAAGCTTGGCTCGCCGCAGCAACGCGGGTTGGCCCCCAAGGCTATAGGCAAGACCGCGCCGCCCCGCCTGGGCATAAGCATGAACGGGACAAAAGTTGCTAGATCACAAACTCCCCTCGCTGGCATCTCATTTGCTCAGCAGAGGGGAGTGGTGGCTCCACTCGCACACGGTATGATTCAATCCTTGGACACTCACCAACAGCAATGGCAAGCCAATCAGCAGTGGATAGGCCGACATCGTGGTTGCGGTGCTGCTCGTCGCTTGTATTGATGAGCCAATTTTATGACGCGTTAATAAGGCATGCTTGGCAACTAGCGGATTATACGCCGAAAGAAGAGGCGGTGCAATCTTTTCTGGCTGCAGAAGCTGTAAAGCGGTCTACTCCATTGACCTTGGATAAAGAAACCGTTAGGGTTCATAAACCCTAACGGTTTGGGGAAAGAGTAACGCTATTCTCCTACAGCGTACGGAGCATAGCCGTAAAGAGTTGGCTGCCTAATTGACCAGTGCCACCTAGCGGATTTTGGAGCGGCAACAAGTGATCCTCGGGATGGGGCATAAGGCCCACTACATTGCCCTGGGCATTACAAAGACCGGCAATGTCGGCGACCGAGCCGTTGGGGTTGAGCGGATAGCTCAGGTTGGCTGGTCCCCCCGTGGCATCGACATAACGAAACGCGATCAAGCCATTGGCCTCTAGTGCCTGGACGGTTGCGGCGTCCGCAACCTGTAAATTCCCTTCGCCATGAGCCACGGGGCAGAAGATCGGCTCTTGGATCGCGCGCAGAAAGGGTGCACGCGCTTGGGGGTTCGCGGCTAGATGCACCCAGCGACATTCAAAGTGGCCGGATGCATTTTCGGTGAGGGTTACTTGGCGGGGCGTGGCCTGCGCTTCGCCCTTGCGCGGTAAGCTGGCTGCACCAGGGAGTAACCCGGCTTTGACAAGGGCCTGGAAACCATTGCAGATGCCCAATACCGGCTTGCCACTTTCGACAAAGGCTTGCAACTCCGCCTGAAAAAAGACCTGCATATCCAGTGCCAGGCGCGCCCCAGCCCCTAGCGCATCGCCATAGGAAAAACCGCCGGGTAGCAAGAGCATCTGGTAGTGTTGAAAGCGCCGTTCACCCTGACGCAGTTGGTTGATATGAACAATTTCGGGCGTACCACCGGCCAAGGTACAGGCCCGGGCGGCTTCGGCATCGCGATTCGTGCCAGAGGCGTGCAGAATTAAAATCGATGGTTTCATAAGTACTTCTATGCCTGCCCCTTCCAGGCGTCTACCAATTGGGTAACGGCCAACGAAACGATGGCTTGACCACTGTGCGTGATCTGGAGCGTCTGCTCGGCGGTCACTTCCCCTAAGGGGAGCAAGGTAACCCCGGCCATGTGGGCCTCAAAGGCTGCCATGTTCTCTGGTTGCACTTCGACCAACAACCGCCCGTTGCTCTCGCTAAATAACAAGGTCAGTGGGTCAAGGGTGGGTGAAGCCGCTTGCATGGGATCGAGCGTCACGGTCGCGCCGCGGCGTCCGGCTAGTGCCATTTCGGCCAGGGCCAGGGCCAGCCCCCCTTCGCTGAGGTCGTGACAGGCGCGAATCCAGCCTTGTTGAATGGCCTGGTGGAGTAAGCGGTAGCGTACCAGTGGCTGCGCGGGCATGGTCGGTGCCGTTCCCCCGCTGTTCTCCCAGTGGGTATAGAGCAGCGAGCCACCCAACTCTGCCTGTGTTTCGCCCAAGAGATAGAGCCGATTGCCCGGGCTTTTCAGGTGTGACGTGACACAGTGGGCCATATCGGGCACAATACCAATGGCCGAGATGAGCAGCGTGCTGGGGATGGGTTTGCCATTAAATTCGTTATAGAGGCTATCTTTGCCCGAGATAAAGGGGCTACGATAGGCCACGGCAGCATCATAGCAGCCTTGGCAGGTGCGAACGAGCGCGCCTAAGCGGTCGGGCAGGGTGGGATTGCCCCAGCAGAAGTTATCCAAAATGGCAACTTGGTCGGGGTCTGTGCCCACGGCCACCAAGTTGCGGAACGCTTCATCCACGGCACTGACGGCCATGGCATAGGGATCGCGCTTGCCCAACAAGGGATTGATCGCAGCGCTGAGGGCAAAGGCTTTGGCGTGGTGCCACGTTCCCATGGGCTTGAGCACCGCCGCATCACTCGGCCCATCCATCTGGGGGCCTGTCAATGGCCGTACCAGCGTTCCCCCGCGCACCTCATGGTCATAGCGCCGAATCACCGCTTCTTTGCTGGCAATGCTCGGGTGCGCCAACAACGCCAACAGCGCCTCGCCTGCCTTGTCCTGAGTCGCTAGTCCCCCGTCTCCCGTCGCTAGTTCCCCGTCTTCTGCCTCCCGATAGACCGCCTGTAACTGCCGCCGGGGCAGGCCATCGTGGAGAAAGTGCATGGGCAGATCCGCCACCACTTGTTGGTTATAGCGCACCCGTAGTTGTTGATCTCCCGTAAAGTGGCCCAAGACGCTCACTTCGACATCCCAGCGGTCGGCCAGGGCCTGTAACTGGGGTAAGTGGGTCGGCGGCACGGCCAAGACCATGCGTTCTTGGGCTTCGGAGAGCCAGATCTCCCACGGTGTGAGCCCTGGGTACTTGAGCTTGACATTGGTTAGCTCAATCTCTGCGCCCAGCTCTTTGCCCATTTCGCCCACTGCCGAGGAGAAACCACCAGCGCCACAGTCGGTAATCGCGGTATAGAGCCCTTCATCACGCGCCGCTTCGATCAGTTCGATCAACCCTTTTTCCGTAATTGGATCGCCGATCTGCACGGCGCTACCGGCGGTTTCGCTGGTGTCATGGGTCAGTTCGGCGGAAGAAAAAGTTGCGCCGTGGATGCCATCGCGCCCGGTGCGGCCACCCAGTGCTACTACTAGATCACCCGCTTGCGGAGCGGTTGGGTGGCGACCATGGGGCAACAAGCCGACACAGCCACAGAAGACCAGCGGATTGCCCAAGTAGCCCTCGTCATAGACAATCGCCCCATTCACCGTGGGGAGCCCTAGTTTGTTGCCATAGTCACCAATACCAGCTACCACACCATCCGCAATCCGTTGGGGATGCAGGATCCCCGTGGGCAGTTGATCATAGGGATAGTCCTGTGGCCCAAAACAGAGAATATCGGTGGTGGCAATGGGGCGGGCCGAAACGCCAATAATATCGCGCACTACACCGCCGACGCCGGTATTGGCGCCGCCAAAAGGTTCGAGCGCCGAGGGATGGTTGTGGGTTTCGACCTTAAAAGCAAGATCATAGTGATCATCAAAGGCGATGATGCCGGCATTGTCCACAAAAGCCGAGCGCAACCACGCCGGGTTGACGGCCTCGGTCGCCGCCCGAATATATTGTTTGAGCAAGCCATCGACCGGAATCTGCTGCTTGACTTGGCCGTTGGCATCTTGCCAGATGAAATCGATCTGGGCGCGGAAGGTTTTGTGGACACAATGTTCCGACCAAGTTTGGGCCAATGTCTCCAACTCCACATCGGTGGGCTGGCGTTGGATCTCTTCGTAAAATTCCTGAATGGCGCGCATCTCGGCGCGATCTAACGACAGCAGTCGTGCTCGGCTTAGTTTCAGCAGCGCGTCGTCATCAAGACCCGCCAATGGAATCTGTTCGACCCGGTCGCTGGCCGCGGCCTCTTGACCAAACTGCGGGTTGATCGGCCCCAAGCTATAGTGTTCAACTGTTTCATTGCAGAGCAGCCCACTTGCCACTTTGCGCAGATCGGCCTCGCTAAGGTCGCCGCGCAGTTCATAACGCTTGGCCGTCGCTACCGCGCCCGCGGGCAGGCCGATTTCGACCATGCCCCGTGCTAATTCGCGCGCCGGGATATCGGTGACGCCAGGGCGAAAGGCGACTTCGATGCTCGCCTCACCGTGACTAGCGGTCGCGCGAGGGGTCGCGGTAAGATCCCACCATTGGCCGATTTCAGTGACGGGATCAACAAGCAAGAGGCGGCAGAGCTGTTCAATTTGCGCGGTGGACAACGGCGCCGCTAAAAAATAGACACGAACAGTCTGACAATCGGTCAGGCTATGAATGCCCAGGGCTTGTGCATTCGTGAGCACGGAAGGATTACTGAGCGGTTTTTGATTGCGGACTTCAATACGAATGGTCATGGTAGGATTCAGTTCGCCATAGTTTCTCTGACGGTAACGGCAGGGCCGTTCGCCTTTCGTTTTGTTTCTACTGATTTATTCAAAAGTGACGCACTTGGGCCAGACCTGACGGGTTTAACAAACCTGACCGGTCTACTCATCGCTAGCCTGCCTGATGATAACACACGGCAAGATGCCTATCAAATTACAGGGGAGAAAGGGCGCTCGCCAAATGGATTCTATGTCATATTCAGCGAAGAGACATCCTGCTATCGTTAAAGAAACTATTCAAGGCAGCCTCGCTGCAACGCAAGCATCCAGAGAAAGGGCGTGACAATGTCGTCTGTACCCGCCTTACCGGTTGAGGCATTATACCGGCGTACTGATCCAACCTCACTTCAGTTTCAAACCACCGCAGAACTGGCCGATGTCGGTGAGTATATTGGGCAAGATCGGGCCATCAAGGCGATTGAATTTGGCATTGGGATGAGCCGCCACGGCTACAATATCTTTGTCCTTGGCCCTTCTGGCACGGGCAAACATGCCCTAGTGCAGCGCTATGTCGAGCGCCAAGCCGCCACCGAAGCGCCCCCCAGCGATTGGTGCTATGTCAACAACTTTGAGCAGCCCTACCGCCCACGGGTGTTGCGGCTGCCCGCGGGGGTGGGGAAAGAGCTGCAAAAGGATGTACAGCGGTTGGTCGATGAATTGCGTAACGCACTCTCTTCGGCCTTTGAAAACGAAGAATACCAGACGCGCCGCCAAGCGTTGGAGATGGAACTCCAAGAGCAGCAACAAAAGGGGCTCAACGAGTTGCAGGAGACGGCGCGTGAACGCGGCTTGACTTTGCTCCGTACCCCCGGCGGCTTGGCCTTTGCGCCCTATAAAGATGGCAATGTCGTCCCTCCAGAACAATTTGAGCAACTGCCCCAAGAAGAACAAGAGCGGCTGAAAACCGAAGTCGAGGTGCTCCAAGAGCGGTTGCAGAAGCTCCTGATCCAAGCGCCGCGGCTCGAGCGCGATCTGCGGGAACGCCTGCGTCTCCTCAATGAAGAGGTCGCTAGCTTTGTGCTCACCCAACTGATGGATGATTTCTATGAGAAATATGCCGAGCAGGCCGCGGTGATCGACTTTTTACATGCCTTGCAGAAGGATGTCAGCGAGAATCTCAATAACTTTGTGAGCGGGGAAGAAAAGTCCGGGGAACAGCCGATGGGCGTGTTGCCCAATGGCGCACCGGCCTCGCCAGTGCGCCAGCGCTATACGGTGAATCTGTTAGTGGATGCCAGCGAATTCACCGGTGCCCCTGTGATCTACGAAAGCAACCCTTCCTATCTCAATCTGGTGGGCCGTGTGGAGCAAATGGCGACCATGGGCGCGCTCATCACCGACTTTACCTTGATCAAGCCGGGGGTGCTCCATCGCGCCAATGGTGGCTATTTAATGGTGGATGCGCTCAAGGTCTTGAATAGCCCCTATGCGTGGGAAGGGCTGAAGCGGGCCCTGCAATTTGGGGAAATTCGGATCGAATCCCCTGTCCAAATGATGAGCTTGACCACCACGGTCTCCCTCGAACCGGAGCCGATCCCGCTGGATGTCAAGGTTGTGCTGATCGGTGATCGGCAGACCTACTATCTACTTGCCCAATATGACCCCGACTTTAACGAACTTTTCAAGGTTGCAGCCGATTTTAACGATGAACTGATTCGCACACCGGAAACTGAGTTGATGTATGCACAGTTGATCGCGACGGTCATGCGGCGTGAAAAGCTGCGCCCCTTTGATCGCTCAGCCGTGGCCCGGATCATTGAACGGAGCGCTCGCATGATGAGTGATGCCGAACGGCTCAGCATGCAGATCCAGGTGGTGGTCGATCTGATGGAAGAGGCGGACTATTGGGCCGAGCAGGCGGGTGCCGCGGTGGTCAGCGCTGCCCATGTCCAACAAGCATTGGACGGACAAGTCTACCGCACCGACCGCATTCGGGAACGGATGCAAGAGGCGATCCTACGGCAGACGATCCTGGTTGATACGGAGGGGGCCAAAGTGGGGCAGATCAACGGTCTCTCGGTGGTGCAAATGGGCACCTATCTCTACGGTCAGCCTTCGCGCATTACGGCCAATGTCTTTATGGGGCGGGGGGATGTGGTCAACATTGAGCGCGAAGTCGAGATGAGTGGCCCCAGTCATTCCAAAGGCGTCTTGATTTTAGCTAGCCTCTTGCGGGCGCGCTATGCTACCGACCGACCTTTGGCGCTTTCGGCCAACCTCGTTTTTGAGCAGTCCTATGGTGGCGTCGATGGCGATAGCGCATCGTCAACCGAGCTTTATGCCCTGCTGTCGGCCATTGCCGATGTGCCGATCAAACAGGCGCTGGCGGTCACAGGGTCGGTCAATCAGCGCGGCCAAGTCCAGGCCATTGGCGGCGTCAACGAAAAGATCGAAGGCTTCTTTGATCTCTGCAAAGCCCGGGGATTGACTGGTGACCAAGGGGTCTTGATCCCGGTTGCGAATGTGAAGCATCTCATGTTGCGGCAAGATATTGTCGAGGCGGCGGCGGCCAATCAATTCCACATCTATCCCGTAACGACCATTGATGAAGGGATTGAACTGTTGACAGGCATCCCCGCTGGAGAAAAGAATGCCGAAGGGAACTACCCCGAAGGGACCATCAATGCCTTGGTCGCGCAGCGCCTGCAAGCATTTGCCGAACGCCGCGCCGAGTTAGATGAACCGCGCACGAAAGGTGAGCGGAATGGGGATGCGCGTGGTGAGAAGGAAGCATTGTTATGAGCCAGCCAGGTACAGAACGAATTGTGGTGGCGCTGGATGCGTCGCCGCAGAGCCAGATCGCGCTGCGGGCGGCAGCCAAGGTGGCGGCAGCCATGCAGGCCGAGTTGCAAGGGCTCTTTGTCGAGGATGTCAATTTATTTTACCTCTGTAATAGCCCGTTTTGTCGCGAAGTTGGGCTACGCACGGCCATGGTACGCCAGTTGGAAAGCCATACGGTAGAGCGCCAACTGCGCGTCCGCGCCGCAGAGTTGCGTCGGTTGTTGGCACGGGTGGCCAGCGAGGCCCAGGTCCGTTGGTCTTTCCAAGTGACAAGAGGGGCGATCGTCCAGGAACTGTTGACCGCAGCCGAAGACGCGTTGCTGCTAAGTCTGGGGCGTACGGGCTGGTTAGCAGGCAATCGCTTGGGCTCAACCACTCGTGTGATGGTGGAACGGACGTTGCGACCGCTCTTGATCTTGGGGGAGCATGACGGGCTAACCCCACCACTAACGGTGGTGTACAATGGAACTGCCAGCGCCGATCGCGCTGTGGCCTTGGCGACGCGGCTGGCCCAACAGGCGGGGAATCAGGTCATTGTCTGGCTGGTTGGGCCGGCCAGTGAAGCCGCGGCTTGGCAAGAACATGTGCCGAGCTTGCTCCAGGGGCAGTCGGTTGCGCTAACTTTTGTCCATTTTCGCATAGAGGAACTTGCCAGTGCTCTAGCTCAGGCGAAAAATCACTCATTCTTCTTGCCGCTAGATTATGCAGAGTGGCTCACGGCGATCAATGGGCCTGTATTGTTGGTGCCGTAGAAGCTAGGGTTCAATCGCTATTTGACCGATTTGGACGCGCCCGTCACCCGTGGTGAAGCCGGCGGCGGCGGTGATGGGCAAGAGGAGCGAGCCATCGCTGCCGGTTTCGTAGAGGCCCACCCACAACGTATAGTTGCCCGGTATCGATGGTGGCGTCAAGACAACTTCGCTCACAATCCGATCCCCTGGCTGCCAGTAGCGGGTAGGGAAGCGCAGGGCGGGTGCTTGATCAAAGCCACTGACCCGTTGCCCCGCGTCATCGAGGAGATGGACAAAGGCCGTATAGTCCGTCGCGGGCGTACCTATGGCGTCCCAGACCAACGTTGCCGTGATGGGGGTGGTCGTCTCTAGCGAGACTTGTGTGGGAAAATCAGCGGCAGTCAGTTGAATCACCTGGCCGAATTGGGTTTCGATGGGGCTCATTTGGTCAAGCGTCACCGTTGGTGGCTGTGACGGGCTAATCGCGACATAGCCCAAGAAAGGCCCATCCTTAATCGGTGTCCCTTCGCTCGTTTGGGCTAGGATGGGCAAGCGGCCACTCTCTTCGGTCTGTGGATCCACAAATCCGATATAGACCCGCGCCAGCAAGGGGGCCGTCCCATCGACGGTGCGCTGGATAAGCACTGGGTAATGGTCTGCATAGATCGCGCCGGGTTGCCAAAGGGTAGTCGGGTTGCGCCCCCAACCAGGGTGGGTTGTCAAATTACCCACCTCTCGCCCCTGTTCATCGAGCAATTGGATAAAGAGCTGGTAGTCCGCCTGGATAGGTTCCCGTGCTTGGAGATATAAGGTGACCGGCACGCTTTCACCCTGGCGAAAGCGGGCCGAGGGCAGTTCGAGCGCGAGCAGGTAGAGTCGATCCTGAGCGCCATAGACGACATCGAGCGGCTGCGCGCTGCTGGGAATCGCGGCCACGGGGCGGGGCGCACGATAGCTGGCTGGCAGCAAGAAGATCAGCGCAAATAAGGAGCACCCGAGCATCACCGAAGGCATGAGCAACCAGAGCGCAGGCTGGACGCGGTGCGGTAGCCCACGCAACCAACTGTGTAGCCCCCAAACCAGAAAGATTGCAAAGGCACTGATGGCCGGGAAGAAGAGCCGCCCTTGGCTGCTGGTCGCCCGATTCAGCCAATAGATCAGCAGGGCAACTGAGATGAGTAGCCAACTTAGCAAGAGGAGACGCACCCAGGCGGCGGGTTGCTCTCTGCGCTTGGCTCGGCTCGACCACCAAGCAACCGGCACACCTGCTAACGCCACCAACGTTACGCCATCGAAAAAAGGATAGACCGCCGCCGGCAACAAGATGTTAAACCAGCCAAAGATCCCCCAGAACGAATAGCGCAGGCCACGGAACTCGCCCCAAAAGCTGTCCCAGGTGATGGCATCCCCGCGGAGCCCATTGTTGGATAGTAGGTGAGATACACCGAAAAGATCCCCATAGAGGCTGTAATTGCGCCAGTACCACCAACCCGCAATGGCAAGGGCTGGGAGGACAACGGGCAATAGTGCCTGGAAGGGAACCCGCCAATTGTGGCGCAACCTTGCTATGATCAAGGTTGCACAGCCCACGAGGGGTAATAAGCCCAACCCCTGGAGTTTGCTCAGGGCGGCTAGGCCAATGCAGATGCCTAAAACAATCCATTCCATGAATCGGATCGAACGATGGGTTGCATTTGTCACCAGGCGTGCCAGCCAATAGATGGTTGCGGCGCTGGTCACAATGACCATGCTGTCGTTAGAGCAAGCCGCGCTGATAAAGGCAAACTGCGGAATCGTCGCCACCCATATCACAGCTAGCAATGGCAAGGAGAGCGGCCAAGCCGACGCTATTGCCGGATAATCGGCCAACGCTAACTGGGCAATGCGGTAGGTGAACCAAAGGGTCAGGCCGCCCAACAGCAGTGACACCCACCGGCCAATGTGCAACGCAAGATTGCTCCCTTGCAGTGGATGTGGTTGCGCGCTGTAGAGCATAAAGTTCTTGTTGCCGGGAAAGAGTGGATCGCCAATGTTCGCGCGCAGATTAGGCACGTTCAGTTGGTCAAAGTCACTTTGATCAATCCCCGCGGTCAGGCGACCGACGAGCCAGTAGTAGAGTGGGGCTTGGCTTCCTTCATGTGACCAAGCTTCCTCGACATCGGGGTTTTGCACCGGTAGCCCATAGCCAGCCGCCAAATGGCGGGCAAAGGCGTAGTGATGGATCTCATCGGGTGTTTCAAAGGGGGGCGTGGTGAGGCTATACCAAAGGCCAATAGCAAAAAAAAGGCCCAGGATGGCTATGAGTGAGCGCCATTCGCTTACCTGCGTGGTCGGGAGGACGTTTCGGTTTGACCGTTCTTGTTCTTGCGCATATGGCGCGGCGACAGTCCCTTGCATAGGGCTATTATGCCCTTAAGGGAATTTCTGTGCAAAGATCATTGGAGCGAAAGCGGGCAATGCAAGTTTTTACTGCTGTATCTCTCTGGCTGCGATTTGGCCCTATTGGCGCACGATGTGGATGACCTTACGCCGAGGCTGAACCTCATTCAATCCCGACGACTACACTGGAAAGCAGCAGGACAAGGGCCATGGGAGCCCAGATCATCCGCTCACCAGCACTAGGGGTAAGTAGATTAAGGAATAGACTAAGCGCCGCAATCGTGACAACCACCCAAATAAGCCGTTGGGCGGCCTGTGACCAACGAAGCAAAGCCACACCTGCCCGCGCCAGTACGACGCCCGCCAGCAAGAGGAGCAAGAATGCCTGAACCACGGCCACGAAACGCATGGGCAATGGCAACTGTCCAGGAAAGGCACCACCCATTGCATACGCGCCCCATGGCGCGCCCAACGCCAAGGCTAGTTGGAAAAGGACAATCCCTAGGGTGAGCATGGCATAGATGAGGGCTGCAATGCGTTTTGTTTTACTCATATTTCTGTGTCTTTGGGCACACTAGATTCGTTCCCTCACCACTTGAAGACTGGTGCCGGATTGAAGAGATGTTTTGGCAGCCAGCTTAGTTCAAGTTGGACAAGACGTTGATGAAAGCCCGCGTTGGGAAACCGCTGTTTAACCTGTCCAATATAGGCACGCGGTAGGCCACATGGCACAAGACCCAAGGAGAAATCCACCAAGTCCCCGCGCCGAAAAATTTCGACCAAAGGATAGCGCGTATCGTGGTAGGGTCTGATTTTATGATGCATATCAATCATCAACGCAATCTCTGGAATCCACTCCGCTAACTGGTTCTGCTGTAAATAGCTTTGGGCGCGGGCAATAGAGGGGGGCAGGTAGTCGAACGTATCATCTGACCAAATGCCCAGATCGTGAAAACAACCGGCAATCGTCAGCTTCTGGCGTTCTTCTGCACTGCCGTTGTGCAAAGCAAAACAGAAGTTGAGCATCCGGTAGACGTGGTTGCGGTAGCCAGCATAATCCTTTCCAATTTGGGATTGCCACTGGCCTAAGAGTTCGTCGACGAGCGGAAGATCGGCTTCGATGATCATAACACGTCCTTTTTTGAGACTGGAGATTGGTGACTAGAGACTAGAGACTGAGGATCTTGTTTCTCCAGTCTCTAGTTATTCCGGCCAGGTAAAGGGCAGGTAGAGAATATGGCCGTCTGGCGAAATAGGGTATGGCTCTCCTGTTTGGATAGTTAACTTTTCGAGCGAATCGGCCTTATAGAGTTGGAGGGCGAGCTGATAGCGCCCTGTGGGCGATGCCAGCAAGGGTGATGCAAGGGGCGGCAAATTGGTATATTCAACAATCGTCTTGCCAGGGTCCCACCAAATGGTCGGAATCGCGCCGTTGTAGGGCTCTTGTTCCAACTGGCTGATTATAGGTGGATCGCCTTCTGCCGCTTGCTCGACCAATTGCAGAATATATTTATAATGAATTTCCGGTTTTTCGTCAACCTGCCAGTAGAGGGTAATCGGCAGCGCGCTGGTCGGTGTTAGCGGTGCTTCTATATCATAGCCAACGAGCCGTACCTGCTCGCCAAAGGTGACATTAACCTGGTTTTGGGTCGGGGGTTCTAGCCCTTCATAGACCGGCGGTTGCGTTAGGAAGAGGCTGAGATCGAGAAAGGCGTTGGGGCTAAAGAACTTGACATCGCGCAGCGGCCAAACTGCATTCTCCCTGAGCCAATCCTGCACGAGCGTGTCGGGATCCAGCAAGGGATACGAACCCGATTGTGCAAGCCAAACGCGGCGATAGGTGGGCAATAATTCCGCAAGATAGGCATAGGTAGCGGGCCACTCTTCAAACAGGAGGGGAACGTTGGCATAGGCACTAACGCGCCCTTGTCGTGCCGCTGTCTCGATCTGATCGATTGGCAAGTAATAGCGAAAAACTCGTTCCGAGAAAGGTGGATCAAGCAGCAAGAGATCGCCAGGGAGGAGGTGTTGGCGCAAATAATTGCCCAGTTCGGCATAGTGATCCTTGCCAAAGGCGGGCTGGGTAAAGTAGTTGACCGAACTATAGAGCAGCCCGGCGACCAGCCCAGTTGCGACGAGCGCTGCGCCCCACCGTTGGACGCGCCAGACAAGGGCCAACCCCGCACCTACCAAAACAATAAAGACCCCGGCCAGCAAACTGAGATGACGAGCATTCATATAGGCCGGTTGAAAGACGTTCAAGAGGAGGATCATCCCGATGGGCAGGAGCAGCGCTACAGGTAATAGCCAGCCGCCACGGCGCACTGCTTGTTGCGAGCGCATGCCATAGCCGATCCCCAAGAAGGCCAGCAGACCAAAGAGCCAGCCCAGCCAATGGAGTGGATCATCTAGCTTGACACTTAGCCCGAGACTATAGGCATTGAGCAGATCTGGCAACAGGTTGCGCAGGGTAATGGTGGGAAAGTTGCCACCACCGCCCTGCCGCCAGATCGTCCACATGACAATCAGCCCGACCACCAGGCCACCGGCCAGCAGTAAAAGCGGTATGCCAAACCCTAGCCAGCGATTCCGGCCCCGTAACCATTGATAGATCACAAGGGCATGCAAAGGAAGCCAAAAGACCGCAAAGTAGTGGGTTGTCAAAAAGAGCGCCGTTGCGACAAGATAGCCACCGAACCAGCCCCAGGTGATGGTGTGACTTTCGGTATTGCGTAAGAGCAGATAGGTGCTGAGAATCCCCAACGTTGCCCACAGGGCATAGGGGCGTGCTTCTTGACCAAACCAAAGAAAGAAGGGATGCAAGGCCGCGAAACCCGCGGCCCAAAGCCCGGTCGTCGCGGGCAACACCTGGCGGCGGACCAACCATTGGCCTAAAACCCAAATGCTGGGTACCAGCAAGGTGGCACCCATGACCGATGGGTAACGCAGTACAAATTCGCTGATGCCAGCGAACTGTGTCAGTAACCCGAGCAGGATAAAAAAGAAAAAGGGATGTTGATCCGTCGAAGGCAAATAGGCAAAGGCGTCACGCATGATCAGATCGCCCCGCAGCAGCGGAAGCCATGCCTGCTCGGCCCGTTGTAAGCTCAGGCTTTCATCCCACCACAGATTGTTGCCGTCGAGCCGGTAGACGACGCGGGCAAAGGCAAGCAAAATTAAAAGGAGTAGCAGCCAGCGCCGCCCTACACGCCGCCAGTTGATTGCCACGTGGTTGCTTAGGTGTGGGGAAGACGGGGAATCATCCTCTTTCTGGAAAGTGCGGGTGAAGATCATCGATACAGATTCGCTAGTTTCCAACCGTAACGCTACCGAGCCCAATATCCTGCCCCAGGGGTGTTTCTGCCACCGCCCCCGTCGCCGGTTCATAAAGTCTTAGTGTAATCTGATAGAGACCAGGGGCAAAATCAGGCGGCAAGAAAAATGCGCGCCGTTCTACCACCTCTGCGCCAACAGGCCAGCTGTTCGTTGGGGTAAACCAATTATGGGGCGCGTAGTCCTGCGCGGCTACCACCTGTCCATCTGGCTTTTGCAGACGCAGACTAAACTTGTAGTCCGGCGGTGGGGCCAAAACCTGCCAGTAGGTGCTGACACGCACAAGCTCACCCGCCGCGACCGCTTGGGCTGGCACCATAACCTGGGTCAGTTGAAGGGCTGGCCCAACCGGTAAATCCAACGGCTGGGCAACCAGCGCCTCATCAGAGAGGCCATAGAGGGTCAGCCGAATGCCATTGTGATCGCTGGGTGGGGAAGTCCAGCCGCGGCGTGCTAGCCAAGCCTGCACACGCCACGGTTCATGGAAATAGAGGACTTCCCAGACGCGTTGGGCTTGGGCGGTCAGCGCCGTCAGGGTTTGATCAATGGTTGCTTCGTCGGCTTGCAGCAAAAAGCGCAGATCGTGGACGGGATAATCTTGCGTATAGTAGTGCAAAAAGACCAAGCTAGGATCAGGCCCATCCACCAAAACAATATCACCTGGCTTGCCAAAGGCGGCAATCGTCTGCGCTACGGCCCGAAAGTCAGGCTTTTGGAGCGTAGGATCGGTATAGAAGGCTTGTAACGCTTTAGCATTACCCGCCAACAGCACCACTAGCAGCAGCATGGCAAGCATCGCGCTCAAGGCCGCTAGCCAACGATAGGCCCGGAGCCACCGTTGCACAGGCCGACTCAGCAGCGCTACGGGCGCGGCGGCTAGGATCAGTAAGGGAGCGCTGATCGTCATGGCGTAGCGTTCGTGGAAATCGGGATTACGCAAGATCAACACTAGGAGAACGACCAAGGGCGCAGCCACACAAGTGAGTAGAAAAAGGCCCGCGGCCCGTCGCCATGCCAGCCAAAGCAGTGCACCTACCCCGATCAAGCCCAGATAGAGCCAAGGCAGCCATGGTTGCCAATCCAGCGGTAAGGTATTACTCACCGTATAGGCCGTGAGGATCACCCAAGGGATGCTCTTGGGGTCCATGGGCTCGCGCCAGCCTGTAAAGGAAAAAATTTGCAGGGCATGGGGAAACCAAGGCGCAAAGAGGAGCGCCGAAACAATGCCACCCAGAACCCAACGACGGCCAAAGCGCCAATCGCGCTGCCAAAGTACCCAGCCAACCGCAAAACAGGTGTGGGCAAAGGGTGTTAGAAAGCCATAATAATGAAGATAGACCGTCAGTGTCGTGGCGAGGATATAGCCCACCAGATAGCCTCTGCCCTGCTGTGGGCGTGTCAGCAGACGCCAGAAAAACCACGTCGCGAGGAGGCTGGCCGCTAAGAGCCAGCTATAGGTGCGTACCTCCTGCGCGTACCAGACTTGGAAAGCGCTCGTCGCCAGCAGCAGGGCCACCACCAACCCAACGCGCCGATTGCCTAAGTCAGCCGCTAACCGATAGACTAGCACAATGCTGAGCACACTCGGCCAGATCGACAGAAAGCGCAGGGCAAAGTCGTGCGTGCCGGTCAGAGACAGCCAAAAGTGCAGCAGGACAAAATAGCCCGGTAAGTGCTCAACCGGCATGGTCGCTAACAAAGTCGGCAGGGGTTGAGCGCTGCGCTGTAGGCTAATCCCTTCGTCGCTCCAGAAGCTTTGATAGTCCAAGTGATAGGCCCGCAGTGCAAAGGCTAGGAGCAAGATCAGGGTTAAGACCGCCACAACCGGCCAACGCCCTTCGAGCCCCGATGGGACGATGGTCGGCTCTGCTTGGCGCTCAGTTACGTGCTCATTCATACGTGCTTACTCACACCTGTGGGCGGGATGGTTGTGGTGGTGGCTATCGCGATGGCCTAGCGTGGCCCAATGATCATTGTTTCGTTTAGTATACCTGATGGGGGCGCAATGGGCGTAACGGACATGGCCGCGGTGGTAAAGCTGTTGGGGAAGGTTGGCAAGAGTGCCGGGGACGGGCCAAAACAAGTCGCAAATTTGAAGTTATCTTTGGCCCGTCCCCGGCACATCCCCAGTCGTGTAGTTTTGCCAGTGTTGCTTGGCGATTGCTGTCCAAGTAAATTGTTGGCTCTGTTGCTGCGCCCCTCGTTGTAGGTGCTGCCGTAACGCTGGATCATCCATAAGGCGCGCAATGGCATCGGCCGCGGCGGCGGGTGCTGCGGCGGGCACATAGCAAAGATCGCGGCCATCGACCAACTCGGGCAGTGGGCTCTGGGGCGTTGTGGTTACCACGGCGCAACCATGGGCCAACCCGGCCATGAGCGTGCCACGGCGCAGGTTCGCGCCATCGCTATAGGGCATCAAGAGCACATCGATCCATTGGAGCGCGTGGCTCACAGCTTGGTCCGCCAACTGGCCCGTCCACTGGACCCGATCTTGCAAGCCCAGGGTCTGGATCAAGGTCTCGACTTCTTGCAAATAGGCGGCATTGGTCGGATCACTGGCCCCGATGCGTTCACCGATCATCAACAGATGGGCATCATACCCCCGTTGAACGAGCGTGTGCAGGGTCTGCACCAAGGTGAGCCCCCCTTTGCTGCGATTCAGAAAGCCAAAGTACCCTAGAAGTAAGCTCTGATCGCGATAGCCGTGCGCGGCGCGCTGTTGCCTACGTTCTGCCAAGGCGAGAGGAGCGACAGTAATATTGCTGCCAATGGGAATTTTTTGCAGGCGCGCGGATGGTGCTTGCTTGGCTACTTGCCGATAATCGCCTTCGTTGGTGGCAATGACCAAATCGCTAGTGTGGGCTGGGCGTAGCGTGATCCAACGGCGGAGACGTGCACCGGCCTTGGGAAAAAGATAGGGTACGAGCAGGTCATGGTAGGTCCATGCTACTTGCCAGGGTTGGCGCGTGGCTCGCCAATAGCCAGGCGCGAGGTTGATCGCTGGGTGCATGGCAAAAGCCGCGGTTTGATACTGAATATGGACCCATGTTGCGCCCACTTGCTTGGCTAGGCGCGGAATCTGTTGCCAGATGCGCCAATCCCACTGCTGAATGTCTGGGTAGATCGGGATAGTGGCCTGCGTTCCTGTTGGTTGGGCTTGGGCGCTTGTCAGGACGCTGACCTGGACGCCGGTTGCGGCCAAAGCTTGGGCGATCTCGGCGGTGTACGCCCCGACACCACCTTGGCGCGGCGGGTATTCACCAGTAACAAACAAAATATGCATTATTTGGTCAGCACTTTTTCCAAGGTATAGCCGCGGTAATTTTCTTCTTGAAAGCCGACTTGGTTGAAAAGGTTCATGGCGGCGTGGGCGCGATGGGGGACATGCACCAACATTTGGTGATAGCCTTGTGTGATGGCGTCATTAATGACACGGCGCAGCAGCCATTTCCCAATATCCATCCGTCGCCACTCCGGCGCGACCCGTAGATCAACCAAGTTGGCAATGCGGGTCAGCCGTTTCTCTTCCTGGAGTGTGAGGTTCGTCACGCGGGCGGCGCCAATCCATTCAGTCTGCCGATAGATGTGGTAGTGGCGATCATTGAGCTTGCCCCGCTGGACAATGCTGAGCTGGGCCATGGGTGTCGTCTCTTCGATCATCTGATCGAGTGCGCGGCGCAAGCAATAAAAGCGTTCATGCAGCCGGAAGTCGGCACCGGTCAAGACGCGCATATGCGTGGTCCAATCACCGGGTAAAATACCCAACCCTGCCTGGAAAGAAGGATAGCCTGTACTCATGTGAAAGGCTTTGACATAGCCGATGCCCGCGCCGCGCCAAAACTCTTCGGCGGCGGTCAACAGGGCTGTCGCGACTTCGTCCACAAGTTCGATCTTGTTGGGCAAGACCAAAAAGCGAATAATCCCAATCGGTCGGTAGTCGGGCAGATCCAGGCTATCTTGATCAAAGCCCGTGGCCGCGTCTAAAAAGCCCTCTAATTCACCGGCGCGCCAAGCACACAACCGGGCATGGCGTTGCCAGCGCGCTTGGTAGAGCGTCGGCGGTTGTGAATGTAGCAGCTGATCTTTGAGCTCCGTCTCTTCCATGAATTGGCTGTACGGCGTCGCGCTCAGCATGCCATTGATCGCATGGCCGATATACGACGCCTCGTCAACGCGGAGTGGACGAATGAACAGGGATGGTGAGATAACTGGTATCATGATGGAATATGCGCTTCAATGGCTGTCAACAAGCGTTCCTGATCGACAACGGCGGGCAATAAGAGATGCTGCACTCGATCGAGATCTAGCAGTCCATTGGCTTCGCGGGGGTGATAGATCACCGATAGAGCACGGAGGAAGCGTCCGGCTTCGGTCGTGCTGACGATTTGCCGAAATTCCACAGTGCGTGAGCCACGCCAAGGCGATTGCAAGACTAGGCTGCGTTCATTCAACTGAACTCGGCTCACCATATGGAGACTAAACCACAAACTGAGCGACGCACTAATCCCAAGAAAGAAAAGCTCTTCCAGGGTAACAACATCCAGCAAACCCCAAGCCAGTAAACCGGTCAGAAGGAGACAACCGCCGGTTAGCCACCGATAGATCGGGTGAGGGGTGAAGATCTGTTGCATGATTATTTTGGCTCAATGTCGTTCGGCGTGGCACGATTGCCCGCCTCGGGCGTATCCAGTGAATAGGCTAGCGACTGGGCTTCGCTTGTCACTTGCCGATAGATCTTCGCCATCTCTTGGGCCAGCTCGGCTTCGGCCAAAGCACGGCCACTCTGTTCGTCGAGCATGGCTGGCAATGGCCCTAATCGGCGTAGCAAGGCCAACTCAATGAGGGGGGACGCAATATGATAATGGAGTGCTTCGAGCACTTTGCGCGAGCCCCAGAAGTGGTCGAGGGCCTGCTCCAAGCTCTTTTCGTGGGGGGGCGCGCTTGCTTGGCCAGCGGTGGCTGCCGCGCCGTTTGCCCCATTAACGGCCATGCCCGCCGCGGGTAAGCCGCCCAAATAGTCAGCTTTGCGCCGTGCTTGGAGCGCCTGTTGCAAAGTCTGCCATTCACGGCCCCGCAGCCGTAACAACAAGATTGGCTCTTCATCGAGCATCGTACCCACTTGGCGATAGACCAGTTCACAGGCGGGGCAGGAGTTTGGACTAGCGCCAGCGCAACTGCACGTGATCTGGAGTTCATCTTGCTGCCCAGGTAGGAGCAAGTTGCTCAACTCGGTGAAAAAAGGCGCGGGTTCGTGAAAGAGTTCTTCCACATTGCGTTGACCATTGGTTTGAAGTTGATTCTCCAAACTTTCAATCACTTTGTGCCAAGCTTGCTCCGTCAAGGGCGCAAAGCGCAGCGTGACTTGGCAATTGCCTTGGGTTTGATCCTGAATCTCGGCATGTACCCGCCCGGTCAAAGCTTCAATGCGTTTAATGCGAGTGCGTTGGCGTCCAGGCGGGGGTGGGGCACCGCGCGTGAGTAAATCTAATCGTTCTAAGGTTCGATTCCAGGCCGTTGACCACTGATGGGCTGTGACTACTTTCGCCATGCATCTACTCGTTTTATCCGCCCGTGCTATCCGCCCGTGCTATCCGCCCGTGCTATCCGCCCGTGCTATCCGCCCGTGCTATCCATTCGTGCTATGTTATTCGTCTTCGGCCAGATCACGCCGTAATAGCAACAGATCGCGTAACTGATCAGTACTGAGTTCGGTTAACCACTGTTCGCCACTGCCGACGATCACTTCGGAGAGGTTGCGTTTATCTTCTAACAGCTGGTTGATGTGTTCTTCCAAGGTGCCAGCTACCACAAACTTATGGACCTGCACATCGCGCCGCTGCCCAATGCGAAAGGCACGATCGGTGGCTTGATTTTCCACGGCTGGATTCCACCAACGATCAAAATGAAAAACATGATTCGCCTGGGTCAGATTGAGGCCAGCACCGCCAGCGCGCAGGCTCAGGATAAAGATCGTTGGGCTTTCCGCTTCCTGAAACGCGTTGACCATGCGTTCACGTTGGACGGCTGGTGTTCTTCCGTGGAGGAAGAGCGTTTCCACCTTAAAGGTCGTGGTAATATGTTGTTGCAGCAATTCGCCCATTTCGACAAACTGAGTAAAGACCAAGGCCGAGTCGCCAACGGCCAATACCTCTTCCAGCATTTCGGTCAGGCGATTTAACTTGCTGCTCCGCCCCGTGAGCGGGCCAGCTTGTTTGAGATAATGAGCCGGATGGTTACAGATCTGCTTGAGCTTGGTCAGGAGGCCAAGGACAATGCCCCGCCGTTGAATACCTTCACTCTGGTCTAGCGTTGTTAAAGTGTCACTGACCACCTTTTCATAGAGATCGGCCTGTTCCTGTGTGAGCGAACAGTAGACCACCATCTCGTTCTTTTCCGGCAGATCCGCAATGATGGCTGGATCAGACTTGAGCCGCCGCAGTAAGAAGGGTTGCACTAAGCGGCGTAATTCAGCAGCCTGCTCTTCATCGTTATAGCGCTCAATCGGAATGATATAGCGGCGACGGAAGAGTTCATAATGTTCCAGATAGCCAGGGTTGAGAAACTCCATAATGCTCCACAATTCGGAGAGCCGATTTTCGACCGGTGTACCTGTCAAGGCAATCCGATTGGTCGCATTGAGTTGGAGCGCGGCCTGGGTCTGTTTCGCCATGGGATTTTTAATGTTCTGGGCCTCGTCGAGGATGAGATCGCTCCAGGTAAATTGTTCCAAGAAATCCACATCGCGTCGCGCCGTGCCGTAGCTGGTGATAATCAGATCATACGTGGGTGCTTCTTCCAAAAAGGTTTGGCCCACCAAGCGTGTCCCACCATGATGCACCAGCACCCGCAACTGCGGGGCAAAGCGTTCGACTTCGCGTCGCCAGTTCGCCACAACGCTTGTCGGGCAGATCAAGAGGGCGGGGGCCGTCTTTTCTTGGCGTTCGCGCACATATAACATCAGTGCAATGGATTGTACGGTCTTTCCCAGCCCCATATCATCGGCCAAGCAGGCGCCAATGCCCAAACTGCGCAAATAGGCTAGCCAGCCAATCCCCCGCTCTTGGTAGGGGCGCAGCTCCCCAATAAACCCTGGTGGTTCGTCCAAGGCCGTAAAGGGTTGGTGTTGGTTGAGCCGGGCGAGCGCTGTTGTTAACCAGCCTTCTACATCGACACTGATGACGGGCAGCAAGGCCGCGGTCTCATCCGCTAGCAGGGCCGTTAAGGTCTCGGCAGCCAGCATCTGCTCGGGCGTTGAGGTTGGGCTGCCTGCGCGGCCATCCTTGGTCGTATCACCTTCGGCGGTGGCCGCCAAACTATGGTGGGTTTGGGCAATGCGCAAGGCCCGCAAAAAGCTAATCAGGCCACCGGGGCGCTGCTGATTCAAAAAGCGCTGGGCCACCTTGACTTGGGTTGGATCGAGCTCAACCCACTGTCCGTTTAGTTTGACAAGGGGCGAGCGAATCGCCGCCAACCGTTCAAACTCGGTCTCACTCAGGACTCGATTCCCCAGCATGAGTTCCCACTCATAGCGAATTTGGCCTAGGGGCGGTTGGTCCAGTGATTGGGGCATGAGCGTTGGCAGATCGCTCTCTTCATTGCCCTGCAAGCGTAGCCGTAGCCCTAAGCGGGTACTTTGATTGGTCTGCCACCATTCGGGCAAGATGATGCCAAAGCCACTGCTCTCCAATAAGGGCGCGGTTTCGCGCAAAAATTGGTGGGCCTCTTCGGTGCTCAGTTGGGCGCTTTCCGGCTTGGGGCTCCGCAAGCTGCGCTGAATCGGCGGCGATAAACGGGCGGCAACTTGGAGGCCAGCCAACAGCCGTTCCTGTGGCTGATCGAGGGTACGGGCTCCAAGCTGGATGTGGCTTTGTTGTGTCCGCCAGATTTCGGGGGCGGCAACGCGCAAGTCCAAATTGTCCCGCGCCTGGAGCGAATAGCGCAAAGTCCAGGTTGCCTGTTGTGCTTGGGCCGCTGCTATTGGCGATTCCACATCCACGGGCGCTTCCAACTGAAAACAGACCCGTACATGAGCATGATGGAGTGCATGGAGTTGATCACTCCAACTACGCCAGTTTTGGTACAGTTGAAAGGCCATTTGCGGCGGTAATTGGAGATAGGCATCGGTGCTGACTAACCCCGTTAACCACTGTGACCCCTGGCCCGCTGACATTGCTTGGGTGGAGCCCCACTGGCGCACGGCTGTATCTAGCAGTGTACTGATAAAATTATTCAGCAATTCACCCGCTGGCGGTGCTTCGGACAGGGCTGCCACGTGATAGGCTCGGCAAAGCGGTGGCATGGCTTCGGTTAACTGTTCAAACTGGCGTTCTGTCTGGGTTTCAGACAAAAATGGTTGCCAGCCGGCCCAAAGTTGGTTGGCGGTATGGGGGCGCAACGTTGGTAAATAGTGTTGGCCCGCCAATAATTGCAAGGTAAACTTGGCGGCATTGCTCCAGAAGAGCAGATCGTTCCCCATGCGCAGCGGGGTAAAAAAGCGCTGACTGGCTTGTTGATCCGCCGTCTGTGCATTCAAGTGACAGAGTACGCGCAACGCCGCAAAAGGTGGCAGGGCCAAACCGGTGATTTGCCAGGTTTGGAGCCGAATCGCCGCTGCTTGGGGCTGAGTGGGTTGACTGCCTGCAAAGCCACCACCAATGAGTTGATGTTGTAACAGGTGGCCATGGCTTAACGGTGTATTATGCGCCGTCGGTAGCCATACCTTGGTGCTACTCAACTTGAGGGTTTGGGCGGTTAGATGGGGGAAGAGCTCAAGGAGCTGAAGCCGTAACTCGCCAGCCGACATTTGGGTTGGGTGCGACAGCGGCTTGGCTGTGCGGGGCCGCGCATCAGTAGACCGGCGTGCTTCGCTACCCATTCCGGACCCTGTTGTCCCAGGGTAGGATTCGATCGATTCTAACACTTCCTGTAAGGTGCTGTCTTCGGCCCAAAAGAAAAAACAACCGTCAGGAAAAGGTACTTCCGCGCGCAACCACGCGCCATGCAGAACAAAAGGCATAAAGAGTATTGTACCGCGCCGAGGAGACAAAGTAAAATCTGTATGGATATCTATGACTAATCGATACTCCTGGCCGTGTCTTTTGTTGGCGGTTGTGGGAACCACAGCGCCAATGCGCGTTCGCGTCACCGTAGGGGTGGAAATGAAACTATGCTTTTATTGGGGCTGAAAACGCCATCGTCAATCGGGAAGGTCAGATAAAAGGTCGAACCCACGCCTGGCTTGCTATCGACCCATAGCCGTCCGCCTTGGAGTTCAACGAGCGACCGCGTAATGCTAAGGCCCAACCCGGCACCGGTGGCTTTGGATAAATGCACATTGCTGGCCCGGTAGAAATTTTTCCCCACATTGGGTAGGTCTTTGGCCGGAATCCCAATGCCGCTGTCCGCGACCGCGGCCAGCAGGAGATCCTCTTGTTCGGAGTAATGGAGCTTGATTGAGATCTGGCCTTCCTCGGGCGTGTACTTAATGGCATTGCTCAGCAAATTGCTAAAGATCTGGCTGGTGCGCGCTTCATCGCACAAGGCATTGGGCAGTTGTGGCTGCTTGTCGATCGAGAAGTATTGGCGTTTCTGTTCCATCTCTGGATAGAAATAGATGGCGACTTCTTCAACGATTTGCGCGAGGTCGATGCTTTCCAGCGTCAATTCGATATGCCCGGCTTCAATCCGGGTAACGTCAAGCAGATTGTTGGTGAGGGCCAGCAAGCGTCTGGCGCTCTTGCCAATGACGTTGACACTCGATACATGCTCTGCGGGGAGTGGAGTGATTGGATCTTCTAGAATGAAATCGACATAGCCCAGAATCGAGGCAAGCGGTGTACGCAATTCATGGGCGGCAATAGAGACGAACTTTGATTTTAACTCGTCTAGGGCGCGCAGCTCAGTATTGGCCGCCTCTAGTTGGAGATTAAAACGATTGACTTGCTCATTTAAGAGAGAAAGTTCGTTCCGTTGTTGGGTCAGTCTTTGATGAACTTCGCCGATTAAGGTTACATCTTCAAGAATGTGGAGTATACCTGGTCTTTGTGCGGTGCTGACATAAGCATAATTATGGAGGGTGACATAAAAGAGCTGCCCCGTATGATCTTCGCGGTTGACTAATTCGAGTTGAAAAGAGGGGAGCGCACCAGCCAAGAGCGCCTGTAGTTGATCTTCATAGCCGATCAATTCGGGTGCTAGCGTAAAGAGCGAAGCACCGACGCCCACCGGCTGCTGATCACTCATGAGCAGTTCGCGTTTGCCACCGATTTCTTGGATGATGAACGCTTGGTCTGTAAGGGCATAGGCAATTTGGCGTTCTTGGAGGATCAGTTCCGCAACCAGCTTATCCAGCATGTGAATTCTTTTCCAATGGATCACGGTTCCACGTTATTATCACACGGATTTTATCACACGGATTTTATCACACGGATGGCGACAATCAGGCTTTTCCGTCACCTATTCGAGGAGCAATTGCCCAAGATGACGAAACATCATATCCACCTCATCGCCCACTTTGGCGCTGGTTAGAAAGTGCGTTGCCTGTAATTGAGTTGCCGCCGTTGCCACCTGCTCACTGGTAACACGATGTTGCTCTACTAGATCCATTTTATTGGCCGCGACCAACAGGCTCACCGGGCCACAGACCTTGCGAATCTCGGTGGCATAGCGCGCTAAGTTGCCCAGCGTATCGGCGCGGGTTAGATCGCAGACAAGAATCGCCCCAGCGGCACCGCGTAAATAGCTCGTTGTAACAGGGCTGAACTCCTGACTGCCAGCCAGATCCCATACCATCAAGGTCAGTTCGATCACTTCGCCCTGTACGGGCACCATCACCGTTTTGCGGCTGACTTTGACGCCAATGGTACTGAGATAGTGGTCATCAAAACGGTTGTGCACAAAGCGGCGCACCAAGCTGGTTTTTCCAACAGCAAAGTCGCCCAAGAGACAGATTTTTTTGCTATAGGTTTTCACAGTCTACCCTTCTCCCGGATAGGTGAGCAAGGTGGCTAATGTCGTTTGCGAGCTTAGTAAGGGCGTCGCATCGCCCTGATAGATCTGCAAGAGGCTGTCGTGTTGATGTTCAATGGCGATCATGGTCTCGCGTAGGTGCTCCCGAAAATAGGGGGCTTCGATCCCATCGACAACCGCAGCAATATAAACCAAATGGGCAACCTCAATGAGAATGCTCTGACCACCATATTGGATCTGGTTAAGCTCTACTTTTTCGCCACGGCCAAAGGCATCTTCGGCAAAGTCCCGAATGGCCGTTAACATGCTGCTGATCAGATCAGAATCCGCGGTGGCTTGGGTGGTGCTAGAGGCATGTAAGAGCAGCAAGCCACTTTCTCGGTGGATCAAAAAGAGTTCGACTACTTGAAAGGGAAGGGCATCGCGCAAGGTCATCTCGGCCTGCGAAACCCCGTTCAAGCGGGCCATGAGTTGCCGCCAAGCCGCCTTGACATTTAACGTGCGGCGCATCTGGCGGTCGATTCGTTGGGCCAGTTCGCGCATGGCTTCGGTGACAGAACGCTGGACTAACTTGCCTAAAATTGGGTAAAGCGCATCAACCATTTCACTCCGCGACTCCCGAATGTTGGTGCGAATGGCGTCGGCAATGACAGGGGTGATCGTGGCAACGAGGGCCTCTTTATTGTTGATCTGGACTTCAAGTTCGTCGAGTAGGCTCTGCAACTCATTGACCTCGGCGCGCATCCGTGTAACTTGCTGACGATATTCACCAAAGAGCAAATCGCGCAGGAGTTCGAAGGTTTCCTCCTGCACGCTATTCGTGGCTTCCCCAAAATTCGTGGCTTCCCCAAAGGCTGGGTTCTTGGTTTCCTCTGGCGCTGGCATATCTGCTGTTGGGTGCATTTCTAGATTCGGTCCGGTAGAGTGCTCAACCGCCATGACATTGTTCCGGACTATACCAACTCTTGGCTTAATTGATCGAGTAGATCGGGTTCCAATGGTAATGGTGCTGGATCATTGGTCTTGAGTGTCTGGCCGATTTCGATCAAAAGATCGCCCAACGTCGGCCGATCGACCTTCATGTGGTTGAGATCCTGTGACAGCTCGTGCAATTCATCGCGTAACAGCCGTTCCGTGCGCGCTAGATCAGTGGCTAGATCCTTCGCGGCCTGGGTCTGTTTTTGGTCAAGCGTCTGGATCTGTTCTGTGAGTCGATGATCCAGCTGTTGGATCTGTAGTTGAGTACGCTTGTCCTGATCTTGCAATTGGGCTGTCAGGCGATCGACTTCTTGGCGCAATAACTTGGTAAATTTGTTTTCCTGCTCTTGGAGCAGTTCGTTGAGACGCGTGGTTTCCTGGGTAAGCCGACTTAGATCCCGGTTGATGGCATCAAAGCGCTGGGTATAATCGCGCAGTTGGCTGCCAAAGAGCAGATCGCGAATCCGTTCTACCTTGTCCACCGAGTCCGTGACACTCACGAGACTTTCGCCAACTGTGGCCGCTGGTTTTCCTTTGCTCATAATTCTGTTCCCTGGTGTAAATGAATGGTTATGCTCACGATGGATTTTTGCGTATGCTGCTGCGATGATCGATGCGATAAGAATGATAACGACAGGTGCATGTATATGAATAGGCGCTTTGTGGTAAGTACCTATAGTCAAACGGAGGTAGATCGTGAACCATATTGGTGCCCAAATAAAACTTACAACAGCTGTGTGAGTGCTTAGCATAATATACAACTAGCTATGTATTGTATATGGAATTGCGGAGTGTGTAAATCTGCCGAATGATGCATTTCGATAACAGCGACAAAGCGATCCTAGACGCTGAGCAAGAATTGCATCCCACTGCCGACAGGACTATAATGCTGCACGGATGATCAGCCGCAGGGCGCATGGCCGTGACACCAAGGGTTCAGCTTGGTGAGGAATGAATCCTTTGCTCGCGTGAGCAAACGCGGTGTTGGTTTCTGGCGGCTGGTAAACTAAGCTTATAGATGCCGAAACACAAAATGAACCAAGGAAAGTATGTATGTTAAAAACACACACGTGTGGCGAATTGAATCGCTCCCATATCGGTCAGCAAGTAACGCTGGCCGGGTGGCTGAACCGTCGTCGCGATCATGGCGGGCTGATTTTTCTGGATCTGCGCGACCGCTTTGGCATCACCCAAGTCACGGTCGATTCGGAGGCCAATGCCAACGCCCACGACTTTGCCGAACAAGCGCGCAGCGAATTTGTGGTGCAGATCAAAGGCACCGTCCAACCGCGCCCGGCTGGCCAAGAAAACCTCAATCTCGCCACCGGTGAGATTGAAGTCATCGCTGATGTGGTGACCATTCTCAATCCGGCCAAGAATCCGCCTTTCTATATTGCCGATGCCGCCGAAGAGGTTGACGAAGCACTGCGCCTTAAGTATCGCTATCTGGATCTGCGCCGCCCGCGCATGGTGCAAAATTTGACGCTGCGTCACACCATTGTACGTTTTATTCGTGAATTCCTCTCCAGCCGTGAATTTTTGGAGATCGAGACCCCGATTCTGCTGAAAAGTACACCAGAAGGGGCGCGCGATTTTATTGTGCCTAGCCGTCTGCGTCCCCATGAATTTTACGCTTTGCCCCAAAGCCCGCAGCAATTGAAACAACTGCTCATGGTGGCCGGGATTGAGCGCTATTTCCAGATCGCTCGCTGCTTCCGCGACGAAGATCTGCGCGCCGACCGCCAATTGGAATTCACCCAATTGGATCTCGAAATGAGCTTTGTGGATGCCAGCGATATTCGGGCTTTGATTGAGGGACTCTTGATGGAGCTCTGCCAAGCACTAGGCGCAAAGCCGATCCGCCAGACGCCTTTCCCCATTATCACCTATGCCGACGCCATGGAAAAGTATGGGATCGACCGGCCTGATCTGCGCTTTGGGATCACCTTATTTAATGTAAGCGACGCCGTGGCCCAAAGCGCCTTTGGCGTTTTCAAAAATGCGGTTGCCAGTGGTGGTCAGGTCAAGGGCGTGCGCTACCCTGGTGGCGCAAACTTGGCACGCCGAGAAATCGATGAATTGACCGACTTTGTCAAGCAATATGGGGCCAAAGGGCTGGCCTGGATTGGCGTCACCGGCGCGCCCGCCGCGGATGGCACCTATGGCGAAGACGCGCTGCGTAGCCAGATTGCCAAATTCCTGACCCCGGCTGAACTGAGCGCCATTATCACCGCCAGCGCAGCACAACCGGGTGATCTGATCTTGTTGGTGGCCGATAAGCCCGCGGTTGTGGCTCAAAGTCTCTATAACCTTCGCCTGGAGATTGGCAAACGCGCCAAACTCATTGACAACAGCACCTTGGCTTTTTGTTGGGTTGTCGATTTCCCCTTGTTGGAGTATAACGAAGAAGACCAACGCTGGTACGCCGTCCACCATCCCTTTACAAGCGCCCTCGATGCGGATTGGGAAAAGCTCGAAAGCGACCCGGGCACGGTCTTGGCCAAAGCCTATGATGTGGTGCTCAACGGCTGGGAAATCGGCGGCGGCAGTATCCGGATCCACCGCAGCGACTTACAAGATCGGCTCTTTGCCATGTTGGGTATGTCCAAAGCGGAAACCCAAGCCCAATTTGGTCACCTGCTGGAAGCGTTCCAATTTGGCGCACCGCCCCACGGTGGGATTGCGCTCGGCATCGACCGCTTAGTGGCCCTCTTTGCCGAAGTCACCAGCATTCGCGATGTCATCGCCTTCCCCAAGACGGCGGCTGGTACCGATCTCATGCTCGATACGCCCAGCCCGGTAACGGAAGCGCAGCTAACCGAGCTGCACATTGCGTTGCGCACCAGCAAACCCAAGGAAGCGAAAAAGTAGCAAGAACGCAAACGTGATTCGTGCCATATGATTCGCAAAAACAGGAAAAGTGATTAAATCCGCTACGAATCACGCAGCACGAATCACGCAGCACGAATCACGTACAAGCAACTTCCTCCTGCTGTTTGTTTTTTAGTAAAATTATGGTATACTATAAATAACTCTGCAGTCTCCGTGAAAGGATAGCATACGGGGCGAGCCAACACTTTACAAACGGGAGCTGGATGATGTGGCGTAGATGTGATAGCCCGCGAGGGTAAGACGGAAGCGCCCAGTCGGCACCCACCTGCTTACGCAGGTTCGCACCCACTGTCCCCACGATTCTGCGGAGTCCCTTTTTGCCCGTACCCCTGCTCAATCACTTTTCCTACCGCGGTTTCGGTGCATTGGGTCTGGGCCGCCACGAACCCGCCTGACTACCGCCTGGGCTTAGCCCAGGCGGTTTTGATTCGATACAAACATGACACAACCACGCTTACTTTTTTCACCAGCGGCGCGACAAGCGCTCTGTCGCGGTTTCAACCAATTGTCCGATCTATTGGAAGTATCGCTAGGGCCGCGCGGGCGCCTGGTGGCGTTGGCAAACGACAATCCGCGCAAAGCTCCTGAATTATTGAATGACGGCGCGACGATTGCGCGGCGCTTTCTCGGCCTGCCTGATCGCTTTGAAACCATGGGGGCTTTTTTGGCGCGCCATATTGCTTGGCGGGTGGAAGAGGCCGTCGGCGATGGGACGACTACGGCAGTAGTCATTGCCCGGCAGATTCTCAACGAGGTCGAGCGTCATGCTGCCGCGGGTTTTCAGGTGATGAGCCTCCGGCGTGGGTTAGAAAAGGCAGCCCGTGTCGTGATAACCGAGCTAGCCAGCCAAGCGCACCCTTTTACGCAGCCGGAACAGCTTGTTGCCTTGGGGAGCGCCATTACGGGTAGCGAAACGATCGGCCAACTGTTAGAAGAGATCTTCGACACGGTTGGTCCCCACGGCGCGATCCAGGTGCGTACCAGCTATGCGCGCCGCCATGAGCGGCGCTATATTCAGGGCACCTTTTGGAATCAGGGTTGGGCCTCCTCTTCCTTTACCAATGAACCAGGCAAAGCCGCGCTTCAACAACCCTATCTGCTCTTTACGGATTACCAGCTAACCAAAGCGACTGATTTGGTCCCGCTGCTCAACTTGGTGCGCGAGGCTGGCACGCGTGGCTTGGTGGTGATCGCCCCAGTGGTGACAGGCGACGCGCTCAAGCTCTTGGTGACCAACCATGTGCGGAAAGTTTTACCCATTGTCGCCATCAAGGCCCCAGGATTAGGGCCAGAAAAACGGGAGATCTTGCAGGATCTCGCGATTCTGTGCGGCGGGCGGCTGATCGCCACTAATCTTGCCGATCAACTGACCAAGGTTACCCTGGCCGACTTGGGGCAAGCCGATGAGGTACAGGTGATTCGTTCGGGCTTTACCATTATCGGTGGCAAAGGGCGACCGGCTGCCATCCGTCAACGCCATGCCGAATTGCGTGGTCAAATCCCCAAAGCCCAACCTGGCCGCGAGCGGGAGCGCTTGGTCGAACGTTCTGGCAAGCTGCTTGGTGGGGTTGCCCTCTTGGAAATTGGCGGTGCCACGGAAAGTGAACAGGACTATCTGAAAGAACGGGCCAAAGAAGCCATTGCCATCTTGCGCCTGGCCCTCCAAGAGGGGGTCGCGCCTGGCGGTGGGGTGGCCTACCTGCGCTGTATCCCGGCTTTGGAAAAGCTGGATCTGCCCGAGGACGAAGCACCAGCCTGCGCGATTTTGCAGCGTGCCCTGCAAGCCCCGGCCCGGGCCATCTTACGCAATTCTGGCTTTGAACCGGCTCCCATCCTGGCTACTTTATTGGAGAGCCGCAATGGCACAGGTTTTGATGTTATGCGCGCCCAACTGGTTGATGTCATGGCGACCCATTTGATCGATCCGGTGAGCGTTCTGCAAAGTGCGCTCCAAATTGCGGTCAGCGGTGCACTCATGGGCGCGACGACCGAGACGCTTGTGCATCGCCCCCGCCATAACCGCGAGGAGGCCGTTGATTTCCGCCCGTGAGTTGCGGCGGGCGACTTGCGAAATTTTTCGCAATCTATTGACGGACACCTATGCTTTATGATAAACTTCTGTGTCAACATGTGGGTAGATTCAGTCAAGAATGGGGGTTGTTGTGGCGATTACGCGGACCAGAGTTGCCGATGATACGTGGGTTTTTACCAGCGAACTCTATGTCGAAGTCAATGCTGGATTGGTGGTAACGCCCGACGGTGGCATTTTGATCGATACATTGCCCTTTCCCTCGGAAACCAAGCAGATCATTGAATTTGTCCAGCGCGTCTGCCCCCAAGGTATCAAATATTTGGTCAACACCATTAGCCACGCTGATCATATCTATGGCTCGTGCTTCTTTCCCGAAGCGGAATTAGTCGCCCATGAACTCTGTCGCGACATGATGATCGAATATGGCTATAAGGCGTTAGAACAGGCCCAAGAGTACACGCCCGAATTGCGCGAAGTGGAAATCCGTCTGCCCAAGTTAGTCTTTAACGAAGGCTTAGTCTTGCGTTTGGGTGATAAGACTGTTCATCTGATTCATTCACCTGGTACTAGCCCGGATCTCTGTGCGGTGCATGTGCGCGAAGATAAGGTGCTCTTTGCCAGCGATCTGATGATGCCTGTCCCCATGATCGCCACGCCTTTTAGCGACATCGATGCCTTTAAGCGCTCCTTGCTCAATCTACATGACTATAATTTGGAATGTATCGTCCAAGGCCACGGCGACATTCTCCTGCGCGGCGAGGTGACTAGCAGTATTGATGTAAGCGTTCAATATTTAAATTCGATTGAAGCTTTGGTGAATAAACTTATGGCAGATGGCGCGACAAAACATGATCTGCTCCAATATGACATTGAACGCTTTGACCGAAGCCGGATTCCGCTGGGCGGCTTGGTCCAGCAGTTCCATTCCAACAATCTACTCTACCTGTGGGAACGTGCCCGCGCCGCGCAACGTAAACAACGCCAAGGCTCAACCGTACCAGCCTAGCCGACTACTCCATCGGCAGGAACTTTCGACGTGGGTGGGCGTTATGCTTGGCAAAACGCTCTGCCCCTTCAGCCTGCTTGAACGGCATTTTTCATAGTCTGGGCATCAAATAGTCTGGGCATCAAATAGTCTGGGCATCAAATAGTCTGGGCATCAAGATGACAACGGATTCGATTCTAGCAATTATTGGCGAAATTGAGGCATTGACGCCCAGCCAGCGGCGTCAACTGCAACGGCGGCTCTATGCCAGTGGTCTCTTTGTCCCGGAAATTCTTTATTCGGATCAGAATCGCCTAGCGGTCGCGCCAGCGTTAGCCAAACCAACACCGACCCCAAAAGCAACCACGAAGCCGGTGGCACCCCGTGCCCAAACGGCACCAACGGTCGCCACACCACTCCCCGCGGTCGGTAGGGACAAAGGCGACTATCGCACGCCCGTCAGTGGTAAGACCGTGATTGGCGCACCAACCACCCAAAAATCCGATCCAGACCCCCACCTGATGCCACCATTGCCAGGGCAAGCACCCGAGCAGCCGATTGCCATCGTCTTTGATGGTGGCAGCCGGGGGAACCCTGGACAAGGCTACGGGAGCTATGCGCTTTACTGGCCGGGAGAACCAGCCCATGTCGTTCGGCTGCGCTTTGGCAATCAGGCTACCAACAATGAAGCCGAATACGATACCCTCATTACTGCTCTGGAAGCGATCCTGAAACGGCTGCGGGACGCGGGGGCCGATCCTAAAACGGCCCGGTTGGATGTACGCGGGGATTCACTCCTCGTCATCAACCAAGTGCAAGGCATCTGGCAGTGCAAAGAAGTCCGTCTCCAAAGCCGCTGTCAACAAGCGCGCACGCTCCTACAACAGTTTGGCGAATGGCGTCTCCAGCACCATGCCCGCAACAAGAGCGTCGAGGTCCTCGGTCACTAACAAAAAAGGATGGGACGCGGATAAACGCGGAGGCACGCGGATTTTTTAATCCGCGTGCCTCCGCGTTTATCCGCGTCCTCTTCCTCTGTCGTTTTAAAAGTGTGCGGTTGGCAAGAACTGCGGCGGCTGGCGGACTTGGCTAGCCTGTTCAAAGGCATAGGCGATGCGGAGTAAGGTCGGCTCCTGCCAAGCACCGGCAAAGAAGGAGACTCCCACCGGCAGACCATAGACATAGCCCGCGGGTACGCTAATGTGGGGATAGCCCGCCACCGCGGCGGCGCCAGAACAGCCACCCAGGAAACGATCCCCACTGATCAGATCGGTGACCCACGCGGGGCTGCCGGTGGGGGCCATGATGGCGTCCAGCCGGTGTTCTTGGAGGACCGCGTCGATCCCAGCGCTGCGCGCAAGGCGCAATTTCTCGGCAGTAAAGTTGCGATAAGCTTCGTCGGTCAACGGCCCTTTGGCTTGGGCTGCCAGGAGAACCTCTTGCCCAAAGTAGGGCATGACGCGGTCACGCTGGTGGTGATTAAAGTCGATGACATCGGCTAGGGAATGAACTGCTACGTCTGGGCCGACCGTGGCTAAATAGCTGTTGAGACCGGCCTTGAACTCATATTGCAAGGTCTGCCATTCTGGCTCGCGCAGATGTTTACTAGTGGTTATATTGGTGCCTTCAATGAGTGTGGCCCCCTGGCGTTTGAGGATAGCAATGCACTCCTCCATGATCGCGTCGACCCGCTCATGAAAGCCAAAATAGTTACGCGCAATACCAATGCGCGCCCCTTTGAGCCCCTCTCTGTCAAGGAATTGCGTATAGTCGGTATAAAACTTGCCCGCACTGGCTGCGGTGGCTGGATCACGTGGATCGATCCCAACCAATGCACCTAACACGGCGGCACCATCGGCCACGGTGCGTGCCATCGGCCCAGCCGTATCTTGGCTCTGGGCAATGGGGATGATGCCCGCGCGGCTGACGAGACCAACCGTCGGTTTGATCCCCACAATGCCATTGGCGTTGGCGGGACAGACAATCGAGCCATTGGTCTCGGTGCCAATGGCAACGGCGCAAAAGTTAGCTGCCACGGCCACGCCCGAACCAGAGCTAGAGCCACAGGGATTGCGGTCTAGGGCATAGGGGTTGCGGGTTCGCCCACCCCGGCTGCTCCAGCCGCTGGATGAGCGCGTGGAACGGAAATTGGCCCATTCACTCAGGTTGGTCTTGCCCAAAATGACGGCGCCGGCGGCCCGTAGTTGCTGGGCGACAAAGGCATCTTGGGCCGCGCGATTGCCTTCCAGGGCCAAGGAACCGGCTGTCGTCATCAGCTTGTCGGCGGTATCGATATTCTCTTTGAGCAGGATCGGCACGCCATGGAGCGGCCCGCGGGGACCTTTGGCTTGGCGCTCGGTGTCAAGCGCGGCGGCGATCGCCAACGCGTCGGGATTCCGTTCGATCACGGCATTGACGGTTGGGCCACGCTGGTCGAGCGCCTCTATGCGGGCCAGGTACATCTGTGTGAGGGTGCGAGACGAATAGAGCCCGCTGCTCATCTTGGCTTGCAATTCGTGAATGGACAGTTCTTTCATAGCGGTTCGATCCTCTTTCGGCGAAACCTGTCAAGCTTTTTGGCAACTATCTCACCCTGTCAGAGCGCTAGCAGCATGACCCACATGGGGCGCTCTCCAATGGCGTAGGTGGTGAGCGGCTGGAGCGTACCCCGTTGCGGATGAATGCGGTAGGCGGCCAGGCGACCGCTGCCTTGCCCACTGACATAGAGGAAGTTGCCAGTCGGGTCCACATTGAAGGCACGTGGAATCGGTTCGGTTGCCTGTTGCCCCAAGGTGGTTAGGGAACCATCGGCATTCATGGCAAAGCAAGCAATGCTATCGTGGCCGCGATTAGAGACATAGAGAAAGCGCCCAGCGGGGTCTATGTGAATCTGGGCACAGGTGTTCTCGCCCCGAAAGGCTGCGGGCAAAGTGGACAGGGTTTGGACGGGGGTGAGCGTGCCTGCTGCGCGATCCAATTGATAGGCCGTGACACTCCCGGCTTGCTCGTTGGAAAAGTAGACCATAGGCTGGGTGGGGTGATAGACATAGTGGCGTGGCCCGGTTCCCGGCGGGGGCAGGAGTTGGGCTGGTGTGTTGGGCGTTAACTGCCCCGTCGTTGCCTCAAACCGGAGTTGCACAATCGTATTGGATTCGGCAACATGGGGCAAAAAGGTAAAGCGGTTGGTTGGGTCGGTCTCAATACAGTGGGCATAGGCCATGGTTGGCAGGGTGCAGACCGCCGTGCTGCCAATGGTGCCATCGGGCTGGAGTGGGTGAACGGTTGCTTTGCCGCCCCGGTAGTAGGCCGCGAGCAGAAAACGACCGCTCTTGTCGGTGGCAAGATAGCAGGGATCACTATCGAGGACCACGGCGGAGCCCAATGGCGTTAACTCACCCTGCTTGGGCTCGATCTGAAAACTAACCAAGCGGCAGGTCGAGCGCAGCCCCACATAGAGGATGCGTTGGGTGGGGTCAACGGCCAACGGCCCTGGCGCACCCTCTAGGGCAAGCTCGCGCTGCAACGTGAGTGCTCCATCGGTTGGGTTGAGTTCAAAACGGAGCAGCTTATTTTCGCCGCCGATAGCCATATAGGCGATATAGGGCATAAAATTCCTCCCACGGAATGAACAGTTTCTTACGCAGCCGGCTTGCTAGCCGCGAGGACAGGCATACGGGTAAAGAGATATTCCAGCGGTTGATCGGTAAATTGTGTATGGTGCTCAAAACCGGGATAGCTGGTAAATGCTTCCTCGCAGCCCGTATTAAAGAGCAACGGGGCGGGCTTTTGCATCCAACGGATCTGGTGCACCATGGCGATCATGTGGCGGATCACTTGCGAATGGTTGGGGACGCCCCGGTGCCATAGGCGCATGTCGCGCAGTAGGATACTGCCTTTGCGGGCAATCGCCCGGACGGGCGGCACGACCGCGCGGCGGGCGGCCTCCATCTCTGCCGAGACCCGACCACCATTCATCGGCACGGCGTGGGTTCCGGGCCACAACTCCGTGGCCCCCGTCTCTTCGGTGGCATCGATCAACGTCAGATTGACAACCAAGGCGTGGGTTGGGTGGGCGACGGTGAGATCGGGCCAAAGGTGGGGCGTGTCGGCGTGCAAGGGTTGGGTGCCACTGCCAGGGGTGTTGGCATTGCCGTTATAAAAGCGGTTAAAGCTCCCTTCGCCTAGGAGGGCCGTGCTGACCTGAATGGCAAAAGGGTTGGCGACAATATCCCGAAAGATGTACGGGGCAAAAGGGGGCGGTCCCTGTTGTAAATGACCGGCTACCTCGCCAGCCCCACCCCATTTCTGGGCGTTGAGCAAAATCTGCGAATCGGCTTCCATGCGTTCCCGCACAACGTCAAGGTGATCCGGCGCAACGGCATTAGCCAGTACGACATAGCCATCCTCACGGACGGCTTGGACGGCTTGGGCTAGATGGGCTGCGGACAGGCGGTCGTTGGCAATTTCTTGGGGAGTGATGGCAATTTCCATAGCGATACCTCGTCTGGCTTCTGATGATGTTGGTTCTAGCTGTAACGCTTGACCGGTGTTGTCTAAAGCTGACCGGGTTTCAAAACTGGTCAGCTCTTGCGTTGCTGGTTATGGTGACATAGCCCCAACGCAAGATAAAATTGGGGTTTGTCTGGCTCCTACTTCCTTCTAATCTCCGGTCAATCTCCGATCAAATCGTAGTCAGAATGTGAGTCATGGATCGGGTTGCGTCCTATTTTCCCATGCACCAGCTATTCATGCAACCAGGCTTTTGCGCAATATCCGGCGCAAGATTTTCTGATAATTTGATGGCTTGCCCACAGACTGTTATACTTAGGCGAACAAAATGGAGAACCATAACAGAACGGACAGAGATGTGAGCAGCGCAAACGCAGTCGTAACCCCAACCATTGTTGCCAGCGAAAACGGTCGCTTGGGCGCATTGGCGGCCATGGAATGTTTGCAAGCTGGTGGTAGCGCGCTCGATGCGGTGGAGCTAGCCTGCCGAGTGGTGGAAGATGACCCCGAAGAGCATAGTGTGGGCTACAGTGGCTTGCCCAACATCTTGGGCGAAGTAGAATTAGATGCCAGTATCATGGATGGTCGCACCTTGCGAACGGGAGCCGTGGCCGCGGTGCGTGGCTATGGCAACCCGATCACCCTGGCGCGCCGGGTGATGGAAGAACTCCCCCATGTCTTGCTGGTGGGGCGTGGCGCGGAGCGCTTCGCCGCCGAACTAGATATAGCGCCCGCCAATCAATTGACCGAAGCGGCCTTGCAACGCTGGCGGGAACGTTTTGGCGAATATCAAATGCAGCCGGGCGTGACCGCAGAACTACGCAAAGCCGCCATGCAACTGGCCCAGCCGATTAACCTACAGGCCAAGCTAGCCAAAGAAGAAAAAGTTGACACCTTAGGTACAGTCAACTTTCTTGCCCTAGATAGCACAGGCAATCTGGCCTCTGCCGTCAGTACCAGCGGCTTGGCCTGGAAATACCCCAGCCGCGTGGGCGATAGCCCGATCATCGGCGCAGGCAACTATTGTGATAATCGCTATGGGGCGGTGGCCTGTACCGGCATGGGCGAGCTTGCCATTCGTGCCTCCTCGGCGCGTAGCTTGGTGCTCTATCTAAAAACCGGCATGACCCTGCCCGATGCCGGCCTAGAAGCCCTCCGTGATCTGCTCGATCTGGACCCCGATCAGCCGGGCGCGGCCAATCGCTATATGAACATTGTGGCACTCCGTCCCAACGGTGAACATGCTGGTTTCACCACCGTGCCTGGGCGGCGTTATCTCTATCTCACCGCTGCCATGACCGAACCCGTGCTCGCCGACCGCACAATGTTATCGTGACAGGTTACTGTGATAGGTTATCGTGACAGGTTACTGTGAGATAGGTTGTTTTGAGCCTGAGGGGTATCTGAAAGAACGCGGATTCCTCGCGGAAAAATGATAAAGGAAGGCGCAACGCATGGCTACTGCGGTAAAGATGCCACAGCTTGGTGAAAGCGTCGTTGAGGGCGCGATTGTGCGTTGGCTAAAAGCACCTGGTGATCCTATCGCCAAGTATGAACCGCTTTTAGAGATCAGTACAGATAAAATCGATACCGAAGTTCCCGCTCCCGCGGATGGAATTTTGCTCGAAATTCTGCTGCCCGAAGGCCAAACCGTGGCGGTTGGGACGGTTCTGGCCTATATTGGGCAACCAGGCGAACAACAGGCAACAAATGACGATCACCCGGCGGCGGTTCCGCCCACGCACGCCCCTAGCGAACGGCTGCCGGCCACCACGCTAGCGGCGCTGGCAGACCAATCCGCTGCCAAACCAGCTGGTCGTGCCTTTATCAGTCCGGTGGTGGCGCGGATTGCCGCTCAACATCAGGTCGATCTCGAACAGGTGTCAGGTAGTGGTCTGGGCGGGCGAATTACCAAGAAGGATATTTTGGCCTTTGTCGAACAGCCCCAACCCGTTGCGCCTGTACCCCCCTCGCGTACATTGGTTACCGCAATGCCACCCCGGCTTGACGTGAGTGACGACGAAAGTCTACAACCGCTGTCAACCATGCGGCGGGCCATTGCCCAACATATGGTGTTGAGCAAACAGACAAGCCCCCATGTCACCACTGTTTTTGAGGTGGATATGACCGCTGTAGTGCGCCACCGGGAAGCGCATAAACAACACTTTCACGCGCGGGGCATTCAACTGACCTTTACGCCTTATTTTGTGGCGGCGGTGGCCCGAGCCTTGCGCGCGGTGCCGACGGTCAATAGCCGTTTCAGCGCCGAAGGGCTTGTGCTCAACCGGCGTATCCATATTGGGGTGGCCGTGGCCTTGCCCGATGGACTGCTCGTGCCGGTTATCCGCGATGCCGATGAAAAGAATCTAGCCGGATTGGCCCGCACGGTCAATGATCTAGCTACCCGGGCGCGCAATGGCAAAGTGACAACCGATGAAGTGAAAGGTGGGACCTTTACCATTACCAATCATGGGGTTACAGGCAGCCTGATGGGTACCCCGATTATCAATCAGCCGCAGACGGCTATTTTGGGTATTGGGACCATTAGCAAACGGCCCATCGTGCGCACCGCCGCGGCTTCGTTATTACCAAGCGCGGATGACGCAATTGTGATCCGGCCTATGTGTTATCTAAGTCTTAGCTTTGATCACCGTGTTTTGGATGGGGCGAAGGCTGACTTATTTTTGAGTACGCTTCGCCTACAATTAGAAGATTGGCAAATGGATTAGGCTGGGCTTGACCTAGCATGGCCTGCGTGCCTCGGTGATCAATCGAATAAGCCCGAATCTAAAGAGCAGTAAGCCAAGAATTTAGGTTTGCATATGCCGATAGGCTGCTATGCAAGCCGCAAGAGGAGATGCTATGAGCAATCATCAATATGAATACGACGTTATCGTCGTTGGGAGTGGCCCTGGTGGCTATGTCGCAGCTATTCGTGCAGCACAGCTTGGGTTGAAGACTGCCATTGTCGAGCGCGAAAGCTTGGGTGGGGTTTGTTTGAATTGGGGCTGTATTCCCAAAAAAGCCCTGTTGAAGAACGCCGAAGTGCTGGACACGGTGAAGCATGCGGCCAACTTTGGCATCACTTTTGACAATTTGCAGGTAGACTTTACCAGCGCGGTCAAGCGCAGCTTGGGCATTGTCGATCGCCAGACCAAAGGCGTCGCTTTTCTCATGCGCAAGAACAAGATCGAGGTCATCGAAGGCCATGGCACCTTCACTGATGCGCACACGTTGCAAGTGGGTCCGTCGGATTTCAAGCCAGAAGCCAAGCAACGCACCGTCACCGCGAATCACTTTATCATCGCCACGGGTGCGCGGGCGCGTGATCTCCCGGGCGTGACTGCCGATGGCAAGCGGATTTTGCAATACCGCCATGCCATTCGCCTGCAAGAACAGCCCAAGTCGATGATTATCATTGGCGCAGGGCCGATTGGGATGGAATTAGGCGATTTCTACCATACCTATGGTGCGGAAGTGACCATTATCGAGATGTTGGATCATGTGCTGCCGCTGGAAGATAGCGATGTGGCTGCGGAAGTCCACAAAGCCTTTACCAAGCGTGGTTTCAAACTCTACACCGGCTCGCGCACCGAAGAGTTCAAGGTGACCGACAGTGGCGTCAAGGTGACGGTCAAGAATGTCAAGAGTGGCGAAACAGCGACGTTGGAAGCCGAGCGCGTGCTGCTGTCGATTGGCATTACACCGAACACCGACAAAGTTGGGTTGGATAAAGCGGGGGTCAAGCTCGATCAACGGGGTTTTATTGCGATTGATGCCAATATGCGCACCAACGTGCCCAATATCTACGCCATTGGTGACTGCACGGGGAAATTGGCCCTAGCCCATGTCGCCAGCGCACAAGCATTGGTTGCCGCCGAGACCATTGGGGGGGCTGATACGCTGCCCATTCCAGCGGAAAAGTATATTTTCATGCCGCGCTGCACCTACTGCAAGCCCGAAGTCGCCAGCTTGGGTTTGACCGAAGCCCAAGCCAAGGAGGCGGGCTATACCATTAAAGTGGGCAAATTCCCCTTTATGCCCAACGGCAAGGCGCAGGCATTGGAAGTCAAGGAAGGCTTTGTCAAGATCATCACCGATGCCAAGTATGGGGAGATCTTGGGGGCCCATTTGGTCGGGCCAGATGTGACGGAACTTCTCCCTGAATTGAGCCTTGCTCAGTTTATGGAGATCACACCTGCCGAAATTGCCCGTACGGTGCATGCCCACCCGACGCTGAGCGAAGTGATTATGGAAGCCGCCCACGCAGTGGAAGGCCACGCCATCCATATGTAGCCTGGGGCTGCCGTTGCCGCGCGGTTTAGCGCGGCAACGGCAGCATGATGAAATATGATGTTATCAACCGAAGCAACTATTCCCGATGCGCCTGTGCCCGTTGCGGTGGAGGTGCGCTTTGCCGAAACCGACCAAATGGGGGTTGTCCACCATAGCAGCTATATCGTCTGGTTTGAATTGGGGCGGGTGGCGTGGATGAAGGCCGCCGCCATGCCCTATGCCGAAGTGGCGGCTGGTGGTCATCATTTTGCCGTAACAGCCATCCATGCTGCCTATCGTGCCTCTTGTCGCTTTGGCGATACGGTACAGGTTGTCACTCGGCTGACCAAACTACGGAGTCGCCAGGTTGAATTTAGCTATGAAGTGTACAATGCCGCGACGCAAACGTTGTTGGCGACCGGTAGCAGCGAACATATCTGTGTCGATTTAGCGGGCAAAATGACCAAAATTCCGGTAGCTGTTCAAAGTCGCTTGTTGGCGGGAGCCGAACGGGTAGCCGTAGCTACGGAAGCATTGTCGGTATGACCTAGTGAGGATGGGGGCACGCTAGGAATTATCCCCGTTATTGCTCTCTGCCTGTTGCCGAATTGAGCTCGTTCAGTGGATGCTATCGTACACGGATCACAAATCTATGATTCACGTTGATCAATATGGACAAGTGCTGGCTATCCGTATGTCGCGATCCATCTTTGGCCGCCCCTTTTGGTGGACAACGGCCTATTGGGTGGATGGCTTGCTGATCGACACGGGACCGCGGTTCGCCGCGCGGGCACTGCTCTATGTGCTGCGTAATCTGCCGGTGGATCAAGTGGTGATTACCCATGCGCACGAAGACCAGACCGGTGGTTTGTTGGCCGTGTTACAGCAATATCCCAAGGCCAAAATCTATGCCGCGCCGCGCACCTTGCCTTGGTTGGCAACCCCAGAACGACGCCCCTTGCCTTTTTATCGGCGGTTTGTGTGGGGGGTGCCCCAAGCCTGTCGCACTGCGGTCTCGCTCGATACGGTTAACAATGTGCTGCATACTACCAGTTACCAATTTCGCGCGGTGGAAACGCCTGGTCATACCTCTGATCATATTGCTCTCTTTGAGCCTCATCAACGCTGGTTATTCAGTGGGGATGTCTTTGGGTATAGCCAGACCAACGCTTGGGCCGCGGAAGCTGATCTCTTTGGCGTGATCTGCAGCTTGCGCACCTTGGCGGATTTGCGTCCCGAGCGGATCTTTCCCAGCGATGGTCGGATTAGCCGGACACCGCTGCCCGAGCTGCACGGGAAGATCGGGCAATTGTTACAGATCACGCGCGAGGTCGCCCAACTAGATGCGTTGGGCTTGACCAAAGACGAAATCGTCTTGCGGCTTTTTCATAAAGAACCGCCTTTATATTTTTGGACGGCTGGTCATTACTCTGCGGCCAATCTTGTCGATGCTTGTCGAAGCTATAATGCCCTTTTTACCCAACTGGACGATCAACCCGCTTCTACCTCACGGCGTGAACTGCCGGATGAACAACCCGGTTCCTCTAATTCCTCCAATTGGCCCTTTGATTGGGAAGATCTGATTCGCTAATGAGCCTATCTTGTACTTTAGCAATGGTTCATGGTGCCAACGCAGGTCATCGCTAAAGTTGCACTACAAGGATTCAAAATGATGCGTGTTTTCGTAACCGGTGGGGCTGGCTTTATTGGCAGCCATCTGGCCAACCAACTGCACCAACGCGGGCATTACGTGCGCGTGCTGGATGATCTTAGCAGTGGAGAGCCCACTCAGCTAGCCAATGGTGTTCACTTTACGCGTGGGGATGTGCGGGACATTCCTAAATTATGGTCACTCTTACAAGGGGTAGAAGTCGTCTATCATCTGGCCGCGCGGGTGAGTGTGCCGGCCTCGATCCTCTATCCACGCGAGTATAACGATGTCAATGTCGGTGGCACGGTGGCACTCTTGGAAGCCTGCCGCGATGTGGGGGTGCGCCGCGTCATTTTGGCGAGCAGCGCAACGGTTTATGGCAACCAAGCCCAGCAACCCGCGCACGAAGAGATGGCGACTCAGCCGACTGTGCCCTATGCCGTTAGTAAAGTTGCCGCCGAACAATTTCTCTTTACCATTGGGCGATTGGCGGGCTTTGAAACGGTCGCCCTACGGATTTTCAATGCCTATGGGCCAGGTCAACAACTGCCACCCGTCCATGCGCCGGTTATTCCCCAATTTATGCAACAGATCGCGGGTGGTGGGTCGATTGTTGTTCAGGGCGATGGCAATCAGACGCGCGATTTTGTCTATATTGACGATGTGGTCAAAGCCCTGATCAACGCGGCGGCGGCCACCGCGGTTGACCAACAGATCATCAACGTGGGCAGTGGCACAGAACTTACCCTGAACACATTGATCGAACGGATTGCCCAAACGGTTGGCCGAAAAGCGAATGTCTTGTATAATCGGGAAACGTCCGGCGGGGTGGCGCGGCTGGTGGCCGATCTCAGCAAGGCCAAGCAGCTATTGACGTATACCCCCTCGGTGGATGTATTAACGGGCCTTGCTCGGCTGTTCCAGCAAGATCCGCTATTTCGCTCCGTTCATTCGTTCAAAACGCACCCTTAACTAAATTTCATGGCTTTTTATCTTTTCTTTCCCTTTCAACGCATTGTCCTGTCTCTTCTTATTTTTTCCCTCTCGCTGGTGGCCGCTGGCTGTCGCATTGGTGGCGCCGGTATGCAGCAAGTCTACCTCCAAATGAACCGGGAAAAAGTCCAACAAGCGGCTAGCACGACGCCGCGCCCGGTTCGTTTTGTTGTGGCGCCAGGCACACCGGCGCGCCTGATCGGCCAGCAACTAGAGACTGCTGGTCTCATTACCGATGCCCAGCTCTTTGAAGCGTATGTGCGGGTCAATGGGTTGGCTGCCGGTTTGGAAGCTGGCGCATTTATCCTTAGCCCGAGCATGACGCTGGCCGAGATCGCCGAAACGTTGCAACATGCTCAAGCCGCGAGCGTCACGCTGACAATTCCCGAAGGCTGGCGTTTGGGCCAAATCGGCGATTATGTGGAAAAGGCTGGGATCTTTGCCCAAAACCCAACTGAGCTAGCTAGCTATCGCACGCAGACGCAACGTGGTCTGCTGACTTCGCTTGATCCTGAGCGCTATCCCTTTCTGCAAGGGCGGCCCGCGGGAACCAACCTGGAGGGCTATCTCTTCCCGGATACGTATGAACTGCCGCTCGAAGGAGCCACCGCACAGGATCTACTCCAGCGCCAGCTTGACACCTTTGCTCAGCGCGTGTTTCCCATCTACGAAGCCGCCGTGGCTCAGCAGACAACGACCTTGTCGCTTTACGAGGTGCTGACGGTCGCGAGTATTGTCGAGCGCGAAGCGGTGGTGGCCGCCGAACGGCCTGCCATTGCGGGGGTCTATCTGAATCGGTTAGCGATTGGCATGCGTCTCGAAGCTGATCCCACGGTACAATATGCCATGGGCTATCAGGCCGCCACCGATCAGTGGTGGAAAACACCGGTCTTTTTAGAAGAGTACAGCGGGGTTGACAGTCCCTATAATACCTATCTCTATCCGGGGCTACCACCGGGGCCGATTGCCAACCCCGGGCTCAGTAGCATTCAGGCCGTCTTGCAGCCAGCGCAACATGACTATTTCTACTTCGTTGCCCTGCCCGACGGCACCGGAGCCCATGTCTTTGCCAGGACTTTTGAAGAGCACAGCGTGAATGTACAGCGCTACCTACGCGGCGGCCAGTAAAAGCGGCCAGCGGCTTTGTTATCTGGCTGGCTCTGTGGTGCTCACAACCGCCAACGCAAGCGGCTGGCAGGGTTTCAAAACCTGATCGTTTAGAGCTGCTAATTCCACCAAGAAAACTGTTGATAGCCGACCGCGACCAACTGAATGGGGATCTGTAGCCGGGCTGCGGTGAGGAAGGCAAAGTTCCAAAACGCGGTCGTCAACGGATTATTGGTGGTAAAGAGGAAGAGGAGGATGAAGAAGCCAATATTGCCTAAGCCAAGCAAGCGCTGGCGCAGGGCTGGCGGGAAGAGCGTTGCCACCAGTTGAAAGCCGTCCAAGGGGGGCAGTGGCAAGAGATTAAAGAGCAGGGCGGTGACTTGCAAGAAGCCCAAAAAGGCCAAAGCCGGCCAGAAGTGCCAATTCTCCGCGGTGGCCCACTGCTGCCAATCCAAGTAGAAAGGACTGCTGATGATGATGCAGAAGATCAGCGTTCCGATTGGCCCCGCCGCACTGACCAATGCTTCCCAACGCACGCTGCGGAGCGCGCCTGTGCGAATATAGACCGCACCACCGGGCAGTCCAATCCCCCCCATGAGGAGAAAGATCACCGGAAAGACGATACTGAGCACGGGGTGAGTATAGCGCAGCGGGTTGAGCGTTAAGTAACCAGCCTTGCTCACCGACGTATCACCACCTAGGTAGGCCGCGAACGCATGGCCGAATTCATGTAAACAGAGCGAGACGATCCAGCCACTGAGCACAAAGAGCATGGTGAGCGGACCGACCCAGCGCCCCGCTGAATCAAACCATAACCCAGCCCCACACCCAATCATCAGCGCGACAATCGCCCAAAAGATAGGACTTGGCCGCACTTGGGCGCGCCAATCAACCTCGATCCGATTGCCTGGTAGCGCCGGTGTTGCCAACATGGCTTGCTCTATTTGCGCGGGGATAACCCCCGCCTGCCTTAGCAAAGGTGTGATAGAGTCATCTTTCAGGAGGAGCAAGCTACGCCACAGGTGTGGTACATCGATCCGTTCCTGTCCATCACGTACTGCTGCGCGGTAGGCGCGCTGGATCACCTGTTGCGTTTCCGGGCTTAGCGCCATGGGTTTGGTGCGCGTCGGGTCGCCGAGTGGCAACTGGGCGGCCACTGTGGCGCGCAACGCTTGGCGATCGACGCCCGCGTTGCTGAGCGCCTGTGAGGCTTGATGCTCACTGTCCAACAATGCCAATAGCAGGTGCCGCGGCTCGACAGCGCTGGTCGCGCGGCGGTTTGCCTCTTGTGCGGCTTGCTCTAACACCGTGCCTGCCGGTTGGGTTAATTCATCAAAGAGAGTGGTCGGGGCCATAGTGGGCCTTTTCTGTAACTTTACGCATAGATGTTAGAATCCGGTAACAGGTATGATCGGGTGATCCGTTGGGGGCTCTCCGAAATAGGGAACAAGGGGAGTAGTATAAGCGCTCTTCTCTTAGTTGGCAATTCAGCCCTACGTACTAGGGTTTGTTGCTATGGTGCGGGTGACCACCCGTGGCTGAACAGTGATAAAGCTTGCACGATAAGTCAGTTGATTGTTGACCTTGCTTCATGTATAATAGCGCTGCCTGTACGTGAGGAAAGGTACGTGTCAACAGAAATGAATACGTATCACCCGTTCCCCCATTTGAGGATTAGGCGATGGCTTTTACGGTTCGTGACTTTCATGATTTAGTTGAAATTCTAGAAGAGCACCCCGCTTGGCGGGCCGAAGTACGGCGGTTAGTCCTAACCGACGACTTTCTCGGCCTGCCCCAAGCTTTGCGCGATCTCGCCCAAAGTGTACGCGAGTGGACCGAAGCGCAGCGTCGTTATGAAGAAAAAAGCGACGTTCGGTTTACCAAAATTGAAGGGGATATTGTCGAGCTAAAGACCGATGTTGCTGTGTTGAAAACAGATGTTGCTGTGTTGAAGACCGACGTGGCCCAGCTGAAGACCGACGTGGCAGAGCTGAAGATTGATGTGGCAGAGCTGAAGACTGATGTGGCCCAGCTGAAGACCGATGTGGCCCAGCTGAAGACCGATGTGGCCGGACTGAAGACCGACGTCGCCCGATTGGATAACCGCATGGGGCGGCTGGATGGTCGTACCCTTCAACAACAGGTTCGTGAACGTCTACCCACCTATCTCAGCCGTCTTGCGTTGCGTTTGCGTCCCCTGAGCAATGCCAATCTAGCCGAGTTGTTGGAAGTCGCTGCCGAAGACGGTCGCATCTCGGAAGAACAAATGGAAGATGCCAAGCTGATCGATGCCGTCGCGCGTGGCCGTCGCCGAAGTGATGGTGCCACGATTTACCTGGCGCTAGAGATCTCAGTGGTTGTGGATGGGTATGATTTGGAACGCGCGACACGACGGGCCGCCACTATTGCTGAAGCAACTACGACTTTTACCCTACCGGTTGTCATCGGGGAGACGGTTCGGAGTGACGTGCGGCAGGCAGCGGAGCAGCGCAATATCGGGGTTGTGGTATTACCTCAAGAATAGGTCATAGCCTCTTTTAAATGATGCCAAACCTGTCAGGTTTTGAAAACCTGACAGGTTTTTTGATTGGCAGTGTAGTCATGCGAACTATGGCGCTTGGCAGAGGTTCGTTACGCCGAGCAGCCTACCCCTCTGGCTACAAGATTTCTGGGTTAGGGTCCGATCGGGCTGGCAAAGCGGGCGGCGCGGGGATCTTTCTTTGGCGAGGGGTAGAGTTCATGCTGATAGACGCTGTCGGTAAAAAAGTCGTTGATCAGCACAAGCTTCTGTTCGGCTTTGGAAAGATAGCTCAGTTCGGTCTGATAGCGTCGCATCGATTCGAGATCGCCCAAGGCTAGGCCGTGGAGTGAACGGACAAAGAGAATCGTAAAGGGGTTATTGGTGGGCAGGAGCGTCATATTAAAGTCATCCAACAAGGTGCGGGTCAACTCGCTGCCCGCATCCCCGGGCGCAGCCACAAATTCGACAGTCATCCCATAGACGGCTAAGCGGTTGGAGACTTCATAGTTGGCGGTGGGCTTAGCCCGATGCCAGACATGTTCCACATACCGGCGCACCGGCGCACCTTCGCTTTTTTCGGTGGGCGTGACCGGCAATAGGCCCAGCTCCAGCATCCGTAGCCGTCGATTGAACTCTTGCTCCTCAAGCGCACCCCGCCAGAGGAGATGCTCAATACTAAACTCTTTGGCCAAGCCGCGAACCAGTTCGGCGCGCACTGGGTTGGTCTGTTCAATATTCACCGGTGCAACTGACTCACGCACGGTGTCACGGATAAATTGAGCAATCGTACGCGCTTGCGATAAGCCTTTGCCAGATGCACTGCTGCTTAAGATACGGCGCATGTCGTTGAACCATTTCGGCGTACCCCACATGCGCTCGAGGCGCTCTTCACTCCGCTGCCCTTGCGTGTCCAACTGCGTGCGCAAATAGGCCATGCACCGTTTCCAGAGTTGCTCATTCAAGTGCGGATGATAGATCGGCATGAGCGGTACACCTGGCGGCGGCGCGGCGGGAATAGTGGGCGGCGTGCTCAAGGTCGATAGCTCGGCGGTTGCTTCGGCCAACATGCGATTCCAATGGTTGAGCAACTCGGTGAGGCGGTTATAGACCCGCACCAAGCCATCGCTCACGGCTTCCTGTAATTGCGTCGTCAACGCGGCTTGCGCCAAGGCCACCCGTTCGCGGCGCAAGGCCCGCACACGTCTCTGCTTAACCTGATAGGTGACCAAGCCAGCGAGGAGAATCCCCACCGCAAAACTAACCAGTCCCAACGTATCTTGGTCACTCCAACTGCGTTGTACCAGGAAGAGATAGATCAAGATGACCACGCCTGCTAGCCCAATCACTGCACCGGCCCGTCCCAAGACGCTGATCAGTTCGGGGGCCGTTGAACTAACCTGCAGATAGCTGATCTCCCAGTTGCGCAGGGCCAACAGCCGTTGTACCCGCGCCAGATGACGGGCATTGGGCGTTGCCACCGTTTGCAGGCGCTGTCGTTGCTGGTCAATTTCATAGAGCCAGCGCTCGGTCTGCATTTGGGCGCGGGTCAAGCCTGCCGGAGAAGCGGCTAAAATCTCCAACAATTTGCGTTGCATTCGTGAAACAGCCGCGGGCACCAAACGATCATCAACTTCGTAGAGAAACCACTCCCGCCCAGCTTCTACCGCCTGAATGCCCCATGACTCATTTAAAAAGGTAGGGCCTACCGCCAATTGGAGATATTCATCCAATTCCCGATAGTGAGCCTGGAAGGTCTCTTTCCATTGCTCGCTGCGCACCCGGCGTAACTGTTGGGCCGTTGCACGCGGCACCACAAAACTTTCGGCCACACGCAACTCTTCAATCATGGTGGGTGAGCTGTTGGTCAAAAGGTCGCTGAGGTGCGGTGCGAGTTGGGCAACCACCTGTTGTGGTGTCAGATCCAAGGATGTAAACGCATTGGCGTCATCGGTCGCCTCCGTGGTGGTTGCGCCTTGGGGATTGGCGGCCTGGTCACTATTCCGCAGCACCCACTCGCGCACCAAGCGGCTTTCTTCTTGGCGGTTGACGGCGTGTAATACTTGGGCCAACGGGACATAATCGCCCGCCGCACCAATCAGACTATAGGCCCGCCCTTCGCCGGTGTGCATCCCAACGCCCAGTTGTTCCTGGACAAAGAGATTGCCCCCCGCGACAATGAGCGCCTCGAGTGCATTGGCGGTAATCACGGCTAATTCATGGCTGCTTTGCGCCAACCCTTGGTTGCTCTTTTCGCGATCCAATAGATAGATATGATCAAAGAGCGGACGGCCCAAGGCATCGGCCAAGTGGGGTGCGTGGGTATGAATCGCTTGGGCCAACCCCGCGGTGATCTGTTGATCGGGATGCCGTTGCAGGCCCGTGAGGGCTTCTAACTCGGCCAGCGTGGCAAAAGCTGTGGCATCTTCCACTGGGCGCGTGAGGTCGGTTGCATAGCTGCCGGTCGCAAAGAACGCGATCACTTGCGCTACATGGCGTTGTCCCACCCGTTCCATGAATTGGGCCACTAACGGCCAGATGAGGGCCGCGGTCAAGGGCTCAAAGAGGGGGGCAATGACATAGAGCGTCGTCTGGACAAAAGGATCATCGGCCACGAGATCGTCCTGCCGAATCGGATCGAGCAGATGCGTTTCCAGCAGGCGCGCAATAGGCACAGTGTGGGCCAAGGCCGCTTGGAACATATCTTGCCGCGTTGCCCGCCGTAACCGCGCGGTTTTTTCCTGGCTCGGCGCACCTTGGCTAGTCGTGGCGGTTGGCGTTAGCCCCGCAACAGGTAGGTGGAATGGGCGGCCCGGCACTTCCAGCGGTTGTAAGGTCTCTTCAATCGATTGAAAGAGCAACGTCGCATGTTTTTCCGCCGCGGTTAGCACGCCACCGGTCTGTTCGTCAAACGCACGCGGCAGCTCCCGTTCTAGGCGGCTGAGGGTGCGTTCAATATAAAAGGGGGGCAAGGGCTGGTTGGGCAACGGCTGGCGCAGATAGAATTGGGCGCGTTGGGTCTGGTCGATCAGCGGCTCGGCCAGGACCGCGCCAAAGCTGGTCAACCGGCTCAAATCCGCGGGATTGGCCGAAAGCGCCGCTCGCTGTTCCTGGGCTGCTTGCAAGCGGGGCAGCAGGTGCATCATCACCTGGAGGCCCCAACCGCCAAAGCAGAGCAGGGCGGCGCGTGAATGGGCATAACTGACGATCACTAGGGCCTCCGCTGGGGCGCTTCAGGGCGCACAGCCTCCATCCGCGGCATGGTGCCCGGTCGGTGTACGCGATCCTCGTTCTGGGGGGTGATCTCCGGTAGATTCGTCCACTCGGGGTTCAGATGAAATTCCTCGCGCACATTAAAGTCAAAGCGATTTTCATATTGCGCGCGATACTCTTCAATCCGCTCCAAGAGCGTGACCGGGAGACCATGGACAATCCAAACGGCATCCATGCGCGTGTTATCGCCGGTAGGCACCCATTTAATATCTTCCTGCCCCACCGTCGCAGCTTGCAATTTGCTATCCGCTTGGCGACTGGCCGGGACTGCAGCGAGACGAATATGCTCCAAGTTCGACTCGTGGAAGCTATAGCGGTCGGCATCCCAGCGGATGTAGGGATGAAGCCGATCAAGCCACTGATGAATACGGTTGTCGGGCCGTTGGCGAACGCGTTTGACCTCTTCGCTGTACTGCACGCCAATCACGTGGTTAATGTCCACTGTCGTGTGGACCCGTTGCAGCAGTGGCCCATTGTCACTAACGGTTTTGCTCAAATGTTGGTAGATCTGATCCGGGCTGACGGCATTAATGCTTTGGGTCAATTGTTGGAAGAGGGGGCTGAGCGCACTTTGCCAATCGGCACTGTTGACACAAGCGGTGGCATTGCGCACAAAGTAGGGCAAGTAATCGCGCCCCACCGCACCCGTTTCTAACTCATAGTAGGTGCTGGTGCTGGGATAGCCATCGGGCAAGCGCGGATCTATGCGGTCGGCCATGCGCGCCGCTTCTTGATTGGCTTTGGCTAACGCCATAGTACACGCGTTCAATTGGCTGCGGAGTGCTTCGCGCAGCCGCCCCGCCTGTTTGGCGAGCTGACCGAGCAACGCCTGTTCGACGGCATCACGCTTTTGATAGAGGCGCGAGCGGGCTTTGCTGCCAGCCATGTCGCGGGCGCGCTCGCGAGCGCGTTTGGGATTGAGCGCTATCATAAAGAGATCGCCCACCGTACTGGCTAGCTGTTGTGCTTGTTCGCCAAGCCCCCCTTGTTGGGCCAGCAGTCGTCGCCACTGCACCCGATGTTCCTCGTTGACCGGCACCCCATTGATCAAGAACAAACGTTGGCGGGGCAATGATTCAGGCGACGCCCCCATGCCTGTCGTCGGGCCGATGAGATCACACAGTGCCAGCGCCCCGCGAATACCCGTATCCAGCAGCGCTTGTTGCATGGTCTGCACGACAGGTTCCCAGAAGCTGGGCCAAATACCCCGCAATTCCTCGATCTCGTCGCGGTGTTTATCGAGCTTGTCATTTTCTAGCGCGGCATAGCGAGCCAGCAATTGGGCATGTAATCCTTGCCAGAGATTGAGCACCCGCTGCTGATCGCCCTCAGAAAGTGGTGTCCGCGGATCGGTCATGCTGGGGCCCGCGGCAAAGCGCCGCACGAGGTCGGCTACAAAAGCGCGCTGCCAAAAATCGACCAGCGACTCATGGGGCGTGACCAAGGCCGAGGTGGCAAAGCTACTGTAGACCAAGAAATTGCGATTGCTCCGCTTGGTTTCATTGCTGCCATTGACGCCATTCTTATGATGGCGCTCGACTGCTTCACCCGCCGCGCCCGCGAGATCAAACATGCGTTCGCGCACCACGTTGACTTCCATGCCCAGAATTTCGCTGCTCAGGTGGCTAATGGCTGTCATCTGGATCAAATGGGCGGCCATGTTTTCGGCGTCGGATTTGCGGGCCAAACTATGACCGTTGCGGTTGGTGCGTCCGACGAGAAAGATAAAGTCAAAAGGCGCGTAGGGCGTATCCGGCAGTTCGCGCTGTTCGCTCGGGTAGAGGACACTAAAGCGTTGGGTTTCTTGGAAATAGGTCAATTCTTTGAGCGCGGCATAGGCATTGGCCCGAATCCGCCGCCGCTGGAGATCACTGCTTAACTCGGCTTCGATGACATCGGGCAAGAAAAAGATGCCGACCACGCGCGCGTTGTTGCGCACATGGGCGCGGATGCGGTGGGCTACATCCATAAACATGCCAGAACCAGTGCCGCCGCACAAGCTGCCCACGACGTAGATCAGTTGCAAGTTGCCCACGACGGGGAAGCCACGATTTTGCGCGACTTCCATGTCGCGAATTTTATCAAGATTAGCCAGTTTGGTCTCTAACAACTGCTTAAAGGTGACATAGTTGCGAAAGAAGCAGAGCCGTCCAATGGGCCGCAACTGCTTGGCCCCATTGTGGATATAGCCGAGCGGGATGCTGGGGTAGTTCCACCAGCGCGCGATTTCGGGATGTTGATCGAGATTGGCGATCAAACGGGTGGCGTCGAATTTCCCCATATAGGCAAATTCATCAGCAAAGAGGGGTTCTTGATCCAGCCGGTTGACCAGCGGCTCGGTGTCGAGCGCCAGTAGCTGGATCATGCCGGGCAGGCTGTCCTGGCCTCGGGTGGCTCCAGGGGGTTGATTGCCATTCCACACTTGGCGAAAACGGCGTTTCACCGCGCGCACCGTGTGGGTGCCCATGCCACCAACGCCGACGACCATGGTAGGATAGATCGTGGGCTTCTCAAATTGTTGCGAAGAAGTAGATGAATTAGGTGATGTCGTCACTAGGTTACTCGTGTATGAATAAAATGAGACCCTGGGTCAACTGTTACCAACCCGCGCGCCAAGGGTCATCACTGCCACTGTTATTGCTGGAGGTGGCTGTCTGGTTGTTATCACTGGTGGTCGTGCCGCCCCAAGCCGTGCCCCACTCACCGGCACCCCAGGTGCTTTCATTGCTTGTGGGCATTGCGAGGGTAACGGTCGGCGTTTCAACGCGTACGGCATCCGCGCCAGCGGATGAGGCAGAAAAGGTGCTGGCAACGGCGGCTTCTTCCAGGGCTTCTTCGTCAATATCGCGGCCACGGACACGCGCCATAAGCATCAGCAGCAAGAAAATCGTCAACGGGCCGGTACAGATGACCCAAGGCATACTATAGACCGGCAACAGATAGGGGGCCAGATAACGTTGGGCTAAGCCTGGGCTCAGAAAGGAGAGCCCAAGCGGTTGGGGGGCATCGGCCAAACCAACGACCCCAACTGTTAGTTCCCCATTGTAGAAGGTTCCGCGCAATGGGTCAAACGGGATCGGCTGCCGCGCAATAAATGTCACAGGCACTTCATAGAGGCCAGCCTCGGTCGGTTCACCGGTCACCTCGACCGGCGGCATTTCTAATTCGGCTTTGTCGAGGGCCACAACACCCTCGGCATCGCGGCCATTGACCGCGACCCTGTCCATTTGCAAGATAAAGGGGGTTTTGCCACTAAAACGAACCAAGAGCGTGGCCTTGGCCTGGGTGCCAGCGTCTTGGAAACGGCCTAGGTCCAATGCCGTGCTGACGATAGACCATTCAATATTATTGACCCGTGTGTGCCAAGCGATCTCTTGCGGGAAAATGTCATAATCGGCGGTTGGGCCGCTCAGCGCGATGATGCCACTACAGACGCCCGGTTGGATTGGGCCGCGGCTGCTCAATTGGAGGGGCAAGAGCGCCCGATTGCCTTCCTGGCGTTGCAACTCCCCATGGGCCACCGTAATATCTGCACAACTGCTCTCTTTGATGCTGACGGTGAAGTTAAAGTCCTTACCCTCAAAGAGCAAAGGCAATAACTTTTCCTGCGCCAAGCGGAAATTGGGCGACGTTTCAAAGAGAGTCTCGCCAAAGTCCACCTGTTCTACATCGACCCGCGCCATAGGACGGGGTACAAAAAAAGTGACAGGCACTGCCGTCGTCGGGCGAATGTCTAGATTGTTCATGGGCCGCCCGGCGGGATTGTGGACGGTGAACGTGATTTCCCCTTCGTAGGTGCCGGGGCGTAACAGATCAAGCCCATCGACCCGCAGCGCGGTCGTTTCTGTCCCATTCTCTGGCACATCGACACTAAAGCTCACCGACGCGCCTTGGGCCGCTTCTTCGCTTTCGAGGCGACGCAGGGTCAGTTGGGCGGTCAGCGCCCCGATCTCTTCGGTGGTGCCTGAACCAACTTCAAGCGGCCAGCCGTCGGCGGGCATTTGGGCCAAATCAAAGGCCGCGGGCAGCCCACGTAAATAGACCGCGGGCTTGAGCGAAAACGCACTCTCGCCCCAGTCGCTAAAACGCAGGCCATCTTTTACGGCCTGCACCAAATAGGTGATCTGGTAGGAGCGCCCATCGCCAGGAATAAAATTTTCGTCGGTACAGGTGCTGCCCGTACAGGCTAGATTGGCCTGATAGACCAACTTGCCACCGCCTTGTTCGTCCTTGGATTCGTCGCTGACAAAGATCGTCGCGGCGACATCTTGGATGCCGCTGTTTCCGGCAAAGCCAACTTGGATCCGCACGCGGCCATTTTCTAAGATGCCGGACGCTGTGGCACTGGGAGAAAAGATCTCGGCGCGGGGCAGATCGCGCCGCGCTTCGAGCTGGAAGGTACGTACGAGCTGAAGCGGGGTTTTATCGTCGCCAAGTTGGAGCCGGATCTCCCCGGTGGTTTCGGGCACGACCAACGCTTTTAAGCCACTCGCGCCCCATGCCTGAAATTGGGTTTTGCCGTTGAGGGAAAGCGCTTCGCCCGCGCCGGGGCCACTGCTGCGCGCCACCAGCAGCAACGATTTGCCCGCGGGATAGTAGCGTACCGAGGCGGGGCTGGTGGCAATGCTGGGGGGCGGATTGAGCAATTCGGGATAGCTGTTCGTCTGGACGACCGCAAAGCCACTAAAGTCACTAGTTTCGGCACTCCAAACGCCCGCGGCTAGCGCTTCGCCTTCCAACCAATTCACATCAATATTGGGATCATCAAGGCTGGTTTGGGGCAGCACGGCTTCGCCATCGCGCTGGAGGGTGCGCAGCCCACCCCGCGGCGTCACCAGCGCAATCTTGCGGACGCCATGGGGCGCACGGGTGTTGAATTGGAGCGCACCTTGGGCATTGCGCCCACTGAGTACTGACCGATCTGACTTCATGGTGGTAAAGATCTCGCTAAAGACCCGTACCAGATCTTGGGCGCTAGCCGCCTCGCGCACGCCATTTTCGGCAAAGCGGGCTTTGAGAAATTCACCGGCACAACCGGCGGTGGGATTACAGAGCACCACTGGAAAGACGGAGACGCCCGCCGCGTTTAGCTCGGCAATTTGGGCGGTGACCCGTTCCTGTTGGCTGCCCACATTGCCGGGTTGGCTCGGTTCACCGTCGGTTAGCAGAATAATATATTGGCTACGACCTGGTTCGCGGGCCGGGCGCAAAATGTCAATGGCGGATTGAAGGCCAAGATCGATGCGGGTATAGCCCCGGGTAAAATATTCAGTCGGTGGTTGGAGGGATTCGGTAAGGCGGCGGCGATTTTCGCCCGCACCGACCGGCTGGAGCAGACCCAAGTCACCCACGCCGCCAGCCAAATTGTCAAAGCGCACCACGGCCAGACGGTCATTGTCATCGGCCAATTGGAGGAGCAGCCGGGCGGCACTATAGCGCAGTTCTTCCGGATCGCTGGGGGGATTTTCGCTGGGATAACCACAAGGTGGGTTAAAGGGTGGTGAGGTCTGGGGCCAAGGCCAGCAGGTAGCCATACTGCCCGAATCATCGAGCACCACGACCACGTCGATGGGCTCGGTCACGTCACCACTCTGCTCGGTTGTGTCCTGTTGAAAAGGCGTTGCTTGTACGGTCAGCTCCGTCGCCCGCACCGAAAGCAGAAAAAGAAGGCTCGCCAGCCCAAAGGCCATTGCGAACCGGCGGAATGGATGCTTACTATGCATTGCTATGGTTGCTACTTTCCCAAAAATCTACCGGCTGATCGGTTGCTGCATCTCTAAAAAGATAGCAAACTATGCTGGCCGGGAAATAGAACAATACCATCAAACGTCTGCTATCGACAAATTGTTCCGCTAGCTATACTCTATACGATAGTCACCGCCAAAGGTCTCGCTTCCTCAAAAACTGGTTAGTTCGCGTAACTTGTACGCACCAGCATGAACCAACAAAAAAGAAGCGCTGAACCCCGATGGTCCAGCGCTTCTTTTTTATCAACGGTCAATTGCTGAGGTCGCTAGTGGATTAGACCACCCGGGGCGTTGTACCTTCCACCACTTCGACATCCTGCACATGATCATAGGGGGCCAGGGTGGCGGGCTTTTCTTCGGGCAAGAGCAGGCCGAGCGCCACGTAGAGGAAGACCCCCATGCCGACGCTCATGACGCTAAAGGCGGCCCAGAGCAGACGGACCAAATTGGCATCCACCCCTAACTGCTTGCCGATCCCACCACAGACGCCCAGGAAGAGGCGGTCACTTGTGCTGCGGCGCAGGGGGAGGCGTTCGCGGAATTGGCTCAAGCCACTCTTGAGATGGTCGCTGTTGGGCATCTTGACCCCATTGGTGCTGCCTTGGAAGCGATTCTTCCAGTTGTTCAGGTCCGCCCGCAGGTCGGTATTGCCCGTACCCCGGAGCAACAGATACCCGATCCCGATCAAGAGCGCGGGCCAGAAGAAGATGTTGACCGTCCACCAGAAGATGCGCAAAATGCCGGGCAAAATCCCCAGGTTAGCCAGTAACCACAGCCCGCCAAGCCCGATCAACACCGCGGCCATGCGACCAATGTTGCGTTCATTCAAGGCAAAGGCTGCTGGGCGCTGCTGGCCGGTTTGAACCGTGCCAACCGGCAGTAGCCCCCACAAGACGAGATAGGCCAACAGACCGCCGCCGCCCGTCACAATGGTGGCGACCAACCAAATGATCCGGACCAAAGCCGGGTCCCAGTGAAAATAGTCGGCTAACCCACCACAAACACCGCCGAGCATTTTGTCGGTGGGGTGGCGATAGAGCGTGTTGGTAAAAGGCGCGCCCTGGCGCTGCGTTTGGCTTTGGCTGCCCCACGCACTTTGCTGTTGGGGGCCGCTTGTTGGATTGTCGTTGATATAAGGTGTATTTTCAGTGTTCATAGGTTCTTTGTGATAGCTTTCTACCAATACGTTGACGGGAGTTGTCTCAGCTGGCTGCATCGCCGCCTGTCCCTCACGATATTCCTTCTCTTGCATGGTATGCCTCCCGTAACGTTCTTTTCCGTACTCTCTATTTTGTACCGTTGTTGTTCCCTACCGCCGTCAGCTTACTGTGTTGTCGGTTTACTGTGCGCACTTAATGAATAATACGTGGGGTTTACCAAAAGGTTTCAAAGGACAAAGAGAAAAATCCGAAATCCTAATAACTACCGTTGGCGTAGCTGCTGCTCTACTTGAGCGATCAATTTGGGCGATCAATCCGTTCCCAAGCAACGGCGCTGCAAACAGATCCGCAAGCACGGAATCCGCTCAATCCGTTCACAAAATCCGTTGATAGCCTGTGTCCATCATCCGGCGGATGGCACGCTGCGGCGGATATGGTATACTTGCCGATGATCGGCACTGTGCTTACTCTGATACAGATTTCTTGAGGAATTATTGGACTCATGTGGATCCTCGCCATTGTGGCCTTGGCAGTTGCTGGCCTCTTTACCTTGCTCTTGGGATCGGCCCACTTCTTCTTTCCACGCTTGCTCGACTTTGATCAAGCGATTCCGCGCCAAGGGACTCCCTTGCGCCCTTTTCGGTTGGGGCCGTTGCGCTATGCAACGCAGCGGAGTGATGTCTATGGCATCGCCTGGGTGATGAACCATGCCGCAAGCTATACTTTGGTCTCCATTGGGCTGGTCGATCTCTTGGGCTGGCTCTGGTTGGGAAGCAGTGTCGGGCGGATTTTGGCTTGGTGGATTGCAGGCTGGTGGTTGATCCGCGCGGCTAGTCAATTTTATCTAGGCCAGCGGCGGGGCGATTGGTGGATTGCTGCTGGTTTTACGTGGCTGGCTTTGGTCCATGGAGGCATTGCTTTGCTATGACAGAACCGATTGAGCCAAGCCTCCACACAAGCCCCTTCGCCGCGATCCTCAAAGCCCAGGAACATCGTCCATGGCCGCTACCGCCAGGACCGTGGGTGATGGCGCAACAGTGGTTGGATCTCCTCTTTGCCCACTGGCCTATTCCCTTCGAAGTCATGCGCGCTGTCGTGCCACCACAACTGCCTTTGGATACGTGGGACGGCATGGCTTGGATCGGTGTGGTGCCCTTTCGGATGCAAGGGGTGCGGCCCCGGTGGGTGACGCCCATGCCCTGGCTTTCGGCCTTTCCCGAACTCAATGTACGCACCTATGTCACTGTGCGCGATCGGGGCGTTGAAAAGCGGGGCGTCTACTTCTTTAGTTTGGAAGCGGCCAATCCGGTGGCCGTCGCCATTGCGCGCCGTAGCTTTAAGCTGCCCTATTTTCATGCGCTGATGAGCTTGGTCGAACAGGCGGGCGTGATTGACTATCGCAGCCACCGCATTCATCGCCACGCGCCCGCCGCGGAATTTGCTGGCCGCTACCAACCGACCGGCGCGACCTATGCTGCCAAGCCCGGCTCCTTTGACGCTTGGCTGACCGAACGCTATGCCCTCTATACGGTGGATTGGCGTGGCCAGCCCTTGATTGGTGAGATCCACCATGTGCCGTGGCCGCTCCAACCAGCCACGGCCACGCTCACGGCCAACACCATGGCCGCGGCCAACAACCTGACGTTGCCCGCTCTGCCCCCTATTTTGCACTTCGCGCGCCACCTTGATGTGGTGGTCTGGCCCTTGCGCCCGGTCGAAAGGCGGTCAGCGTGACGGCGTCAATCCCTCCGAACCTACCGGATCGATCCGCCACCCCACCGCGTCGCTATCGGCTGGGTTTCCCGGTGAGTCCCTTGGGGGAGTCGTTACGCACCCACGACAGTCGGCGTTGGCAAAACCAACCCCATCTCAGTGTCAGTTTGGCCTATTTACGCGATCTCTTTGGCTATCTTCAGCGCCAATCGATTCAGTTTTATCGGCTATCCGGCCAACTGGCTCCCTACCTGACCCATCCAACCTTAACGGCGTTTCATCACCAACTGGACGAATGTTGGAATGAATTGGCCGCGACGGGTGACCTTGCTCGCCAACAGGGGCTACGGCTCACCATGCATCCGGGCTATTACATTCAGTTGAGCAGTGCCGATGAAACCCGGGTTGCCCGTTCTCAGCAAGAGCTGATGGTCTGTGCCGCGTTGTTGACGGCCATGGGCTTAGGTGATGACGCGGTCGTGGTCATTCACATCGGGGGGCGTTATGGTGAACAGCAAGCCAGCCTAGCGCGTTTTGTCCGCAATTTCCTGGCGTTGGATCCCACCGTGCGGCAGCGACTTGCTGTGGAAAATGACGACCGTACCTTTGACCTGCATGATCTGCTTTGGGTGCACCGGCGGACGGGCGTACGGTTGGTGCTAGACGTACTGCACCAGCGCTGCCTGAACCGAGCTGGCTATTCGTTACCAGAGGCGCTAGCCTTGGCCTTGGCAACTTGGCCGGTGGATCAGCAACCCAAGATCCACTATAGTTCCCCACGCACCGAATTGCGCTATCTCTATCAAAACCGGCAACGACGGCTTGCCATGCCGCTGGCCAATCAGCATAGCGACTTTATCGATCCCTTTACCTTTCTAGAATTTATGGCGGTGGCGCAAACCGTCGCCGCCCGTCCCTTTGACATTATGCTCGAGGCCAAAGCCAAGGAGCTGGCACTGCTCCGGCTGCGTGAACAGATTGCCAGCTTTGCTCCCAACCTTACCGCTTTCGTCTGGTAGCGTTCCCCGTACACAGGCCGCGTTAGCCAAGCTTCTCTGTGACAGTGCGTACGCCTTTCTAAAGAGGCTTTGCCTGTCGGTGGGGGAACCAGCTCCATTCGGTTATGCGTTACTAAACCGTAAGAAAAAGCCCAGGAACATCCCCCATAGAAAGCTACCCACTTCGCTTCGATCTTTGATTCGTCCATTCATCCATGCTATACTGATATTTATGCAAGATTCGTCTATTCCATTTGACCATAGGATCCATTAAAAATTGTTGCTATGACTCAATCTACTCAGCACTTGAACCTGCACACAGGCGCGCATACTCTCGTGAGACGTTTGATGATCGTGGTGGGCCTAGGCTGTTCGTTGTTGGTATTGGCGGCTTGTGCCGTGCAACTGCCCACGCTGCCTACGCCCGAAGCGGCAAACCAAGCGACCATTAGTCCGCCGCCTGACACGTTTGGGGGGCTTGTTAAAGATCTAAATAACTATCGCTTGCCCCAACCGGCCCCGACTGCTGCTCCCGAGACAACTGTCATTGTCAATACCAATGGGGCCCGCGCCAATGTGCGCAATGGGCCAGGCTTAAACTTTGCCATTGTGGGCAAGGCTCAGCCAAACGAGGTTTTTGCGGTGCGCAGCCGTAGCACCGACAACGAGTGGTGGGAAGTTTGCTGTGTGCAAACCGAAACGCTAACCAATACCACCGGCTGGTTGTCAAACTCTGTGATTCGCATGGGTGGAGAAGGTGACGTGGTGGTACCGGTGACGGGTCCCCTCTTCCAAGAGGACTTGACGGCGGAATGGGCCGTCGATTGGCAATGTGGTTCCGAACGTTGCGAGGTGAAAGAGTGCAGCGCAACGGTCACCGCCAATGTGGAACGTGCTCCAACCCAACAGTTGCTCGCGGTGGAACACGAAGTTACCTGGGATGATACCTGCTTTGCCACCGATGCCTGGGTCTTTGAGGTCAATCAATTCACTGGCAAAGAACGTACCGGCGAATATGAAAATAATTTTCTCTATGGGTACTGGCTAGGTCGTGAGCCAGGGAATCCCAATGGTGCTTATGAATTGAACGGGGAAGCGATTGCCGTCACTTGCTCAGGCCCACATACCGTGGAGATCGAAGAAGGCGGCGGTTGGACAACCGTCTATGAAGGCAATACATGCCACGATATGCGCACGGGAATGTTGGTCTTGCTCTCCTACAACAAGCGCTGGCTCTTTACCGGTGATTTTGAGGGACAAAGTTATGAGCGAGCCTATTTTGGTGACAATGAATCGCTCAACCAGCGTTTGGTAGATACGAATGTTGAACTAGAAGTTGTGGAAGAACGTTAGTTCCTACAACCCATAAAAAAGAGCCGTCTGTCTAGCGCAGATGGCTCTTTTATTTTTACGCACTACCCGAGCGGAGTTTGCCAAACCTGGCTGCTCTTAGGTTTAGGCCGCCACCGCCAAGGCCGCTTGTCTCTCGGGTTGTGGCGTGCTAACTTCACCGCTCAGGCTCACAAAGTTCATGGCTTGCAAGTAGGCTGTGAGATCGTCTTGCGCCCGCTGGGCATAGGCCCCGTAACGTTGCGGCTTGCCTCGAATCCATTCAGGGAGGTCGGGCAGCAGACCCATGGTCGCCTTCATCGGTTGAAAGTTTTCGGGATCGGCGTGGGTGACATAGTGCAACAACGCGCCGATCATGGTGGTGCGGGGCAGCGTCAATAGTGGCTCCCCTTCGAGTAGCCGTACCATGTTGATCCCAGCCAATAAACCGCCCATGGTACTGCCTACATAGCCTTCGGTGCCGGTGATCTGCCCGGCAAAAAAGAGGTCGGCGCGGGTGCGGAACTGGAGGGTTGGTGACAACAACGTGGGGCTGTTGATAAAGGTGTTGCGGTGCATCTGGCCCATGCGGACAAATTCGGCCTCCTTTAACCCCGGCACCAGACGTAGCACGGCTTCCTGCGCGCCCCAGCGAATATTGGTCTGAAAGCCCACCATGTTGTAAAGCGTGCCTGCTACATTGTCCTGGCGGAGCTGGACCGCGGCATAGGGCCGCCGACCCGTGCGTGGATCGCGTAGACCGACTGGGCGCATCGGGCCAAAGGCCAGGGATTTCGGTCCACGGCTGGCTAAGACCTCAATGGGCATACAGCCTTCAAAGTAGCGCTCTAGCTCCTTGTCGGGCGTCTTGAGTTCAAGCTTGGGTGCTTCCAGCACAGCATTGACAAAGGCTTCATACTCATCTTTGGTAAAGGGGCAGTTGATATAGTCCCCCTCTTCCTGGCCCAACGCACTGTCCCGATCATAGCGGCTCTGGCGGAAGGCCACAGTCATGTCAATGCTCTCGGCTGTGACAATCGGGGCCATGGCATCGTAGAAATAGAGATATTTGCCAGTGAGCGTTTGGATCTTTTCGGTGAGTGCAGGGCTGGTCAATGGGCCAGTGGCGATAATGGTGGGGCCGGTGGGAATGTCCGTCACTTCCGCGCGGATAAGTTCAATGTTGGGATGGCCGGCAATGCGCGCCGTGACATCCTCGGCAAACTCCTCACGCCCAACGGCCAAGGCGCTCCCGGCGGGCAAGGCATGGCGAAACGCGGTTTCGATGATCATACTGCCCAAGCGGGCCATCTCATTTTTGAGAATGCCCAACGCCCGATCGGGCAGGGTGCTGCCCATAGAGTTACTACAGACAAGCTCTGCCAGTCGATCCGTGACATGGGCTTCGGTGGGGCGGGTCGGGCGCATTTCATAGAGCCGTACTCGATAGCCACGGCTAGCAAGCTGCCAAGCGGCTTCGGTGCCAGCCAAGCCGCCGCCAATAACGGTTACCAATTGCTCTTGCATGATCGTTCTTCTCCCGTGGCCATCAAACGTTTGCTGCCTCGGGGGGGGACTCCCTTCCCCGATTGTAGCGTCTGATTGTAACAAACCAGCGTGGAACCGTCAATCTCAAGGTAACTTGGGCCGCGATAGGGGGATGGTGATGGTGGTGAGGTCGAGGGGAAACGTGGTGGTGAGGTCGGCAATCCCACGGCGCAACCAACCGTCGCTGCGTGCTTGGGTGCGCAAACCACCGCGCCCTTTGAGCGCGGCCAGGGCTCCCCGTGCGGCGCCTAGATCCATCCACCGACAAGGCGAGCAATGTTTGGTGCCTTGGAACTGCACGCCGTCAATGGCAAAGGGCTGACCGATCAACTGATTGAGCGGCACCCCAGCCACGATCACATTACGCCGCAAGGGTGCGGGTGATACCACGGCCAAGCCATATTCGCTCAGCAGCAATTGATAGACTTCCCAGGCAAAAAAGGTCACATGACCATCAAAGGTAGCTCCGCGCCCAAAGAAGCGATCCCCGACCAAGCCCGCCCCCGCTTTGACCTCCACGGCGTCGATATCAATGGTCGGGTGGGTGCCTGGTATGGTTCCCTTGTGTCCAAAGTAGTTATGCCCCGGTGAGATATAGAGATGGTGGATGGTGATTGGATAGGTGTAGGTCATAGGGTGGGTTGAGCATGGCTTGCATTGGAAACTGCCGGGGACGGGCGGGTACGTGGTTAGGAAGCGCTCTAATCCGTCGCCCGTCCCCGGCAGTGCCGGTAAGGTGGATCATGGGAAACTGCCGGGGACGGGCGGGTGCGTGGTTGGCAGGTGTTTCATGCTGTTGCCCGTCCCCGGCAGTGCCGGTAAGGTGGATCATGGGAAGCTGCCGGGGACGGGTGGGTGTGTGGTTGGCAGGTGTTTCATGCTGTCGCCCGTCCCCGGCAGTGCCGGTAAGGTGGATCATGGGAAGCTGCCGGGGACGGGTGGGCGTGTGGTTGGCAGGTGTTTCATGCTGTCGCCCGTCCCTGGCAGTGCTGGCGCGATACCATCTACGCACCGAGTTCTTGCACTAATTCCAGCGAGTTGCCATCGGGATCGTAGAAGAAGCAGATGCGCACATCTTTGAAATTGCGGGGCTCGACCTTAATCTTCACACCCTTTTCCACCAACTCCTGATAGGCCGCGTCTAAATTCTCGACCTGTAAGGCAATGTGGTCGATACAACCGACCGGTGCGTTGGCCGCGGGTGCTTCGGCGCGCCCAATCAGTTCAATGGTCGTGCTGCCAATGTCAATAAAGATGATCTGGACATCATCCCACCGGCGCGTAACCGGGAAGCCGAGTGTTTCAGTATAGAACTTTTCCATCGCCGCCATGTTTTGTGTACGTACACCGATGTGATGGGTCGCTTTGAGTTTCACAGATTCCCCCTCTTGATCCTAATCTTGGTTTAGCAGGCAGGTACTACGCGTTGACAGCTGTTATTGTACTGCAAAAGGCACAATGCACACAATCATAGGGAATGGTCAGGTCAGGGCAAGCGCGAATTTTGGCAGAGCAGCGAAGGATGAACACGCAAAAAATAATCTAGTATAGACGTTACGCAGTTGGGCCAGACCTGACAGGTTTCTGATCGGAAGAGACGCCTAGTGACTAAAGGGCATAGCGCTCGACAAAGCGTTCGACATCCAGCAAATCGTCAAAGCATTCTTGGATCGTCGCATGATCCCAATTCCACCAAGTACTGCGTAGTAACGTTTCAATCACTTCGGCGGAAAAGCGCTTGCGGATCGGCTTGGCCGGCACGCCGCCCACCACAGTATAGGGCTCGACATCTTTGCTCACGACGGCCCCGGCCCCGACAACCGCGCCCGTGCCAACGGTGACACCCGGCAGGATGATCGCGCCGTGGCCGATCCAAACATCATGCCCGATGACACAGCGGGCCGCGCGTCGCCAATCAAAGAAGGTGAGATCATCTTCCCCCAACCGATACTGCGCGCGACGATAGGTGAAATGATGTTGCGTCACGCGCGTCATGGGGTGGTTGCCGGGATTAATGCGAGATTGAGCGGCAATCGAACAGAACTTACCAACATCTGTATACGCAATCGCGACTTGACCAGCGGTATAGCTGTAGTCGTCGAAGGTGGATTCTAACAATGATGTGTGCGCGCCTAGGTCGGTCCAGCCGCCAACCCAACTATCGACAATGTGGCAGGTGGGATGGATCGTTGGCCGATCACTCAGTTGGCGGGGCGCTTGGGGCGCGGCTTCGGGAAAACGGGTAATGTGTGTCATCAAGTTAACCATTCGATACCTCTACTGGTTGCGAAATTGCTGGTGACGTAGCCCGTAGCGTCCCGCGCACGTGCATGAATTTATCCCAATAGACAGGGTGGCCGTGACGCAGCGTGCCATGGACGCGGGGCAAAGAACCTTGGCAATCGAGGAGGACGAGATCGGCCACTTTGCCCACAGCAATTTGGCCGCGATCGTGGAGGCGCAACCCATCGGCCACATGTTCACTGACCAATTTGATCGCACGATACAAAGGCAGCACCCCGCGCTCGGCCAAGGCAAACGCGGCCTGGAGCATAGAAGCAGGGTAATAATCGGTGGCGAGAATATCGACCAAGCCATCGGCAATGGCATCGGCTGCACTCAAGTTGCCCGAAAGGGAGCGGCCTTGCAAGGCATTGGGCGCGCCCATAGCCACATGGATCCCTTGTTGGCGGGCGCGGTAGGCGGCTTCTTTGGTCACCGGAAATTCACTGAGGTTGATGCCCACATCGAGCATCAGGTTCACTTTTTCGACCGTGTCGTCGTCGTGGGAAGCCAACACGACACCATGTTTGCGGGCCACTTGGGCCACCGAATAGACGGCATCCCACGCCTTGGGCCGTTGTTGGGCAACTACCACGCTTTCGCGCACATCGGTTTCGGTGATCTCTTTGCCGTTACCGCCCAAAGGATCGCCCATCTTGCGCCGCCATTCAAACATCTGCTTGACATAGCCCTCAATGTCGCGATATTGGCCTTGGCCTGGTGTGTGATCCATGATCGAGGCCAAATGGACCTGCCCGGCTAAGATCATCTCTTCCAAGACCGCGCCTGCTTGGGGATTGGTGATCTCAAAACGGGCGTGGACATAGTGATCGGCCAATAGGGTGGGGCGTAACGCATTGATCGTCGCCATAATTGCCCGCGCTTTGCTGTCAGAGCGCAGACTTTGGCCGGTGTGCCAGGCAAAGGAGATCGCCGCATAGGCCGTGGTGATGCCGGTGGCAACCAAGCGTTTATCGAGTTCGTAGAGCGCCAAGGCAAAGGGCAATTCCGCACCGGGCCGCGGCGAAATATCGCGCTCCAGCATGTCCCCATGCATGTCGATCAGGCCGGGAATCGCCATCAAACCCGCCCCTTGAACCGCGGCTCCTGGGACTGGCCCTTCGACAATGTCAACGAACTGCCCCGCTTCGATGCAGATAGAACCCCGTTCCAAAATGCCATCGGGCAGCACGATCTGTAAATCACTCAACCACATAGTTCCCCCACTCATTTCTATTTTCACGCGCGGCCATCGTTGCTTAGCCCGCTACCGTTTCACCCTGGGCCGCAATCGGTAAGGTACGATCGATCAAGGTAGTGGCGTCTTCGGTGTGGTGCAAGACCGCGATCATGGCAACCCCTTGGGCTTTGAGTTCGGCCAGCCGCTCTACCAAGGCACGGCGGGCATTGACATCTAACGACGCGGTCGGTTCGTCAAGCAAGAGGAGCCGATAGGGCCGAATGAGGGCCCGGGCCAAGTTGACCTTTTGTTGCTCACCCCCAGAAAAGGTGGTGGGGTAGGCCGCCCACAACGCGGGTTTGACGCCAAAAAAGTCGAGCGCGGTTTTGGCCTGGGCAAAGGCTCGATCGGTAGAAACCCCGTCGGCCAAGAGTGGCTCAGCTACCAACTCTAGGGCTGTCACCCGGGGCCGGCTCTTGAGAAATTGGGTAACAAAGCCAATCTCTTGTTGGCGCAGCGCGGCAATATCCACATCCGCCGCGCGCACGAGATCGATCCACCCTTGGTGGCTAGCAAACCACGCGTAGCCGCCGGTCGATAAGTAGCTTCGGTAGAGACAACGCAAGAGCGTCGATTTTCCCGCGCCATTGGGGCCACTCACCAAGAGGAATTCGCCTGGATTTAGCCAGAAATAGAGATCGTGGAAGGCTGGGATTGTTCGTTCCAAGTGGTGGATGGTAAAGCTTTTGCGCAATCCCTCCACCTGTAAAAGCGCGTTACCATTCATGCGCTGTCCATCCTTATGGGTTCATTTGATAGCTGGTGCAGGAGGTCTGGTGGTAGCTGTTCTACCCGCCGTAGCCCCTGTTGCAGCAGGTGACCAATAGCTGGTGGCATCCCACTTTGGAAAATAGCCTGCACCGTGGCATTTAGATCGTACGCGATGCGGTGTAAGTCGGCTTGAAGTGGCTCTGTTTGTAAGATCGCGTAAGCTGCCCGCGTATCGCCATCCAAGGAGCGTCCTACCGCACCTGGGTTGACAAAGAGAGTTTGGTGGCCTGGCGCGGCCTCAACCGTATCGATAAAGGGTTGATGCGTGTGGCCCAATACAATGACATCGGCCATGACTTGGCTTGCCAATTGGTGGAGGCGTGTCGGCTCATCCGGTGTATACCAGTCGTCCAACTTTGGTCATTGGTCATTGGTCATTGGTCATTGGTCATTGGTCATTAGCCTGAAGCCTTACATGCATGACTGACAAGTAACTAATGACTAAGGACCAATGCCTATTTCTTACAACTTGGCATGGATGAGCTGTTGCGTATAGGCATCCTGGGGGTCTTCCAGGACTTGGTCGGTGAGGCCGGTTTCGACGACGCGAGCCTGTTTCATCACCATGACACGGTCGGCCAAGGTGCGAATGACCCCAAGATCGTGGGAGACCATGATCATGGTCACGCCGGTCTCGCGTTGCAGCCGCTTGAGCGTATCCAACACCAGGGCCTGCACCGATACATCCAAGCCACTGGTAGGCTCGTCTAACAGCAGCAGGGTGGGGCGGAGGGCAATGGCTTTGGCTAGTTGCACCCGCTGTTGCATCCCGCCCGAAAGGCGCACGGGCAGGTCGTCCATCCGCGCCAAGGGAAATTCTGACGTTGCCAGGGCATCACCGGCGGCTGTCCGTAGCTGGGCAAAGTTGCGCTCCCCAGTCATAATCAGCCGTTCGGCGACATTGCCGCTGCTGGTTTTGCGCATGCGCAAGCCTAGGTGGGGATGTTGGTAGACAATGCCAATATGCTGAATCTGTACCTGCCGTTTGCGCAGGCGATCCAACTGGAAAAGGTTGCATTCTGCGTAGCCAGGAATGCTCAGTGTATAGCTACCGGTATCGGGTTGCTCTTCGAGATTGAGCATGCGGAGCAAGGTGGATTTGCCGGAGCCCGACTCGCCGACGATGCCCACCGA
>JAHBVH010000042.1 GCA_019637645.1 Caldilineaceae bacterium
TGGGTTGCGCTCTCCCGATCCAATGGCCCTGGCGCTGCTGCATTCCTATGCTGCATCCCCTTGGGATATCCTCTGGAAATTGCGCTTTCCAGCCGCCTTGCCCTATCTTTTCACGGCCTTTAAAATTTCGGCGACGGCCAGTGTGGTTGGTTCGATCATTGGCGAATTGCCCTCGGGGATTCGCAGTGGCTTGGGCGGGGCTATTTTGAATTTTAATCAATATTATATCTCTGGCCCCGAACGGCTTTGGGCCACAATCGTGATGAGCGCCGCGGTGGGAATTGTTTTTTATCTTATTGTGGCCGCGCTTGAGGTTATCACTCTGCGCGGGCGCACGACGATGAATGAGCTGTAGCGGACGCGCTGTCAACGGATTTGGGGAACGGATTGAACGAATGCGAGGAAAGTAGGTCGGGGCGTGGACAACGAGGTAGAACGGATTTTGCAGCGGGCTGCGGGTTTTTCGACGCAGCAAAAAGCGGTGTTGATCCAAGCGCTGATGAGGCAGCTTGTCGCTGAGCTGGCAACTCCCGTGGTTACGAAACCCGCCTATGTAGCCTTGTCCACTGATCAGTTGACTTATGAGATCCTTGGTCATGCGATGGCTGTTCACCGGGCAAAGGGATCTGGTTATCGAGAAAACACCTATCAGAACGATTTGGAAACCCATTTGGCGCAAAGCAATCTGCGCTTTGCCGCCCAAAAGCTGTTCGATGTCTTTGATAGTGTGGATGGTCATCGTTTGATTGGCTATTATATTCCTGATTTCTTGATTGAAGAGCGTGTGATTGTTGAGATTAAAGCACTGCCTGGCTTGGATGATAGTCATCTAGCGCAAGTGATTGGCTATCTTGCGGTTTCTGGTTGTGAAGTTGGCTTGCTGATTAACTTTGGCCAACGAAGCTTGGAATGGAAACGTATCTTGCCCCCTAAACGTGTGCAGGAGCATAAGGTAAACCGGCAGTGGCTTTTCGTTCCAGAATGGTTGCAGGAAGGCTAGGGCCTGCCAACGGATTTTGCGCGAATTGAATAAATGTAAGACAAGAAATCCGTTCTTGTTCCCACAAGAAGAACGGATGATGGCTCAACAAATCCGCTGAATCCGTTCCCCAAATCCGTTGACAGCGCGTCCCCACCATCACAAGTTTCTAGGGTAACTATGACAGCGAGTATCGTCTCTTTTTCCAACGTAAACATGACCTTTAACGCTGGGCAGCGTAACGCAACGACTGCGCTAAAGGATATCGATTTGACGATTGCCCCTGGCGAGTTTGTTTCGCTGATTGGGCCATCGGGCTGTGGCAAATCCACCCTGTTGCGTTTAGTGGGTGATCTGTTGCAACCAACCAGTGGCTCAATCGCGGTCAATGGTAAATCGGCCCACCAAGCACGGCTGGATCAGGACTACGGAATTGTCTTTCAAGCGCCGGTACTTCTGGAATGGCGTTCGATTCTAAAAAATATTACGTTGCCGCTGGAACTGCGCGGCGTCTCGCGCCGTGAACAACAGCAGCGGGCGCGTGAGCTCTTAAAACTCGTGGAGCTAGAGGGCTTTGAGCGGCACTACCCCTGGCAGCTTTCGGGAGGGATGCAACAACGGGCCGCCATTGCGCGGGCCTTGGCTATCTATCCGCGCGTGCTGCTGATGGATGAACCCTTTGGCGCGCTGGATGAGATGACGCGGGAGCGGATGAATTTGGAATTGCATCGCATCTGGCAGCAAACCCAAACCACAATTCTCTTTGTCACCCACAGTATTGCCGAAGCTGTTTTCCTTTCGACGCGCATTGTGGTCATGTCGGCGCGACCTGGTGAGATTCTCCAGGTTACTGAGATCGATCTGCCGACGCCCCGGACGATTGAAACGCGTGAAAACCCGCGCTTCTTTGAACTAGAGACCGAAGTACGTGAATGGCTGCGGCGCGCCAAAGGTTATCATGCCTAAGCTCAATTGCCCCGTACAAAACGGGGCACGCCGTAGAGATAGAAAGTAGGTACAAGGCTTGAAGGTAATCCAGCAATACGCTCCAGCCGTCTTACTCTTTGTGGCCGTTTTATTGCTCTGGGAAGGCGCTGTCACCTTTTTTGCCATTCAACAATTCTTGTTGCCCGCGCCCTCGGTTATTGGGGCTGCCTTTGTCGCCAATCTAGATCGCCTGCTCCACATCGGCTGGTTTACCACGAAAGAAGCTCTCGGTGGTTTTGCCATTGGTTGTAGCGCCGGAATCCTGGTTGCCTTAGCCACATCCCGGTGGACCGCTGCCAGTGAAACCTTGATGCCCTTTGCCATCGCGGCCAACTCTGTCCCCATTATTGCCTTTGCTCCGATTCTCAACAATTGGTTTGGCGTTGACAACCCCTTTTCAAAAATGATGATTGTTGCGGTCATTGTCTTCTTTCCCATGATGATCAACACTGTCCGCGGCCTGACCGCCGTGGACCCAACGCAGTTGACGTTGATGCGCTCCTACGCCGCCAGCGAACTGACCATCCTCCGTGTCGTCCGTTTGCCCAATGCCCTTCCCTATATGTTGAATGCCTTCAAAGTCGCGGCCTCACTCAGCATGATTGGCGCGGTGGTCAGCGAATATTTTGGTGGCAATCGTTCGGCGCTTGGGGTCTTTATCACCCAAGAAGCTGCCCAATTCCGTTTTCAAAATGCCTGGGCGGCCATCATCATTGCCTGTGTTGTGGGCCTCACCTTCTATTGGGTGGTGCTCTTGACCGAACGCTTGACCATTCCCTGGCATAGCTCCGTGCGGAATACGGCCCAACAGTAATAGCGCGTATGCTCTATGCCACCCGACTGATAACGAACTTACTGGCATCCCCCGAGCGAAAACGATAGTGCAATCTGTAACAAAAATGAAGGAGAATCGCATGTCCAGAGTACGATGGTTACTGCTGCTGATTGTTGTGTTGGTGGTTGGGGCCTGTGCTGCACCCCAGCCCGCCCCAGCCCCTGCCGCGGAAAGTGCCGAGGCAGCGCCCGCCGCTAGTGAAGAAGCCGATATAGAAGAGCTGACACCCGTCCGGCTGCAACTCCAGTGGGTGACACAATCGCAATTTGCTGGCTATTATGCCGCGCTGGCCCAAGGTTTCTATGCGGATGAAGGATTGGATGTAACGATTCTAGAAGGTGCCGTTGAGATTGTGCCGCAACAAGTGGTGGCCGCCGGTGAAGCCGAATTTGGGATTGCTTGGGTGCCGAAGGTGTTGGCCTCGCGCGAAGCTGGTGCGGATCTCGTCAACATTGCTCAGATCTTTCAGCGCAGTGGTACCCTTCAGGTCGCTTGGGCTGATGCTGGTTTTACGGCTGTGGAAGATTGGGCTGGCAAGCGCGTCGGTACGTGGGGCTTTGGCAATGAATGGGAAGTCTTTGCGGCTCTACGCCAAGCCGGTATTGAGCCCGATGATGCCAGCCAAGTGACAATTGTCCAGCAGCCTTTTGATATGTCGTTGCTACTCAACCGTGAGATCGATCTGGCCCAGGCGATGACCTATAACGAATATGCGCAGCTACTAGAAGCCACCAATCCCGAGACTGGCGCGCTCTATCAGTCGGAAGATTTTACCGTCTTCAACTATAACGAGATTGGAACAGCCATGCTGCAAGATCATGTCTTTGCCCAGGAAGCTTGGCTAGCGGAGGAGGGCAATGAAGAGATTGCCGTGCGCTTCCTCCGGGCTTCATTCAAAGGCTGGATCTTCTGCCGCGACAACTTTGACGAATGTGTGACCACCGTTTTGGACAACGGTCCTACCTTGGGAGAAGGGCACATGCGCTGGCAGCTCAACGAAGTCAACGCCCTCATCTGGCCGTCGCCCCAAGGCATTGGCCTCCTCGACGAAGCAGCCTACCAACAGACAGTAGACATTTCCACCGAATTTGCCGTGTTGACCCAAGCGCCCGATGCCACTGCAGTGCGCACCGATTTGGCCCAACAAGCCCTAGAGAGCCTGGGCGATGTTGACACAACCGGCGCAAGCTTCCAAAAACTGGATATCGAAGTCACCCCCGGCGGGGAATAGAAGTCAGAGGACAGAGGTCAGATGGCTGTCTTCTCTCTTCTGTCTTCTCTCTTCTCTCTTCTGCTTACACTGACACCCCTGCCACATACCCGCTACTCCACGCCCACTGGAAATTGTAGCCACCAATGCGGCCATCCACATCACAAATTTCGCCACAAAGGTAAAGACCGGGGCATAGTCGCGAGCCCATGGTTTTTAGCTCGATCTCCGTGAGCGGAACCCCACCAGCCGTAACCTCGGCATAGGTAAAGCCCCGACTACCCGTAATGGGCAGCGGCCACTCGATAACTACGCGCCCTAATGCTTTGCGTTGGGCGCGAGTGAGGCTATGGCCCGGCGCGTTGGGCTCAATGCCTGCTTCTTCACAGAGCAGACGCGCCAGCCGCTCGGGGAGCTGGCGACGCAGCAGGTTGATCGGTGTTTGTTTCCCTAGCGCTAACAGTTGTGTGTCAAGCTGCTCGGCATCGCTGTCGGGCAGCCAGTTAATCACCAAGGTCGCCTGCGGATCACTGAGCTGCGTATCCAACCAATAGCGGCTGATATCCAGCACGGCGGGACCAGAAAGGCCAAAGTGGGTACAGAGGGTCGAGCCGGTGAATGCCATGATACGCTTGCCATTGCCCGCGTGCACGGCCAAGGTCGCGTCCACACTGAGGCCACTGAGGCTACAGAGAATGTGATCCTTGGGAAGCGTCAATGGTACAAGGGCTGGCAAGAGGCGCGGCGTTAGCGTATGCCCTATACGCTTGGCGAGTTCATAGCCATAGCCATCCGAGCCGCTCTTGGGCAAGCTTTTGCCGCCAGTTGCTAAGATCAACCGTTGTGTATGGAGCTTTCCCCAATCGCCCGCGACGACAAATCCTTTTGCCTGCCGCTCAATAGCCGTGACTCGATAGGGATGGTAGATCTGCACGCCGCTTGCCCGAACGCCATGCAGCAAGGCGTCGAGGACGGTTCGGGCTTGGTCGGTAGTGGGGAAGAGTTTCCCCGTCTCCTCACGCTTCAACTCCACCCCTAGGGAACGGAAGCAGGCTATGGTGGCTGGGACATCAAAGCGCTGCAACACCTTTTTGATCGCATTGCGTGAGCCGCCGGCATACGCGTCCACCGTGACGACATCATGGGTCACATTACAGCGCCCACCACCGGCCACCAAGATTTTAGCCCCTACTTTGGCCGCGCCATCCAGGACAATGATCCGTCGCGCTGGTTGGGCGCGGCCAGCCCATAGCGCGGCCATTAAGCCAGCCGCCCCCGCACCAATAATCGTTACATCGCTTTCAACCGGTAGCATATCAGAACATATCCAAATCGCGGCCCGAGACGACCGGACCATCATAGTGGGCGCGCACTTCGGCCAACAGCTCATCTTCGGTCACGCCCCAGAAGAGTTGGTGGGTCAAAACGAGGAGGCCAGGCCGGGCAAGCTTGGCGAGCGCGGCCAGCTCATGGGCCGACGTGTGGACTTGGCTGTGGTAACGCTGCCATTCAGGTGGCCGATTGGCAAAGCCACGCACCGAGTAGACTTCATGGATCAGGAGATCACAGCCGCGATACGCTTGGGCAAGACCGGCAAAGGGCCGCGTATCACCCGAGATGCCAATGGTGCGATCTGGTGTAAAAAATTTGAAACCAAAGGCGGGCCAAGAGCCATGTTGCACCCGAAAAGCCTCGACGCGCACTCGCTCATCGCGATAGATCAGGCCCGCTTCAAACTCGTGGACAATCACTTGATGGCCCTGATCATTCGCTGGTTCCAACCCTGTACGCCGTTCGCGGATATCTTCGGCATAGGCGGCCAATAGATGATCCGTCATGGCTTGGGTGCCGCGTGGTCCATAGACGATAAGCGGTTCGGTTCGCCCCAATACCCACGGTGTAAGGATCAAATCAGGGTAGCCCGCGGTATGATCAGAATGGTGGTGGGTGAGAAAGGCACGGGTCAGCCGCGGCGGGGCCAAGGCCGGTAGATTTTTCTGGGCTGCCGCGGCGGCCCGCCGAACGATGCCTGGTCCACAGTCCACCAGATAGGCTTGATCTGCCACGATAACAGCCAGCGCTGACCCTTGGCGCAAGGGATCGGCATTCGGGGTGCCCGTACCCAGCAGCACGACTTGCGTTGTTGCTTTTGTCGTGGTTGAACGCGTGCGTTGTCGCCATTCCTCGCGCAGCAAGGCATATTGATATTCATCAGTCCAGCTGCCTTTGTTCCAAAACGATTGCAAAGTGTGCCCTTCGCGGCGCATGCCCAGCCGCTCTAACAAGCGGTAGGAACCATGGTTGCGCACATCACAAAGAGCAACAACCCGGTGGAGTTGCAAGCTGTCGAAGAGATAGTCGAGCAACGCACTGATGGCCTCGGTGGCGAGTCCGCGCCCTTGGGCAGGGCGCGCCAGGGTAAAGCCAATCTCGGCTTGGCGTGGCTCATCCGCTTTGACCTGGAGCGCACAGTCACCAAGCAGGCTATCGGTCACCTTGTCGGCAATAGCAAATTGGAACCACTCGCCAGGAATCCCTGGTTCAGCCTTGGCAAGCTCGGCAATGAATGACTGTGCCGCGGCCTGATCCAGCGCACGCCAACTCTGGAAACGGGCGACTTCGGGATCATTGCGCAACGCGACAAAAGCTTCGGCATCCTTCACGTGAAAACGCCGGATCACCAAGCGATCGGTTGGGAGGGATTGAAACTGGGTTGACATTAGAATCCGATTAACCAATCTTTCTTCTGCGACAAATGTTTTTACCATTGTACAACAAGTGCAAAAGATTCAGGGAGAATCGATCATCACAGCGGAGAAGCCCTATAGAACAAACGTCCATGCGCCTACTTTGTTCTGCTCTTTACTCATGCTATAATTGGGGGAGTACTTTGCTGCAAACTTACGCGAATGATGGTATGTACACTTTAGGCTCTTTTTGCCTACCCCACGAAATAGCAACTGATAAGCGCCTATCCTTGCCGACACCCCACCACCTTTGGGCTGTCCATCTACGAAAGCCGTGCCGATGAGCGAAACAACCGAAACAAAACGCTTTACCAATAAAGAAGTTGCGGATTTGTTGTCGTTGGTAGCCAATATTCTGCAAATTGTAGAAGCCGATGATCCCCGCGCCCGTTTTCGGATCATTGCCTTCCAAAATGCGGCGGAAGCGATCAAAAATTTTCCGCAAGATATCCATGGTGCTTATGTGAGTGGTAAGCTCTTAGAGATCCCTGGGGTAGGGAAGGGGATTGCTGGCGCGGTTAGCGAGCTGCTGCGTGAAGGCTCTGTAGCCGAGTTTGAAACGCTCAAGGAACAAGTGCCACCAGGTGTAGTTGCCATGATGCAGGTCCCTGACATGGGCCCCAAAAAAGCCCGCCGCCTCTGGCAAGAACTGGCGATCACCAGTGTCGATGAATTGAAAGCGGCCGCCGAAGCCGGTACATTGCGCGTGCTCAAAGGCTTTGGCGCGAAAAGTGAGGAGAAGATCCTCAAAGGCATTGAACTGCTCAGCAAACGGGGCGATGATCGGACGCCGATTGGCGAAGCACGCCCCTTGGCCCTTTCTTTGCTCGCGGGGCTACGCGCCGCTCTCCCCACGGATGCCATAGACCGCCTTGAGATCGCAGGCAGCTTGCGCCGTTGGAAAGAGACCATTGGCGATGTTGACATCCTTTGTGTCAGCACTCAACCTGCTGCGGTGATGGCGGCCTTCCAAAAATTGCCCCAGGTGCATGAGGTGACCCACGCCGGGGAGACAAAATCCAGCGTCATTCTGGCGAATGGGCTACAAGTGGACCTCCGCGTGGTCAATGGCGAAAGTTGGGGGGCCGCGCTCCAATATTTTACCGGGAGCAAAGAGCACAATGTGCCTGTTCGCGATCTCGCCCTGCGCCGTGGTTGGAGTCTCAACGAATATGGGCTAACGGCGACTGGCACGGGGGACGAAGCTGCTGGCACGACTTGCTTCTTTACCGAGGAAGCCGAACTCTATACCTTCCTTGGCCTGGATTGGGTGCCGCCCGAACTGCGGGAAAATCGGGGAGAATTGCCAGCGGCGCGGAACCATACCCTGCCACGCTTGGTGGACTTACAGGACATCCGTGGTGAACTGCATGGTCACAGCACCTGGAGTGATGGAACCGCTACGATTGCAGAGATGGCCGAAGCGGCACGCACACGCGGCTATCACTATTGGGCGCTCTGCGATCATAGTGTCGGCCTTGGCATGGTTGGAGGCTTGGATGGGGAACGTCTGCGTCAACAGGCCCTGGAAATTGCCCGTATCAATCAAGCCTACGCCGAGCAAGGGATCGACTTCCGCCTCCTGCGCGGCATTGAGGTGGAAATTCTGAGCGATGGTTCATTAGGGTTGCCCGACGACGTATTAGCCGAATTAGATGTGGTGGTGGCGAGCATTCACAGTGGCTTACGGCAAGAGCGGGCAACGATCACCGAACGCTGCCTCAAAGCCATTCATCATCCTCATGTTGATATTTTGGGCCACCCAACGGGCCGCCTGATCGGCTCGCGGGCCCCGTCGGAACTTGATATGGAAGTGGTGCTCCAGGCTTGTGCCGAAACCGGAACTGTTCCTGAAATTAATGCCCATCCCAGCCGTTTGGATATGAGCGATGTTTATACCCGGCGTGCTCTAGAATTGGGCTGTAAAATTGCCATTAACAGCGACGCCCATGAACGGACAGGCATGGAAGTCATGCCCTATGGGGTGGCAACTGCCCGGCGCGCTTGGGTGACAGCCGAACAGGTCATTAATGCGCAACCTTGGCCGGTCATGCAGCGTTTGTTAAAGAGGCACAAAGCCTGACCCACGCCCACTGATCATCCTTACTCAACCGAGTTTGTGGAGAATTTCTATGCCGAGCGTAACCATAAGACCCTTCTTCCGACTAAGTAAACAGCTGGTTGTATCTCTGCTGATTGTTGTACTTGTTGTTGCCTGTGGAGGCAGTGATGAACCAGAAACACCACCGACCAGCGAGGCCACACCAGCCGCTGGTGGGATGGTGATGCCCACGGCTGCGGCTGTCGAAACCGTGACCCAACCAACCGAGCCCGCCCCCGCCGTGCCTGCCCTAGCCGCGCTTTTGATCGGCGATACCGTCACCACCGGGCAGGAAGTGCGGCTACGCACGGACGCTGCCGCCAATGCCGCTATCATGCACGTTTATGGGGTGGGTGAACAGTTCACCATACTTGATCCCAGTGGCGATTATGCCATTTACCCGGTAGAAAAGGACGGCCAGCTCTGGTATCGCCTGCGTGCCGCGGATGGTTTGGTGGGGTGGAGTATCGCCGACCACCTTGCGCCGCTTCCCTAGTTTTCGCCACCCGTAGCTAACCAATAAAGAACTATGAGTACAGAGAACTTGCCGCCGCGCGTGGATACCCTGCGCAAGACGATCCGCTACCACCAATATCGCTACTATGTGCTTGATGACCCGGTGATTGGGGATCAGGAGTTTGATGCCTATTTCCGGGAATTGCAGGCGCTAGAGGCGGAACACCCCGAACTGCGCAGCGATGATAGCCCTACCGTGCGGGTTGGCGGGATTGTTTCCGACCGCTTTGAAAAGACCCGCCATCCCGTTCCCACCTTGAGTCTAGCCAATGCTTTTGGCCCTGAAGACTTGCGGGCTTGGCGGGAGCGGGTGAAGCGCTTTTTGCCCGAAAGCCAGCACCACCTGTTGCGTTACGTCATTGAACCAAAATTCGACGGCCTGACCGTGGTGCTGCACTATGAAGCGGGCCGTTTTACCCTAGGCGCGACCCGGGGTGATGGCGAATATGGGGAGAATATTACCCCCAACCTGCGCACGGTGCGGGTGATGCCTTTGCACATTCCGCTAGATGCCGAGAGCGCGCTCCAGCCGCCGACCCGCTTGGTGGTGCGCGGCGAAGCCTATGTGGAAAAAGCTGACTTTGAACGCTTTAATCAACAACAGGCCGAACTGGGGGAACGTACCTATGCCAATCCGCGCAATTTTGCCGCGGGCAGCTTACGCCAACTGGATAGCCGAGTCTCGGCCACGCGCCCGCTCAAGCTCTGGGTCTATCAGTCTTTAATCCTAGATGGCGTACCCCAACCAACCAGCCACAGCGCCAGCTTGGCCTATCTCCAGCAACTGGGCTTGCCGGTCTGCCCCGAACTCCAGCTCTTTGACGACGCTGATTTTGAACAGCTCGTGGCCTACACAACCGCGTTTGGTGAGCGTCGTCAGACGTTGCCCTATGAGGTGGACGGCTTGGTGGTGAAAGTCGATTCGCTGGCCTTGCAAGGCATTCTGGGCTTCACCGGTAAAGATCCCCGTTGGGCCATCGCAGTCAAGTATGGGGGGGAAGAAGCGGTCACCAAACTGAATGATATTGTCGTCTATATCGGTCGCACCGGTGTCGCGACTCCCAATGCTGTCCTCGAGCCAGTCCCGATTGGGGGCGTGATCGTGCGGGCGGCAACGCTGCACAATGAAGATTATGTGCACGATCTAGACATCCGGATTGGCGACCAAGTTTTGGTCAAACGGGCTGGTGAGGTGATTCCCAAGGTGCTGCGCCCATTGGTGGAATTGCGCGATGGGAGTGAACAGCCTTGGCAGATGCCAACCCACTGTCCCGACTGTGGTCAGCCGCTGATGCGTCCGCCAGGGGAAGCCGCGACCTATTGTGTCAACAATGCCTGTCCGGCTCAGTTGGTGCGTGCCGTTGAATATTTTGTATCGCGCGGGGCAATGGATATTGAGAGTTTTGGCTACAAACAGGGCGAACTCTTTGTCCAAAAAGGCTTTATTCGCGATCTCGCTGATATTTACTACTTGCCGTGGGATGAGATTGCCCAACTCGAAGGCTATAAGACCAAGCGGGTCGAGAATCTACGCGCCGGGATTGAAGAGAGCAAAGGCCGCCCGGTCTATCGGCTGTTGACGGCATTGGGCATCCGCTTTGTGGGGGAAGTGGTAGCCGAAACATTGATGCGCCACTATGGGAGCTTGGAAAAATTAATGCTGGCTTCGGTGGATGAGCTGAGCCGGATCTTGGGGATTGGCCCGCGGATTGCCGAAAGTGTAGCCGAATTTTTTGCCCTAGAGCCCAATCGGCACTTAATTGAGAAACTCGCCGCAGCAGGAGTGCGAGTTGCGGATGAGCCGACCGCACCGGTGGTCAACCAAGCACAACCGCTGGCTGGCATGACCTTTGTCGTTACAGGGACATTGCCGACTTGGAACCGCGACGAGGCCCATGATTTTATCAAAGCCCATGGTGGCAAAGTGACTGGCAGTATCAGTAATAAAACGAGTTATCTTGTGGTTGGCGAAAACGCTGGGAGCAAACTAACCAAGGCACAACAACTTGGTGTTACTATTTTATCGGAGGATGAATTGCGGGCCCTTGTGCCCGGCGTGAGGGATTCGTAGCCAAAGGCGCGAGGCAATCAGGCGCTGATTCCCACACGACTGATTTTCCCTTTCTGGCTTGCCTACGCTACCATTGCCTCCGCTCTCCTTCCCACTCATATTCGGAGATTGCGCGCATCGTGTACCTACATTCAGCACCGCTCGCTGAGACTATTCAGCGGTTACGGGAAGATCAATATAGCCTCTCACTCTATTTGGAACAGATGAATAGCCGCATCGCAACGGTAAATCCATCTGTGGAAGCGCTCCTCCCCGAGCCAGACCGTTTGGCCAGACTCCGCCATGCTGTCCAACAGTTGCGCGCCCAATACCCCATTGCAACAGAGCGACCGCCACTATATGGCGCACTGGTAGGCATCAAAGATATTTTGCCGGTCGATGGTTTTGCCACTCAGGCTGGCTCTGCCCTGCCTGCTGATCGCTTGGCCGGCCCCGAAGCAGTGGTTGTTCAGCAATTACGCGCGGCGGGCGCGCTGATTGTGGGCAAAACGGTTACGACCGAATTTGCCTATTTTGAACCAGGGCCCACCCGCAACCCCCATAATCTCGACCATACGCCTGGTGGCTCTAGCAGTGGCTCGGCGGCTGCGGTGGCGGCTGGGCTCTGCCACCTGGCGCTCGGCACCCAAACCATCGGCTCGGTGATTCGACCGGCGGCCTTTTGTGGGGTGGTTGGTTTTAAACCGAGCTTTGATCGCATTGCGACGGCTGGCTTGCTTTATTTTTCGCGCACAGTTGACCATATTGGTCTCTTCACGCAAGATGTCGCTGGCATGCAGCTTGCTGCGTCGGTATTGTGTCGCGACTGGCAACCGCAGCCACTACCGGACCGTCTGCCTACTTTGGGCGTGCCAACAGGTCCCTACCTAGAGCAGACCGAGCCCGCTGCCTTGTTGGAATTTAAGCGGCAGCTCTACTGGTTGGCCGAGGCTGGCTACCGCATTAAACAAGTGCCAATTCTGGATGATATTCAAGCCTTAAATCAATTGCATCGACGCCTCGTCTTTGCCGAGTTTGCTCAGGAGCATGCTACGTTATATGCTGAATTTGCCCCGCTCTATCGTCCCCGGACGGCTGAGATTATTGAATTAGGCAAAGGGGTGACGGCGACCGAATTGACTGCTGCTCGTGCCAATTGTCTGACCCTGCGCGCCAGCTTGGCAGCAGAAATGGAGCGGGCTGGCATTGATCTCTGGATCTGTCCCCCCGCGCTTGGTCCCGCACCAGCCGGTATCCATGCCACGGGAAGCCCGGACATGAACTTGCCTTGGACCCACGCGGGCCTGCCCGCCGTGACAGTCCCCTCTGGACGCATGGCCGATGGACTGCCGCTAGGGCTCCAATTGGTAGCAAAATTTGGGGCCGATGAAGCGCTGCTGACTTGGGCCGCAGCCTTAGTGCAAGTCGGCGCGATGGCTGCTTGGAACAAATAGCAAGTTTGTTTGATTGTTTGTCTATAGGCGCACCAACTATTGGAAAGAAAATTCAATAAAATGTAAGGTGTGCGGGTAGAGTTATGTGTTAAAATAAGCAAAATGATGTAGTAGCTCATACTTCTTTTTGTGACAAATTTATGGTATTTTGAGTAAAAGTTTGCTTGTATCGCTCTTGCCAGCGGTGGCTAGCAGGGATATGCGGGGAATTGTGTTCGGTGTTGTCTCAGAAATTCCCAAGCAAATAAAGTTGGCCGGTAGATAACAATGATGGGCGTTGCGTGGAATGAGCCGTCGATTTATCGCTAGACTAAGGCAACCAAATAAGAGCGAGGTTGAAAGTCATGCAACGCCGCATGATCCTGAATTGCTACATCGACTCAAGGCGGGTGATCAAGCTGCTTGGTCAACCCTGGTTGAAGAGTGGAGCCCCCGCTTATACAACTATTTCGTCTATAACACGCGCACAGAGGAAGACGCGCAAGATGTGTTGAGCGAAACTTTGTTGGGGCTAGTGCAATCCATTCGTACCTTTGATGGGAATGTGACGCTCACAACCTTTATTTATTCAATTGCATACCGCAAAGTGGCTGATTATTGGCGACGTTCCCGGCAAACCTATGAATTGCCGCTCTGGATCAGTACGGCGGGACCGACAAGTACGCCGATTGAACTCGCTGAAGCGCTGGCCGAATTGCCAGAGCAAGCACAGCAGGCTTTGTTACTACGTTATCATGTTGGGTTAAGTGTTGCCGAAATTGCCGAGGTCCTAGGACGCTCCTATAAAGCGACTGAATCTTTATTGAGCAGAGTTCGCCGCCAATTTCATCATGCATTTGCAGGTGCTGAGGCTTGACAATGGCTGACAACTGGAATGAACAAGAATTGCAAGCATTATTCCACAAACATTTGCCCGTACAGCAAATGCCTAAGGATTTTGCTGAACAACTAAAAAAGCAAGTCTTAGCCGAAGTCGCGGCAACCTTAGGCCCGGAGCCTGTAAAGAGTGCGGCAACTGAAGAAGTGCGCGAGCGTCCGTTGCTCGCGGACGCTCCTGGGCGCACTGTGCAGCCAAAGCGACCCCGTTCTGTTGCCAATCCAACACCATTGAGTTGGAGCGAGTGGTTCCGTGAACGGTTGCAATTTGCCCCAATGGCCACAACGGTGGGTGCTTTGCTACTACTCTTTGCCCTTATTGTATGGGGCGATCATTTGCGCCTGCCGGAAATGCAGACGGCTAGATCTGTTAACGGCCCAACAACTTTGGGGGGAGCAACACCTACGCGCACCGTTGGCGTTGCCGATACCTCGTCTGCCTCTGCAACCGCGCTGGCCGCAACCCCTTTGCCCGAGGGACAGGCCGTGGCGGTTGTGATTACGGATACGCCAACACCACTGTTGTCCTCAACAACGGTTGATGAACCAACTATGGAAGAGTCAGCCATGGCTGCGCCAACTGCAGCGAATGAAACCGAGGTTGCTGCCGTAATTACCGTAGTCTCAACGCCAGATGAAGAGACACCGGCTACAGTGGCTGTTGAAGAAGAAGCACCCACCGCTATTACAGGGGGTATTACGGCCGAAGCAACCAATGCATCCCCAGTCCCTTCTAGCACGCGTACGCCAATTGTGCAAGAGACGCCACGTGCGGATGCCACCGCAACGCGGATTGCCTCCAGAACCCCGACACCTACTGATGTGCCGGGTCTATTAATCCCGTCACCAACGCCTAGCCGTTCCGCGTCGGCCACCCCGACGACTTCGGCTATTCAGCGCAATGGAACGGCAACGGCAACGCCGGAGAGCACACGGCGACCTACCGTTGTGGCAACGTTGACGCCGCTTGGCTTACCTAATGTGGTTACACTGACCGCAACCAAGTTGCCGACCATGAATCCTGTGCTCGCCGCAACCTTGACGCCTTTTGAACCGACAAACACACCGACCCCGTTGCCAACGGCTACTGCGATTGTCACGCGGGCGCCAACAGCAACGAACATTGCCTTTGTTCCCTGGAAATCGCCGACACCAACGGTAACGGCAACTCCGGAAGTGATCTTGGTTCCTACCGCGACGGATGAACCAACAACGACAACGATTTTGTTGCCTACGGCTACGGCCACCCCTAACGATCGCGTTTTGCCAACCGCCACCACTCCTTTGGTGGTAGAAGCGACGGATACGGTCGCGCCGGCCGCAACGGCATTGCGCCCAACGGCCACGCGTACACCGCTGCCGACCGAAACTGATACACCGTTGCCAACACCCACCAATACATTGCTGCCAACGGCCACGCCGACCAATACACCATGGCCGACCGCAACGAATACCATGCCGCCACCACCAACGGCCACGCCGACCAATACCATGCCGCCACCGCCAACGGCCACGCCGACCAATACGCCCGTGGTCAACCGCTCGCCGATGATTATTGCCACGCCGGTAGAGGTTATCGAGGATAGCCAGCGTACTTTTAGCCTGCTAGATGCTGTGACAGATGAGGATGGTCAACCATTGCGGATCGTCAATGTGCTTTCGGCGAGCCATGGCGAAGTGCGTTGGCTAGATGGCTCGGACATGGTTACCTATGTGCCAGCACCTAATTACAATGGCGAGGATTCATTTGAGTTTGTCGTCACCGATAGTTGGGTTACGGTGCGGGGCGTTATCTTGATCAAGGTGTTGCCGATCAACGATATTCCTGAGATTAGAGGACCGGGAGATTTATTTGCCACAGAGGCGAGCGAATTTTCCTACCAGATCGAAGTCGTCGATCCCGACCATAACGTCGCCGACTTGAGCTTTCGGGTTGTTGACGGCCCCGGTTGGCTGTGGCTCGAGCCCACAACAGGAAAACTCAGTGGCACCCCTGGTAGTGCTGATGTGGGTACGAGCCGACTGTGGGTCGAAGTTACCGATCCAGCAGGAGGAGCGATTACGAAGGAATTTATCATGAATGTCGCTGCTGGTCTACCACCAAACGAGCCAACACCGACCGATATGCAGGATGATATCGTAGCCGCGTCGCCTGCGCTGACCGAAACACAGGCGATTTCAAGTACGGACGGAACACAATAAGTACGCTTATTGCTTTTTGAACGGCGTTTAATCTACCCGCAAAAAAGTTCCAAGTCCGCATGACTTGGAACTTTTTCTTTGCCATAGAACGTATACAAAGCGAGCGTTGCCAGATTTTCAAAACCTGGCAGCGCTCACTTTGCTTGTTATGATCTTGCTAGCCTGGCGATGCCTCGATCATACATACCCCTGCGGGTTTTTCTGTTGCCAACGCCAGCCGTCGCGGCAGATATCCTGTAAGTCGTGCTCGGCCCGCCAAGCTAGCTCACGCTCGGCTTTGCTGGGATCAGCATAGGCTGCCGAGACATCGCCAGGTCGGCGGGGCAGGATGCGGTAGGGAATGGTCTGCCCAGTTGCTTTTTCAAAAGCGGCGATGACATCGAGCACGCTGGAGCCTTGGCCGGTGCCCAGGTTATACGCCACCAGCCCAGGATTGCTTGGCAATTTTTGGACGGCTCGCACATGGGCATTGGCCAAGTCTACCACATGGATATAGTCCCGCACGCCAGTGCCATCGTGGGTAGGATAATCATTGCCAAAGACCCGCAATTCGGGGAGGCGGCCAATCGCCACTTGTGTGATGTAGGGCATGAGATTGCTGGGCACGCCGTTCGGATCTTCGCCCATGTCCCCACTCGGATGCGCCCCAACCGGATTGAAGTAGCGCAGCAAGATTATATTCCAGAGCGGATCACTGTGGCGGAGATCGCGCATGATCTGTTCCGTCATTAACTTGGTCCATCCATAAGGACTTTCGGCGGCGGCGGTTGGATGCTCCTCGGTAATCGGCACCTGCTTGGGTTCGCCATAGACTGTGCAGGATGAGCTATAGACCAAATTTTTGCAGCCATGTTTTTGCATCGCCTCAAGTAAATTGAGGGTGCCGGTGACATTATTCGTATAATATGCCAGTGGCTTGGCAACTGATTCGCCCACGGCTTTGTAGGCGGCAAAATGGATCACGGCATCGATGGGCTCTGCGGCAAAGACTGCGTCGAGCGCCGCGGTGTCGAGTAGATCCACCTGATAAAACGCCAACGATTTGCCACTGAGCTGCTCGATCCGCCGTAATGCCTCTGCCTTGCTGTTACTGAAATTGTCGAGGACAGTCAGTTCATAGCCGCTTTCTAATAACTCTACGCAGGTATGGCTGCCGATATAGCCGGCCCCGCCAGTCACTAAAATCCGCATTGCGTCTTCCTTTCGCGTTCTAATTGCTTAGAAGCTACGCAGTTGGTTGGGTAATTAGAGACCTGACAGGTTTGGAAAACCTGTCAGGTCTAGCCCAAGCGCGTAACTCCTATTGCTATCGGTTGGGTTCAATCACCATTGGCGCGCATGGCGGACCCAAATGGCTGGCAGCGATATTTCTATTATATACTTATCGGGCTAACCACCTATATTATGATACAGCCAGAAAGCAGAGAACCAATGGAGAATACCAAACTTCAGCTGGACCTAACCGGCCATTTGGCCGTTGTGACGGGGGCGACCGGCCAACTTGGGCGGGTCATGGCGCGTACCCTTGCGGCGTGCGGCGCGGATGTGGTGGTTCATTATCACCAGAACGCTGATAAAGCCGCGGAACTGTGTGATGAGATCAAGGCCCTCGGCCAGCGTACATTGGCCGTTAGCGGCGAGGTGGGCCAAAAAGAGGATGTCTTTGCCTTGCGTGATGCGGTTGTGCAGCAATTGGGCCATCCCGATATTATCGTAACCAACGCAGTTTCGCAGATTCATCCATGGCAGACGGTGCTAGAGGAAGAAGAAGAGGATTATGTCGATCAATTTCGGAGCTGTGTGTTGCAAAATGTCTTCTTTGCCAAGGCTTTTGCCCCAGCCATGATTGAGCGCCACTGGGGACGTTTTATTGGCATCAATACCGAATGTTCTATGCAGCTTTTCAAAACCCAATCCGCCTATGGCGGGGCCAAACGGGCGATGGATGGCGTGATGCGGGTATTGGCCAAAGAGATCGGCAGCCACCAAATTACCGTGAACCAAGTTGCACCAGGCTGGACTATCAGCGATCGCGACCGCGAACGGGGCAGCGAACAGAACGAGCGCTATGCCAGCACTGTTCCCTTGGCGCGCCGCGGCACCGACCAAGAAATTGCCAACGTCGTTGCCTTTCTCGCCTCTGATCTAGCCAGCTTCATCACCGGTGCTTATATCCCTGTCTCCGGTGGGAATGTCATGCCGACCATATAATCACCTTATCCTAAGGGGAGCCATAAGGGGGACGCGGATTCTTATCGAATCCGCGTCCTTCCGCGTTGATCCGCGTCCTAATCGGTAGCAAAGCCAATATCAAAGGTGGCGCTGTAAACATTGCCGGATTGGGCGACGGGCAAGAGCATCTGGCTGCCGCCATTGGCTTGGTAGATGTTGTCGGTGCTGTTCAGGGTGTTGCGCATGCCCTTGGCTGTATAGGGCGCTTGGGCATGAACTTGCGTAGTCAGCTCTTCGTTGAAGAAGAATTGGGAGATGAAATGGTAATTGGTGGGATTGGTTGTCAGGGCATCCCGGATTTTAAAGTGAATATGGACCGCCCGCCCGCTATACCAACCTGGATAGATCGTCGTGAAATTCACTACCCCATTGCTATCCGTAATCTGGTAGCCACGTAGGAATTTCTGCCCAGCAGTCCCCTCCTGCGCCACATCCGAATAGAGCCCCGCCGCGTCACAGTGCCAAATGTCCACATAAGCACCGGCTAGGGGCGTACAGCTACTCCCGACCGCATAGACGCGCAAAGTTAGCTGTAATTCTGCCCCATTCTTAATTACGCCTGTGGTTGGATCCGTCCGAATATCAGAACGGAGCAACTGCTCATCGACAAAGTAGGGGCCTACTGTCATTTCGGGGCGTACCACACACACACCGGTTGGATCAGGTGTGAGCGCTGCGGTTGGTGTCGGTGTTGCAGTGGCTTGTAGCGTTTGTGTTGCGGTAGCGGCCACCGTTGGCACGGTTGGCACCACAGTTGGGGTTACCGCGTCCTTCATAACGATGGGCAGATAGGTTGTATCTGCCATCGCGGCGTGAACACCCCCAGCCAAGATCGCTGCTCCGCCGCCTAGCAGAGCCAATACTTCGCGCCGACTTAGAATACGGCCAACCTGGCGATCATCATTGTCCATTGTTTTGCCTCCCTTGTCCCTGAATTTTGTCTAAAGCTTGCTTGATATGTTCCAAGAGCATACCATACGATTCTCAAGACAATCTTCAGAACTTGCCAAGGGATTCTACAAAAGATTCAGCAAAGAGCTCAACAAAGGACAAGGTTGGCGGCGCTAGGCGGTGCGTGACCAACGCCCCCACGCGACAAAGGCCAATAAGACCAGCAAGAGTACATTAGCCCCAATGTTGCCAAATTCGCCGCGCGTGGCGTGAAAGGCTGCGCCCAAGATCATGACCAGGGCAAGCCCGACCGCGGCCAAGGCGGTCAGGCGCGGTTGGATTTTGGTCAGCCAAGGGAGAATCAGGCCCAAGGCACCGGCGATTTCAGCCACACCGATAAAGCGTACTAAAAGCAGCGGCACCGCAGCGACCCAAGGCATCATGCCGCTTAAAGCGTCAATCGGTTGGCTTAGCTTCGTGAAACCAGCCATGCCAAAGGCCGCGGCCAGTAAGATCTGGATAATCCATAAAATGATATTCATATGTTGCCTCACTAACTTGAGTTGGCTACCGCGCCCTGTCCGGGTGGTCGATCGCATTGGGCTGGTGCTGCGATAACAATGCAGAATTTGGCGCGTCCTGTTTAGAAATTTTGCGGTTAGGCTTGGGTTGCTGGTGCTGGTGCGCGTGTCCCAAAGGCCAGCGCGACGCCAACGACCACGAGGATCAGACCCCCTACCGAGGTGAGCGGTTCGGGGAAATGGAGACCGAGCACGGCATCCAGCGAATACGCACCCGACCCGCTAATGACCGTAGCCAAGGCCGCGGCCGCAATCACGATGGGATATTCCATCCCCTGATTCGTGACAAAGAAGCGCCCCCAATGAGCACCGATCGCCGCGACGGCCATGGCGGCCATCACGCCCAGCGCGCCAATGGGGCCAAGAAAGCCCAACGCCATCAGGAGGCCGCCACCTAATTCGCTCAAACCAGCTAAGACGGCCCAAAAGAGGGCTGGCCGCATCCGCATGGAAGTGAGCCACCCGGACATCCCTTGTAGGCCAGGCCCCCCAAACAAGCCAAATTTCTGTGCGCCGTGGGCTGCAATGGTCAGCCCAACAATGACACGAATCACCAAAATAGCAAAATCAAATGACATCTTGTCCTCCGTCGAGATTGTGGGTAGTGTTGATTACTGAACCAGAAACATTTTTTTTACCCTCAACAGCATACCGGCTCTGCGTCCCAGCAAACGTCCTATCATAGCCAAGGCGGCTGTCCTATTTGCTGTCCCAACCAAACCGCGACCTTGTCGGAGATAGCTTGCTGGTCATGCGTGGGTATTTCGCGTATAATGAAGGGCATAGCTAGCTGGCAACGTATCATTGCCGCTGCACCACTATTATCCCGTTGCTCTCCTGTTTGGGCAGAGGGTCTCGCGTGCTTGCTTGGAAGGAGCATGATGCAACGATCAACCTTGGCGATTGGTTGTGCGGCTGGCTTTGGCGGTGATCGGGTCGATGTAGCCGCCCCAGTGCTAGAGACTTTGATCGACAGTGGCCTACCAGCCGTGCTGATCTTTGAAATGTTAGCTGAGCGCACCTTGGCGCAAGCCCAACTGGCACGCCGCGCCAATCCACAGGCTGGCTTTGCACCGTTGATGGTACATGCGGTTGCTCCCATTCTGACCCGTGCCGTTCAGCACCATATTCCCATTGTGAGTAATTTTGGCGCTGCCAATCCACGCGCGGCGGCGCTGCGCATACAGGAACTGGCCCGTCAGCAGGGACTGCCTACGCTGCGGATTGCGGTAGTGGAAGGCGATGATCTCTCGGACGCGGCAGGACAGGCTTTGTTACATCCTTATGTAGATCCAGCGGTGACAGCGCTAGATATCGTCAGCGCCAATGTCTATTTGGGGGGAGCTGCCATCGCTGAAGCGCTACGCCTGGGCGCGCAAGTCGTTGTCACGGGGCGCGTGGCGGATCCGGCGTTGGTGGTTGGTCCAGCTTTGGCGCACTTTGGTTGGGCCACGGATGATTGGGTGCGCTTGGCCTGTGCGACGATCGCAGGCCATCTTCTGGAGTGTGGCGCACAAGTAACCGGCGGCTATTTTGCCGATCCTGGCTTCAAGGAGGTGCCCGATCTGGCGAATCTCGGCTTCCCGATTGTAGAATTGGCAGAAGATGGGACTTTGGTGGTGACCAAAGCGGCGAAGACGGGTGGGATCGTCGATTGCCGCACGGTCAAGGAGCAGTTGCTTTATGAAATTCACGACCCGGCTGCCTATCTAACGCCGGATGTCATTGCTGATATTGGCGAGGCCGAAGTGATCGAAATTGCCCCCAATCGGGTTCTGGTGAGCGGGGTGCGTGGTCATCCACGACCGGCAACCCTCAAAACCATGCTCTGTTTTAACGGTGGTTGGTTGGGAGAAGGGGAGATCTCCTATGCTGGCCCGAATGCCGAAGCACGCGCCCGGTTAGCTGCTGAGATTCTCCAGCGCCGATTGGGTCATCAGCTGATGCTACGCTTTGATTTGATTGGTGTGGTCAGTGTCTTTGCTGCCGATGCGGCGCACGGCTGGGCCGCCGCCACCCCAGGCGATCACCGTGACATTCGTTTGCGGGTAGCGGCTGCCCATAAAGAGCGGAGCTTAATTGAACAATTATTGCAGGAAGTGACGGCACTCTATACCTGTGGCCCAGCTGGCGGCGGTGGTATCCGCACCACCCTCACGCCGCGCTTACACTCCACGGCCTGTTATCTGCCGCGCGACTGCGTTCCGGCAACGTGTACCTTTGTCTAACTGCGTAACTCCTCTATGGAAAGGAATTCCGCTTTGCAAGAAGTGCCCTTACATTGGCTTGCCCATGGCCGAACAGGCGATAAAGGCAACTGCTCGAATATCAGTGTGATCGCGTATCGGCCCGCGTTCTTTCCCTTGTTGGTGGAACAGGTCACCGTGGCGCGCGTGGCGCGGCTCTTTCAAGCGCGTCGCCCTACCACAGTTCATCGCTATGTTCTACCCAAATTGGCCGCCCTGAATTTTGTTTTGGAAGATGTGCTCGATGGTGGGGTCAATGAAGCGCTAAATTTGGACAGTCATGGGAAGACCCTGGCCTTTTTCCTGCTCGAACTCCCCGTGGCTGTCTCCCCGGCAATGGTAGCAGAAATCAAGACGTTGCGCACCGATGAAGCACCATTAGGTGGCTTGGGCCACCGTCAATAGGAGCGCATTCTGGGCTGGATCGCGTACCAACAAGCCGGCGGCCTCTTCTGTAATGGCAACGCCGCCCTGGACGAGCCGTTCTGCCAATTGGCTGTGAGCCGTTGCGTTGGGAAGTTCAAGCACAAAGTGACGTAGCCCTATGCTCGCTGTCATTGTTGGTGTTGCACCAGGCTGCTCCCCACTATCTATCCCGATCAAATGGTGGTTATTCCCCGCCGAAAAGAGGGCAACCCGCTTCTGGTATACCCTCAGATCAAAGCCAACGAGCTTGTGATAGAAGTTGATGGCTGCGGCTAACTCATCGCTATGCAGGTGTAGATGACCGATTACGGTTGTCGGCTCAAGCCCTTGCCAACAAGTCGGCTCTCCTACCAATCCACACAAGATGCCGCGATAATCCAATGGCAGATTGTCTAGCACGGGATGACCATCGACATACTGCCACTGTTCACATGGACGATCCCAAGAAAGCTCAATGCCAATGCCATCCGGATCAGCAAGATAAACGGCCTCGTTGACAACATGATCGGCCCCCCCCAGTTGGACACCATGGGCGACGAGGTTGCGCAGCACTTGGCCCAAGGCTAAGCGGCTTGGCATGAGGATGGCAAAGTGGCAAAAACCCTTCGTGTGACGGGCCGCACTTGCCCCTGAAACTTCGACAAGTTGCAATAGGTCGGCGCACCCAGCCCCTAGGCTAGCCTCTGCACCGCTCTGGGCATGAAGCTGAAAACCGAGCACCTGCTGGTAGAACGCCACCGAGCGCGCCAGGTTTGTGACAGCCAACCGCACAGCGCCCAGGCGCGTTGCTGGATGTAGTACAGGTTCGGTTAACTGTACGGCTGCTGTCATCTTTCACTCCTTATTAGGCTAGGGTTACGCGGCGCGTGCCGTCTTTAGCGCCTTGGTCCACCACGTCAGTTCATCAAGCATAGCCGCTACATTGGGTTGCAAATAATCGAGTTCGGTGAGGCTTTTCCCTTGTCGCCAAACGGCCATGAAATCCGCTCCTTGAATATGAACGCCGGTCTTGGTCGGTGCCATTTGTAACTCGACACAGATGAGCCGGAGCTGTTCTACGGCCCGCGCGCCACCGACCGCCCCATAGCCAACAAAGGCCGCCGGTTTGCGATTCCACTCTGGGTAGGCATAGTCGAGCGCGTTCTTGAGAGCACCAGTGATGCTGTGATTATACTCGGCGGTGATAAAGATATAGCCATCGAACTCGGCGACCTTTTTCTGCCATTGTTGGGCTACTTCATTTTGGGAAGGCATCCAGGCATTCGACGCAATCTCATCGAAGAGTGGCATGGGATAATCGCGCAGGTCCACCAGTTCAACATCCAGATCCGCGCGCTGGCTGGCAATATCATAGATCCATTGGGCAGGCTTGTCACCAAAACGGCTCTGACGCGTGCTTCCAATAATAACGGCAATCTTTGGCTTTGTCATAATTGTTCCTTGCTTGTGTTCTCGCTAAGAGAAATTGTCTGAATACGGTCTTCTGGAGTATGGCTGATGCCTGTCCCGCGGCGTGTCCCAACGCTGCTCTGCTCTTGTCCCAATCTTTGTCCCACGTTGCAAAGGACAACCGTGGCCTGCCGGAAAGATATTCGGGAAAGCGGATCATCTACCCGAATTATCGGAAGTCACTCGGACCTGTGCTACAATGCAAAGAATGGCAGAACGAAAGGTTGATGGGGAGGAGTTGGGTGGTGGGAAAAATCAAGCGGTGGCAGAAGCGACTCTACAGCCCTTCACCGGTCAAGTTTGGATAAGCCAGCCATGTCAACCATTCGTCTTGCCCTCCTCGGCCCACTATGGGTGACGCGTGAACAGGCTGTCGTTGCCCTGCCCATCGCCAAAATACAGGCTCTGCTCACCTATTTGGCCGTCACCCAAACTTCACACACACGCGAGCACTTGTTAGCCCTCCTCTGGGCTGAAAGTCATCCGGACGCGGCGCGTAAAAATCTGCGCAACCGGCTGTGGCAGCTTCGGCAGCTGTTAGGGGAAGAGCTCCTGGTGGCGGCTGGTGACCGGCTTGCTCTGGCCCCATCTGTTGTGACCGATCTTGCCACCTTTGAGATGGGCATTCAGGCTCAGCTACACGGTGACCCGCCGGATACGCAGGCCCTGGCCGCCTTGCTCGACTTATGGCGGGGGCCATTGCTAGATGGCATTCGTCTCACCGAAGCGCCAGACTTTGAACTTTGGCTGACCACGGAACGGGAACGATTAGGACAATGCTATCGCCAGGCGCTAACGGTCCTGATCAAGTCTTATCAGCAAGCTGGCAATTGGCCCCAAGTTCTCACCTGGGCACAGCGGGGGGTGGCCTATGACCCATGGCAAGAGTCCTTTCATCAGAGCTTGATGCTGGCACATGCCAAACAAGGCGCGCGCGCCGAGGCGCTGCGCCAGTATGAGCAGCTGCAAGTGCTGTTACGGCAAAACCTCTCCATTGATCCCCTGCCTGAAACCGATGCCTTGCGCAGTGCGATCCTCAAGAATGAACTGACCTCGCCAACGGCACATACCGCGCTCGCGATCGACCTGCCCCATGCAGCAACCACGGCGTATCCCGCCGCCAGTGTGTCACAGCCTTTTGTTGGGCGCGAGGCCCAATTAGCAACCCTCGATCTCGCGTGGCAGCAAGCCCGTCAAGGACAGTGCCGTGTCGTCATGATGAGCGGCGAAATGGGGATCGGGAAAACGAGCCTTTGGCAAACCTGGGCCGCTACCCTAGGCCCCGAAGCCGTTGTCTTGGAAACACGCGCGTTAAATACCACGCAGACACTCCCCTTTGATCCTGTGCGGCGGCTACTGAGCAGCGCGCGCTGTCGGCTCCATTTCGGTAAAGTTGCAGGGGAGCTGCCACCACTTTTGCGCGCGGAATTGCTCCAGCTTGCGCCGAGCCTGCACCAAGGGGAGAGCCTGCCCGACCGCCGTCAACTCACCGCCATGGCGACCATCCCTACCGCGGAACGTGGTTTGCTGGCCGAGGCGCTGACCCAGTTTTTTACCACCTTTGGCGCCACGCCCCTGATTTTCTTTGTGGATGACCTGCATTGGGCCGACAGCGCTACCTTGGATTGGCTGTTGTACCTAACCGACCGCATGGCGACTACACCGCTGCTGCTGGTTGGGGCGTATCGACCCGCCGACGCACCGCTGGCCCTGACCCGGTTGATTGGGCAGTGGCAACGCTACGATGCCTTGCAACGGATGCCCTTGCCTAGCCTCACCAAAGCCGAAACCCTTGCCTTGTTAACCGCACTGGAACGGGATGTCACGCTGGCCGACGATCTTCATCAGCAGAGTGGTGGCAATCCCTACTACCTAACCCAATTGCGTACCCTTGCCGCGGATGGTATCCCTGCCAGCTTAGCGGATTTAATCCAATCCCGTCTGCGCGAGCTAGCGGAGCCGTTACTGCCCATGGTCCAAGCCGCCGCCATTCTGGAGCCAGCCATTGATCTCGTTATTCTAGGCCAAACAAGCGGACGGGGCGAAGAAGAAACAATCGATGCCTTAGATGGTCTCTTAGCGGCGGGCTTATTGCGCGAGCGCGGCGAACTCTATGAATTTACCCACCCGCTGGTGGCATCGGTTGTCCGTGAGCAACTGAGCAATGGTCGGCGTAAATTGTTGCACCGCCGCGCGGCCGAGGGCATCGCCGCGCGGTATGCCGCACAATTACCAACCGTGGCTGGGCAATTGGCGCGCCACTATGCCGAAGCTGGTGTGCAGGTCGAAGCTGCTCGTTTTGCCGAAATGGCCGGTGACGAAGCGTTGCGCGTGGGCGCGGCGACAGAGGCGGTTGCCTTCTACCAACAAGCCTTTGCCTTTGCGCCGACGCCGAGCCGCCAACTTGGGCTGGGCCGAGCCTTGTACTTTCTCCCCGGCCAAATCGGCGCTGCGCGCACCTTCATCCAAGGCGCCATGGAAGCCTATGCCGCACAACAGGATTGCCGCGGCGCGATTCGTGCCAATCTCTATCTGGCGGGCAGCTATCTGGCAACTGGTGAAGGCGCGCAAGTGTTGTATTGGGCGCAACAGATCTTGCCCGATCTGGAAACGGTCGAAGATCCCATCTTTCATGCCAGCGCCCATTATTTACTGGGCACGGCTAAATTCCGTAATGGCTATTCCATGCAGGAGGCTGCGGCCCATTATGCCGAAGCCACTCGCCTCGCGGCTGCCCACAACTTGGATGAGATTGGGTTGATGAGCTGGTTTGAATGGGGTAATCTTGATTTGGAAGCGGGTGATTATCCACAGGCAGTTGCCAAATTCCAGCAGGCACAGCAGTGGGCGCGCGCGAATGCTAGCATTCAATTTGAAGCGCTTAGCCTCAACAACCTCGCCTATGCCACGCTGCTGACGGGGGCCGTGGCCGAAGCTCGCCTGCTGATTGAGCAAGGGAGAGCGTTAGCCGAAGCCTGTGTCCTTTTGCCCGCTAAGCAATATTTCTACAGTACCTGTGGCGAAATTGCCTTGGCCGCGGGTGAACTTACCGAAGCGACTACCTATTTTGAACAAGCGCTGGGCTTTGCGGAGGAACATGGCAACGCGACCTTTGTCGCCAATGTCCAAGCGCATTTGGGCCGTGCCGCCCAAGCACGCGGGGCACTGGCCGAAGCCCAGCGCTGGTTGACAACCGCCAAAGCTGGTGTAACGGGCACAACCGCCCTTTACTTGCAAAATCAGATCGATCTATGGCTGGCCGAACTCCATCTCCAACGGGGCGATCACACCGCTGCCGAAGCCAGTCTACAGCTAGCTGAAGAACGCTTAGCGGGTAGCCAATATCGAATGCTCCAGGAAAAGCTGACAACGCTGCGCGCGAGCATACCGTAAGGAGGGAAGCGATGCGGATTGCGATTTTGTCTGATATTCATGGGAATATCGTTGCGCTGGATGCCGTGCTGGCCGATGCCCAAGCCCAAGGAGAAATCGATGAATATTGGGTATTAGGGGATCTAGTGGACGCTGGCCCTGCGCCTGTTGCGGTGCTGGAGCGCTTAACACACTTGCCAAGACTGAAATGTATTCGTGGCAATACCGACCGTTATGTCTGTTCTGGGGCGGTTAACCGTTTTAATGAACCAGGTGATGCGCCCGACTTTAACCTAGAGGCTGCCGGTTCGATTGCGTGGACGCAAGGTGTTATCACCTATGTCGGTTGGTTGGATTGGCTGACTGCATTGCCATTGGCAATCGAATCAACTTTGCCGGATGGTACGCGTGTGCTCGGTGTTCATGCCGCACCGGGGCGCGACACGGGACTTGGTTTTAAGGTGGGACTGAGCGATGAAGCGTTGCTGCGCGTCTTGGGTGACTGTGCCGCTGACTTAATTTTTGGCGGCCATCACCATCGTCCGCTTGATGTTACAACGGGTGGTAAACGGATCGTCAATGTGGGCAGCGTTAGTCTGCCTTTTCCACCCGACCTGCGGGCGAGCTATCTCCTCTTAACTGCTGACGCGACGGGTTATACGCTTGAGCCTAGGCGTGTTGACTATGATCGTGAAGCCGTGTTGCGCGAAGTACAACGGCTGCGCCATCCTGGCGTCGGCTATATTGCTAGTCTGCTGCTGGGGCAAAGGCAGCCTTCGGGTGCTGAGTTTATCCAACGACACTTGGCTGATCTTCAAAGAAAAGTTCCTGAGATACCATGAAATAGGCTGCCAACGCGAACTTGGTGATAGCGTCCGGAACAATCCAGTGGCGCTCAGCTGAAGCGCCTGCGGGCGCTTTTCGCTGTCAGTAGCGGGTTTTAACCCTGTGATAATTGGGGAGTAATCAAGCTGGTGATTATCTTGAGGCAGAGGAGGAAACTAGCATGCCAAGCTATGATCTGGCCGGTCAGGTGGCTATTGTGACCGGTGGTGGAAGTGGGATTGGTCGGGCCGTGGCGCGGCGATTGGCGCGAGAAGGATGTAGTGTAGCGGTGGTGGATGTGAATGACGCCGCGGCCAAGCAAGTAGCTGGTGAAATTGAAGCGGCGGGCGGCGTGGCGCTGCCATTGGTCGTGGATGTCACGCGGAAAATTGCCGTCGAACAGATGGTGCAGACCACCGTACAACAGTTGGGACCTTTGACCATTCAGGTCAACAACGCGGGCATTGTGCGGGTGGCGTCGCTGCTGGAGACCGATGAAGCAACCTGGGATGCGATCCTGAATGTCAATGCCAAAGGGACCCTCTTCTGTGCCCAAGCTGCGGCGCGGCAGATGATTGAGCAGGGCCGCGGTGGCCGCATTATTAACAACGCGTCGGCGGCGGGCAAAATGGCGCCGGGCAAAAACCCATTGGGCGCGTACTCAGCCAGCAAACATGCCGTGATCGGGCTCACCAAGCAGATGGCGATGGAGTGGGCCGAACATGGCATCTTGGTCAATGCCGTCTGCCCCGGGATTGTCGACACACCCATGTGGGATCAGATCGATCAGGCTGTGACAGAACGGCAAGGGCTGCCGCTCGGTTCTGTGAAAGCGCAGATGGCCGCCTCGGTTCCGATTGGGCGTATTGAGCAACCAGAAGATGTGGCGAATCTGGTTGCTTTTCTCGCCTCTGCCGACGCTGCTTATATCACCGGCCAAGCCCTCAACGTCTGTGGTGGGCGCATTCCCTATTAGTCTTCACCTCACCTGAGCGGCAAATTGCTAGTCCAAATTTCACAGTGAATTTGCCATTGCCAGTGGGTAGCTTTCCAGATGATGACATACTTGCCAACGTCCAAGATGCGGCGGCGGCGGTCGAGGAAACGATAGGCCCCGGTCTCGTTGACTGTAGCCGTTAGTGATTCGAGGGTGGTGCTCTCCCGCAGCATGGTATAGATACCCATGTCCAGAAAACCTTGCCAAAAAGCTTGGATCGCTTGCCTGCCACGAATTGCAGGGCTATAGGCTGGCATGAGTTGCCCTGTCTCTGTATACAGTGCTGCAATTCCAGCGGCATTGCCTTGATGAAAATAACTTTGCCACTGGTGCTGCACAAGGCGAATGGTATGTTGGCTTTCGTCCATCGGGAATGGCACTTTTGTTCTGGGCAACGCGGGTCTCGGGCTTTTGGGAAAGCGGTTTAGGTCAAGCGTCCGGGGGATGAACGCCGACCTAAACGAACCAACCATCAGCGAACTGTTTGGCTATTGATGATAGGATAGCAGGCGGCTCGTTGCGTAGGCGTTGCCTGGGCGATACAAAAGCGTTCCGTGAGCTGTTATTTTAGGGCGTAATACGGAAACAGGTGATCTTTTCAACCAGTTTTTAAGGTTTTCGCGTTGTGATGAAGGGGTACCGACCAGAAAAGCTTTCTTTCTTCAGCGGTGGATAAAGCCGCGGCGCGTGCTTGGAGTTGTTCCTGGGCGCGACAGCATAGGGCTGCTGCTCTGGGATCAGCGATCGTCGTCAAGACTTGGTAGCAAGCTAGGTAGATCAGCAAAGCCTCATCGGTGAAGTCTAGCTGGGCACTTTGGAGCTGGGTAAGAATGGTTTCGACCGCTTGCTTTGCCTTGTGATAATCCTGTTGGGCCAGCGCACTGAGCGCCATACCGGCCAGGGGTTCTAGCGCCCGATTATACTGTGCTAATGCTTGATGAATGGTATAGGCTTGGGTGAAAGCTTTGAGCGCTTCCGCATGACGCTGCTGGCTCTGTAAGGCTCGTCCTAAACGGGTTAGGGCGTAGCCAACCTGCCGCTGATCGCCTAATTCTGCTGCCAATTTGTGGGCTTGTTCTGCACACTCGATTGCCGCGGTTGTGTTGCCCTGCAACCAGTTCAGCAAACTCAAATCGCTCCAGCCTTTACAGAGCCAACCGCCGGATTTGGTCTGCTGGAGTAAAGTTAACGCCGCGTCTAGGTTCTTCTGTGCAAGTTCGTATGCACCTAAATTCATCTGCACAACGGCGAGATAGTCCAATGCAACCCCTTCGGAATGCAGATCTTTTTGTTGGCGATCTAGTTGCAAGGCTAACGCTAAGACCGCCTGTGCTTGTGGGTAGTCTGCGATGCAATTGTAAAGCACACCTAAGTTGCGTAGGATATTGGTCTCACCACCACTATTCCCGCTCTGGCGCGTAATTTCCAGGCCACGTTCATAATACGCTTTTGCCGCTGCATAATTACCTTCTCCTTGGGCAACGATCAGATAGCCCAATTTATTCAGCACGCGGCTAATGCCAACCGAGTCGATAAGCTCTTGGTAGCGGGCTAAAGAGCGCTGGAGATAGGTTTCAATCTCGGTGGCCTCAGCCCCAGAGAACATACAGACAGCCGCCAGAAATTCATAAGAGGCTGCTTCGACATCCGTCAACTTTTCGCGTTCGGCACAGGCAATAGCCTCGATTAATGCGTCGCGTGCGCCTGCTAACTTACCCATGTGAAAGAGCGCATTGCCCAGATGCGACCAAGCTTGTGCTTCCAAGATACGTTCGCCATATTGTTGCGCGAGGGCGGTTGCTGTTTGCAGACTAACCACCGTCTGTTCCGGTCGACCGGTGCGTTGATAATATTTGCCTAACAGTATGGCCGCTCGAATCGCCGGGGTGGCTTGGGTAGGGTCCTGGGTCAACAATTGTTGACTGAGCTGTTGTAGGGTCAGTAAATCGGTAAAACGCTCGGTTGGTTGGCCTTGCAGGGTATAGATAGCTTCGCGTTGCGTTAATAGTTCAAAGCGCATGCTATATTCATGACTAGGGGTGAGGGTTAGGGCCTTGCTAAAGTGATGAATGGCTTCGTGATTGGCAAAGTGGGCCGCCGCGCGCTTCCCCGAGCGTTGCCAATAGCTCCGCGCTTTAAGTTTTTGGTTGGCCTGCTCGTAGTGGGCCGCCACTTCCCCGCTGATTTCGTCGATCTGGTTAGGATAAAGCTGTTCCAAGGCTTCTGCTACCTGCTGATGCAATTGGCGACGGCGGGCGGCGCTGAGTCCTTGATAGACGACTTCACGGATACGGTCATGGTAGAAATCATAGAGGCCAGGGCTTTGTTCACGGATGATCCGTTTTTGCCACAATTCTTCAAGGACGCGTGTGATCACCCGCTCAGGCTGTTGGGTGACAGGGGCGAGGATTGCGCCCGAAAAACGCCGACCAATGGTTGCTGCAACATTGACGATGGCGCGGGCTGGGCGGGATAGCTGCGTTAGCCGTGCCTGGATCACATTTTGGACTTTAGGCGAATCGCTATGCAGATCGGCCAGGAAAGCGTGCGTTGATGTGTTCTTTAGGGAACGGACGGTCTCTGCAATAAAGAGCGGATGCCCTTCGGTTGTGCTGTATAGCTGCTCTATTTCATCCCCGTTGAAGGAGCGCTTCGCAATGTGCTCGGCAAATGCGGTTGTCTCAGGCCGCGTAAAGGGTTTCAGCGCTAGCAAAGTAAACTGATTCGTCTTGAGCAAGTCGCGCAGGAGTGTTTGCAAGGGATGGCTCTCGTCAACCGCATCTTCGCGCCAATTTCCAACGAGCAACAAGCGGGCGCGGCTTGCATGGCGCAGCAGAAAACGTAGCCAGGTCAGCGTTTCATGGTCACACCATTGCAGATCTTCGATCAATAGTAAGAGGGGTGATTTATCGACCAACAAGGCACGTGCTAGTGATTCGAAAAAGCGTTGACGCTGCCAGCTTTCGCGTAAGGGTAGTGGTGGCGTCAGCTGTGGCTCTTCGTGGAGTAGCTCTGGCAATACCCGTATCACCTCGCTGAGATAGATCTTATCTAATTTTTTCAAAGCTGGCTTGAGGGCTGCGCTGCGTAGCCACTCTGTCACAGGGGCAAAGGCCAAACCACCTTCGGCCTCATACGAGCGTGTGCGCGCCACCCGAATCCCTTGGGTATGGGCCCAAGCGAAAAGCTCTTCGGCTAGGCGCGTTTTGCCAATCCCTGCTTCGCCCGCTAGAGCGACAAAATGGGGCTCACCGCGTTGGACTTGCTGCCAGAGCGTTAATAAAGTCTGCCATTCCGCCGCACGGCCAAATAAAGGGGTGTCAAAGATCATTGGATTGGGGGCTGTATGGGCTAGCTCTTCCTGGCGCAAAAGTTGGGTATAAAGTGCCTGTGTCTCTTCTTCGGGCTCCACCCCTAGTTCGCGCTGTAACAATGTCACACAGGTATGATAATGCTGTAGCGCGGCGGCCCGATCTCCGTTAAGGGCATGAAGTTGCATCAAGTGTCGATAGCCATTTTCATGGAGAGGATCTAAGCCAAGTAAGTGTTGGGCATAGCGTAATCCAGCTTGATATTCGCGTTGATGTTCGGCTAACACGATCAGCTGCTCAATGGCCCTCATGACTTCCTGGTGTAGCTGACGGCGTAGGGGTAACAACCACTCATCAAAGCAACTGGGGAGCAGTTCACCTGGATAGAGCGTAGCTACCTTTGCCAACTCTGCCTGTTGGGCGGTGGTCATCGGCCTGCCGTCAGCGGTGGCACAGCGTGCCAGTGTTGCTTGGAGGTCAGCAACATCGAGCGTATAGGGTGCGTCTGGACGCCACTGGACGGTTAGATGATCCTGTGTGAGGAAGCGATCCGCATCCGGTAGGGCATTGCGTAGCTGAAAGAGAAGTTTGCGCAGGTTCGTATGTGCTTGCTTTTCGCTGGAATCCGGCCAGAAGAGAAAGGCAAGCTGCTGCCGTGGTTGCGGGGCTTGGCGATGGAGGAGTAGATAGGCAAGCAGAACTTGTAGCCGCGGCGTATTTACGCTGGCTACGACTTCACTGGCATAGGTCAACCGGAAGTTGCCCAATAGGCAGATCTGTAGCATGTGCATAGGGGATCCTCAGTTGTTACAGGGTGCTCACTCAATGGTCAATCCGTTGGTAAGTAAAGCATAATTTAGCATGCTTTTCAAGCTATTGATTTGCTTCGGTATTACGTCTTTGGATGAATTTTTGCAGCTGTGGAAAAAGTAACCTTTTTGTCATATTTTGCCACTATCCTAATGAACGTGTCGACCCCTTCATTTTCCAGAGCGAATGATGTATCAACCTGACCATGATGTCGATTTAGTCGAGCAAGCGCAAGCTGGCAATAAGCAAGCCTTTAATCAGCTTGTCGATCGCTATGGACCCATGACCGAACGCATTGCCTTTCGCCTGATTGGCAATGCCGAGACTGCGCGCGACTTGGCGCAAGAGGCGATCCTCCAAGCTTATCTATCACTCGCTACGTTGCGTCAGGGCGGCAGCTTTCAAAGTTGGCTCTATGGCATTGTGCTCAATGTCTGTCGCAACTATCGCCGTAGCCAGAAACTGAACTTTTTATCCCTGGAGGCATTAGCGGGTGGGTTACACTTTGACGCCCTGCCTTTTACCAGTACGGAACCCGAGCCCCATGTGTTGGCCGAAATGCGGGAATTGCACGAGCAAGTGCTCGCGGCGGTGGCGACCCTTTCCCCCAAGAATCGGGAAGCGACCTTGTTGTTCTACTATGAGGGACAGAGTTTACAGGAAATTGCGCTCACCTTGGGGATTTCGGTTACCGCCGTGAAAGGGCGTTTGCACAAGGCCCGCTTGCAGTTACGCGAAGCGTTGGTCGCTTACCAGCCGTTGGCACGCGCCGCTGACCATTTATTAGAAAGGAACTTAGGGATGATTCTAGTCACCATTGCCGATGTCATTGTACAAGAAGAGAATGGAAATCGGGTAGTCGTTTTGCTCGATGAAGCGGGTAGACGGGTGCTACCTCTCTGGATCGGTCCTTTTGAAGCTGAATCAATCACACTGCATCTGTTGAATCAAGCCGTGCCACGGCCCTTGACCTATGATCTGATGGCGAAATTGCTAGAAGCGATTGGTGTTCATCTGGAAGAAGTACGGATTGAGCGGTTGCATGAAAGCACCTTCTACGCCATCATCAAGATTCGCAACGGGGAAACTCTCCACGAGATCGATGCACGACCCAGCGATGCCATGGCCTTGGCCTTGCGCATGAAGGGCCCGATTTGGGTGGCCGATGAAGTGATGAGTCAGGCTGGCGAGCCGATTCCCGCGCATATCCAAACCCTGCCACAGCGGAAGGGGCTAGATGCCTTTGCCCAACAGTGGGAAGAAAAGCGCAAGGAATGGGCTCAGCAAATGGAGGCCCAAAAGGCCGCCCACGCTAGTCGTACCCAAAGCGAGCATGAGGAGATACGCCAGAAATTATTTGCCTATCTCTTTCGGGCATAACGCGAGACCTTGTCCTCTGGTTGGCTCTGTGGTTCCCACAACCGCCAACGAAAGACTCTGTCAGGTTTTCAAAACCTGACAGGTCTCATTTTGTGCGAGTTCATTTAATGCGAATCGCGCGGGATAAAGGCCCCTGATTTTCCGACGAGGAAATCAAAATCGACACCCTGATCCGCCTGGAGAACATGTTGCGTATAAAGCTTCGCATAGCCGCGGTCGGTGTGGGGCGTGATCGGCGGCTGCCAAGCGGCGCGCCGACGGGCAAGCTCTTCTTCCGGCACATCCAAGTGCAACCGGCGTTGGGCAACATCCAATTCGATCCAGTCGCCATCTTTCACCAGCGCCAGGGTGCCACCGATGGCGGCTTCGGGTGCGACGTGCAAAATGACCGTGCCGAATGCCGTGCCACTCATGCGGCCATCAGAGATACGCACCATGTCGGTGACCCCTTCACGCAGCAACTTGGCGGGAATCCCCATATTCCCCACCTCTGGCATACCAGGGTAGCCACGCGGTCCCACGTTTTTCATCACCAAGATTGAATTGGCATCGACGGGCAGATTGGGGTCATCAATACGAGCATGGTAATCTTCCACATCGGTAAAGACGACGGCACGGCCCCGATGTTGCATCAGTGTGGGCGACGCGGCGGATGGCTTGATAATCGCCCCTTTTTCGCATAGGTTGCCTTTGAGCACCGCAATGCCAGCCTCGGGAATGAGCGGGGCGTCGGCGGTGGCAATCACCGCGCGGTTGTAACATTGGGCATTCGCGATATTTTCCCCAACGGTTTTGCCGCTCACGGTCAGCGCATTGAGATGCAGAAGCTGGCTCATGCTCTGCATTAATACCGGCAAGCCACCTGCATAGTAGAAATCCTCCATTAAATATTGGCCCGACGGCATGAGGTTGACGAGCAGGGGCAAGTGACTGCCTAATCGGTCAAAATCTTCTAGGGATAGCTCCACCCCGACGCGGCCAGCGATTGCCAGCAGGTGGACGACAAAGTTGGTCGAGCCGCCGATGCCCGCATTGACCATGATCGCATTCTCAAAGGCTTGGCGCGTTAAAATCTTGGAAAGACGCAGATCCTCTTTGACCATCTCGACAATGCGGTTACCGGCTAGATGGGAAAGGCGCTTGCGCCGGGCGTCGGCCGCCGGGATCGCCGCGTTGCTGGGCAGGCCCAAGCCCAATGACTCGACCATGCAAGCCATGGTCGATGCGGTTCCCATGGTGTTGCAGTGGCCGTCGGAGCGCGACATACAGGCTTCTGCTTCTTGGTACTCTTCCAGGCTCATACGACCCGCGCGCACGTCATCGCTGAATTTCCAGACGTCGGTGCCGGAGCCAATTTCACGCCCACGGAATTGACCATTGAGCATGGGCCCGCCCGAGACGACAAGGGTGGGTAGATCGACACTGGCCGCGCCCATAATGGTCGAGGGGGTGGTCTTGTCACAGCCCGCCAGAATGACCACGCCATCTAGCGGATTGGCGCGGATGCTCTCCTCGACATCCATGCTGGCTAGATTGCGGTAGAGCATGGTCGTGGGGCGCATGAGTGCTTCGCCTAGTGACATTACCGGAAATTCGAGTGGATAGCCACCGGCCTCATAAACGCCGCGTTTAACCTGTTCGGCCAAGATGCGAAAATGACCGTTACAGGGCGTCAGGTCGGACCAGGTATTGCAGATGCCAATGACCGGACGGCCATCAAACATTTGGTCGGGGTGGCCTTGGTTTTTGATCCAACTGCGATGAATAAACCCCAACTGATCGGGGCGGCCAAACCAGGCTTCGCTGCGTAAACCGGAGGAGCTATTCGTAGATTTTGACATAATTGTCTCTTGTCTAGTCTTTTGTTCTGGGCTGATGCTCGCTATGCCAAGGTTGAAGATACGCGGACTTACGCGGCCCTAAGCCGGCCAGATTGCTTGGCAACCAACGCCATCTACGTAAGTCCTATTGACATATTGACAATGTACTAGGTTGACGACTTTGCTAACAATTTCTGCAACTTGATGAGGAAATCCGGCAATACGAGTACATCGAGGGACAGATCGACCAAGTGGAGCAGCGTGTCTTCATCCGTGATTTGCATCAACTGATGCGTTAGTCCTTGTAGATTTTCCTCACCGGGTTGGAATCGGCGTTGCAATACACGGAGAATCATGGCACGCTGACTTTCTTGTCGCCCTTCTTGTCGCCCTTCTTGTCGCCCTTCTTGTCGCCCTTCTTGTCGCCCTTCTTGTTGTCCTTCTTGGCGTCCAATCCGTTTGCCTTCCTCGATCCACTCGTCGGCCATGGTTTGCATAAGCATCTCTCCTTCTTTCGGTAACAACGCCAACAGCTTTTGGGTAACTTCTTCCTTCTTCACTTGTCCAGCACGTCCCAAATAACGCAGCAGCGCAACAACCATTGATATGCCATTCGGCTGACGTAGCACCTCTGCCGCCATCGTCAAGATTTCATCCAGCTGCCCGCCCAAGCCTTGTTCAAAAATATGTTTTAGGACCAGCACAAAGAGGCGGTTGAGCACTTCGCCCTGAATCGCTTCATCCGGTAGTGCAGTCAGATTGATCAAATGCGGCTCAAAGTCAGGCACAAAGGGTGCTAACGCTTTCGCTAATGGCGATTCTGCATCCTGCAATCCGGTCAGATGGCGAGCGAAACGGAGCGACACATTCCATGCACCCTGCCCATGATAGACGAGTAACACGAGAACGGGTGTCAGGGTATAGGTACGCTCGCTGCGTTCTTTGCGGGGCTCTGCCTCTTTGGCCGCGCGTTGCGTCGCTTGCAACGCTGCAAATTCCTGTTCCCATAGCCGCACTTGATAGCGCAGTACCTGAAAATTGACCCATTCATCCGGATAGCTCTTGTGTTCAAAGAGCAGCGAGAGCGCCACCGGCGTTTGCGATGTGGTCATGCTTCGGTACACTAGATCGCTAAAGTGCATCCGTAACTGTTCATCGACAAAGGAATCCTTTTCCAATGATAGCTGGGTTAGATCCAGCAAGGATGCCACTGCCGGGGGCAAGTGCTGCCGGAGAAAGGCTGCCGCTGCTGCTGGGTGGCTGAGATATTGTTTGAAAAAAAGATCGTGAGGATTGCGTAGATCAGTCGTCATAGGTGTAGTATAGCATAGGGTAGATGAATAAAACAATGGGATCCGCTGCTGGCTAGCTTGTGGAGAGCTAGGACTGTTTGTCGATAAATCGCAGGGATACTTGATTATAGGGATAATCGTGGAACAAAAAACAAAACTTTTGTTGGTTGATGATGAAGAGTCGATCATTGCCACGCTCAAAACTTTTCTAGAGCTGTCTGGCTTTACGGTGGTGACGGCCAGGAATGGTGCAGAGGCACTAATTCAGGCCAAACAACATCGGCCTGAACTCATCGTGCTCGATGTATTGATGCCCCAGTTAGATGGCCGTGAAACGTTACGGCAATTGCGGCGACAAGGGGATTGGACGCCCGTAATTCTATTGACCCAAGTGGCTGGTACAGCACAACGGATTATGGCCATTGAAGAAGGCGCCGATGACTATCTCAATAAACCTTTCGATCCCCAAGAACTCGTTGTTCGGATTCGGGCTGTGCTGCGGCGGACGCAGGCTGGCAAACAGCCGTTACAGAGCTCCCGCTTGCTGCGCAGTGGCGATCTCGTGCTGGATCGCAGCGCACGACGGATCTATGTTGCGAATTTGGAACACCCGGTAACGCCCAAGGCGGTCTCGATTCTGGAACATTTGATGACCCATCCCAATGAACTGATTACGCGTGATCGCTTGTTGGATGTTGTCTGGGGGTGGGAAAGTGAGATTGGGGCACGCGTTGTGGACACCCGCATTGCCGAACTGCGGAAGGTGTTGCAGGATGATCCCGCGGATCCGCGCTTTATTGAAACCATCCCTGGTGCTGGCTATCGTTATATTGCTTTTGTTGAAGCAACATCATGAAGTGGTTACGTAACAAGCCTTATTGGCTTCCCGTCACCCTTGGGCTATTGGGTCTGTTTTTATTGGCGCGCGTTCTGCTAGCCGATGCCTTTATTTTGGTGCCCGAGGATGCCGACGTCATTATTTTAGTGGCGCTGCTGGCTATCGCACTCATTGCCGCGATCCATACGATCGTACGCATTTCCATGAACCATCTCCGTGGGCGCAGTATTCGCCATGCTCGCCAAGAGACGCTGGCCGAACATAGTCGCTTTCTGCGTCGATTGGATCACGAACTTAAGAATCCCCTCACGGCCTTGCGGACAGGGCTACGGACCCTGGTGCTAACCAACCTACATGAGCAGCAGCAACAAATTGTTGATGCCATGGAAACCGAGACCTTGCGCCTTAGCCGCTTGGTGACCGATCTGCGCAAATTAGCCGAGCTTGAAACTGAGCCGCTCAATTTACAGCCGGTCAACCTGGCAACCTTTGCCATGACGATTATCCAAATGGAGCGTGAACGCTTTGAAGCGGGGCAACGTACGCTACAGAGCTATCTTTATGGAGGACAACCGGCTTGGCTGATTGATGAAGATTTGCTGGCACTGGCGATCCATAATTTGTTAGATAATGCTTTTAAATATTCTCAGCCTGGTGATCGCATTGAGCTACGGGTAAACGTCCAACAGGAGCTGATTATCCAAGTCGTGGACACCGGGATGGGAATTGAGCAGAGCGCCCTTGCCCATGTTGGTGAGGAACTCTATCGCGCCCCACAGTTAGAGAAGATTCCCGGCAGCGGGATTGGCGTGGCGCTGGTGCGCGCCATTGTCGAACGCCATCAAGGTGCGGTGACCATCGAAAGCGAACTGGGGAAAGGCACCATTGTCACTTTGCACCTGCCCTATGTATCCCAAGAATGATAAAGGATGTTTCAGATCCTGGACATGAACGAGATACAGCCGTAACAACGCCCTTATAAACTATGAATCAGGTATACACCCCGAAGCGAAGCATAAGAACGAAGCAAAGAATGCGTACTACCATAGTTTATAGAGGGAGTGAAGCAGATGAAAACCAAGATTCAAATCGCTGTGGCCGTTTTGGTCATCGTTGGGATGGTCTACTGGGCCTTTACTTCGGCAAGATCCTATACCTACCGTGGATCGAATATCATGTTCCCGATTGGCAGCGGTCATGTCATCGCCAAGAATACAGGTTCTGAAGCGATTCCGATCGAGATGCGTGCCGATGGACGAACGACCATCTTTCGGGTTGCCAGCACCGAGTTGGGGCTAGCCGAATCGGCACGCCGCCAGGGGACTGGCCGCGATGCCTTCTATGCCGTCTACTTTGAGCTGCCACCTGGTGATGCCCGCATTGATGTGACCCGTGGCTCTGGTGTACAGATGATCGCTCGGGGAGAAACGCCCATTGAGGCCCTTGTCACACCGATGGCGGCCAATTCCATTCGATGGATTTTGATTACGGCTAGTGTTGTGAGCCTCTGGGCGCTCTATTACATTTCAGGTGTCACGCAACATCAGTGGCTTGCTAGCCTGCGCAATAAGTTGTCCAACCGTGGGGTGCCTGCTACGGGAGTAGCCAATTCATAGGCGCTCTTTTGACAGCGCTACAATAGGTACAAAAGTCGAGGTACAAAAGTAGCCCTGTGGTTACGCGGCAAACCAAACGCTTCGGAACATTTCCGAAGCGTTTGGTTTGCCGCTACCAGCACTTACAGGCATAATCCACCCATTGAGCAGATGATCATCAAGATGGTCTTTCAGGTAAAGCGATGATGAAATCCGATCCAGATCAGTTTCTTAATCGATTGGTGGTTGCTACGCTGACGATCTTTGTGACCGTGAGCCTCTTATTGGCCGCGGTGGTCTTTCGTGAGATCTGGTTACAGCAACACATCGCTGAACTCAGTTCGGATTTGCAGGTCAATCTAGATGATCTGAAACAGACGACAGAGGTGATCCAGAGCGATCTCTCGACCCTGCTTACGACAACCCTGACCACGGATGAAACCCAATCGCTCCCTAATTTAAACGAAGTGACCGAATTGTTGAGCACCGTTGATGAACAGCTGACTTCCATTGAAGAAGAAGTCAATAAGGTGGCAACCATTTTGGAATCGGACTCCGAAAGTGTCCTCTATGACCCCACCCCAGCTGTGATGCAAGACCGGGCTGATCGGGTCTTTACCATCTTTGCTGTTCTCATCAGCATTGCGGCGATTGCCGTTGCGATCCTACTTGGGGTGGCCATGCGCGTGCAATCAATCTCTTGAAAACGCGCGTGTTAGCCCGGTGAGGCGACTACCCTTTCTGCCAGTAAATGATTGATCTCCTCCGCCTCATATCCTGCTTCGGCCAAGATCTCGCGTGTATGTTCCCCTAGGATTGGTGCACCGTGGCGCACACCGCCCGGTGTATCGGAAAACTTTACGGGCAGTCCTAGGGTCTTCACCGTGCCAACACGGCTATGTTCTACCTCAACCACCATCTCACGTGCCAGCGTTTGGGGATCGGCGTGTACTTCGGCAACGGAAAGCACCGGCCCGGCTGGGAGGCCAATCGTCTCAAAGATCGCCATCCATTCAGCCGTTGTCTGCTGGTGGAAGTATGGGGTTAGCAGCTTGACCAACGCCGGCAAGTTGGTGAGCCGTCCGGCATTGGTCAGAAAGCGGGGATCCTCGCCCAAATGGGCAGCATCCAGGGCTTTGATCAGCTTTTCCCAATTGGCTTGATTGGCCGCCCCAATGTTGATCCACCCGTCGGCAGTTTGAAAGGCTTGATAGGGGGCCATGAGCGGGTGGGCCGAGCCAAGCGGACCAGGTGCCACGCCCGTGGCGAGACAAATGGCGGATTGCCAATAGGTGTGGGTGATGCCAGCTTCAAAGAGCGAGGTATCGACCTGCTGGCCTAGTCCTGTCTGCTGCCGATGATAAAGCGCGGCCAAAATGCCCATCGCCGCCAAAATTCCGGCGGTAATATCTGTCATGGGCGCGCCGACTTTCACGGGTGCCGGATTGCGGTTTTCCTCGGTCGGCATCTCGCCCGTGATGCTCATCAGCCCACTCATGCCTTGGGCGATCAGATCAAAGCCACCCCGTTCCGCATAGGGGCCCGTCAACCCAAAGCCCGTAATCGAACAGTAGATCAACCCTGGCTGCTCAGCCTTGAGCGTTGCATAGCCCAAGCCATAGTGGGCCAAAGCACCGGTACGCAAATTCTCAACGAGGATATCGGCCTGCAAGATCAGACGGCGAAGGAGGGCAATGCCCGCGGGTTGTTTGAAATCGATGGCAATGCCGCGCTTATTGCGATTCATCATCATAAATGCGGCTGATTCACCATCCCCGGTGGGTGGGATGGTCGGGGGGATGGTGCGCCGCGTGTCGTCGCCCCGCGGCAGACGCTCCACCTTGATCACATCCGCGCCCATGTCGGCCAGCATAAGGCCACAGGTCGGGCCAGCCATGATATGGGTAATCTCGACAACTTTCAAGCCGGTTAGCGGCCCCTGCATTGGTTGCTTGGCTGTCATGATCCTGATTCCGTTTTTGATAATACCTATGCGGTTGCGCGTAAAAAGCCCGCATCAACGGCTTCTTGAATTTTGATCTGAATCAGCTCCCATAAGGGCGTGGCGCCCTCGTCAATGATTCGGTTGACGGTGCGAACCTGCCCTTGATGAATATTATTCTCTTGCCAACCACGTCCTTCGGTATAGCAATTGTGCAAGACCGGGAGCAAACGATCGACGGCGCGGGCAAACTTGGCTTCGGGGGTCACCCGCGCTTCAAATTCTAGCCAGAGCTGGAGATAGGCTTCCCCTTGTTCGGCGGGCAGGAGGCCAAAGATGCGCTGGGCTGCTTGGTATTCGCGATCATGTTGACCGACTTTGCCAGCGGTGTCGTAGATAAAGGTGTCGTCGGCATCGATCTCAACAATATCGTGGATGAGCAGCAGTTTAATCACATGATCAATGGCAATCGGTTCATTGGCATGTTCGGCCAGCGTAAGGGCTGTTAGGGCAATGTGCCAACTATGTTCGGCAGAATTTTCACGGCGCAGGTTGTGGGTAATATAGGAGCGGCGCAGCACATTTTTGAGCTTGTCCAGTTCCAGAATAAAGGCAAGTTGTTGAGCTAATCGGTTCATGGCACTATCGTCCTGTAAAGTGGGGCTTGCGCTTTTCAACAAAAGCGCGATACCCTTCTTGGTAATCCGCATAGTTGGCGCTCGCAAAGCCTTCGTCAAATTCAGCGGGAGTCAAGGGCTGTGGGTTCAGTAGGCGCCGGGCAAATTGTTTGTGGAGCCGATTTGAATGAGGCGCACCATCGGCAATGCGTTGGGCCGTGGCATAGGCTTCGGCCTCGACCTGTTCGTCGGCCACCACTCGGGTAACAAGTCCCTTGGCCTGGGCCTCTTGGGCATCAAAAACCCGCCCCTCGAGCAAAATTTCCAATGCGCTGGCGCGGCCCACCAAATCGATCAGCGCCGTGATTTCGGGATAGGCCATGATGACGCCAATGCGGTTGATCGGCACGCCAAAGCGGCTGGATTCGCCACAGATGCGCAGGTCGCACATCATCGCCAATTCGAGCCCGCCGCCCACACAGATTCCCTTGATCAGCGCTATGGTTGGAATGGGGCAATCCCGAATGGCGGCCATGGTGTTGTGCATGATGGTGCCATAGGCTTTGGCTTGGGCAAAGTTGGCGCGTTCACTTTCAAATTCTTTAATATCCGCGCCGGGCGAGAAGGCGCGATCACCTGCACCACGCAGCACAATACAACGCAACTGCTCATCAAGAGCGAGCTGGTGCATGGTGTCACCTACACCTTGCCAGAGGGCCCGACTGAGCGCGTTTAATTTTTCTGGTCGATTGAGGATAACCGTGGCAATATCACCCTCACGTTCAACCAGTACAATTTCGTCCATGATCTTTCTCTTTTCCATTGGGCTTTGACCGTGCTCTTTGTGCGGTGCTGCGCGAGCACTAGGGCAGTTCAACGCTCCTCATTGTACAAGTTCAACCCTATTGCGACAAACTTGCGGTTGGGTTAGGGGCATTGGCGGCAAGCTCCATGGGGCTTCGGCGCGTCACGGAGCTGCCTGGCACTGGTAAAGCGTACTTGCCCTGTTCTGCTGTTCGTAGACGGTTGCCCCTAAACATCGCCCATGCTACAATAATTTTTCTGCGTAGGGATTGTCCGTGCTCTTGCTTGCCCATCACCGTGTGCCCAATCCGTGGCGGTTGGCTCTGCTCTCTGCGCATTCTTTTATTTAATTCCTGATCTGATCAAGAAGCTAGAGGAGATCCTGCATGAGTAACTTTAATGGCCTGGGCATGAACCTGGGCAATCTGGCGCGCCTCTCCAAGGCCCAAAGCCGCTCTATCAGCCCGGAAAATTTTACGGGTGAAAAAGGCAAGGGTGGCATGGCTACCGAAGGAACGGGGGCCGACTGTGCTCGTGAGTTGGGCCAAGGCTGGAAAATCTCTCCCTCCGTCGCTATTCAGCCCGGTGAAACCTTTACCCTAGCCGATATTGAAGGCCAGGGGGCTATCCAACAGATCTGGATGACGCCTACGGGCAACTGGCGCTATAGCATTCTGCGGATCTACTGGGACGACCAAGAGCAGCCGTCGGTTGAGTGTCCTGTGGGTGATTTCTTTGGCATGGGCTGGGGCAAGTTTTCACCACTCAACTCCTTGGCTGTCTGTGTCAATCCTGGCAGCGCCTTTAACTGCTATTGGGAAATGCCCTTCCGCCGCCGAGCGCGCATCACCATGACCAATATCGGGGAAGAAGCCATGCGCCTGTACTATCAGATCAACTACTCGCTGACGGATGTACCGGAAGATTGTGCCTATTTCCATGCCCAATTCCGCCGTACTAATCCCCTGCCCTACAAAGAGGTCTACACCATCCTCGATGGTGTTCAGGGGCGCGGTCACTATGTGGGTGTCTATATGGCTTGGGGTGTCAACAATTCCGGCTGGTGGGGCGAAGGCGAGATCAAGTTTTTTATCGACGGCGACAAGGATTGGCCGACCATCTGTGGCACTGGCACCGAGGACTACTTCTGCGGCTCCTATAATTTTGAGAACAAAGAGACCAAAGAGTATCAGGAATTTTCTACGCCCTATGCGGGGCTCCACCAAGTTCTGCGGCCCGATGGTGTCTATCGCTCTCAGCAGCGCTTTGGCATGTACCGCTGGCATATCACCGACCCCATTCGCTTTCAACAGGATCTAAGCGTGACGATCCAGGCATTGGGTTGGCGCAGCGGTCATCGCTATCTGCCCTTGCAAGATGATATCGCTTCCGTCGTCTTTTGGTATCAGACCTTGCCCACGGCTCCCTTCCCAGCCTTGCCCGATAAGGATTACCTAGAAGTGATCTGAGTTCTGGACGCTAAGCGCTGTCAGGTTTTCAAAACCTGACAGCGCTCATCTGTTTTTGTTTACACCATAACTGGCAGAATCCCCTTGGGATCCCAGCGCGCTTTGAGTTGATGCATGAGCGTGCGGCTGGTTGGTTGGTAGCCATTGGCGTCTAGCTGGCTGTGCAAGGCTGTGGGGGTGTGCATAAGCACGCTGTAGCCGCCCAAAGCTAGGCTGGGCTGGCGTAGGGCCGTCAGCCATTGTTGTGCCTGCGCGCCATCCGCGGGCGTATGGGCCGCATAGGCCAAGCCATGTGCCAGATCCAAGCACCATTGGGTTGGACCCAAGCTAGCCACTTGCTTCCAATAATTCCCCACTTGTTGCAGTGGTATCCCACTCCGTGCTAGCAACTGCTCTGGCGCAACCCCGCCGACAAAAGCCGCCCATAGGTCGGTGCTGGTGGCTGTGCTTTCCTGCCAATGTCCTTGTCCATTGCTGGCGCGGAAACGGGTGTCGATCTCGCTTAGTTCGCTCTCGACATCCTCGCGCGTACCCTCAGCGGTAATCACCAGCGCATAGGGCGTGGGCCAAGCCTTGGCCATGAACTTACCGGGGCAAAGGACAAGCCCAGACGCGACCAAAAGTGTTGGCAGCAAGGCTTGGCCCCAAGCAATCCCCTGCTGTAGATCGGTGACAGGAATCGCTACGGTGCGCTGTACACGCGGTTTGGGCATGAGCTTCAGGGTCGCTGTACTAATCATCCCCAATGTACCCTGTGAGCCGACCATCAGTTTGGTCAGATCATACCCCGCCACATTTTTAACGACCACCCGCCCCGTTTCCATGACACGGCCATCGGTCAACGCTACCTTGGTACTGAGCAGATTGTCGCGCATGCCGCCATAGCGCATCCGCTGTGGTGCATTGATATTGGCGGCAATCAGCCCGCCAATGGTGGCCTGGGGCCAAGGACTTACCAACGCCGTCTGTAGTTGGTGTTCATCTAAGAAGGCTTGCAACGCGGTCAAGGGCGTGCCGGCCCCAACGGTGACGTAGAGATCATCCGGGGCAAAGCGCTGCACGCCATTCATTTTCGCGGTGCTGAGGAGAACACCGCCGCCGTCGTCAGCAACCACTTGGCTGCGGATGCGCACTTGGTCGCCCCGCGCTGCGCAGGCTACTAGTCCCGCGGCTGCCTCTTCGGCGTTGGCAGGGGCAAAGAGCTTCTCCGTCGGCAGCAGTGGCGTGGCATAGGCAGGGGTGGGCAAGGTATCGGGAAAGACTTTGCCAGGGTTGAGCAGGGTATGGGGGTCAAAGAGGGCTTTCAGATCGAGCATAGCAGCTAATTCGGCCCCGCTATACATGGCGGGCATGTAACGGCGTTTCTCAATCCCCACGCCATGTTCGCCGGTGATGCTGCCTTGGTAGGCAACACAGCGCGCGATAATTTCGTCACAAGCGATAAAGACCCGTTCCATCAGCGCCGGGTTGCGGGCATCACAGAGGATAATGGGGTGCAGGTTGCCATCGCCGGCATGAAAAACATGACCCGCGGTCAAGGCATGTCGATCACAGATTTCATTTACTTCAGTGAGCATATCGGCCAAGTGGCTGCGTGGCACGGTGACATCGACCAAGTAGAAGCTGGGGGCCAAGCGGGACATAGCACCGGCAGCGCTCTTACGACCATACCAGATCTTCTGGCGTTCTTCTTCGCTTTGGGCAATACGCAGCGTGTGGCCGCCATGGGCTGTCAGGAGATCGGCGACTTCTTCCATTTGGCTGTCGAGGCTGGCCGGGTAGCCATCGACCTCGACAATCAAGCCCGCTTCGGCTTCGACGGGCAGGCCAGCACCAGCATAGTCCTCGATCATCCGCATGATCTTCTTATCCATCATCTCCAGTGTCGCGGGCACGAGACCGGCTGCGATCACCGCGGAGACAGCACGACCAGCCTGCTCGAGTGAATCAAACGCGATCATCAAGGTCTTCACGCCAGGTGGGTTACGCAGCATCCGTACATAGGCTTTGGTGACAATGCCCAAGGTGCCTTCGCTGCCCACCATAACGCCACAGAAGTCATATTCGGGATAATCCAAGGCGGGGCCGCCCAGCTGGACCACCGTGCCGTCGGCCAAAACCACTTCTAGCCCCTGGACATAGTTGGTGGTGACGCCGTATTTGAAGCAATGGGGGCCGCCTGAATTTTCCCCAATGTTGCCGCCCAGCACCGAGGAGCGCTGACTGGAAGGATCGGGCGGGAAATAGAGCCCACGCCGCTTGACTTCGCCATCCAGCACTAGATTGACCAAGCCGGGCTCAACCACGGCGCTGCGGCTTGGCACATCCAGCGTGAGAATCCGGTTCATGCGGGCAAATTCAACAATAATGCCGCCATGCTCGGCAACCGCGCCCCCCGAAAGCCCCGTGCCCGCGCCCCGCGCAATCAACGGCACTCGCTGGCTGCTGGCCCAACCCATGATCTGGCTGACATCGTGGGTCGATTCGGGATAGAAGACCGCGTCGGGCTTGCCGCGGTCAAAGCCCGCGTCGATTTCATAGGTGATCAGCGAAACCGTATCGGTGGCGAGCTGGCGTTTGGCAAAGAGTTGGGTGAGCGGTTGTAGTTGGGTTTGCGTTAACATCGGTTTATCCTAGGCTTGCTGGGGCGCAGCAGGGCTGTGGGCTGATGTACTGGCTTGATAGGCGCGGTCGAGCAGTTCGACCAAATGCACCACCTCGGCAGGCATACCTGCTTTCCGCACCCCATAGATCATCTGCATGTGGCAGCCTGTATTGGCCGTCACCACAATGTCAGCTTGGGTCTGTTGGACATCGGCCATTTTGGCATCGAGCACTTGGTTTGCCGTTTCGGCTTGGACAATGTTATAGACACCAGCGCTGCCACAGCACATGTCGGGGCGCTGTAGTTCTACCAGCGTCAGCCCCGGAATGCTCTTGAGCAACTGACGGGGTTGTTTGATCACCTTTTGACCGTGACGCAGGTGACAGGAATCAACATAGGTCACGCGCTTTTCCACCTTACCCGTCGGTGGATTATGGAGGTGGGTGGCGAGAAATTCATTGATGTCCTGTAACTTGGCGACAAAGGCGCGTGCCTTCTCGGCATAGGCCGGATCATCGGCCAAGAGATGGGCATATTCGTGCAAGGTTGCCCCACAGCCACCCGCGTTGTTGAGGACGGCCACATAATCACGCGCGGCAAAGGCGTCAATATTCTGGCGTGCTAGGTCGCGGGCCAAATCTCTTTCGCCCATGTGGAGCGGTGCTGCGCCACAACAGGTCTGGGTACGCGGAAAATGGACTTCATAGCCATTGTGTTGGAGAACGCGCACGGTGGCCGCGTTCACGCCGCCCAGGAAAGCATCTTGGACACAGCCATAGAGGAGCGCCACTTCGCCACGCTTGGGGCCAATCGCGGGGGCTGGCTGCGCGTAGTCAGGTGAAGTGCTGGTCAGGGGGGGCAAGAGAGCTTCCATATCACGCAGACCAGCGGGCAAGAGCTTGAATTTGCGAATGGCTGCCGAGAGACCCAACGCTTGATAGAGGCGGAGCAGCCGCGCCATGATCTGCAAGCGGCCACGGTGGGGCAATAATTGGCGCAGGGCGAGCCAACGGACAAAGCGTTCTTGGCGGCTTTGGGGTTGCTCCTCTGCCATAACACTGCGAGTTCCTTCCAGAAGGAGCCCATATTGGACGCCCGAGGGACAAGCGGTTTCGCAGGCGCGACAGCCCAGACAGAGATCAATATGTTCACGGAAAGCACCGGTCGGTTCGATCCGGCCTTCGGCAGCGGCGCGCATCAGTTGAATACGCCCGCGCGGGCTATCCATCTCGGTTTGAAAGATCGAATAGGTTGGGCAGGCCGAAAGACAAAGGCCACAGTGGACACATTGGTCGAGCAAATTGGCGAATTCAGGTGATTGTAGGGTCGTTTTCATAAAGTGTGAAACAAGCTATCCATTTTTGCAATTGCGTAGAGGCGGTTGCAAACCGTTTCTTAGGACTTACGCAGAGAGTACAACCAGCGCGCTGACAAAGTTGGAGAAGCTGGCAGCGCTTGTCCAAGTGCGTAACGTCTATTTTTATGCCTTGATTATAGCATAAACTAGCAAAGAATCAGCGATTGATCAGGATCAAGCAAGCGGGATATCAATTGTCAATTGCCCATTCCTCAGTTGCCTCTCCTTCCTATCTGTGCTACCATTCCCCTATCGCAACACACAAGGAGAGAAGGACATGAACTGCTCCAATTGTAACACGTGGAATCCTGATGATAAAGAAGTGTGTTGGCGCTGCCAACACGAGCTACCCAAACCCCAACCCAAAAAACAGCGGCGCCAAACTTTTGGCGGTCTTCCCGTTTGGGTCTGGGTTGCCTTTGTGCTTTTCTTCGCCGTCACGACCTTGGGCCAATGTATGATGGTCGGCGCGCCTGCGGGCTAGTCAGATAATTAATGGGGAACGAAATAATAATTAATTGTTTTTGAATTTCCATTCATTATTGACTCATTTAGGGCAGGCATGAATACAGTGGAAATCGCCCAGCGTCTGGTTGCTTGGCATGCATTACACCAGCGGGAGTTGCCCTGGCGGCTGGCTCCCGCTGGTGCGCGCGATGCCTATGCAGTTTGGATCAGCGAGATCATGCTGCAACAGACGCGCGTCGACACGGTGGTGGATTATTTCCGCCGCTGGATGGCCCATTTCCCCACTATTGACGAACTAGCCGCGGCCGACCAGCAGGCAGTGTTGAAAGTTTGGGAAGGATTGGGCTATTATGCCCGGGCGCGTAATCTGCATAAAGCCGCCCAGCAGATTGTCGCTGTGTATGGTGGTATCGTGCCCAATGATCGTCAGACTTTACTCGCCTTGCCCGGGATTGGTGACTATACCGTCGGCGCGATCCTCAGTCTTGCCTACAACCAGCATGAACCCATTCTGGATGGCAATGTTAAGCGTGTGCTCAGCCGCTTGGCTGATATTGCTGACCCCATTACCGAAACGGCAACCTTAAAACGACTCTGGCGATTGGCGCGCGACCTTGTTGAGGCGACACCAACAGGATCTGCTGGTGCCGTAAATGAAGCGATCATGGAGTTGGGCGCGCTGATCTGCACCCCTGTTAATCCCCGTTGTTTGCTTTGTCCAGTCAATGAACGTTGTCGCGCGGCCGCTAATGGTACCCAAGGGGAACGCCCAGTGATCCCACCCAAAAAACAAACCCCGCACTATGATGTCGCGGCTGGCCTTATCTGGCAGGGGGAACCCTATCAGTCCCCCCTGCTTATCGCGCAACGACCACCGGATGGCATGCTCGGCGGGCTGTGGGAATTCCCGGGTGGTAAGCTGGAAGCGACGGATGCCGATTTGCCAGCGTGCCTACGGCGGGAGATTGAGGAAGAGCTAGCGATCCAGATTACCGTTGGCGAGCAACTGACCACCGTGCGCCACGCGTACACCCATTTCCGCATTACCCTTCACGCTTTCCATGCTCGCTACCTCAGCGGTGAGCCCCAGACTCTTGGCGTCGCGGACTGGCGCTGGGTAACATTAGCTGACCTTGCTGCGTTTCCCTTTCCCGTGACCGATCGGAAGATTATTGAGGTGTTGCAACAGGCGGCCAATCGCGTATAACCGAAGCTGTTGTCATCTTGCCCCAAACACCGCCGCTGCGGCTTCGCCCGAGCGCACCGCGCCTTCGACACAAGCCTCGCTCATCCAGTCACCAGCGAAGACAATGGGTGCTTTCTGTTGGAAGGCCGCGAGCCGCCGGTAGTGCCCAGGCCCCATGACAGGCACGGCCTGCTCCCAGTGGTGATAGTGAATGACATCGGCTTCTTCCAGCGCGAAGAGGCCAGGGGTGATCGCCGCGGCTTGGGCCCATAGTTCGGCAATCACCTCGTCCTGGTTGCGATGGAGAAACTTAGCACAGGTCGGCCCATAGGTACAAAGAAGTGCCCACTGCCAATCTGGCGGGCAAGCGCCCCAGGCCCCATGGCGGCCAGCGTAATATTCCACCGAGAAAAGATCGCCCGGGGGCAAGAGGTGGACGCCAAAATGGGCGTCGTCCGCGCATTGTCGTGCGGCATAGACCCGTACTTGGGGTGCATACTTTACTTCGTGTAGCCATGATGGGGCGCGGTCAGGGTACGATTGGAGCAACAAAGATGCCACCGGGGCAGGCACCGCTAGTACGACGCCGTCATAGGCTTGGCTGCCGCTGGCGGTGGTGAGGCTTACACTTTGCGCCCCAACCGTGAGTTTCTCGACGGGCTCGTTGGTACGAATGGCGAGTTGTTGGGCCAAGCGCAACCAGGGGGCGTCCATGCCTTCTTTGACTTGATAGAAAAAGCCATCTTGAACTGCGCGTAGCCATAAGCGAACATGGGTCGCGGAAAAGCTATCAAAGCGTGTAAACCAAGGTCCTTCAAAGAGGCTGCGCAGGACGACATCCATGACGCGCTCGCCTAGGGGCGCAAATTCCTCGGCGGCGTTGCGAATGTCATAGGCCAAATCGGGCAGCAGTTGACTGGGCTGGATCTGCATAATATGCTCGACATAGGCGTCGTAGCGCGATTTGTCTTCAGGTGTAAGGAGGGCTGAGCCTGCAATGGAAGGGCCACGAAAGGGCCACGGATAGAGCTTGCCATTGATCAAAAGGTCAGCCGCGCCACGGACTGTACGGGGTAATAGGTACGTGTCGCTATACCCAACTTCCTCAAACAATTTCAGGGTATGCGTATAAAAGGTCGCCAGCCAACCAGCGCCTGTATCACAATGATGACCCGGACCAAAGTGTTCGGCATGGGTGCGACCACCAACCACAGAACGCGCTTCTAGCACTTCAACCTGGTGACCCGCTTTTTGCAGCCGATAGGCCGCTGTCAAGCCAGCTGGTCCGGCCCCAACCACAGCAATGCGCATAGACTATTCTCCTTAGTGGGGAAATGGATAGGGGAGGCGTGATGCGTGGAGCGTGAAACGTGATGCGTAATAAGCTAACCCTGGGAATTATCACCATGGTTCACGCATCACGCATCACGTCAACATGTTTATTCAAAGACGATGATATTGGTCCGCTGGCGGTCAACCCATTCCCAGTTGATGGCAACGCCCAAGCCTGGGCCTTGGGGAACCGGGATACAGCCCTGAGCGTCGACGGCGTCTAATTCGTCGCGATAGTCGATAAAGAGGTTGGGATCGTGGCTGGGCGGTGCTTTGGGATGGAGCAGGCCCATTTCATAGTAATTTGTGTTGCGCACCGAGGCCATACATTGGCGTTGGGCTGGGCCGGGGCCGTGGAACTCAATATCGAGCCCGAGTGCCTCACAGGCATGCGCAACCTTCATCACGCCAGTAATGCCATCATAGCCGACGTCGCCGCGTACATAGTCGGTTGCCTCGGCAATGGCAAAGTCGATGTGGGGTTCGAGGGAGCGCATGTGTTCGGTTTGGAGCAGCGGCGTTTTGATAATTTGGCGCAGCTTGCGATGGGCAAATTGGGAGATCCCACCATCGCGGAAGGGATCTTCGTACCAGAAGAATTGTTGCTCATCACAGGCCCAGCCCACTTTCACTGTATCGCCAAAGGTGTGATATTCACAGGCCGGGTCGAGCATCAGATCCATCTTGCCGCCCACCCGTTTGCCCACGGCGTGGACATTGGCAATTTCTTGGCTGATCGGGGCACGGCCCCAACCGTGGATCTTGAAGGCTGGATAGCCTAGATCCAGACATTGTGCGGCAAAATCGGCATAGGCTTCGGGCGAGGAGAGCCCACCCGGTTGGTGATCGCCGTGATAGGTGCTGGCGTAGCAGGGTAGAGCGCTCTTGTAGCCACCTAAGAGTTTGTAGATGGGTTGATCGTAGAGCTTGCCCGCAATGTCCCATAAGGCAATATCAATGGGCGCGAGACCAATGTGGGCCAGTTGGCGGAGCGAGCGCCGCACTTCGGTATAAATCCGTTCACGCTGGAGTACACTATGGCCTTTGATAAAATGCCAGAAGTTGGCGAGGTTGGCATAGTCGGCTGGACTCCCACCGGCGTATTCACCGACAATACCAGCATCGGTAAATACTTTTAAGATACGGCCTTTCATGGGCAGCGTGTTGCCGGGTTCATAAATCAGATTAAAGCCATGATAATCTTTGCCCATATTGGGCAGTTCCCACTGATATTCGTGGATTTCAATGCGGGTAATTTTCGGGTCACCCATGGCCCGTTCCTCCTTGTATAACTGGTGTATGGATAACAAACTACTTGGTGGCTGTTGGGTGCGTGCGCTATTGGGTAATGGTAGGGAGATAGAGCTTCACCACGTCCGGGTCCAAGTAGTTGGGATGACCATCGCCATCGGCGTCACCGGTCCCCTCGATCAGATCAGGAAACCCATCGTTGTCAGAATCGGTGTCGAGATAATTCGGAATGCCATCGCCATCAAAGTCTTCCGGCCCTTCGACAAAGTCGGGGATCAGATCCCCGTCTCGATCGGCGTCATCGGGCCCGCGGTAGCCAATTTCGCGCGTCAGCCAGCCGGTTTGTGTAATGATAATCTGTGCTAGTGCTGTGTTGATCGCATAGCCAGATGGAATTGAGCTGTCGGCAATGGTGACCGTATAGGTGCCGAGTTCGGTCAACCCGGCAAAAGTAACCAATCCATGCGTGTTACTTGTTCCGCTGAACAGGCGCGCTGAGGGTGCGCTGATGGTAATGCTGATGCCTGCCAGGCCCATCTCGTATGGATGCCGCGTTTGGTTGCGATCGACATCATAGTAGGTGGTCAGGGAAAGCCCCGCTGATGGTGCCACGCTGACTGTGATCATGCTTGAATCGATGGCTATGTCACCGTCGGCTGTATAAGCCTTCCAGGTGACAGAATTGACCGTATTCTGTGTGATAACTTTGCTCACGGTGACGGCCAGGGAACGATTTACACTGACGGTTTGGGTAAAACTTTCGGTAAATTCATACAAACTATCGCGAATTTCATGACGCTGGAGCGGCGTACCCCCGGTATTCTGCAACAGGTAACAGAAGGTAACCGTGCTGCCATAGGGGACGACGAGCGGTGTTTGCTTGCCACAGGCATCGTTGGTTAAACTAGCGCCGACACTGAGTTTGGTAGATGCTGGCACTTGCACAGTCACTGAATCGGTTGCCATTAGTTGCATTTGATTCTCGGCGATGCTTGTCCAAGTCACTGTGCTCGTATTGCTTTGCACTGCTGTCATCGTATGGGTAACCGTAAACGCGCTTCCCGCTGGGAGGGTGAGCGCCTGATTTTCTACTAAGATACCAAAGTTGCTATCAACTAATGTATGGAGGGTAAGCGTCAATGGTGTCGTATTATTGAGACGATAACAATACAACAAAGAGGCATTTAGTGCAACGCGCAAATTTTTCTCACCCCCACACCGGCTTGAATTCGCCACCACGGTACTATCAATATCGATGGTGGGGATAATGACATGTGTTCTGTCACTGGCGCTAACGGCCAAGGTATTGTTTTGGGCGGTCCAGGTCGCACTGCTGCTAATACTCGTCGTAATCAGCTTGGTTACATGAAAGAAGGCGGCATCGGTCGCCGTGCCAGCGGGCGTTAGATCGTATTCCAATTCATCCACCAAACGGCCCAGTTGTTCATCGACCACCGTGTGGCGGCGCAACGTCTCTGTGCCTGTATTGAGGACAATGAAACAGTAGGTCACGATGGTGGTCGGCGTTACCACGATCTCGTGGTCGGTCTTTTCAAAACACTGTTCTGAATCTAATACGACAGTTTTCATAAAGATAATGGACGCGTTTGCGGGCCTGAGCGGTGCTTCGATCGCGTCAAGAAGTTCCGCGCGTTGTTCGGGTGACAAGGGCTTCATCTGATAGGTGGGCGTTGGTGTCCCAGCCGCTTGGGCAACGAAGGCGCCTGTGGTGAAGGCATTGGACGCGCGCACCTGTTTCTCTGGCTGGCCGGTAGCCGAGAAGGAAAAGGCGCTCTGGATGGGGCGACTAGAGGCTTGTGCTATGGGGGAGTGGAAGGGATAAAAGGTTAACCATAAGATGGTTAACGTGATAAAGGCAATAAGCGGAATGAGAAAAACGCGCAGCAATGTCTGCAACATTGGTTGATTTCTCCTTTGGGTGAACGGTGTCTCGGGGCCGACCGTCACGCTGCGCCAATGGTCCAAGCATTCCTATAAAGCTGCATCTCGTTTTCAGTGTAATCATCAGTGTAATCATCTGGGGGGGCTTGTTATGTACTGCTCGCGTTTTTCACACCGAGTGCTCCGACTCCGGCCACTAGGTACTGTCCCTGGTTAGCAACAGGTGATCGTGGATCGTACTGATAACAGGGTTGCCAATGCGCATACCAGCCAAAGGTAGCTGATGCACTGGGCTGAGCGACGCCATAGGGCCATCAGCCAATCTGGATTGGCAGCGAACCTTTATCGGTAGATAGATAGACGAGAAAATGCGGGTTTTCTGTCCGGTGTACCTAATGTACTGATTGAGCTAGATCGCAATCATACCCATAAGTCAATGGTTGCCGATGTTGAAACAATGTTATCTTGTACTAGGTGTGATACATGAGCTATGGTACACTGACTGCCATACGAAATCGTAACCCTAGAAATTCTTATTTGCTGCTATGACACAGCCTATTCCTGTTTCGACACTGAATCTATATATTTCACAGCTCTTTGAGCGTGATGAGATGCTTCGTGATCTATGGATCATTGGCGAAGTGAGCAATTGGAAACGCGCGGCCAGCGGCCATGTCTATTTTTCTCTGAAAGACACAGGCGCTACCCTCAACGCGGTAATGTGGAAGAGTCACACCCTTGCTCACACCTGGTTACCTCATGATGGTGACCAAATTATAGCGCATGGTTATGTCGGCGTCTATCCTGAGCGCGGACAGTATCAGCTTTATGTGAATCGGATTCAGCCAGCGGGCCGCGGTCAGCTATATGCTGAATTTGAAGCCCTGAAGGCACGTCTCGCCAGCGCCGGTTTGTTCGAACTATCCCGAAAACGGCCACTACGGATACCTCCCCAGCGGATTGGCATCATTACCAGCGCGGATGCCGCGGCTCTACGCGATATTTTACGTGTACTGGTGTTGCGCTGGCCGTTAGTGCAGGTGCTGCTCTTTCCCACGTTGGTGCAAGGCAATGAAGCGCCCGCCCAAATTGTGGCGGCTTTACGCGCGGCCAATCAGTACAGCACATCGGTAGCTGCCCTGGATACGTTGATCCTTGCCCGCGGCGGTGGCAGCATCGAAGACCTTTGGGCCTTTAATGACGAACGAGTTGCTTATGCACTTTTTGAAAGTGCTTGCCCCGTTGTGACGGGTATCGGTCATGAAACGGATTTTACCATTGCCGATTTTGTGGCGGATCTCCGCGCCCCGACTCCCTCGGCGGCCGCGGCAACGGTAACGCCTGATCGAAATGATGGGCTAGCGCAACTTGCTGAATGGCGCTATGCGCTTGGTCGGCGGCTGCAGCAACAGCTACAGCAAGAACGCCAACAGCTTTCTCATCGCAAATTACGCTTGCAACGTACCACGCCAGATCGCAAACTCGATCGGTTGCGCCAACAGCTCGACGACCGTATTCGTCAGCTCCATCAAGTGCTGCGTCGTAAAATCGAACGACAACAAGAGCGAACGAAGCTAAGTTCTGCGCGTCTGACGGCCCTTGCTCCCCACCATATTCTGCGGCGTGGCTATAGTATTGTGCAACGTGCCGACGGCGCTGTCGTCCGTACGCCAGCTATGCTTACGGTGCATGAGCCGTTAACCGTCCATTCCTCTGGTGGTAGTTACCAAGTTGCGGTAACAAAGACCGAGTAAGACATTTGTATTATGCAATATTAACTATATATTAAAACAAAAGACATAACAAGATCAATTATTGGTTAAAATCAATTACGCTCTACCTCTTACGTGCCTCTTCGCTTTTGCGGCTACACCACGGTACTTAGAGACGCTTTGAATTGCCCACCTTTTTAAACTCCTTCTTCGGTTTCGATCAGCGCATACCGGCGTGCTAAACCCACGCGCGCCGATGCTTTGTTAGTCGGGCTGATCAGCACTTCTACGTGTGTGGAAACAAGCCAAGAAACCCTTGCGTTATCACTACAGCTATGCCAACCTATCGTCACCATGCAATAGTGGCCGCTTCCGCCATCAGTCGGCGCGCTCGGTTTGTAGATGAAATGTGATAGCCCATGAATACACTATCTGCTTATTCTGACTTTTTGATTGAGGTAACGAAGAGCAGCGAGCAACATTATTTGGTTGTCGTTCGCTCGAATACAGGCGAAGCGCGTCAGGTGTCGCTGTGGCCCTTTCCGAAACAGGCATTGGAAAATGAATTGAGGAAGGTTGAAGTCGCCCTTTTTGCCTTATCGCCAAGCCTGCTGACGCCCCTTGCTCTACAGGAACAGCCGCTTCAACCAGAACGGGTTGTACAAACCTTTGGAAGCGCGCTCTTCGACTTTCTATTTGCGGGCGAGACCCGTACACTCTACTATGAGTCGCTCCGCGAAGCAATGCACCACGCTCGGCATGTACGGTTGAAAGTAAGTATTCACGATCCAATCCTGGCGGCCCTGCCCTGGGAGTTTCTCTATGATGCGCGACGGCGCGATTTTGTCTGCCTTGATCCGCATACCTCGTTGGTGCGTTATACCGAATTGCCACAAACGCCGCCACCGCTGACAATCACACCGCCGTTACACATCCTCGCCGTCGTGGCCGATCCCATCGACATGGCAACCCGACTGGATGTGGCCGAAGAGCAGCGCCGGATCACCGCGGCAACTGCCCCATTGGTAGAGCAGGGCTTAGTCCGTCTGACTTGGTTCCAAGGACAAACTTGGCGCGCGTTACAACGTCTCTTGCGCACGCCAACAACGCCCTGTCACGTTTTCCATTTTATCGGCCACGGTGGCTTTGACGAAGCACGCCATGAAGGTTTTATTGTGCTGACCGATGACGCGCAGAGATCGCACCGCCTCTATGCCACACAACTGGCCCGCCTATTGGCCCGCCAGCGCGGCACCTTGCAGCTCGTCCTCTTAAATGCGTGTGACGGCGCACGCATGGGACACCACAACCTGCTGGCTAGCACCGCGGCGACCTTGATCCATAGTGGGATTCCCGCCGTGTTGGCGATGCAATATGCCATTACCAATCCCGTCGCGATTGAATTTGCCCATACCTTCTATGAGGCACTGGCCGATAATCTGCCGGTCGATACAGCGGTGGCCGAAGCACGCAACGCACTGAACTTTGGTAATGCGGCTTCGGTCGAGTGGGGGATTCCTGTGCTCTATATGCGGGCGACCGATGGCCGCCTTTTTTCGGTGGCCGATCCTGCCCACCCCAAGCAGCCGTCCCCCACGCTGACGACAGGGAACGTGCCTATTCATCAACCCGGCCGCGCCGGGACGGCCCCGACGCCGTTGGAAGATCTGCTCTCTGCGGTAGAGCAACAGGGCCGCCATCTGGATTTCGCACCATCTGACGCCGTCCCACCAAGTACGTTGCCAGACACCAACCCGCCCTCTGTGCTGGCACCCAAAACGGCTGCGCCCGCACCCCCCAACGTGATCCCGCAGTTGGACGTGGCTGATCTTTTGCAAAGCTATGTCGAACACCATCATTCCCTCCTTGGTTTGGACTGGGCCACGATTGGGGCAGGTGAGTTCTGGATGGGCAGCGATCCACAGCAGGATATTCACCATTTTGAAGATGAGCTACCTCAGCTCCGCCTACACCTGCCAGAATTTCGGATCTCTCGGGCACCAATTACCAATGCCCAATATAAAGCTTTTGTCGACGCCACATGTTATCGGCTGCCCAGCCATTGGGTGGCTGGCGAAATTCCGGCGGCCAAGGAGCATCACCCTGTGGTCAATGTCAGTTGGCGGGATGCCCTTGCCTTTTGTGACTGGGCTGGTGTCCGCCTGCCGACCGAAGCCGAGTGGGAAAAGGCTGCGCGTGGGCCCGATGGCCGAATCTACCCATGGGGCAATACACCGCCCACCGCCACGCTCTGCAACTTTGATCGACCGCTAGGCGCAACAACCGCGGTGGGCGCCTATCCCGCCGGTGCAAGTGTCTACGGGGTTTTGGACATGGTGGGCAATGTTTGGGAATGGACGGCGACGCTCTGGCTAGATAGCTATGAAAATTATGTGCAAGAGCTCGACAAGCAAACCGATCGCCATCTCCGCCGTGTCCTCCGCGGTGGTGGCTTCCGCGATGTCGAATTTGTGCGCTGTGCGGCGCGTTCTTGGGATCTACTCCACCAGCGCTACCGTGATCTCGGCTTCCGGGTCGTTGCCCTGTCGCCAGCGCATCATCCCCGCCCAGCTAAGCTATAGCCACTGTGCTATAATGGTGCAGAAGAGTAGTACATAGCGCTGGGCTGCCAATGGCTAAATCATCAACTACCCTTATCCACAAAAGCTCGAGGAACCTACCATGCCACGCGAATTGATCGCTAGTGATCGCGAACAACTTGCCTTTCGCGACTACGCTTCTCCCCCACTTCAAGCCGACCAACTGCGGGTACGGACCCGTTTTGCCGCCGCGAAACACGGCACCGAGATGGCACTCTACAAAGGCTACGCCAGCCCGCGTGGGCGCTATGATACCGAATACCAACTCTTTCGTCCTGAGGATGCGGGCGTACGTTATCCGGTCGCCCTGGGCAATATCTGTATTGGTGATGTGATTGAAATCGGCGCGGCGGTTGAACAATACCAACTGGGTGACCAAGTTTTCCGCTATGCCCCCTTCCGCGAAGAACAGGTTTGGCCTGCGGCCACTGTGCGGCGGCTGCCAGCGACTGTACCCTGGCAAGCCGCTGCTTGTCTCGACCCCGCCGATTTTGCCTTAGGCGCGCTACGTGACGGCCATGTGCGGATCGGTGACGCCGTGGCGATCTTTGGCATGGGCGCGATTGGCTTGGTCGCATTACAGTTGGCGAAGCTAGCGGGCGCTGATCCGGTCATCGCCGTGGAGCCGTTGGCGATTCGTCAGGCCGCTGCCGTGGCCTGTGGGGCTGATCTGGTCATCGATCCCGCGCGTGAGGATGCCGGTTTTGCCATCAAACAAGCCACGGAGAAACGGGGCGCTGATGTTTGTATTGATTACAGTGGTCACTACCTTGCCCTGCAGGGAGCGCTGCGGGGTGTCGCCTATCTGGGGACGGTCGTCGCCGGTGCTTGGCCTGGGGCGTATCCCGCTGGTCTGGATCTGGGGGCCGAGGCCCATATGAATCGACCGACCATTATCTTCTCCCGCGCCTGTAGCGAACCCAATCCTGATTACCCTAGCTGGACTGAAAATCGCCTCTTATCTGTCTGCTGGCGCTTATTGAGCGAAGGCAAGATCAAATGCGAACCGATTGTGCAACCAATTGTGAATTTTGCCGATTTACTGGTAGAGTATCCCAAGATTGCAACGCATCCCAACGAAAATGTGAAACTAGGTGTGCGCTTCCCATAAACACCTGGTGATTTGGCTGCTCCCCTTGGTCAAGCAAGCCAGTGTGTTTTGTCCGTACATTGGCGTATAATATAACGGTAAAACGCGCAAGGTGCCGGGCTACGGAACGCCGCCGGCTCAAGCCCGCTTCAGCGGGCGTTGCTGCCTAGCACCGTCCCTTCAGGGCGGTGTGCACCCCAACCAATTGATAACCAACCCGTGACATAAGGTCACCAACCATTCTGGAGGAACGGATGAAACTAGGTGCAAATTCAGTGCTCTTCGGCGGTTATGACATGGAAACCGCCTTTAAGTCTATTGCCCTAGCTGGCTATGATGGGATCGAAATCTCGGCGATTGAGGGGATGAGCCAACACCTTGTGCTCGACCGCTGGCAAGAGATTGCCCCAGAGATCAAACGTCTAGCCCAAAGCTATCAATTGACCCTATTAGCCATAGAACAGCCCTCACGCGACCCCGCAAAGATGGAAATGGCCCTCCAAGCCGCCGCGGAGATTGGCATTCCGATTGTCAACTGTGGGCCAGGTGGTAAGACCGATGATCCCAGCACTCTGCAACAAACGCTCGACGAGCTGGGGGCTTTGGCCCACATGGCCGAAAAATATGGGGTGACGTTATGTGTCAAAGCCCATGTGGGCGCGGCTGTCTACAACACGCCAACCACCCTCAAGGTAATGGAAGCCATCTCCTCCCCCAATTTCGGAATTGATATGGACCCTTCGCATATCTACCGTGCCAATGAAAACCCTGTCGAAGCGATTGCTGCCGTGATTTCCCGGGTGAAGCATGTCCATATTCGTGACTGCAAGGGACGCCAACAGGGGCCAGGTAAGCCCGAGATGCAGGCCAATGGCCGTGGCGATATCGATCTCGTTGGTTACGTCCGTGTCCTGCATGAACATGGCTACACGGGCCCCTTAAACCTGGAAATTATTGGGGCTAAAGAATATACTTTGGAACAGTGTTGTATTATTGCTGCTGAATCGCGGGGCCATATGCAGGCCAGTTTGCAAGCGTGTGGGGCGCGTTAATCGGTTCTTCGGGAGGATGTAGGCCAGACCAGACAGGTTTTGAAAACCTGTCTGGTCTCAGGGGCTGGATCAACTATCGCTGTGCCGCCTAATTCAGCAGTTGAAAGGATTCAACCATGGCGGCAAAGGAGGCGGTCGCGGTGTCGGCTTGGTCCGCGGTGGTGGTAAAGGTGAAGGCATAAACCGTTTGGTTGTGCATCACTAAATATTGATCGATCTGCAAGGCGCGGCTATCGACTAGGCTTCCGCCATTGATCTGATAACTGAGTAAGCGCCCTTGGCCGGTTGCTAAAGAGAGTGCTGTTGGCGTAATGGGTGTGGTCAAGGCAAATTTGGTTTGTGTTTCTTGGGCCATGACCTCGGCATACAGATCCAGCCCAACATTGGCTGGCAGCGGTTGCTTCCAGAGGTTGACTGTGGTGATATAGCCCTGACTGAGTAGATCCTGTGGCAGTGCAATGGCAAAAAAGTTGAAGCGGGCATTGACATAACTTTCTAGTTGCTGCTGCACCAAGGTCGCGACGGCAGGATTGGCATTGCGCAGGATCTCCATGGCTTGTTGCCAGCTTGTGGTGCTGAGATCAAAAGGTTGCCAGGTGGGCGGCAAGGTCAACGCAAATCCTTGCTCAGGATAGGTATAGCGTTCACCCTGGGTGACACTTTCTTGGGTAAAGATCGTCGCGGGCAGGGGCACCGTGAGATTGGTTGGCCGGACAGGCGCTGGCGAAACCGCCATACCAAAGGCTGGTGCCGTCGGTGTGGGTTGACTGGCCGTGGTTGGCACTTCGGATAGCTGCGCCAAAGGGGCATAAACCCAAGCTACTGTGTTACTGACACAGCAAACTTGGTACCATTCTCCTGTTGCATCCTGGCTCAAAAATTCATAGCGCTCTCCCGCATTGGCTGTTTGTAAGATCAGCATGTCGGTGCCAGGCCCACTGCGCAGGTTGACACTATTTCCCGTAATCGTCAAGACACGTTGGGTGACTGTTGGTGCTGGCGTGGGCGTCGGCGCAACCGTGGTCGCGGTGGCTGGGGCGGCTGGTGGAATATTGACCACGACCTGCAATGCACTCGGGCGAACCGGTGTAGCGGTCGGCACGGCAAGCTGACTAAACGCAGTCGTGTCTTGCGCCGTGCTTGTGCGCTGGTCCGCTTCTTGGCCCATGGTTTTTTCTGCAGCAGCGACGCTGCACCCAGTTCCCATCAAGAGCCAGAGGCTGAACAGCCCCCCTAGGATCAGCAATTTGATAAGACGTTTTTCTTGCATCGTACACTCCTTATCCGATTACGGTTTGTCTCCTCTAGCATACCGTACCCTGACTTTAACTGTGATTACAGCTTACTGACATATCCATATGGCAATTGACTCTCAATCGTTCGTTCAAATGATTCATGATGCTCCCCAGCAGTTGGTGTTGGTCTTTGCCGGTGCAGGTCATAGTGCATTGCAACAGTTGTTGGATGTGGCTGGGGCCAGCCGCACGCTACTAGAAGCGCTGGTCCCCTATAGCCAAGCGGCCTTTGCGGATTTTCTGGCCTGCCAGCCAGAGCAGTATGTGGCGGCCTCCACGGCGCGCTTGCTGGCTGGGCGCGCGTATACCCGCGCCCGCCAACTGACCACGGCGGAACAACCATGCTTTGGCATCGCCTGCACCGCGTCGATTGCCACCGATCGGCCCAAGCGGGGCGAGCATCGCGCCCATGTGGCTCGTTGGCAACCCGAGGGCGTCGTTCAGTATGATCTCTTGCTGGACAAAGGCGCACGCTCGCGTACAGCAGAAGAACAACTAGTTAGTCAGCTGATCTTACAAGCCATTGCCGAGGGTTGTAACTTATCTGCTACGCCAGTGCTTACTCTATTGCCAGGAGATCAGCTGGCCGTCGAGCGCTATACCTATATCCCAGCCGCCCAAGCCCTAACGGCAGGGCAAAGTCACCGGTTGGGCATCACCGCCGATGGCTTGCCGGTGAATGGCGTGCCGCCCGTGCTGTTATCTGGGGCCTTTAATCCCCTCCATGAGGGGCATTTAGGGATGGCGCAGGCCGCCGAGACGCTGCTCGGGCAGCCAGTGGCCTTTGAACTAGCCGCGATCAATGTGGATAAGCCACCATTGCCGGTTGCTGAGATTTTGGCACGGATCAGTCAATTCGCTGGGCGCTATACTGTGCTGGCAAGTGACGCGCCAACCTACTTGGAAAAAGCCCGGTTATACCCAGGGACTACTTTTGTGGTGGGCTATGATACGGCGGTGCGGATCTTTGCCCCGCGCTACTATGCTAACCGTGAGGAGCAGATGGTCGCTGCATTGGCGGCGATCGAGGCGTTGGGCTGTCGTTTCTTGGTGGCTGGCCGTCTGGATGCCGAAGGCGTTTTTCGGAGCTTGGCGGATGTGGCGGTGCCGCCGCGGTTTGCGGCGCTTTTCACCGCCATTCCTGAGACACTCTTTCGCCGTGATATTTCTTCCACCGCCTTACGCAGTGGGCAAGAGCGGGGGAGCCGGTAGCGCTATTCCTGGCTTGGTCGGTTGGCGACACCAACCGACCAAACGACTGACTTTCACCCTTTGGGGTGCTCCATTACTTGGGCCAAGTCGGGCTTTGGGGAAAATGGGTATAGGCATCCATGGTGATGACTTGCCCTGGACGCGCCCAAGCTGCTGTGCCTAGTTCCGAAGGCAAGCAATTTTGTGCATAGCTGGCAGCCAGCGTTTCCTGAAGGCCACTGACCCAAGTGAGATCATTCTCCTGCTGCACCAACTCGGTGGGAAAGTCTGTAACCACCGGCATGGATTCATGCATGCCATTGATGGCGCGGACATGGGCGGTCGCCGCCTGTAGATCACAGGCGACTGGTGCACCGGTACGGATAGCATCCACGGTTTGCCAAAGCTTGCGCGTATCATCGGCAAAGGGATCGCCATAATTTTTCTGCTGACCGTTGGCAAAGGTAGCCACAATGGTTCCACCGTTGGGGGTTCCACCGTTGGGGGTTCCACCGTTGGGATAGGTCACGCTGGCCTCGTCAAATTCCAAGTGAAATTGCGGGCCGGCGATCGTGGGAATGGCGTGGGAGGCATAGTACAGGATCTCGACGCCAGCGCCTGTCCGACAGCGTAGGGCCGCAGTGTCACAATTTTCAATTGGGTTGGCGCGGTAGAGTTCGGCTTGAACGGTCACCGGTTGGGCGCTGGTTGTTGGGTGATCGCCCAGTAAATAAAATAAATTATGGAGATAATGAGCTGTGGCGTTGTTGACGGGGCTATCTAACACCCAGCGGCCATCAGGCATCTGCAAGCGCCCCGCCCATTGGTTCCGCGCATAGTAGGCTGCTGTGCGCGGCCAAAGAACGCTGGCCTTTACCCGCCGTGGCTGACCCAAGCGGCCAGCCAGAATATCTTGTTTCAGCGCACCAATTGCCGCCGAAAAGGACCATTGATAGCCAATCGCCACAATCCCACCATGGCGCTGCTGGCTCTCCCGCATCTGTGTCGCCTCTTGGAGCGTGGCACAAAGCGGCTTTTCACAGAGAACATGGATGCCATGCGCTAGGGCACTTTGGGTATAGGGCGCGTGCAGATGGATAGGCGCGGCGATGGCAAGCAACTGTACCGCTGTTTGCTGAAGGCAACTTGCTAAGTCAGGATAGATAGGCAACTGCGCGTTACGTAGTTCTGCTTCAAGGGGGCTGCCGCCAAGAGTGGGATCGATTACGCCCACAAAAGTAACCTGATGTGCGGCGGCTTCTTCGGCTAAGGCACGTAAATAGAAATGACCATATCCACCCGCACCAACGAGCGCAATATTGATTAGTTGATTCACAAACGGCTCCTTACCACTAAAGTTCTGCTTGTGTGCTGGGCTCTATGCAATCACAAGCTGTTGATGGTCGATTAGCCAGCGTACAGCTTCCTGTATGCCCTGCAGCGAACTGTAGCGTGGTTGGTAGTCCAATAACCGCTGTGCTTTGGCAATGCTACAATGGGGGCTGTGGGCAATATGATCCCACGTTGCCCGCGCTTCGTTTTCGCTGACGGTTACCCGCCACTGTTCCCAAGGCAGATAAGCCAGCCGCGCTGGTTGACCAAACCAGGTGGCCATGGCTTCGGCGTAGCCCCGCAAGGTAAGCGCCGTGGGCGAAACCACATGAAAGCTTTCGCCTAACGCCGTGCTGCGGTTGGCCATGGCCTGGACAAAGATCTGCGCCACATCGTCGGCATGGACATGATGGACGGTTTCCATGCCTAGGTTGGGGAGCGCCACTTCTTCACCACGCGCCAACCGAGCAAAAACCGCGACGTTGAAATGGCCGGCGGGGTTGAGGGGAGCCCACCCTGGCCCAACAATATGACCCGGGTGAATGATCGTCGCCGGAAACCCATGCTGGCGCGATTCCGTTAGTAGATAAGACTCAATGGCTGCTTTGTTAACCCCATAGTCACCAAAAGGGCGGCGGGGGGCACTTTCGGTGGTAGGCACTTCACCACTGGGGCCGTGAACCCAAATGGTGCCACAATGCAGAAAATGCTGCACTTGGCCCCGCAAGGCTTCTACCAAGTGGTTGGCGCTCGCTAGGGTGAAACAGATCATGTCGATTACTACGTCTGGCGCGAGGGCGCGGATCTGCGTACCAAAATCACCGGCGCCTTCTGCCGCGGTACGGTCAAGCTGGATCTGTTGTACCTGTTGCCAACTACCGTTGGGCTGATAGGGGGCTCGTTGTTGACGGCTGACGTTGATTACTTCGTGGCCCGCCGCGACGAGACGAGGCACAAGATAGGTGCCCACGTGGCCGCTGCCACCAATGATGACGACCCGCATGCTGCTTTTCTCCTCCTATTGCTGAAGATGCGTACCCCCTGGGGACACTGGGCGAAAGCATAAAGGCGACGGACGACGGCTTTCCCTGGATGGTACGCACCCGTTTATCGGTGTTCTAGGTATGGAACAACTGCTTGTTAAGCGGTAGGATTATTATACCATTGGATAATCCTATGGACGTTTTGTGTACGGCTGTTAGACCATGATACACTTGTGGGTAACAACAGCCGCACAGAAAGGAATAACCAGATGACCCTGGATGAAGCATTGCAAACATTAGAAGAGCTAGGGACACCAACCAATCAAAAAAGCAACCGGCGTAATGGCGTGCTTAGCCCCCAATATGGGGTGAGTTTAGGGAACTTGCGCCAATTAAAAAAAACCATCAAAATCGATCACGAGCTAGCGCTAGCCTTGTGGAACACCGGCAATCATGATGCCCGCATGTTGGCCACGTTGATTGCTAACCCCAAACTTGTCGATGAAAAATTACTCGACCGTTGGGCGCGTGATCTCGATAACTTTGTGCTGACCGATGCCTTTGTCGACTTTGTGGCCCAAACGCGTTATGTTCAGCCCAAGACCCGCGCTTGGACTCCTTCCCTCAAAGAATGGATCGGTCGTGCTGGCTGGGGCTTATTGGAATACCTCGCCAAGAAAAACCCAAAGCTGGATGATAACTTTTTTACACCCTATCTGGGAGACATTGCCGATGCGATTCACACCGTCCCAAACCGGCAGCGCGAGGCCATGAACAATGCGCTGATCGCCATTGGCCTGCGGAATGACTACCTTGCGCAACATGCGCTCATCACCGCCCAACGCATGGGAACGGTGGAAATTGATTATGGCGAAGCAAAGGGTAAAACCCTTGATGCCATTGCCACGATTCAAGCGGCGCGGGGCGCCCGTCAACGTGCCAGCTAAAGGGCTTCAGCCACTGATCGAAGCATCCGAACCAAAAGCGATTGTACGCCTATGTGCATTGCCAGGACGAACCTATGAGCGAGGCTCTTTCACCCATTACGCTGCGAGATCTTTACCGCGCTCGTCATGCCATTGCGCCGTTTATACGGCGGACACCGTTGATCTATTCGCCAGGGCTTTCGCTTTCGACCGGCGCCCATGTCTATCTTAAATTAGAAAACCAACAAGAAACCGGCACGTTTAAGCTACGGGGCGCAGCCAACCGGCTGCTGGCGCTAACCCAAGCAGAACGCCAGCGCGGCGTGATCACGGTTTCCACCGGTAATCATGGCCGCGCCGTGGCGGCCATGGCGCAACGTTTGGCTATGCGCGCCGTCATCTGTGTGCCAGAATTAGTCTTGCCCCATAAGGTAGCGGCGATGCGCACGTTGGGTGCGGAAGTGGTGATCCATGGCCGCACCCAGGATGATGCTGAGCGTTATGCCCAGCAACTCCAAGCTGAACAAGGGCTGACGATGGTGTCGGCTTTTGATGAGCCCTATATTATTGCTGGTCAAGGCACCATCGGGCTCGAAATCCTAGAAGATCTGCCCCAGGTGGACACCCTCATTGCACCGCTTTCTGGCGGGGGCTTATTAGGCGGCATTGCCATCGCCATGAAAAGCGCCTCCCCGCACATCCATGTTGTTGGCGTTTCGCAAGCGCTAGGCCCGGCCATGGCGCTCAGTCTCCAGGCGGGCGCACCAGTCGCCGTCGTCGAAGAACCCTCGCTCGCCGACAGCCTGTTAGGCGGCATTGGCCTCGCGAATCACTATACTTTCCCCCTGATCCGTGACTTCGTCGATGAAGTGGTCTTGCTGGATGAAGTAGAGATTGCCAGCGCCATGATCTATGCGCTGCATCAGGAAAAGCAGATTGTCGAGGGCGGCGGCAGCGTGGCTTTAGGCGCGCTGCTGGCTAATAAAGTGAGTCACATCGGCGAATCCGTGGTTGTGGTTGTCAGCGGTGGCAACGTCGAACTGGAAAAGCTACTGGCTTTAGCGGCTCAGTAAGGGAGCGCTGCTTTGCGCTGTGCGATCTGTGGCGAAATCAGCGACACAATGAAGCACCGCTCACCTCCCATCACGTCCTATCATGTTCCTGTCGCCATCCCATGTCGTCGCCAGGCGGCCAAGCCACCTTGGATCAATTCGATGCCAGATGCCACACTCTGGGCACTGCCTCTCCCTTCTCCATAGACCGAGACAACCGCATACGCCGCGACTTTGCCGGTGGCCATCACCAGCTCGGTGGCGGCCAAGACTTGCTCCATCGAGGGGCCATGGGGTTCCCGTGTGCCGTGGTTGGGAACGTAGCGCTCGTCAAGAATATCTGAATCGATATGCAGATAGATCAGATCACAGCGCTGTGCCAACTGCTCTATCGCGGGGGTTAGCGGCTCGCCGGGGAAACCAGGCGCGGGGGACGCCATCACCACATCGGTGGCGCGAATCAACTGCTCCTCGAGTGGGTCAAGGTTGCGCACATCTACCATCACAATCCGCTCCGTGGGCAGCGGCGCGCCAATGTGCGACCCTATACGCCAATGGGGATAGGCGAGCCCGGCACAGACGGCCACCGGCATGCCGCCTAACATGCCTGAGATTGTCGTCTTCGGCGTATTGAAATCGCCGTGGGCATCGAACCAAACGAGCCCAATGCGCGCGGCTGCGCCATAGACATCCTGCAAACCGCCTAGCACACCGGTAATGTGGCTACAATCCCCACCCGCCATCAGCACAGCATCGCCCTGCTGGATCGCTGCGGCCACCGCCTTGGCAATTTCACCACCAAGCCGACCTAGGTTTTCTGTTTCGACGGCTGCGCGTTCTGCCTCGGGAAAACGGGGTTCAACAACGGTGACCGGCACTTGGGCGGCCGCGTAGGCGTTGGCGGCTTGGTAGGCATCGAGGCTGCGTTCGTCCCCTTGGGCTAGGCGGCTGCCACGGTAGCGGACGCCAATCGTGGTCAACCCTAGGAGCGGTTGGTGCTGCTGCATGGCAAACTCCTTTACAAGTAATGATTAGGCGTGCGTATCGCCGTTGGTATCAGCATAGCGTAAAGACCATTCCGCCTGCCAAGCCGGTGGAATGGCAAGCTGGTGGCAGAAGAGAAAGTTGATTAACTGCCCGTGGTGATGCATCTCGTGTTTGATCATCTGAAAGACAACTGTATATCCGGGTTCTCCGTTGTGCAAAGGTGCGTTGAGGTCGATCTGTTGGAGTAGCTGGGACAAGCGCGCGTCAGCCTGTTGCATTTGCGCTTTGATAATAGCCGGTGTTATCTCGGTAAACTGATCGAGGCTGGAGGCAAAGCCCTGCCAAGCTCCTTTTTCTAGCTTGTGGAGATAACTTTCATGCGCACCTACCATGCACCAGAATTGATAGCCCAAGCTCTGTGATGTTGGAAAAGGCAGGCGCAAGGCCAACTGCTCTGGTTGCAGTGCGTCCAGGTAGGCATAGGTCAGTTGGCGGATCTCCTGCCACTGTGCCGCTAGGATCTCGGTGACGGCGGGACTGCTTGCGGTCGTTGCGGTCATCGTACTCTTTCTCCGGTAGGACTGGCGCGAGCAAAGGGCTGGCTGGCTTTCCAAACTAAATAGGGCTTGCCATCATCCTTGTCTCCAATGGTTATTGCCAACGGGTTGTTTCACGCATTGGTTGCGTATGCAGGGGGTCATGGGGACCCAGGGTAGTGGCCGAAAAATGCCCTTCGGCGAGCAGATCGCGCGCCACGCGCAAGCCGCCCAAGGCCACTGCTGCGGTAGATTGACCCGGAAAGACGCTGTCACCCACCATCCAGAGCTGTGGCGTCAGGCGTGGCCCCCAGGCGCGCCAGAGATCTGTTTGGGGAAAGCCCCCCACCCAGCCCCATGCCCGGCGGGTAAAGCGTTGAAAAGTAATGGGCGTGCCGGCCATCTTCCAATGGATCGATTCGTGTAGTCGTGGGAGGGCGCGCGCTGCTACGGCGATCATGGCCTGCATATAGCGCTCTTTGCGCGCCGTATAGCTTGCTTGATCGGTGGCATAGCAGTGCCACCAAGGAGCCAACGCGGTGTGGGTACTGATCGTCAACGCCCGTTGACCAGCTGGGGCGCGGCTTTGATCCCAACCTGGACTGAGGGAAAGGAATACCGTGTTGGTTTCGCCCATGGGCTCGCGCCCAATGACTTGATGGTGAAGCGGAAAGTCGGGTGGTATGGCGCTGGCATCAACACCGGCATAGACCATAAACGCACCCCAACCAGTGGGCGGTTGGGTGGCGATGCGTTGGATAGCCGCGGGCGCAGCATCACCCAATAAGCGGGCAAGGTTCCAAGGGGGTAGATTGGCGATAATGAGCTCGGCGGGGAAGGTCGCACCACGCTTCGTCGTGACCTCAACCGGACGCCCCGCGTTCATTTGAATGTGGGTCACTTCTTGGCGGTAGTGCAACTTGCCACCATGGGCGCGTACGGCGTCGGCGAGGGTCGTGGCAATGGTGCCAATACCACCCTGGAGATGGACAACGCCACGCCGTGGCAAATCCAGGGCTGCCGCACCATAAAGGGCGTTGGCTTGGCTGCTGGTGGTTTGGGCCGCGATCAGCAATTGCCCATCGATAAAAAGGCGTAAATTGGCGGGGCAGTTGGCGAGGTGAACAGACAAGGGGCGGAGGGCATCGGCGGCAAGTGTCGCGTGGAGGTGGTGGCGTGGTTTTTCCCATAGCCAGGCTAAGCCGTCGCCGACTAAGCCTATCCCCTGCCTAAGCGTTTGTGGTGGAAAACTGGGCATGCGCAGGGCGAATTGCCAGAGCGCCGCGGCAGTCCGTTCTTGCCACTGCCAAAAAGGAGTGGCCGCGGCGCCAAACGCGCGCGTATGTTCCTGCCAACGGCGTTCATCGCCCCAGCGGCTGACCTGTTGCCCATCGGGAAGATGGACGGTCAGGGCTGGTTCGCTCGGCTCAACGGGCCAGCGGGCAATGCCAACGGCTTGGGCCACCAGATCCATTGGCCCGCCAGGGTAGAAGCCACCCGCCAAGGTCGCGCCAGCGTCAAAGCGGTAGCCTTTGTGATAGAAGGTGCCAGCACAGCCACCAGGATAGATATGGGCTTCGAGTACGGTCACATCGAGGCCCGCCCGTGCCAGGCGTGCTGCTGTGGTGAGGCCGCCAATCCCTGCGCCGATCACCACCACCCGTTGGGGTGATCGGACAACAGAGGGGGTACGGTAGTTGCTTGCCACGCTAGTCTGTCACTGCTGCCGCAGCGGGATCGCTGGCGCGTGCCAAGAGCCGCTTGGTTTTCCAGCCGCGATAGGCAAAGAGCAGTGGTAGCGTTAGCCACATTCCCAGCCCAACGATTTTCCAATGCCATGCCGCGGCGAAGTGCAAGTCGATGGTATCAATCACTGCGGTTTCCGTGGGGCTCAGGGCGCGGAATGTGTGCTGATGGACCCATTGTTGAAAGGGACCCCTGAGCTGATGATCAACAAAACCGGTGGGCGTGACTGCTTCCACCCGCGCCTGCCAATGAATGGGGAAGGGGCCGAGCCAGAGGGTAAAGGCTATTTCATCTCCCTCATTCAAACGGGCCGGGGCGCGCTGTAGGCGGACTACGACTGGGGGTGGAGTAATGGCACCCATGCTAGCCGCGTGGCGATGAAATTCGGCAACGGCGGCCAAGGGGGCCTGCACGCGAAATGAATGGCGAAATTGCATCGGTTTCCCTTCCGGCTCAACTCTTCGACTTTGCTACTGTAATAGCTGACCTAGTGCTTCACGGGCCGAGGGGTAACTAAAGGCAAAGCCGAGGGCTTCTAATTTCTGGGGCACGACGCGCTGACCATCAATCACCATGGTTGACATTTCGCCCAAGGCTGCTTGGAGGGCAATGCTGGGTGTTGGTATAAAGGCTGGGCGACGCATGGTGGCACCGAGGATCTCACTGAACTGGGCATTGGTCAAGGGGTTCGGGGCGGCTAGGTTAAAGGGTCCAGTGGCATTGGGCGTATCTAGCAAGAATTTGATGGCGCGCGCCGTGTCGGTGATGTGGATCCAGGGCATCCACTGTTTGCCATTGCCGAGCGGCCCGCCGGCCAAAAATTTGAAGGGCAGCATCATTTTGGGCAAGGCCCCACCCGCTTTGCTCAGGACAATGCCTGTGCGGATAATCGGTCGGCGAATGCCCATCCGTTCTACCGGCGCCGTGGACATTTCCCAGTCAAAGCAAACTTTTGCCAAAAAGTCGGTGCCAGGTGGCGCGGTTTCGGTGATCAGGCGGTCATCGGCATGGGTGCCATAATAGCCGACGGCTGAAGCTTGAATCAGGATGGTGGGCTTCTGCTTTGCCTGTTGAATCGCTTGCTGAATCGCCAGGCCAGCATGGATACGACTTTCGCGGATCAATTTCTTGCGGCTGGCTGACCAACGCTGGTCGGCAATGCCAGCTCCGGCGAGATTGATGATAGCTTCTGTGCCATTCACCAAATGGCCCCAGCCTGCCGTCGTTTCCCCATCCCATTTTTCGATCCGCACACCTTTGGGCATGCCACGCGATTCATCTGGGTCGCGGCTGAGAATCGTAACCAAGTGACCATCGGCGAGGAGTAGTGGGCAAAGCGCCTTGCCGATCAAGCCGGTGCCCCCAGTAATAAGAATCCGCATAGCTATGTCTTTCCTTTCATCGCGTCGTTGTCAGCGGGTGTGTATAGATGTTGGCTTGGGTGAGAATACGTTTGAGCCATTGGATCAGAATAGAGCCACTGCTGTTGAGGATCTTTTCGGCGGCGGCAAGGTAGGAGGCCAAATAGCGCGCGACAATGGCCTGCGGCATTTGGTAGTGGTTGGTCAGCAGCCCTTGAATCCAGTGGAGATCGACGCCCAGATAGTCAATATTGCCCAGCTGTAGCGCTGCTGTAATGTTACGGCTGAAATTGAAGGTGGCTTTATGCAACATGGTTGGTGATAGCCCGGAGCTATTGATGGTGCGCCATAATTCTGCTTCGATCGATGCCTGTTGTTGGCGGAAGTGGAAAAGTGCCTCTTCGTATTGCTGGGTAAGGGGGAGCGCTGGCTGGGATAGGCGAATGGGGAATAAGAGGTCCTCTACTCGTTGGACGGCTTCTTCGATATGCGGGCCTAGATAATGGCCCGTAATGCGGGTGTGCAGATCGGAAATCCGCGTAAAGATCATGCCGCCAAAGGCCATGGGGATGCGGACTTGATAGAGTAAGTCGCTAAGTTCCCGCAAGCTCGCGGCTGTAAACAATTGCTGCGCGGTGAGAACCACAAAATTGGGGCGAGCGGTTTGGGTGGTGGTCACAAAATCCTGGACAGGAATATCGGCCCCCAAAAATAAAACATCCCACCCGCGGCGGCGCAGCAACAGGGAGAGAATGAGTGGCGCAAAGGTATGTCCTTCTTCGGGGGGGCACCCCACTAAAATACGCCCGGCTCGTGTGGGCAAAGGCGTAGCGGCCATGAGGGCTTCCATACGACGAACTGCCAACGCTGAGGCAAAATGTTCCTGCTGGACGGTAATCTGCCCCGCGTACCAGCCTTCGCCAATGGTAGCCAGTCCCTTTTGAAAGAGATCAAAACAGACACGCTCAACGCTGAACACCCCAAAGGTTTGCGAAACTATGCGTTCGGCCTGTTGCTCATCAAAACGGAGACAGGCGGCAATCCAGGCTTCGCGCGCCTGAGCCATCGTATCGCTACCATTCTCTGCCGTTGGGGCTAACGTTGGTGATAGGTGTAGTCGTTGCGTGGCATTGGTGTAATTGCGACTTGGCGGTGTGCTTCCCGGTTCGGGGGTAATGGCCTGTTGCGGATTGCTTCCCTCTGCGTCAAGCCGACGCCATAATTCCACGGCGCGGCTGATACTCATGCCTTCTTCCTGGCGCGCAATCAACCACTTCAGGAGTTGAATATCTTTTTGGGAATAGAGCCGATGACCACTATCCGTGCGTTGGGGTTCGGGTAGACCATAGCGTCTCTCCCAGGCTCGCAATGTATCTGGTTTCAGGCCTGTTTCTTGCACAACGGCTTTTAGATTAAAGGTTGGTGCATCTGGAGAAGATTTCATATCAACCGTTATTTACTTTAAACCTTTCTGGTGCCTACTCGATCCCTACGCCCACGCCCACTTTGCGCTTCGCTTGCCAACAAAGCTGTGTTTATTGTAACAAATTGGGGCAGCTTCGTCAAACGTTTGTAAAATTTGGGAACGCCTTTTGTATACATAATATGGACAAATGTATGGATAATACCTTGACAAAGCCACTCTACCATGTTATTTTGCAAAACAGTTGTTCGCTAGATTACTTTCTTACCCAAATTGAGGAGAAGCTGGCCATGCAAGGACAGAGCCATGCGTGGGAACGGACCCTGCTTTCTTTGGCGCACGAAGCACACCATACCGAACCTACTCCCCATGCCTTGCACGTGGATGCCGTTACGCTCCGGCGCGCGTATGATTATTGCGAGACGCTGATCGCCATTCACAGTAAATCTTTTCTGTTGGCCTCTGCGCTGTTGCCCATAGAAAAGCGGCGCGCAGTACGTGCCCTCTATGCCTTCTGCCGGGTAACGGATGACATTGTGGACCGTGGCCAAGGGGATGTGCAAGCGAATTTGGCCCACTGGCGCCGCCGTATTTTGGTGAGCCATCCACCCCAAGATGACCTAGTGGCGATTGCCTGGGCCGCTGCCCGGCTGCGCTACCAAGTGCCGGTACGCTACGCCGAGCAATTGATTGAGGGTGTTGCACGCGACCTAACGCAGTGCCGTTATCAGACCTTTGCTGAGTTAACTGCCTATTGTTATGGCGTCGCTTCGACTGTGGGGTTGATGAGCATGCATGTTATTGGCTATGCTGGCACACATGCGTTGCCCTATGCCATTAAGTTGGGCGTGGCACTGCAACTGACCAACATTCTGCGGGATGTCGGTGAGGATTGGCGCGCTGGGCGGCTCTACTTACCACAAGAAGATTTGGCTCACTTTGGGCTAAGCGAAGCGGATATTGCGCGTGGTCAGGTAACAAGCGCTTGGCGCGCCTTTATGCGCTATCAAGTGGGGCGCACGCGCCTGCTCTACCGCGAAGCTGCACCAGGGATTGCCCTGTTGGATCGCGATGGGCGTTTTGCCATTGCGGCGGCGGCTGACCTCTATCAGGGGATTCTCGCCGACATTGAAGCCCATGACTACGATGTCTTTACGCGGCGTGCCTTTGTCACAAAGTGGGGGAAAGTGCGCCGCCTGCCAGGGATCTGGTGGCGGAGTCGCACGGGATAGGCATTGGGCTAGCGGCGATTAGAAAGCGAAGACAACTGGAAGTGCCGCCCGTGGCACTTCCAGTTAGGCGGCAATGCGCTCCACTGGTTCTACCAAGGCTGCTTTGTAAGTTTCATAATAAGCTAACAAGCGGCGACGCGATTCGGCCACCAAGGCAATGGCTTCATCTTGCTTATATTGATCGTCGGGACGCCAATAGCGAGTTTGGAGACGGTAGGGGCGCAGCCCATTTTCCACATCGGCATGATTGCAGAAGAGTTCAGCGACTGATGGGCGATAGATCCAGCCTTCACCCATGTTGGTCTCTAGTGCTAGATACCAAAGCGCAAATTGACGAATGCGTTCGTCGTCAAAGTAGCCAATGGGCTCCATAGTTTCGATAAAGCGCTGAACCGACGTGTTTTGGAGGTAGCGTCGATAATCCGCCACCCATAAGCTCTCGGAGAGAAAGAGGGGCGCGCCGTGCAAGAGTAGCCCTTTTTTCTTCAGCGTATTCCCTGTTTGGACCAATTCGAGCCCCACACTGCCTGGCTGCGCCTCGACCACGGCATCCTCGACATTTTCCACCGAGACAATTTTGAGATCAGGATAGGCGGCATTGACCACCCCTGTATAGCGACCCTTGACAAAAACGGGACGGCCATTGCGCGCCAAATGATCGAGAAAATCTTCGGGATAGGCCGACCGGCGTTTGCCCGTCGTCATTTGCGCTGAATAGATCGATTGATAACGGCTGCTCGGCTTGGAGATAAGGAAGAAGCCAACCATATCTTGCACTTCTTGGCGCAACAGGCTGTTATAGCGCGTCAGTTGGGCCGAGCCAGCAATGCGAATGTCCGTTGGCTTGTCGAGCTGGTAGTTGTACATGCCCCACTTGGTCACCGAGGTAGGATCATGGAGGTAATACTGCGTCATGGTTAGCAACTCGTCGAGGCCAACCACGGCACAGTCCACTTCGTCCAACCGAATGAGCGAAGAGCCATTATGGGGCTCTTCGCCTTCGATCCGCACACGTACGCCATTGATCGTCCATTCATGGCCCAAAAAGCCAACGCGATAGGGCCGGTTGTGGCGTTTGCGGTCGATGAAGAGCCCAAAACAGGGGGCCACTTCCATGGCCCTGTGAAGAAAGTGACTCGCTTCTGTATAATCGGCGCTGCTTTGCTTCTTGCTATCCTGTGAAACGGCCACAATGCGGTCAATTTCAGCGGCATCGACGCCATAGCGTTTCAGCCGGTTGAGAAAATTTTCGAAGGTGCGCCCTGCCCGGGGAATGGTACAGGCGACCGAGAACGTTTGAGACATGATGTTGCTACTTTAGGTATAGGGAGTGAATGCGTAACTTCTACTATTATTCAAAGGCCGAAATGCCCGTCAGGTGGCGGCCAATGATCAACTTCTGGATTTGGCTGGTGCCTTCATAGAGGCTCGCCACACGACAGTCGCGCCAGAGCCGTTCGGGTTCGTATTCGTCGGAAAAGCCATAGCCGCCATGGATCTGAATCGCCATATCCGCATTGCGCTTGGCGGCTTCGGTGGCATAGAGTTTGGCCATGGAGACCGGAATGGTGCTGACTTCGCCTTGGTTTTTGACCCACCCGGCTTGGTAGACCAACAGGCGTGCCGCCTCAGTATCAACCTTCATTTGGGCAAGTAGATCCTGCATCATCTGGAAGCTGGCTATCGGCTTATCAAACGCGATACGTTCCTTCGCGTAGCGAATGCTAACATCGAGGGCGCGTTGGGCCGTGCCGACACAGCCGCTGGCCACCCCATACCGGCCATTGTCCAAGGCACTCATGGCGATGCTGAAACCTTTGCCCACTTCACCTAAGCGTTGGCTGTCGGGCACACGGACATTGTCCAAGAAGAGTTCGCCGGTGTCGCTGGCCTTGAGCCCTAGCTTGCCGGTCATCTTGCGGCTGCTAAAGCCGGGGCTCTTAGCGTCAACCAAAAAGGCGACCATGCCTCGATGTTTGGAGCCAGGCTGGGTTTGGGCAAAGATGATCGCAACATCGGCCCAGGTGCCATTGCTGATCCAGACCTTTTGCCCATTGAGCACCCATTCATCGCCTTCGCGTTTGGCCGTCGTGGCAACGTTGCCCGCATCCGAGCCAGCATCGGGTTCGGTCAGGCCAAAGCAGCCGAGCCACTCGCCGCTGCACAGTTTGGGCAGATAGTGCAGTTTTTGGGCTTCGGTGCCCCACTTGAGAATGGTTAACTCCACCAAGGACATCTGCACGGAAAGGGTGGTGCGCACACTCGAGTCGGCATAGCCCACTTCTTCAAAGACAATGGCCTCGGCAATGTAGTCGAGGCCCGTACCACCATATGCTTCGGGGATGGGGACGCCCAAATAGCCTAATTCGCCCATCTTGTAGAGTAGATCGCGCGGGAATTTTCCGTCATGATCCCATTGGCGGGCAAAGGGGAGGATCTGTTCGGCGGCAAATTTGCGTACCGAATCTTTAATCATTTTTTGTTCGGACGATAAGTTGAAATCCATCATAGACCTCGTTTTCTGCCACGTTCTTTGCCACGTTCTTTGTCAAAATTGATTCGTGTAGCCAAAACTGGCTATCAACCTATTTCTAGCTGCTTTCATTGTACCCGTAGGCTGCGGCATACCCAAACCTGGCAGGGCAGGAATCGTTCAGGCCCGGCGACGGCGGCCACTACTGAGCCAGACAAGGCCAATAAAGAGTAGGGCAATGCCCACCCAAGCGACGGCGGTCAGCCGTTCCCCCAATAGCAACACGGCTAGGAGAGTTGCGACGAGCGGCTCGCCGAGGGATAGGGTGACAGCCGTTGCCACGGGGATGTGGATGAGGCCGCGTGCATAGAGCAGATAGGCCGCGGCGGTGGCTACGAGTCCTAGCTCCAGCGCTACCGCGACCCCGCTCCCCGTGGCTAGCCATTGGAGATCGACAAAGAAAAAGAGGGGGGTTAACATCACCGCGCCCAAGCTAAAGACCACACCTACCGCTGCATCAGGATGTTGGCGTTCGAGGATCCCTTTACTGGTCACGGCATAGAGGGCATAGGCTAGACCCGCGCCGAGGGTTAGGATAATGCCACTCGCCTCGCTTTGGAGTGTGCCGCTGGTCAAGCCAAGCAGGCTACAGCCAA
>JAHBVH010000043.1 GCA_019637645.1 Caldilineaceae bacterium
TCTAAGCATTACGATTCGATTGTGCGTACATGAGCAGATGGGAGGATAAGAATGGCGGGTGAAGTTGCGCTGCGAACGACATTAAATAGAGCGACAGCTCAGACGATGCCCACGCAGCAGAAAGTCTATTTATTGGTTGAAGTGCAGCCTACAGGGGTTGGCCTAGCTGGCCGTATGCCCCTCAACTTTGGCTTGGTGCTTGATCGAAGCGGCTCAATGGCTGGTGAAAAGATCAACAATCTACGTGCCGCCGTTAAATTGCTGGTAGGCCAATTAGGGGCGCAGGATCTGGTCTCGCTCGTGGTCTTTGACGACAAAGTAGACCTCCTCGTACCCAGCCAGCCTGTCATCGATGTCGCGCGCCTACAGGCTGCCGTCGAGAATATCACGGACCGGGGTGGCACAACCATGTCCAAAGGGATGCGCGCGGGCCTAACGGAACTCCGTAAAAATCTCGCACCGAATAAGGTAAGCCGGCTTATCCTTCTGACTGACGGCGAAACCTACGGCGATGAAGAGCAATGTAAGCAGATTGCAACTGAATGTGGTCAAGCTGGCATCCCCATTAGCGCCTTTGGTTTGGGTGATGAGTGGAATGCCGATTTGCTCGATGCCATTGCCCAAAACAGTGGCGGCCTGTCCGATCTGTTGGTAACGCCCGATAAAATCGCGTATGAGTTTCAGCAGACGAGAGAGAGCGCGCAAAACACCGTTGCCACCAATGCGAACTTGACCCTACGCCTGGTGACAGGCGTCACCCCAGTTGCCGCCTGGCGCGTGTTACCGCAAATCACCCGCATGGATGCGCGCAATCTGTCCGATCGCAGTATTCAGATCTTTTTGGGGGAATTGGAGCGCAATACCGGCCAAGCACTGCTCGTTGAGCTGGTGGTGCAGCCCAAAGCAGCCGGCACTTATCGCATCGCTCAGGCTGATGTGATGTACGATATCCCAGCACAAGGCATTGTGGGCGAACATTCCCGCCAAGATGTTATGTTGACCCTCACCAGCGATCCCACTCAAGTGTCGCCCCAGCAGCCAGATGTCATGAATCTGGTCGAAAAAGTATCGGCCTTCAAGCTCTATACACGTGCTTTGACCGAGGCGCAAGCTGGCAATATTGCTGGCGCTACGCAGAAGCTGCAGACTGCCGCCACGCGCTTGCTAGATATGGGCGAGGCAGATTTGGCACAGGTGGCGCAGGCCGAAGCAACCAACCTCCAACAGCAAGGCGCGATGTCGGCTTTGGGTACGAAAAAATTACAATATGGGACGCGTAAACTGACCCAACGCCTGGACGACACGGACGGGTGAGACGAGTGTAATCAGGCTTTATGCGCTGACCATTTATGCCACACTGATGAATTTGCGCATGGAGAGGGCTTATGCAAAGCGATAGCTGTCAGCGGTTAAAAACCTAATACCGCGGTGGTTACCAACCCACCTTGCGGCAAAAGTCTTCCTTGAATTAACCAACCAGAAGAGGTGCGATGATGATTTCCTGTCCTACTTGTAAAAGCCCGAATGAAGCCGGGGCAACCTTTTGCGATCAATGCGGTACAGCACTGACAGGTTCTGGAGCGACCGTATCACCGTCGCAATTTGTAACACCACCGGCTGCACCGGTGCCCGGTGGTCATGGCTGCCCAAGTTGTGGTACACCCGTGATCGCCGGCGAGGCTTTCTGTGATAGCTGTGGTGCCGCCCTACCTATGGGGGGCGCGGCGGCGATGATACCCGCGGTGCCAGTCGTGCCAGCTGTCCGACCAGCCGCGGTTAGTACACCACCTCCGGCACCTTCCGCAGGAATAACAGCACAATTCATTGCCACCACTGGCCAAACCTTTGCCTTGACCGGTAAGAGTACCTACCTACTCGGCCGTGAAGATCCGGTCAGCGGTATCTACCCGGATGTCGATACAGCTAGCAGTGGTGGTGAAACGAGTGGCGTTTCTCGCCGTCATGCAGAAATTCTACAGCAAGGAAACCAATGGATGATTCGCGATCTAGGCAGCACCAATGGCACCTTTGTCAACAATCAACGGCTGGGTGCCAATGCACAGCAACGAATCAATCCCGGTGACCAGATTCGGCTGGGAACGTGGGCGGGTAAATTTCAAGCCTAGTCAAAAGGACTCTGATAAAACGGCGAGGTGAAGCCATGAGAAAGCCATTGCGTGGCCGCCGGAGTGGCCCGCTCTGGTTTTTAATTTTGTTAATCGTGGGTAGCGGTGTTTATGGTGTCAATATCTATCTTGATCCGGAAGCAGCGGCCCATTTGCAAGGAGCGCTTGATGCAACGGCGACAGCCCCAACTATAGCGGTGGTTCCATCAACACCCCGGCCTATGGCAGGAAGCACGATTGTATCGACGCCGACACCGCTGCCAAGTGATACCCCCATACCCACAACTACACCAGCACCAGATTTTTATCAAACGATTATTAATTTTAGGCGTGCTGAGCGGGCGGCCTTCCAGACGCTTGATCCCAATGTGCTGGACCAAGTCCCGGTCTTTGCCCATGGTGAAGCGCTGGAAGCGATCAAACGGCAAGTCGAAACATTGCGTACCGCGGGTCAATATGAAGTGCTTATTGTCGAAGTTGTGCAGATTGAACAGGTAATGCCTAGCCCGGTTGTCGGCGTCTTGGTCAGCGAACGCCACAGCCGTCAGATATTCGAGCGCGCCACCAATGGGGATCGATTGCTAGCGCAAGAATTCAGTAATCTCAAGATCGTCTATGGCTTTGTCGAAGATGATGGCCGCTGGAAGGTTGATAAAGTGCGCATACCCCATTCACCCTAATTGGCACGTTGCCGAGAAGTAAGCAGGAAGCTAGCCGGATCAAAAGTGCCACTTTCGCGCTGGGTTAATCCACTTTGTGTCATATCGCCTAACAATTTGAGGTTGCAGGCCAATGAATGCGCATCAACATATCACACTTCTGATGCTCTTGGCTTTGATCGGGCTGGTCCATTGTACCCCCCCGGTGCAGCAATTCAGCCAGTCATCAACAGCTGTTCTCAATCACGACCCGATTCATACGGCTGCGGCCGCGCTGCTAACCGTTGATGCCACCGCGACCTATGCCATCCAACTGCTCGAGACGGCGCTGATCGCAACGCCCCATCCATTGGCAACACCCGCCCTAACCGCCACCGCGATCCCTACCCTAAGCCCCACGGCAACGCCTGCCCCGCCGACGCTTACCTTCACGCCATCAGAAACAACAGCGCTAGCCGTTACCCAAGCGGCGAGCAGGGATCTAGTCGGAACCGCAGTGGCTGGGACCTTGACCGCCCTTGCACCACCACCGCCCGATCTGGCGGCGACCGAAACCGCAGTTACCGTTGCACAAATCGCAACTTCGGTCGCTGCCACCTTGAATGCTTCTGTTACCAGGCCACCTACCGTCCCCACCACGGGCAGCAATCCGTCTGTCACGGTTGTAGATGCCGATGGCAAGCTCAACTTGCGGGCCGGGCCAGCGACTAGCGATAGGATAATCCAGCAACTGGACGATGGTGAGACCGTCACCATTCTGGGGCGTCTCGCCACGAACACTTGGGTACAGATCCAAACGACGGAAGGTGTGATCGGCTGGGGGGCAGCAACTTACCTCAAAAGCCCCATACCTATCGAGAACTATCCTATTGTCACCCCACTGGCCCCACCCCCAACCCCAACGGCTAGGACAAGCTGTGCTTACGCAGTGGCATCTGTTTTTGCAGCCCGGTGGGGCCAATCCGAAATGGGCTGTGCCCTAGGCTCTTCCCAAATCACCTGGGCTTCGTTCAATGTCTTTGAACGCGGCTCCATAATCTGGCGGCGCGACACAAATACCCTCTATGTCTTTTATAACAACGGTCAATGGCAGGCGCTCCCTGATCAGTGGGACGGCGTGGCCGAGCCGTCTTCGCGCGGGTCCCCACCACCAGGGCTTCAAGCCCCGATTCGCGGGGCTGGCTGGGTGTGGGGAAATAACGAGATGGTCTTTCAAGGGCTGGGATGGGCAGTCGATAAGCAAAAAGGGTTTTGTGCTGAAGTACAGACCTTCGAGCACGGCTTTCTGTTACAGAGCAGTGCAGTTGAATTTTGTCACGAAGAAAAGCTATATAACTTTGCGCGCGAAGGTGGCTTTGGCGTGCTTTTTCTAAAAGCACATCATAGCGGCTACTGGCAGCGCTAGTGCGCCGATCTAAGGCAAATAATTTAGGGGATTGGAGAAAAACTGTGAAGAGATGGTGGGCAATACCGCGTCGCGTCAGGCTCGTGAAGACTGGCGCGCTAATCGGTTTGTCGGTCTATCTGACAGCCTGTACCCCAACCGCCCTACCTAGCCGTGATGTTCTGTCTATAGCTCCAGCCATGACGGACGGGACGATGGCGGCGGCAACCTATGCGGTGCAGACCATTGATGCCGCCTTGCTGCACCCTATGACGGCCACGATGACACCTATATCTCTTGTTGCACAAGCCGAAACGCCTACGGAGCATCGTGAGGAGAGGGTAGCAACAGCAACACCAGGGCCACTGGCGACACCGATTATCATTATCATCATACCAACATCTCCAGTGAACACAGTCACCGAGCAGCATGCGCCGACTACAACACCCGATCTGGCGGCTACGGCCAAAGCAGAGGAGATTTGGATGGCAACCGCCCTCGCAGCGACCCTCGCGGCGCAGCCAACGGCCACACCAGATCTCCTGGCAACAGCAACCGCTGAGACGAAGCGATTAGTCATTGCGCTGGCAGAAACCTTAACAGCTCAGCCGACAGCGACGGCCACCCCGGATCTTGCCGCTACCCAAACGACTATGGCCCATTGGCTGGCCAAGGCATTGGCAGAGACCTTAACAGCCCAGCCTACGATTACGCCCACCTCCAGTGCTACACCGAATTTTGCGGCTACTCAAACGGCGATGGCCCATGCTATGGCAACTGCCGTCGCGGCTACGTTAACAGCCCAACCGACGGCCACGCCTTTACCCTCAGCCACCTGGACGCCAGCCCCAACAGCTACACCGACACCTGACTTTAGGCAATTGATCGTTGACTACCGGCGGGCCGAGCGCGCAGCGTTGCAGACATTAGACCCGAATGTCCTGGCACAATTGCCCGTTTTTACCAGTGGGGAGGCCCTGGCTGCGATCAACCAACAAGTAGAAGCACTGCGGGCCGCCGGGCAATATCAAATTCTGGTAATTGAAGAAATACAGGTCATGCATATGATACTGGAGCCAACCATTGGCGTCCTCACCCAAGAGCGACACACATTACAAACCTTTACCCACACTGGCGATGGGGATCGGTTAGCAGAGCAAGAGATGGCAACCATGAACGTGGTCTATGGGATCGGTAACGAGGCTGGCCGCTGGAAGATCAACCGCGTACGCCTTACGAAAATCGAATAACGCAAGCTAGCTCAGGGCATACAAATTCGGGGTTCGCAAGCGTGTTACGGCATGGCTGACGAAGCTGGTACTAACATTGTCACTATGATATGGGCTTTCGGTCCGCACAATCAATCGGCCAAGCGCGCATTCAACCATTGTCAGAAAGGCGGTGGATGGTGAAAAGAGCTATTGTTTGGACGAAGTTGTTGGGGGTAGGCTTACTCATCGGCGGCTTGACAGCCTGCATGATCAACTTTGGCCCAGCCCAGCTACACCCAGCTGTCCCAGCAACATCTCCCACCGCAAGAAATATTCATGCGGAAGCGTTGACACCCACGCTTGACGCAACACAGACGGCCGCCGCCGAGGTGATTGCCGAAGCATTGGACGCTGCGCCCGCGATAGCGACGCCGACCGCGTCCCCGACCCTACGCCCGACCAATACACCCGATGTCAAAAGTACGCAGACAGCTGTTGCCCAATCGATTGCCACTTCGGTGAGGGCAACCCTTATGGCCAGAGCCACGGTCATGCCACGCCCCATAGCAACGTCAACACCAGCCGCACAAATTCAGAATTTTGCTACCTGTCTTGATCCTTGCCGTGGCGATGGGTCAAATCGCCGGCGTACCTTTCCTGAACGTACCACCAAAGTCCATTTGACCTGGCTCTTTCGCAATTTTCCCATTGGGGCCCATTACACGCGCGCGTGGACATTGGTGGGCAAAGGAGAATGGACACGCTATGACTGTATCTGGCCGGGGCCAGATGCTGGTACAGAGAACATCGCTTTGGCGGCACCCAACGGGTTGCACTCAGGTACGTGGGAGGTAACGATCACGGTGGATGAGACTGTTGTTCTCCGGGAACAGTTGGTAGTCGAAGGTCGCTGGGGTCTATGGGATCCGCCTGGACTTTTTACCACCTGTTACGGGACACGATAGGTTTTCTATTGGGCATTATCGATCTGTGAACTAGCGCGCTAGCGCCCCCTTTTGCACGCGCAAACGCGGTGCGAACGCGCATCCATGAGTAATCCGAAGAAACCGTAAATCGTAGGCATCCGACCATCAATTGATTAGGAAGTACTAGCCTTGGTCAAGCGTAAACGAATTCCTTGCCTATGACATCTAGCGCTAGGTCCACTCAAGTAAAGGAGTAGCGTATGGACATCCCCATGCACCTTCGCAGAGATCCTGTCGCCGGCGGAGCCCTGATCGTTCTCTGCATCACCCTAGTGGGTTGTACGTCATCTGCGCCAATACGCTCGCGTATCCAGACAGCAATCCCGGTTGCTAGGCAGTCACCCACCACAGCGGAATCGGCAGAAACGATGGCGATCCGCACCATTGAAGCGGCATTGACAATGACGTTAACATCCCTCCCTTTAGCTGAAGATCAGACATCCCATACGGCAATGGTCACAGCTGCCGCAAATGCAACGATAATTGCAACGATGTTAACCGACGAGCCACCCACTGCCACACCGGATCTAACGGCCACGGCAGTCAAGATTACCCGTGACGACGCTGCCATTGCAGCAACCCTGACCGCCCTGGCACCGACAAGTACGCCAACCCCGACGCCTGATCAGGGAGGTACGGCCACGGCGGCTGCCGATAAACTAGCAACGGCAATTGCTGCTACCTTAACCGCGATAGCGCCGACACCGGATCAAACCGCGACAGAAACGGCGCGCATGGTGCAGATACAAACTGCGATTGCCGCAACCTTGACGGCGCAACCGACGGCTACACCAGACGTGCCAGCCACCCAAACGATGCAGGCCCATCTAGTTGAAACGCTGGTTGCCGCGACTTTAACTGCCCAACCAACCCCGCTGCCACCGCCAACCCACACCGCTTTACCCGCGCCGCCGACCAACCCACCACCGCCTTCGGCCAATAATTTCTTTCGGGGCCGAGTGACCCCAGTCTGCACTGGTGAGCGTAATATGACCTGGTTTGAAGGGACAGTCTATGTAAACAGCCAACCAGCCAACGGGTATCAGGTCGTCTTTAAATCCTATTTGGTACCAGGAGATGAACCGGTTACCGCACCCGCAGTGACCGGCCCTCATGATGGATATACGAACTGGCCTAATGGGTACTATTCTCACATTGTCAATGATTATTTTGCAAAGAAACACCTAGAGATCTGGGTCATCAATAACGCCCGACAGGCGCTCTCGGATCGGGTCCGTTGGAATAGTGATGGCCCAGACGGTCCTTGTAACAAAGCGATTATTGACTTTTATCAATAGGATGGGCATGGTGAACCAACTTGCTTGCTTACGCTATAGTCTTGCCTTGGGGTTGATGGTAGTTGGGCTATTGGCTTGTGTGCCTACCGCCGCGACGCGCTCTATCGCGGCTAGCCCATCTGGTAGCACTGCACTCGCCGCGGCGACGGTGGATCAGACGGCGACGGCAGCTTCTGCCACCATTGCGGCTGCGTTGGGGCCAACGCCACCAGCCACACCCATTGTGCTCGCTGATGTAACGAAAACAGCAGAAGCGCAATTGCTGGCGACCGCAGTGGCGGCCACCCAAATTGCCCTCCTCTCTGCCACCCCGACAGCTAACCGAGATGCTACGGCGACCCGTGAGAGCCAACGCATGGCAACCGCTGTGGCTCAAACCCTGACAGCCCAGCCAACAGCAACGCTCACCGCCACGCCAACCCCAGATCGCGGCGCCACCCAAACTGCGGTGGCCCATGATGTTGCCGCTTCAGTAGCCGCAACCTTAGCCGCGCAGGCCCCGCCAGCCTTATCGGCAGCACATAGTGGGACACGCCAACTTGTTTTTACCTATGGCGATATCGGTGACAGTGATTTGCGGGTTATCGATGTGGAGACCGGCAGGGTAAATATTATAGCTGGTCAAGCCTGCGATGAGGCAGAGCCGTCTTGGTCGCCTGATAATACACAGCTTGTTTACCATGCCGATTGCGCTGAAAGCTATGACATCTACCGAGTGAATAGTGCCGGAGGGGCCAGCACACGCCTCACCTTTACGCCTGATCTAGATGAGCGTGAACCGGAATATGCACCTGATGGTCGCCAGATCATCTATCGGGTAAATCCACGGAAGGAAAGCGAAACCAATGCTGTAGGTGAGCTTTGGGTGATGACCAGCGATGGCAACAATGCACAGTCAATGGGACTGATTGGACGCGCACCCGCTTGGTCGCCAGACGGAACCAAGCTCGCCTTTATGTCCGACCGCACCGGGCGGTGGAATATTTATCTCTATGACTTCGCCACCAGGCGCACTACACAGTTGACAACCTGTGACACAAATTGCCGCTGGCCAGCTTGGTCCGCCGACGGGCAAGCACTTGTCTTTAACACAACGACAAAAGCAACTAGCACCGAGGCCGAAGCCCTTTGGATTATCCCCGCGATCGGAGGGCCAGCCACGAAGCTTATCACAGGGCATAAGCCAGGACGCCCCTCCTGGTCTAGGACGGGACTAATTGCCTTTAACTCAACTGATGGCATTGAATATATGCAGGTGGATGGCCGTGAGCGGGTGTTACTAATCCCCAATAACCTAAATTGGGCACCACACTGGTCTAAGTAGCCTCAATGAGAAGCTGTTGGAAAAGCTAGCCTGTATACCTGACAGATTTTCACCTTTCAGGTATGAACTGTTCCTATCCGCTCTTCCAACTGTTGCTTAAAATCATTACGGACAGGAGTGAATAACGGCGATGAGACCCTTGCCGCAATCGCACCGATGGAATCAACCACAGCCTAGACAGGGAGCATGGGCGCTCCTCTCTCTCTGCCTATGGCTCGGAATAGCCTGCTCTATCACCGAATCCTCGAGCACGCGCGCAGACAGCGCAACCCTGCTGCCGCCCCCCTCCCCGCCTGCGCCTGTTGTCCAAAATCAGGTCGGTGTACATACCGCAGCACCACCAAGCCCGGTTGCTATTACTACACCAATTTCGCTTGCCCTCGCCACAACGATATCACCGAATCTCACCCTCCAGCCATCCCTAACGATGCCAACGCGCATGCCAACACCAGCGGTGCTTTCTTTGCAACCTTCGCCCCTAAGGGGCATACCTACTTTTTATATTGTGCAAGCCGGTGACACGCTCAGTGCTATTGCGCAAGAGCAGCAAACAACGGTCGCGGCGATCAAAATGGCGAACAGGCTGATCGACGATCTGATCTATCCAGACCAACCATTAATCATCCCTGGAGCAATACCAACGCTTGCCCTAGCACCGGTAGTGGTTCCCGTTGTTGCTACGCCAATTACGGTCCAGCCTTTATCAATTTTGGAAGGTGATCTAGCCGCGGCCTATCCACTGACCATGAGGACGGAGCGCTTTACCCTGCACTATGCCCCCGATCCCCTGCCAGCACATTCCCCCGACGTTCTGGCGAACCTGACGGCCCGCGCCCTGGCACACCATGAACAAATGCTCCAGGTTACACTCTCTGGCCGTTTTGATGTGTATGTAGCTGGTTCGCCCTTTGCGCCGCCGGACCAATCGCTGCGCGGTCACAGCTACTCGGCGGATCGCTATTTTGTCTTTTTGGATGACGGCAGCGGCAATCTAGATGACGTAGCCTACCTCATTGCCCATGAGTTGACGCATATGTTTGTCTGGCTGCTTTTTGGTCGCCCAACGGACCCCATGTTGAGCGAAGGTGCTGCGGTTTATGTCGGTATGGATTTTATTGCCCACGCCCAACATATGCCGATGACTACCTTTTGCGCGGCTTATCAGCAGCTGGACAGGCTACCTTGGGTTTCGACAAGGCTAACCTATCAAGGGCATATTCGTGACTTAGAGAACTACTATAGTGCTGGCTGTTTTGTGAAATATCTAATCGAAACCTATGGTATAGAAAAATTTGGGCGACTTTATCCAAGCAACGATTACAGCGGTATCTATGGTAAAACGCTAGCGCAGCTCGATGCTGAATGGCACACCGCCTTTGCCGCCACATTGGGGCCTGTACCCTTTGATGCCGGTCTGTTTATCCACTTGGTAGAGCGCCTCAAAGGCGCTCACGCAACGCTCTTCAAAACGTTTACGGGTACAACTGAGCAAATGGCAGAGTATCGTACCTTAGACCAAGTGCGTATGGCGCTGCTCGAGGGGCGGCTGGCAGATGTGCAACGCTATTTCGAGCAATAACTGGTTAATCCTCTTTGGTTCCCGATTAAGGCATGATTCGATGAAAATAAGTTTCCCTATTTTTCTGCTGCTCATCCTCTGGATGCTCGCGCTTGGTACGCTTAGCTGTACGTCTGCCTATGCGGACCAGGCGCGTTGGGCACCTGGCAGCGCAGGTCTGCAAACGCTTGCCACGGCTGATCAAACAGCGACGGCGGCGGCGGCCATTATTGCGACCGCCCTCGCGGCAACGCCGATACCTACTGCTCCGGTAAGTATCGCCGCGACTTCATTCCATGGAGAGGCAACGCGGACCATGGAAGCCCAAACAGTCGCCACCGCCGTCGCGGCCACCGTAAACGCACAGTCTACCGCTTCTGCTCAAGTAGCGACACAAACTGCTCAGGCACAGGTTGCAGAAACCATTGCCGCAGCTACCCGCGCCGCGCAAGCAACACAAGCAGCGATTGTCCTCCCGACGAATACCCCAGCCTGCCAAGCCGCCCCCATTTTTATGGCGGCTTGGCAACGATATCAGCAACAGTTGGGTTGCCCCACAACCCCCTTGCACCAAGGCGCAATTACCGTTGAATCTTTTGCCGGTGGTTATTTGATTTGGATTAAAGCGACGGACCGCTTGCTCTATACATTGCGCAATCGTGGGGGGTGGTCGACTCACGCAGATACATGGGAAAGTCGTATGCCTACCTTTGCCTGCGAAGAGGCTCGCCATTACGGTTTCCCCGCAATGGGCTTTGGCCTATTGTGGTGTCTTGATACAGAGGTAAAGCGTTCACTTGGCGCGCCCAAAGACCGCGAAATTCCCGATGATTTCGCTCAAATGCAACGCTTTGAAGGAGGACGGATTTTCCGCACACGGGTAGGTATCACCTTCATTCTGTTTACAGACTATACGTGGGTCGGCCTATAGAGCCCAGACGAAAAGGGAGAAAGCATGCAATACAGAAGCGAACATCCTACCCATCTACACCTGCCTAGTCTGCTCCTGTGCAGTGTTGTCATCCTCGCCTTGGTACAGTTGTGAAAGTCGTACCACACATAGAATAGGCTGAGCAAATCAGCTGAAAGCTAGCGCTAGCGTAGTCGCGTTCAGCCAGTCATCAAAAGTGTAAGATGTTTACGCTTTTTCGCATTATATTGATCAGCAGGACAGCGAATCAGATAGAGATTGGGTGTGGAGCTAAGGTATGTTTGAGTGTCTCGCTTGTGGACAGGCAAATCGCGCGGGGGCCCACTTTTGTGCGCGTTGTCGGGCACCTCTCAATGTGCAGTTATGTCCAGGTTGTAATGGGCTAAACCGACGGGGTGCCAAATTTTGTGTTGCCTGTGGTCGTGCCTTAGTGCAAAAGTGTCTACACTGTCAGCAGGAAAATCGCCGCCAAGCGCGCCATTGCACTCGCTGTGGCGCGCCCCTGGCAGAAATTCGCTGTCCCCACTGTCAGACGACAAACCGCACTAGTGCAAAACATTGTCGCGGCTGTGCTGCTAACTTGACCCACCCCAATGCGCCGCAACAGCTTGCTGGTACAGGTAGCTTGCCCAGCGGCCTCGTGTTGAATGGTCGCTATACCATTGTAGCCAAGTTAGCCCAAGGTGGCATGAGCGCTGTTTACAAAGTGCTTGACAATCGCCAGCCTGGCAAAGGTTGGGCACTCAAGGAGATGAGCGTAGAAAACCTAGATCCGGCTGAAGTTGCAACCGCCATCCAAGATTTTCATCGTGAGGCAGATCTGTTGCGTAAGCTTGATCATGCCAATCTGGTCAAAGTCATTGATCGCTTTACGACTGGTGCCAAAGAATATCTGGTCATGGAATGGATCGAGGGCGAAACATTAGAAGAGATGGCGGGTACGGGTGTCTTGCCCGAAGCAGAAGTGTTAAAGATTGCGTTTCAACTTTGTGCCGTGCTTGAATACCTACATCAACAGGTCCCGCCGATCATCTATCGCGATCTCAAACCAGGCAACATCATGGTTGAACGCAGCACCGGTCTGCTCAAACTGATCGATTTTGGCATTGTGCGCTTTCATAAACCAGGGCAACGGAAGGATACCAAGTTATTAGGCACACCAGGCTTTGCACCGCCTGAACAATATGGCAAAGGACAGACTGACGCACGTTCTGATATTTTTGCCTTGGGGGTTACGCTCCTGATCTTGCTTACGGCTTACGATGTCACACAAAACCCGTGGGCATATCCGCCAGCTAGGCAACTCAATGCCCAGGTTTCAGCACGCCTGGAAGAGGTTATCCTAAAGGCGGTTAAACTGAAAGTGCAGGAGCGCTACCAGACAATCGCCGAGATGCGTAGTACGCTAAAGCTATGTAAGAATGCGAAAAAGATTCTTGCAACCATGCCCTCGCTCAACACCAAGGCGCACACTTATCAATTCAGCTTGCCAGTCTTGGCGCTGCCAGTGGTAGACATTCCCTTTTCGTCTAGCCCATTACCGAGTGGGAATCAGCAAACCCCCATAGTTCCTCAGCCAGCGCTGGCGGCATTGCCTGTCTCGGTGCCGGCCATACCGCAACTCCATATTATGCCCTTCTCATTAACCTTGCAAGGCACAACAGCGCGTACGGTTGAAGAACAACTCACCGTGACCAATGTTCAAGGGCAGGTGGTGCAAGGACAGGTGAGTACATCGGCGCACTGGCTGGTGGTTCAACCGGAAACGTTTATCGACGCTCAGGCCACCCTTACCGTCACGGCACAAACGGCGCAAGTTACCTTGCCGCAGGTAAAACAACCAGCACCGGCTCTGCTGACTCAGGCTTGGCAGTGGGCAGCACAACAGGGTGCCGTGGCCCAACCATGGAAAGCGCCCCACACCTGGCAGCAGACACTCCTCTTTGGCATCCCTGCCCTACTAGGCGGTGGGTTAGCCCAAGGGTTGCTGTGGTTGATCTACTGGCACGCTAGCCACTGGTTGATTGGACCCGTACAGTTGGATGAGACCATTGAAATCCGCGCGGGGAACGATACAGCCACGGTGCCTGTCAAGGTCGAAGTGGTGCCCGCGTGGCCACGGCTGCTCGCCATTTGGGGAGCAGCCATCGTCGCTGTTGGGAGCGAAATTGCCATCTTCCTGCTTTTCGTAAGTCAGCTTCTGTAACCTATTGCTGGAGAAGAAACTACCAGTCGGCTATCCCAGCTCTACTTGTAGTCATCAGAATTGCCCAGAGGCTACATTTTGCCCAACCAGCCGACAGGAAGTGTTAGATGGCCGCAATGTCGGGAATAGCGCTGGTGCCAAGCTTGCGCTCGCCAGCCAGCCCATATCCTTTTTCCTTTTCCACGCGGCAAACATGATATAAGTGCAGCAATTGGACAATCTCACCGCTTGAACAACGGCAATCTCGTGTTTATCGGCAGCTCTACGCGGCTCTTCCGAACGTAATGAATTGAGGTAATCGATGACGGTTGACAGACTACGTATCTACTATAACGCCATTCTCGGCGCCCTAGGGGGACTTATCGGCTGGGCCCTCATCACGCTCCTTTTGCGCTTTGAGACGAGCCAGACGTTCTTGCTCCTCTTGCGCGATGCACTCTTCGGCGCGCTGGTGGGTGGCTGTATCGGCTTCGCCGTGGGTAGTGCGGAACAACTGGCTGGCCGCTTGCGCCTGCCCAACCTACACCAAAGCACCCTCAGCGCCGCGATTGGCGCTGGAGCGGGGCTTATTGGTCTGGTAAGCGGCGAGCTGATCTTTTTATTGGCAGGTGGCGGCGTATGGCCGCGTGCGTTGGGCTGGGCGCTCTTTGGCGCGCTGTTGGGGCTAGGCCAGTGGCGTGTCACCGGAATGCCTAGCAAGGGCAGCTACGGTGCGTTGGGCGGTCTCTTTGGCGGACTGCTAGGTGGCTCGACCTACGAGCGCCTTACCCTGCTTTTGCTCAACCTGGAACTAAGCCGTGCGTTGGCGCTCTCGATCAGCGGCGCGGTGGGGTTGATGATTTTGGGTGCTTGTATCGGTGCCTTAATCGGGTTGGTCGAAGATATTCTGCGCACGGCCTGGTTGCGCTTCACGCGGGGCCGGTTGGAAGGCCAAACGCGCACGCTCGACCCGCGCCGAGCCCAGATTCTCCTTGGTGGTGCCGACCGCTGCGATATTGTGCTGCCTGATGATCCCGATGTGGCGCGTACACATGCAGAAATCGTCCATCACCATGGTCAATTCACGATTGTGAGCCGTGATGGCTCCGTTCTTTTGCGGCGCGCCACGGAAACAATGACCGCGACAATAGCCGAGACAATAGCCGTGCAACAACATGTGTTACAACCGGGCGACACAATTCAGCTTGGTCGTACACGCTTTATCTTTCAAACTGATGCAGGAGAGCGCGCATGAAACAACTAGCTCAACGGACCCTATTATTGGCGCTGCTGGGGGGCTTTGCGGTGATTTGGACCTTCTTAATGGGGCTTGGCGTCGGCTCCACCAACACAGGAATGCAAACTGCGCCAGGCTTTTCGTCAACCGATGGCATCGTGAGCGGTACCGGTGCGCAGATCACCTATGTGGACGAAAGTCGTTTTCCGGCAGTAACGGCCTATCTAGTCGCGAACGACCAAGTCGGTCAGCCAGTTTTGAACTTGCAGAAAGAGAACTTTGTCCTCACCGAGGACGGTTCGTCAGTTCCCATCACCCAGTTTACCACCGCCGGGAATCAGGCTACTACCATTGTGCTCGTCATCGACCAAAGCGGGAGTATGAACGACGAGCGTAAATTTACCAGTGCCCAACAAGCGGCCATCAGTTTTGTCGGGAAGCTTAAGCCAGGCCAAGATCAGGTAGGGCTGATCGTATTTAATAATGGGGTTGATCTTATTGAGCCACTAGCAACCGTCACCGCTGCGAGCAAGGGCGCCTTACTGAACAAGATTCGTACCCTAAGCGCCTATGGTGGCACCGAGTTTTATTCTGCCGTCCAAATTGCTATCGAACAATTGCGCGCAGTTAGTGGCCGCAAGATTGTGTTGGCGTTGACAGATGGCCTCGATAACAATGGAGCGTACTACCTGGCGTCAACCATAGACGCGGCTCGGGACGCCAATGTTGCTGTCTATCCCATTGGGTTGGGCAGCGATGTTGATGGCGCAGGGTTAAAGCAATTGGCCGATGCAAGTAACGGCGAGTACTATTTCTCGCCTAGTGCCGATGAACTAGAGAAACTCTATTTAGAAATCGGGAGCAATTTACGCAACGAATATGCTTTGACTTATCAGTCAGTAACACCTAATCTAGATGGCACACAACGCAACCTGCAGGTAACACTTACCACGGCGAGCGGCGAGAAGATCCAAGCAGGAGGAGCCTATGGCGTGGCCGGTGTATTAGCTACCTCCCTCAACCCAGTGCTCTTTTTCCCGCTCCTGACCAGTTTACTGGTGGCGCTCGCGGCACTCTATCAGTTGCCCCAGTGGCAACGGCGACCGAGCCCGCCGCTAGAAGAATCGTTTACGCCTAGGGCGGGTACGCCACCAGCTTCACCAAACACTCAACCCAAGACCCTCTCCCCATCGCCCGCAGGCATCGCCCCAATGCCCACCCCGCTCGCGAAAGTTACACCTACCGCGGTATCCCCCATAGCTGTACCCGCTGGGGCAATAGCCATGGCAACCGGAGCGGGATCCATAAGTGACGGGGCCATGGTCACCCCAAGCGGACCAGCACTTGTTCAGCAACTGCCCCTTGTTACGCCGGAAACAGTGATTGGTAGTGCGCCAGGGTCTCATATTGTATTGGCGCATGCTTCCGTCAAGCCACAGCATGCGCGTATTACGGCTAGTGACCATCGCTATGTGATAGACGACTTGAGTGCTGGTCATACGCAAGTCAGCTTTAGTGGAAATCCAGGCCAACTGCGTAGCGTTGAACGTAATGCCTTGCGCAACGGCTCGCTGCTTCGTCTAGGTGAAGTTCAACTCACGCTCCGTCAATCCGAATCACAGCCAACCTTCTTGGAACGACGCATCCCCTTATCTGGGGCCAGCTTGATTATAGGGTCCGATCCAGCCTGTGATCTGATTATTCCAGGTGCAGCGTTACGGCAGGTGCGTCTGTTACAGGACGGCCAACGGTGGGTTGTAGAAGATTTAGCGGGCGGCGGCTCCTTCATTAGCTATAGCGGCAATCCAACAGAGGAACGTCCCATCAATGGCCGTAATGCCGTAAAATCAGGGTCCCGTTTGCGTATGGGCGCAATAGCCTTGTGTCTGGAAGTATAAATAGCGATGCTGTGTAGCCATTGTGGACAAACCAATCGACCTAATGCCCACTTTTGCGCCCGTTGTGGCACAAAGCTAGGTGCTAAGCCAGTGACGCCGGCCAGTGCGCCAGCCGCCGCTCCCCCGACCGCGGGCCAAGTGCCACTAACGCTGACAGCTACCATGAAAGTCTGCCCGCGCTGTGCAACGCATAATCGTTGGAAGGCCAGCGTCTGTACCCACTGTAGCTACCACTTTAGTGGACAATCTACCCAACAGGCTGCTCAGCTAGGAGCAGTGAGGAAGAAGCGTTCTGGACAAGGGCGCAAGCATCAATGGTGGCTGTGGGGTGTGGGTTTGCTGTTACTCCTTCTTTTTGTTGGGGTGCGTCGCTTTACCACCGCTATACTGGCAACGCCGCCGCAGGCAACTACGCCTACCAGCACCCACAGCGTTGCTGTAACCGCGACCCCCAATGGCTTACAACAGGCATTGGTCAGTGTGATTCAGGTCATTGTCCCTAACGATGGCCAATCCAACAGCGCTTCCATTGGTTCCGGATCGGTAGTTTCCAGCGATGGTCATATTTTAACTAACTTTCATGTTCTAGGTGACATTCAGACGCGCCAACTCCACAATCAGGCAGGGCTGATCTTGATTGCTATGCCGCCCTTAGGTCAGTCATCCGCAGCACCGGTTATCCGCTATCGCGCGGCATTGGTCCAGGCGGACTATCTCCTGGATCTAGCCTTATTGCAGATCAGCGCGACCGACGATGGGGGTGCGTTACCGCTGGATCTAGGGCTAACACCTTTATCCGTTGATGATTCGGACACAGTCCAGATCGGTGACGAATTAACCATTATCGGCTATCCTGGGGTAGGTGGAGCCACCGTCACCATTACACGTGGCATTGTCTCCGGCTATTTACCCGACGAGGGCTGGCTCAAAACCGATGCTGGAATTAATAAAGGCAACAGCGGGGGTGCAGCCATTAATCGCGCGGGTCAATTGGTGGGCGTTCCTTCAGCAGAGACAAGCGTTGCCCACTCACCCGGCAAATTAGGACTGGTGCGGCCCATCAATCTAGCACAAGATCTCCTCGCACTCATCCACTAGCGCTACCGAACACTTTTGTTCCCACGACACAACCGCGTAAGCACCGCCCGCTGATGAAGGGTAAGAAATTAAACCGGTAGACCTTACGCGTGCGCTTTCGCGCAGTTTGACCGAGCAGGCGCTGATTTCCATCCGCGCTGCTTTACCGAAGTTAATAATTATAGGAGTTACGCACTTGGGCCAGACCTGACAGCTTTAACAAACCTGTCAGGTCTCTGGTCACGCTGATCAATTGCGTAACTTCTAAATTAATCTTCATCAGCGGGCTTGCGCCAGCGTTGTTCGGTAGCCCAGTGCCTTTTGGGTGCCCGTTGGGCGCGGGCGGTCTACCCAAAAACTTTGTGAACAATGTACTCAGTTAGTGCTGCCCTGTCTTACGCCGCTTTCCAGAAAAGCGATAATGAATTCATCACCGGATCTGAAAGAATCTGCGCGAGAACCGCATTATCTATCTTCAGAAGGCTGTCTAAAAAGCGCGAGGAGCAAAGAACAATGCTGTGCCCAACCTGTCAACGCCCCAACCAGGATCAAGCAAAATTCTGCCTCTCTTGTGGGGCGTCGCTGACCAGCGGAGCGCCAACAGTGGTCAAGGTTAGCGAACAACACTGCGTACAATGTAGCAAGGAATTGCGGCCCGGTGCAAAGTTTTGTGGTGCTTGTGGTGCTAGCCAGCCGAAGCACGTTCAGACAGCCATACCGCCGCTCCGGCCAGCGCCACCGCCACTGCCGCCCCCCCTCTCCCCCGCCAGCCCGGCCACTGGCACCTTAAGCCGTGCCTACCTGCTTCGTCACCTGCTTATAGGGAGCGTTTTGGCCGGTGGCCTGCTCCTTGCACTGATGGCCGCTTTTCTCTACGCGCCCCTGGCGACATCAGTAGGTGCCATCGCCGAAGCGCAACCGATGATGCCCACGCCCGTAGTGCCAACGCCACTACCGACTGCAACCGCCGATTATCGCCAAGCCGTAATTTCTTTGGGAGCTAGCGCCGACGGCCGTTTTGGTCTCCGCACCTTGCAAGGCGATCCAGCTAATCGCTCGGATGACAACAAGCTCTTGACCTTTGACGCAGCTGGCGGCACAAACGATACACGCCTATGGATTGATAGTGCAACGCTGCCATATGGGCAGGGAGGACTTGAGCAGCCGCCTCAGACCAATAATGGTCAGACGACCGCCGTATGGCTTAACGATGAGATAGCGGTGATGCAAACCCTTGCATATGTTTATGGCACCAATACGGGCCGGGTCGATACCATCCAAATTAAATACACGTTGACGAATCAGGGGAGTGTCACCAAAACAGTTGGCCTGCGGCTGATGCTAGATACCTTGATTGGGAATAATGATGGTGTGCCTTTTGTGGTCCCTGGGCGTGAAGGCATCACAGATCGCGCGGTCGATTTGCGCGGGGCGGCTATTCCAGATTTTGTGCAAGCCCTAGAAAAGCCAGATCTGGCGGACCCGGGCGTTATCGTCCATTTGACGCTGCAAGGCGCCGACGCCACTCGCCCCGACCGGCTGGTGATTTCCGCCTGGTGTGAAACACTAGGGGCCTGGGAATATTATGGAGCACTAGGCGGCGATGACCACCCACTGCAACGGTGTGGGCAAGCCGGTAACACGCCCGATAGTGCCATCAGCCTCTACTTTGACCCGCAAGCATTGGGGCCAGGGGCCAGCCGCACCCTGATCACCTACTATGGCTTGGGCGGCATCTCTAGCACAGAAAGCCGTAACCCAACCTTGAGCCTTTCGTTTAATCGTCAGGTAAATCAGGGGGATGAATTTTGGATTACGACATTGGTGGGTATGCCCAAAGCTGGCCAAAGCGTGCGTTTGGACTTACCCGACGGGCTCGTGTTGAGCAACGGCATGCCAGCCGAACAGCCGGTTACCCCCGGTGGTAATTTTACGCAGATCTCATGGCGGGTTACTGCCGAAAAAGCGCTGAACGCGGCGACGGTAACGGTGCAGCTATCGCCGGATAACCTTTCGGAATCACAGTCGATTACAGTCCAAAGCCGGGGCATTACACGCTAATCGGGAGAGGAGTCACCCATGTCGCTACGCTGGAAAATGATTTATAGCTGCTTAACTGGTGCTTGGGGAGGTTATCTAGCTTGGCTTTTGCTGGATCCATTGCTAGGTGTTCAGGCCCGCAATGTATACCTTGATGCGCTCTGCAACGGCGCGGTGATCGGTATTGCCATTGGGGCCTTCATGAGCGGCTTTGAGGGGGTAATGGAACGTAACATAGCGGTGTTGGTTCGCCGCTTGGTTAGTGGCCTAGGCGCTGGCTTAGGTGGCGGTGTACTGGGGTTGCTCATTGGTGAATTCTTATTTCAACAATTTTCCCAGACGACCATCATGCGCGTGATCGGGTGGGCGCTCTTGGGTCTGGCCATCGGCGTGGGAGAGGGCGTGCGTACCCGTTCATGGCGGCGAATGGGATTGGGCGCGGTGGGTGGACTGGCGGGGGGCGTGTTGGGTAGTCTGGCTTTTCTTTGGATGGGGTCTATCTTTGCACTACCAGCCTTTAGTCGTGCGCTAGGGTTCACCCTTTTGGGGGCCTTCATCGGCCTGTTTGTTGGGTTGATGCCCGTTGTGGCGAGTCAAGTTTTAGGTGCCTTGGGCACCCTCAAAGTGATCTCCAGTGGACGGCACGAGGGCAAAGAGATCTTGCTTGACAAGCCTGTTATTAGCATTGGCCGCGCCGATGGCTGTGATCTCGGTCTCTATGGCATTGTGGATATGCAGCCCCACCATGCCGAAGTGAAACGCGAGCCGGTCGGCTATGTGCTGCACCGCGTGAATCATGCTTCGCTTTGGGTCAATGGCCAACCTGTGCAACAGCAGATACTCCAATCCGGGGATCGGATCAAGATCGGGGGCGCTGAGCTCCTCTTTCGTGCCAGTGGTGGGTAGAGGTGGCGAGTGACATTTTGCCTTTGGAGCCACCTACGAACGGAGAAAAAATAGTATGAGCATCCGCTGTCCCCAGTGTGGTAATGCAAATCAGGAGCGAGCACGCTTTTGTATGCATTGTTCACGCCCGCTCACCCAAACTTGCCCCACCTGCAACGCAACCCTAGCGGTCAATGCTCGCTTCTGTCAACAATGTGGCACAACCCTGAGCCAACCAACTAGCCCGAACAGGTCACCCTTCGCTGGAAAACTGACGGGGCTCCTACAGCCCTCTATGCTACTGGCTAGTCGGTACCGAATTACACAGAAATTAGGCGAGGGCGGCATGGCTGCCGTCTACCTGATCGACGATCTACGCTTGACCGGCAAGCAGTGGGCGATCAAAGAGATGAGCGACGCGGCCCTCACCAATCCAGCAGAGCGGCAGGAGGCGGTTCAAGCCTTTCGCCAAGAAGCCGAGCTACTGGCCAAGCTCGATCACCCCAATTTACCCAAGGTTGTAGATTACTTTAGCGAAAACAACAACCAATATTTGGTTATGGAGTACATTCAGGGGCAGACACTGGAAGAACGCTTGGTCCGCAATCGTGGTCCTTTGCCCGAGAGCCAGGTGATGCTATGGGCGGAAAAGCTATGTCAGGTATTGGCCTACCTCCACAATCAATATCCGCCCATCATCTTTCGCGACCTGAAACCGAGCAATATTATGGTGCGTACCGATAGCGAAATCAAGCTCATCGACTTTGGGATTGCCCGCCATTTCAAGCCAGGACAGATCAAAGATACGCAGGCGTTTGGCACCATGGGCTATGCCCCGCCAGAGCAGCATGGCAAAGGGCAGACCGATATACGCAGTGACATCTATGCATTGGGCGCTACACTCCATCATCTGCTAACCGGGCAGGAGCCCAGCCTTACCCCCTTTGCCTTTGAGCGGGTGCGCCGGTTGAATCCAACGATTTCGCCAACTGTAGAGGAGGTGATTGCCAAAGCTGTCGATATAAAGCCCGCCCTCCGGTGGCAAAGTATGGAACAGATGCACCAAGCGCTACGCAGCCAGCCGCTCTCAGTCTCTACCACACCAGCTAGCTGGCAGGCACCACAACCAGCAGCGATCCCCCAGAGCCACAGCGGAACGCCAGCGTTCGCGATGCAGCCAGCGTTCGTTGACCCACTTCACCTGATCAGTCTGCCGCAAGTGAGTTATGCATCCTATGGGAAACGTGTAGGCGCTTATTTGATTGATACTGTCATCCAGATCCTGATTTTGGGGGTTCTTTATTTTCTGCTCATAGGGCTGTTGATCGGCTCTCGGCAAAGTAATTCCGCGGCGCTGATCAACTGCCTTTGGTGGCCCTTACTCATCCTAGTAGAGTTCTTCTACCTCATTCAGCCAACCGCCCAGACCGGCCAGACCTTCGGCAAACGCATGGCTGGTATTCGCGTGGTGGAGCGGAATGGCAATCCGCCGGGCATGGGACGCGCGCTCCTGCGCTACCTGATTGGGTTTGGGGCAGAGGCCCTTTTGATGAATGTACTGCTGCTCGGCTTGGTTGGTTTTCTCTGGCCCCTGTGGGATAAGCAGAAACAAGCATGGCATGACAAGATCGCCGGGACGTTTGTGGTGCAAGGATGATTGGCAAACTACTTTGAAAGAGGACTGTTGTGGATACTTTGTTGATTCAGTTTTTTGCTATTCAGCGAGACGCGGTCGTAAAGACCTGACGGGTTTTGCAAAACCTGTCAGCTTTAGGGGCGACTCAAGAACAGCAAAAATGTAACTATCCATTACCGACTCGTATTCCAAATCACCCATTTACGCAGAGTAGCCCCAATGCTGGGGAATAATAAAGGAGCAACTCTATGCAATGCCCAAGTTGTGGCAATCCAGTGACCCTTGGCGAAGCGTTTTGTGATAACTGTGGCGCGGCCCTGCCGCCGGTATCGCCTCCAGCAAATCCCGCGGCGGGGAGTTCAACAGGAGCGCTAATCGCGCCGGCGGATCAGAACAGCACAATGCCGCCGCTGTCACCCCTCACCGCCAAGCTGGTCATCAACAGTGATGGCACCGCCTTTGAGCTGACGCCGGGCAAAACCTTGCTTATTGGCCGGCTCGACCCCATTGACGGCATCTACCCAGACATTGACCTGACACCCCACGACCGCGACGCGGGCGTCTCGCGCCGCCATGCCGAGCTCTATGAACAGGGTGGGCAGTGGTTTATCAAGGATCTGGGCAGTACCAACTACACTGTGATTAACCGCAAACGGGCCCAGCCGGATCAGGAGATGCTCCTGCAAAACGGGGATGAAGTCCGCTTGGCACGGGTAATGATTCATTTTCAGACCGGGACATAAGCCACAAAGGCCCCCGATCGCCCAACCCTTGATCAATCGGGCAAATGCTACGGGCAGCGAAGATAACATCGCTGTCGCCTTGGCACGCCTTGGGGAAGAAAGAAGGCATTGATATGGCGCAACAACCGCAGACATCACCCTTATTACCAGGGCAAACATTGAGCCGCGGTCAATATACCATTCAAAAAATGCTGGGCCAAGGTGGCTTTGGCTATGTATACCTAGCAACCGATGCGCGTGGGCAGCGCTATGCCATTAAGCAGGGGCTCGAACTTTCCCAGGACGCCCTCATGCAGCTAGGGCAAGAGGTCGCGGTACAGCGCCTCCTCAGCCATCCTAATTTGGCGCAGCTCTTTGAGACCTTCTCCGAGCGACCGGTACCCCAGCTGCCGGAATATGTCTTTGTTGTGATGGAGTATGTCGAGGGGCAATCCTTGGAACATCTGCTCGAGGAACGGCTGCGCCAAGGTCGTGGTCCTTTGAGTGAAAGTGAAGTCAACGGCTGGATGAGCCAGCTTTTACAGGTGCTGGAGCATGCCCACCGGCATAAGATTATCCACCGCGACATCAAGCCGGGCAACATCATGCTGCTGCCCGATGCCCGCACGATCAAGCTCATTGATTTTGGCATTGTCAAGATTGGTCGCACCGGCATGAAGACCCAGCGGGCAGCCTTGGGCGTTAGCCCTGGCTTTTCGCCCCCCGAGCAGTATGCCAAATCTGGCACGACCGATGCGCCTAGCGATCTCTATGCGGTTGGGGCCACCATGTACTGGTTGCTCACGGGCCAAATGCCAGCCGAAGCCACCAGCATCATTAGCGGGGTTGAGCAATTAGTCGATCCGCGCCAGCACACCCCGCAGTTAAGTCCGCGGGTCGGCAGTATCATCTTAAAAGCCATGTCGATCAATATGGCGGACCGCTACCAAAGCGCAGCGGAGATGCTTGCGGCCCTTCATGGTCAGAACACGCCCCAGACCCGCCCCTGTCCTCACTGTGGTAAACCGATAAAGATGACCGCGCGTTTCTGTCCCGCGTGTGGGAAAGCGTCTACGCTCCCGAACGGCAACGTGCTGGTTGCGCCGACCACGCGGGCGCCCCAGGTGGACAAGCAACCGGGGTTTGTGGTGGTGAATGGCAAAGAAATCAGAAATGTGCGCCAGTTGGTTGAATGGTGCGATGCCAACTGGCGCGACGCGGTCCAGTTGTTGCGCCAAGGGGCGCTCGCCGATATTTGCCAACATTTTGGCAAACCGGCAGGTGGGTTGTTTGGCCGAGGAAGTGCCAACGAGGATGGGCAGACGATGTTGATCAAAGTGCAGCAGGCGAACGGCCTGCCGGACGATAACATTGCCCTCGAAATGGCCCTGCGCGCCTTAGGGGCAAAAACGCCGGGCTGTAAACATAACTGGAATGAGGTGGAAAGCAAGTTGGGCATGGGGCTTTGGCCGGACCCGCGCTGGCTTGCCCCTTGGTGGGAAGGCCCCAGGGTCGTGCATTTCACCGTCGAAAATCAGGGCCCACGCGGCTATCTCCATGGCCGGCTAGAACCGCTGGTTCATTGGTTAACGGTCAACACACCGCACTTTGGCTGCTTTGCGAGCCATGCGATAGATGTTGAAATTTATGTGGACAAAAAGAACCGCAAACTCAAGGGCTTGACGCCGGAGCTATTTAATTTGGTGATCGAGTGAGATCTAGCGTGAATACGCAATTACGCGGACGCCGCAGTGGGCCATTTTGGTCATTGCTGTGCCTACTGCCCCTTGTCGCATAGCAAACCTAATGAGTGGCCCAAGCGCTACTGATGCCAAAGTGGGCACAGTTTATAAAGGCAGATCTTTACGATTAATTGGTCGTACTGCGTCTAGTACGTGGTTCAAGGTACTCAATATTCGTGAAAGCTGGATTCGAGCTGATTCCATAACGATTCAAGCTGGCTGTACGCTACCAGAGATAGAATCATAAACACGCCATAAAGCGAATTGGCCATATGTGATAAAGGTGGCAACATGCGAACAAAATTACAAGGGCGTCGCAGCCTCTTGCTATGGTTCCAATATATGGTCATCCTGATCGCGGTCGCGGCCTTTGGCTTTGTCGTGCAGAGTTGGCGGCTGTTGCCCACGCTCGGGGGTGCAGAGGAAACACCAACCGTCGTGCGACTGCCAACTGAGGCGAACAGAGCCCCACGAAGTACACCAACGCCAGCCATCAACCCTGCCGCCGCAACCCAGACTTTGCCAACGGCAACTCCTACACTGGATTGGGTAGCCACTGCGATCGAAGAGACTGTGGTTGCCGCCGCTGCGATAACGCCCACATCAACCGAGCAGCCAACGGCAACCCAAGAACCTACGCCAACGGCAACCCAAGAAGCTGCACCGACAGCATCGGCCGTACCTACTGTACCGAGCAGCCTAACACAACTGCGGACACAGGTGTTGGCAGCTACCCGCAATTCGCGGATTCGGAATACCTATCCCCAGCAGAGCGAACAGTTTGTCAATGCGTTATTGGATCACCTAGCCGACTTTCAATTACCAACGCTGGGCATCACTAGCGCAACCATGCAGCAAGCACTCAAACGCAGCGATGTAGGCGACCGGATCAATGCCCTGGTTCAGGAAGTCTGGGGCGACTGGAGCTGGATCGCCAGTGATAAAAAGTTTGATCCCTATACGCGCACACCGACCCTGGCCGAGCATAATCTTTCGCCTTTCCGGCAGCTGGTCATCCGCCTGATCCAAGGCAAGCAAGGCAAGCTTATCGACAATCAGCAGCATGGGCTGCACAACTTCCTGACTCGCTCTGAAAATGCTTCTGTTTGGTCAAGCAACATTGATGGCGTGATCGGTGCCGTCAACCGGAGTAGCTTTCTGTGGCCCTAAACCGGCAGCATGAACCTGAAATCGCTTCATAAAAAGAGGATGAACCCCCATGGGCGACATTAGCCAGCGCGAACAGAAGATGCAACCAAAGCAGCGTGTGCGTCATTGGGTACACCTATTTTTGCACGGACGTACGCTTGGTTACCTCGCTGTGATAGGCGGCCTACTTTGTGTGCTCAATGGATGTACCGCATGGCTGTCCAATGCACGCCCAATGATGACAGAGATACAGCCCACACCGATATTGACCCTTCCCGCTGACCAACCGACGGTGAATACGCCGACCGCCTTGGTTTTGACACCCACAGCCACTGTCACATGGAGTACCACAGCCACAATATCTCCCTCCGTAGCTGCGGTGGCGGGGGAAGAAGCACTCACCCCCTTCGCCAGCGAGCGCATAATCACCTATACAGTCAAGCCCGGCGACCATCTTACCAAGATCGCACAAGCATATGGCACGACTGCCCAACAGATCCAAACGCTCAATCGATTGACCAGCGATGTAATCCACCCAGGGGATGTCCTCAGAATTCCGGCTACGATAATACCCACCCCTTCCACAACCGATAACGCCGCACTAGCCCTCATGGCGACATTGACGGCAGCGGCGCAACCAATCCTAACCATTCAACCGACAGGGGTGCATCCTCCCTCAGAACAGCTAGCCGCCGGAGAAGCTTCTGGCGCTACCCGACAAGCTGTTTGGAGGCTACTCAACTGGGGGAGAGAAAATGGCCCTTGGCTGACACTCGCCATCACTCTACTGATAGCGCTGCTAGCTAGCCTAGTTGGGTTTTTCCTATACTGGCATGGCCCGCCTGTGCGGAGACCGCCCCCGCAACAGCCTTCCGTAACAATGGACGGGTTATCTAGTCCACCAGCCGCTGGCACAGCTTATCTGGAAACGCGGCTCGGGACAACAGGTGTCACGCTTTACTATCCGTTAGCCCAGCCTATCACTATCATTGGTCGTGATCCCGGTAATAGCATTGTCATCGACCAATACTTTGCCGACCCCAATACAGTTTCACGGCAACATGTTCAGATTGTGCGGACAGGGGATCGTTTTGTTGCCAAAGATCTAAGTTCGGCCAATGGGCTCTTGATCGACCAACGACGCAGCCGTGAAAATGTGCTGCGCGATGGCGTCATTTTGGGTATCGGCAAAACACAATTTATCTTTCGGCATAATCAGTCAGGGGGAGCGGTATGAATTCTTGTCCAGCCTGTGGCAAAGCTTATCGTAATACGAATGCCCGCTTCTGTCCCCACTGTGGTAAACCGATGCCGCCGGTAAGTAGCAGTCCCACTGCCGTGGTCAATACGCCGGTGGCACCTACGACCCCGATCAACTCGATCCTCAGGCCGCCACAAACCCCAACCCAAAAACTGGACACAGCCACACAGCCGCGTTTTGGCGCACTACCACTGGGCGAGTTGATCGGAACCGATAAGCAACGGTATGAGGTACTTGAAATTCTGGCCGAAAGCCCAGAGCACGTAAATGCCTATCGCGTGAAAGAGTATCGCCTGCACGCTTGTGGACGCTGCCAAACCGCTACCCCCCTCGATAGCAAATTTTGTGGGCAATGCGGCGCGCCTTTGGTAGCAGAACCGGCCAAAACCTGGCTGCTACAAGAGGCAGCGCAGGAGACAGTTCTCGCCCGTAAAATTGCCCTTATCAAGCAAGGGCTGAATCATGCGGGCTTAGTCAATCTCCATACCTATTTTGTCGATCAGCCGTTCAACAAGCAGCCCCGCTACTACGTTGTCATGGACGACATTCTGGCCTTGCAACAAGGTCACACCTTTGCCACACTTCCCAAACCCCAACCTTTGACCAAAGTACGCCAATGGGGCCAGCAAATAGCCGAAACCCTCGCCTATCTGTCCAGCAAGCAACTTCACTTTCCGCGATTGGAGGCAGACCAGATCCTGATCCTCGACGACGCCCAAGTGAAGCTGAGCCAAGTGGAAACAGTCGTCCCTTTCCTGCGCCCAGAGCTGAAGCAGGTGATGGCCGAAGAGACCCGCCAGTTAGCCAACCTCTTACAGGCACAGCTACAAGGGCACGCTTTCACCACGCCATTGGCAGCGCTCTTCACAGCAGCAACCGCACCCAACCAAACCATGCTAGACACACCTCAACAGTTCATGGAAGCCTTGTGGGCCAGCCAAGCGATTGGTGGCCAGCCAGCCACGCAGCCCAATATCAATCTGCTGGTCGGTCGGCTCTCTGATGTAGGCCAACAGCGCCAGATCAATGAGGATAGCATGTTAACGATGGAGAGGGCGAGCGTCCACAACTCAACCAATCGCCCCATAGGGCTCTATATTGTTGCCGATGGCATGGGTGGGCATGAGGGCGGCGAAGTTGCCAGTAAATTAGCGGCTAAAACCTTGGCCGACACCCTCTGGCCCCAATTGATGGCGATTGCCCAAAAAGGAACGACCTTCCTGTTGAGTGCTGAACCTGACTATGAGATGTTAGTCAAGCAGGCATGTCAGGCCGCGGCCAAAGCGGTCTATGAGCAAGCGCGCCAAGTGCATAAAGATATGGGTACCACCCTGGTAGCGGCGTTGGTTATCGGCCACCGCCTCTATGCCGCCAATATTGGCGACAGCCGCCTTTATAAGATCAATCGGACAACGCTGAAGCGGATCACCGAAGACCATTCGATGGTCGAACGATTGGTAAAGCAGCAGATGTTGTCCCCAGAAGAAGCGCGCCAGCACCCTCAGGCCAACTTGATCTACCGTTCGCTGGGGGATCGGCCTAAGGTTGAAGTTGACATCTTTCAGGAAGAGCTACACCACGGCGATACGCTCTTGCTCTGTTCCGATGGCTTATCCGGCCAGGTGACAGAAGCACAAATTCAGGCGCTCGTAGTTGGGCATCCACCACAGGAAGCCTGTCAACAACTGATTCAAGCAGCCAATGCGGCCGGCGGGCCTGATAATATCACCGCGATCATTGTCCGTGTGGAAGCCATGGACAGCAGTGGAGCCTAGCATGAAAGCTTATGCCATTCGTCACGTCTCGCTCCTGTCTGCGTTTCGCTTTGGCTTTGTCATTGGTGCGACTGCACTGCTGATTCCAGGGATCTTGGCTGGGATTGGCACCGCACTGCTCATTGCTGGGGTGGAGGCATGGTTGGGCTCGTGGCCAGAAGTTAGCCGGTTTGGGCTCGAAATTCGCTTGCTGGAATTACTCAATCTGACCGCCCTTGCGGCATGGTTAGAACGCATGGTTGGCTGGGGGTGGCGTTTTCCCTTGCTCATAGCCAGCCTCGTCGTGGGGCTCGGTGGCCTCTCAACAGGCATCACAACGCTCTTGAGCGCGACCACCTATAACTTTCTGGCGGCTCTCAGTGGTGGTCTGGTTGTTGACTTGGAAGAAGTGAGGACGGTGCCGCAGCGACCACCAGCATTTAGCGCCTATCCCCCCGTTGCCTATTCGCCGCGCGTCGGCCCGCGATTACAGGCTACGAATAGCGGACAGCACTGGCCGCTTACACCAGCGGGCGTAACACTGGGCAGCGCCGCCAATGCGACGATTGTGCTACCCGGGCTAGCGCCGCGCCACGCCGAAATTCGCTTTGAAAACAATAAGCACTATGTCCTCTATGACTTTAGCAGTGGTCAGACTTGGGTGGAGGGTCGCCCTATACAGGGGGCTAACCTGCTCAAACCTGGGTTTCGGCTTCGTTTAGGTCCGCATGAACTAGTTTTCCACAATCTCTAACCAGCGCGTAAGGAAACAAACCCCATGCCCCAATTTTGTGAGAAGTTACGCCGTTGATCAGCGTGACCAGAGACCTGACAGGTTTGTTAAAGGTGTCAGGTCTGGCCCCAGTGCGTAACTTCTAAGTGGTGCGGACCGCCATCTATGAATAGAAGGAATGCCCGGATGATCTGTCAACAATGTAGTACACAAAATGAAATAAGCGCACGCTTTTGCACACGGTGTGGCAGCGTGCTAGTCGGCAGGACAGCAGCAGAAGACGCGGCAACCGATCAGCGGAGCCGCGGAGCAGTTGGCGTCTGGATTGTCGGTGGTCTTTGTCTCCTCTATCTGGTCAACCCGACCCTGGGCGTCTTTGAACTGATCCCCGACAACCTGCCGCTGATTGGCAACCTCGATGAACTGACGGCAAGCGCCGGATTTTTGTGGGCACTGAAAGGGATGGGAGTGCGCTTACCGGGATTTTAAACATGCAAGGCATGCAAAACAAGCCCTTATGGTCAGAAGGAGAAATGCCATGTCTACCTGCCCTCAATGTCGCCAACCGACGAAACCAAAGGCCAAGTTCTGTGGTCGCTGTGGCCAGACCCTGGCCGCGCCCGCCAGACCAGCGTCTACCCCACCCTTACCAGCGGCCACACCAACTACGGTCGGCGCTACACCGGCACAGCCGCAACCGCAACGTCCGTTAACGCTTCCGCGTCTCATCGGCCTTGCCTTGTTGATTTATCTATTGGGCGCGGTTGGTGTTGTAAAGGTGGGGCAAGCGGTGGCGGCCAAGCCGCCCACGCCAGCGATGGCCCCGGTTGCCCTGGCGATTCCCCCGCGCGAAGCGGGCCAAAAGGGGCTAGACTGGCTACTTACCGCAGCCGTGGCTTGGCAAGAGCAACAGCGCTGCTATGGGTGCCATGTACAGAGCTTTGCCATCATGGGCGCCGCGGTTGCCCACGGCAGCGACTACACGGTGAACTTGGCCCAAACGCGACAATTGACCGACTATCTAGCTTCGGTCCAAGCCAATGAGGGGTACATCAGCTCGGGTCAGTGGAGTAATCCAGGGGTTGTCGTGCAAAGTGTGTTGGCTGGAATCGGCTTCAGTCGCTACGACGAAGCAGTTGGCGCTGAGTATGCACCAACGCTCGTGAAGTTGGCCGACTGGCTAGTAACACAGCAGACAGATGCCGGATACTGGGCTCTCGATCATCAAGAAGCCCCGATTGATCAAGGAGAAGCGATGACTACGGGTGCCGCGTTAAGCGCGCTGGCGGCAGCCCAACGCCATAGCGAAAACTTGGCCTATGCGCGTGCCATTCAGCAGGGTGAGGCATGGCTACGGCGAGCGGACCTACGCACAACGCAGGATTTTGTCTTTGCCGTGATCGGGCTCAATGCCAGTGGCGCGGCCAATGATGACCCAGACATCACCCGCTGGATAGCCATGCTCAAGGAACAGCGTAACGGCGATGGGGGCTGGGGTGAAACGACTGGATTGAGCAGTAATGGCTATGCCACTGGTCAGGCGCTCTATGCCTATAAATTGGCTGGCGTTGGCCTAGCCGAAGAGTCCTTTACCCAAGGCGTACTTTGGCTGCTCAACCACCAACGCCCCGATGGCTCCTGGCCGCAGGTTCACTCGCAACAACAGAACGGTAGCCGCTCTTCGCAATATGCCACCACCATGTGGGCCGTCATTGGGCTGGGGGAGATCTTCGATAAGGCAACCGAGGCGGCGTTCATCTCCTTGATCCATCCAACGGCGGCAACGGGTGCCGCGCCGGGTTCTTTGGCCCTAACGACATTTTTATTATTGCCACTCTTTGTTATGTTGCCGCTCTGGTGGCGTCGCCAAGGTCGGCGTTGGTAGGTGAAACGGCAGAAGGAAAACGAGGATTAGCCATGAACTCACGAACAATTCTTTATGGTGCATTGGCCGGTGCGCTAGGCGGCGCCGTGGGCTGGTTGCCAGCCGAACTCTTGGCGCTGCCAGAGCCGACACAGGAACTTGCCAAATATGGTTTACTGGCACTTTACTTTGCCCTGGTCAGCACCTGCATTGGCGCAGCCATTGGGGCCGTCGATGGCATCCTCCATGGCCGCAAAGAGAACGCCATCGCTGGCGCGCGCACTGGTGCGCTGCTGGGCGCGGTTGGTGGGGCAGTTGGCAGCCTACCAGGCGAGGCCGCGTTTCAAGGGTTAAGCGCACTTGGCTTGGGGCTGGTTGGGCGCGCCTTGGGCTGGGCTGTTGTCGGCATTTTTATCGGTCTGGCACAGGGTGTCACGGGCCGAGATCAGGTGCGCCTCCTGCGTGGTGGGCTAGGCGGCCTGATCGGTGGTTATCTAGGCGGTGGGGCGTTTGAGTTGATCAACAGTTGGTTGGCCAGCGGCACCGGCAGTCGCTGGCTGGCATTGGTGATTTTGGGGGCCTTTTTGGGGGCCTTTATTGCCTTCTTTCAACGCTGGCTCTCCGACGCCTGGTTGGTGGTGGTAAGCAGTGGCGCGCAAGAAGGCCACCGGCTAGACTTGACAAAGCCCGCAACTGTGCTGGGGCGTGGCGACCGTGACGATTTTGTGCTCTACGCTGGTGAAGGGGTGGCACCACGCCATGCGCTGGTGGTCGAAAGAGCCAATGGTTACTGGCTGCAAGCGGCCAGTCCGCAGCATCGCGTGCGGCTGAACGGCGAACCGCTCCAAACCGAACAGCGGCTACGGCCCCATGCGGAGATTGGCCTTGGCTCAATGATCTTACGTTTTGGCGAGAAGACGCTGCAGTGTCCACAGTGTAACCGCGAAAATGCCGCTAGGGCGCAATTTTGCCTAGGCTGTGGCCGAGGGCTGGCAACCAAGTAGACCCCCTTATGGCTGCGGCATATAGCGCGTGCTATCTGGCATCAGGGCATTTTCTAGCGAGCGGACCGATCTTTGTTGCGCGAGGGTAATGGTAGCCGCCGTTAAATTGGCTTCCTTGAAATCAACGCCCGTCAGCGTTGCTTGTCGCAGATCAGCGGCCCAAAGGTTGGCCTGATAGAAATTGCTATAACTACAGTTGGCTTTGCGCAAATTCGCCTTGTGGAAGTTGGCGCGCCCAAAGTTCGCCTGTTGTAGGTTCGCGCCTTGTAAGTCAGCACCCTGAACATTGAGCTGGGGTAATTCCAGCTTTTGTAGGTCAACCCCTCTGAGATTTGCCCCGTTTAATTGGATGGCCTCGGCCCCACGTAGGCAGCCTAGATCATAGAGAAACTTGATCACGGTGCGCTTACGGTTGGCGTCCAGCTGAGGGAGGAGCGCTAACGTCTGCGTCTGCACATACGCTTTACTTTCTACGATCCCTAGATCCGACATTTTCTGCTGGATATTGGTCACATAGTTTGTTAGGGCTTGCTCTTGTTCTGTTGGCTGTAGACGGACGTGAAAACGCTGAATGTAGCCAGCCATGAGCAACATGACAATGATAGCGATGACAAAGCCGGATGATGCCACCAATACATCTTGCCAGCCAGCCGTTGCGCCAGTCATCAACATCAGGCCGCTCAACAAGGTGATTACCGCGGATAGAACGGCCCATAGACCGCAGCCCAAACTGCTGATCAGCAGGCAGCCTACTGTCGTTTGCGCGCCAGCCTTTTCTGGCTTCTGCTCATGCCCCCAGAGTCGCCAGATGTGGCGACCCGTTAGGAGCAACGCCAGGGCAATGATCAAGAAAAGTGCCGCGGTCACCCCAGCCAGCTGTGGGTTGGTAAAGGTGCCAAGTGGAAGGCCAGCAAGCTCTACAGTCGCCGCAGCGACGACAAAGAAAGCACCCAGAAAGAGGGTTGCTCCACTCAGGCAGCAGAAGAAGAGTGCGAAAGTTCTCCCCAATGTTTTGTGGGGATTGGTTGTGGGAGAATTGATCATGATGGTTGTTTTTACCTCATATACCTGCTATTGCCCGCGTGATTGCCCATTGGGATTGTCTAACGCACCGTACCATCGATCCATTTGATATTGCGATGGGATCTTGTGGATAGTAACTGGCGTTCGGTTATAGTGGCACCCGATAAATTGGCTTCATCTACAATAGCGTCATCCAACGCCGCATCCCGTAGATCGGCCTGCCACAGAGAAACCTTACTCAGATCAGCGCCCTGCAAATTGGCTTCAGTCAAAGAAGTCTTACTCAAATTGGTTTTTTGCAACTGCGCATACGATAGATCGAGCGCGCGCCAGTTGCGCTTGGCTAGATCGAGGCCAGAGAGATCCAGATCACGCAACGAGATCACGGCTTTGTTGACAATAAGTTTCTGCTGGTAGAGATAGAAGAGCAGCGCAGCTTGGCGGCGCTTGTCGGTTACCCGCCGCCAAGTTTGCTCGGTCAGCCATTGGGCATACTGGCGCGCTTTGTCGTCCATTGGGGCCTGGTGTAAAGCCGGGATCAACCGCTGTAGTTCCTGTTTGTATTGGCGTACTACCTCTTCCTGCCAAGCGGGTTGCCCAATCAGGCCACGCTGCAAAGCATAGGCAACGCCGCCCACGGCGGCTGCCACCACCATCAGCACCATGGCCGTCATTAGCGCCATTTCTGGTGTGGTTGTAGCGCTGTTCGGGTCCAGTGGGTTGGTATGCAGGGGAACGTTGGCAAAAAGGAGCGCGACCAAAGCAAAGAGACATGAGACAAGAGCCCCCAGCCACAAGAGGCTAATCAGCAGCTGGGGGGCGCGCCAAACAGCTTGGGCAGGCGTAGCTAGCTGAGCAGGCTCGGGCTCAGTCAGGGCAAGCTGATGGGTTTCAAAAACAAAATCGCCGCTCGCCGCGCCTGATAGGCAGGCAAAGAAAGGCGTTTGCAGCAAGCCCCGTAGCCTATTTTCGTGTGCTAGCTGCAAACAGACATAGGTAGCCAGGTCGCTGGCCGTGATCAACCCATCGGCATTATCGTCAGCGGCACCTTTTAGCCCGGTGATTAAAGCGGCGGTGAAGGCGGAACGGCCTGCTTGCACCCCCCGTTCCGCGACCATCTCATCCGCTGCGCCAGCCGTGAGCACTTGCCAAGCGCGCCGCTGCGTCACCCAACGCAAAAACGCAGCGGCTTGAGGCAAATCACCTGGTGCGAAGGGAGAGGCAACCTGAGTTGGTGGCTTCATGGCGGCTACACCACTAAAACAACAATCCAAGAGCAGCAAAATATGTTTGGCGCGCAGCCGGTGGCAAAGCTGGTGCAGTTCTACCATGTCAATATATTCATCAAGCCGATGGCTATCGTAGGGGACGAGATAGCCGTGTTGCTGTCCACTGGCATCGCTTTGTGTAAGCCCATGCCCCGCAAAAAAGAAGACGATGCGGTCATCAGGCCCAACCTGTTTGGGGAGCTCTTCGCCCAGGTAGTGCATCAGAGCCGCGCGGGTGGCACCGGTATCATAGAAAGCGACCACCTGATCAAAGCGATACGCACGTAGCAACGTGGCCATCGCCCGGGCATCGTTACAAGCGTTATCTAGGCGCGAATGGGGGCTGCGATAGGCATCAATCCCTATCACAACGGCCCAACTTCTTTGATAATACGGTTGATACTTCGGTGACAAGGCGGCTTGTTCGGGAAAATGTAAATTTGCGTGCCCCATACCTAACTTCCTCGCTTTATGGCGTCTTGCGGGTAGGGGAGGTAAAGACAAAGTCACCCAAATCGCTGCCCAACAGATGGTTAAAGAAGGGCATTTGGCTCCGCCAGCCAATGGCGGCACTCTCGCGCACGACGCGCGGACGCACATAACTCGCCAGGTCGGTAGCGGTGATCAGGCCATCGCTATCGTGATCAGCGGCACCGGCCAGCCCCGCCAACAGCGCGCTGGTAAAGGCCGAATGGCCCGGTTCGGTGCTGCTGTCGGCGGCCAGTTCATCGTTGTCACTGGCAGTGAGCACCTGCCAAGCGCGCCGTTGGGTAATCCGTGCTAAATAGGCATCATCCATGGGGGGAGCGGAGCCAGAAAGGGCCGCGCGCACAGTCACGGCGGCAACACCGCTAAAACAGCAGTCGAGCAAGACTAGGATATGTTTAGCACGAATCACACTACAACTTTGCCGCAGCTCTTCCATGTCAATATAATCGGCAAAGGTCTTGCCATCGTAGGGAATCAGATAGCCCCGTTTACGGTCGTTGGGGCCAGATTGGGTGATGCCATGACCAGCAAAGAAGAAGAGCACGCGGTCGTTAGGCGACGTATGGCTGGGCAACTCGTTGCGTAGCCAGCCCATAATCGCGCTACGGGTGGCTTGGCCGTCGTACAGCGTGTGGATGGTCTCAAACCCCCGTTGGCGCAGCATCGCCGCCATGGCCTTCGCATCATTGCCAGCATTGGCCAACCGAGCATGGCGCCGATCCGCATAGTGATTGATCCCGATGACGAGCGCCCAACTCTTGTGATAGTAGGAGGTGAACTCCGGTGTAGTAGACCAGAGCCTGGACCTATCTGCCGCCACAGAAAAAGACGGACGGGGGTTTGCCATTGCGCTCAACCGATCAACGTTGGCAATGAGATGGTCAACTATGTGTTGTCGATTCATGCCAACCTGGGCGCGACTGGCTTCCAACAAGGCGCTCAACGCCGGTTGCCCTGGCGTAATCTCGCCAAATTGCCAGAGGGTGCTGATCATTTGGACCGTGAAGGTGTTGGCGGCTCCGCTCAACTGAATTTGCGCATAGACCGGCGAGCTACCGACAGCCGACAGCAACAAAGCGCGGCGGCTATTTTCGTCAACCATCAACGGCGTGAAAAAGTCCACTAATTCTTTCAACGTAGCTGAATCTAACTGAGTCATCATGCATCCTTTGCCAAGTATCTAGAAAAAAGGTTGGTTGCTTACTTTGATAACGACATGCACGGTTGCTAGACAATGCGCGACTTGTGCTATTTTCTCATTTCTCGTCTTTGCCACTGCGCTGCGGCGGGTGGGTCGCCCCGCCCAAACCAAGAGAAACGGCATCACATTTCTTTGGTTTGGGCTGGTTTGTGAAATGCCCAGGTCACCAAACCGGTGATGACAATCAGCCAGCTCACTAGAATCCCCCAAGGGGGCACAAGCGCCTGTACCCACAAATAAATAGCGCCACCGAGCATCACCCAGAGCAAGCCAAAGCTGGGATGCACCCACAAATAAGGTCGCCAACGGCGGTGCCCCCACCCAAGCCAACAGATGACGAGAACGAACGCCAACGCCACGCCCAGACGCAGATCAAGCCGTAGGGCAAAAGCGATCAGCCACAACGCGAGCCAAAGAGCAACGAGCGCACGAATGGCGACGGTGGGTGGGTTGCGCACAAAGATCGTTGCCACTAACAGACTAATGCCCAGAAGGTACGGCGTTGTCAGCAGCAACACCCACCAGTCGCTTGGGGTGGGCCATGGCGTTGTCAGGGTAAAGCCAAAGATCAAGAGCACAAAGAGGAACGGCAGGAAGAGACCGAAAAGCGTAATGCGGGTGCAGTCTACCCATAGCCGAGCCTGCTTGGAACTGGGCTCGGCTACCTTTTGCTTTTCCCACAAGAGCACGGCACTGCCCGCAAGCAAGACCAAGAAGCCCATCCCCGGATTGGTAAGCGCGGGATACCCCACGTAAATTGCGCCTGCCAGTCCTGGCCCCAAAAGCAGCCAGACCCCAATCACGAGACGATCCACTGCATGCAGGCGAATCTCGCCATACATTTTCAGCCGATCAGCGGGGATGCGTCTTGCCCCAATGTGGCTGAAGAGCAGTGGCACCAGCGTCAGCAGCCACTGGATGCCACGCGGTACGCTCCCCCCTAAATAGTGAACCACAAGCGCGACGAGCACCGCACCTGCAACCAGGGAATAACCAGTACAGGCCCCAATCACCTTGAGATACCAAAAACGCATCCATGCGGCGCGGTTTGTCAAAACCATTTCACCCTGGCGGTCCACCGGAGAAACCAGCGCCACCACAAAGGGCATGCCCAGGGTTGCCAGCGAATAGAGCAGAGCAGCCCACCCGCGCTGGGTGACATCGGCCAGGGGCCAGCGCAACATTGGTGTAACCAGCCCATTCGTGGCAACCCAGATCGTCAGCCACACCATCACCGTCCATAGCTGTTCCAGCCGGATGCCAGCCGTGAGCTTCCGGTTTAGAAAAATAAAACGCCCTGCCCAACTGATGTCCAAATCCGGCGGGATCCCGGCTAGGGAAACGCGTTCGGCAAGCCAGGCCGCAATCACCGTGAACTGCCGGTTTGGCGCAGGCCAAGGAATGGGTTCGCCGCTCGCCAAATAGGCTTGCAAACGACAGCGTAGCTCGGCAATCACCACTTGTTTATCATAGCCAGAGCGGTCATGGATCACATTGAGGAGCGCAATGATCGCTGGCGGATTCGCGGCTGGATCACTTTGGCGCAACAACGTATTGACCATACGCGCGGTGAAAATATCGGCGGCGCCGTGGAGATCCAGCCCATAGACCACCTGGCCCAACACCGCTTGCCCGAGAATTGCCTGTCGGTCGGGGATCGTCATCAGATGCGGCATAAGGAGATCAAGGAGTGCGCGGTATAGCTTCGAAAATTCATCACGCGTGGTTTGCATCATTTATGGACAAGCTGCTCCCAAATAGCGAATCTCGACCTGATCAATACGGTTCGGCAGTGCTTCCTGAACGACGGCCAGAATGCCAAATGGCTCGGTGGCGGCGCGCCAGCCCGGCCAGCAAAAGGTATACGCACCGGACAAGGTCACCGCATAGCCATCGGCAGGTACGGGAAAGAGCGGATCAGTGCTCGTCATCCGCCCCGCCAGGATAGAGCCGCGGCCCGTCAGCGTTACACGATAAAGGCCAGGGACAATCCGATCGTCATCCCCTTCGACACAGCCCGGCCCCTCAATCAACTTGACCAAGAAATCACAGTCAGCAAAAGCACACTGGGACTGAAAGCCGCGACAGAGTGACGAGCTGCTGCGCGGGTCACCCGAGAAAAGGACAAACGGTGCCGCCGCGCCTGGTGTCGGCGGCACCGCCAGCGTGGCAAATGGGGTAGCACCTACGGCAACCCCAGGGGATGTGGTGACGGTGGCGGCGGCTTGCACGGGCGTGCCTGCCGGGGCCAGGGTCCCTTCCCGGGCGAATTGCCCAACAGCCCACCCTAGCACGCTCAGGAGCACTAGGCCAGTCATCGCCAACAAAGCGCGTGGTGGCAGCCGCGGACGCGCGGCGACAAGCCGCTGCACCTGCCGTCCACCGAAGATAGGCGGTTTCAAGGTATGACCACAAGAACGACAGAATTGGGCTGTCGTGCGATTGGTTGTACGACAACGCGCGCAAGCGATCCACCCCTTCTGCGACAAATGCAACTGAAGCTGTTGTTGCAATTGGTCGATCTTTTGTTGCTTATTGGAGCCTACCTGCGCCCGAATGACCGCAAAGAGGGGCATCATGGGGTGGCGTCCCTGCTCATCTGCGCCATATTGTAGCAAGGTATTGACTAGGTTAATGGTAAAAATATGGGATGATCCTGCAAAATTAATCTGACGATAGAGCGGTGAGTTGTGAAAGGCCGACCAAAGCAAAGCCTGCCGTTGATTGGGATCAATCAGAAAAGGCTCCAGGGTATTAATCAATTCATCAAAAGTTGCTTGGTCTAAAATGGTCGTTGGTTGCATACCCTAGCAAATCTGCGACAAATGGCTAAGCGTTTATGGGTGCCCAGCAAGATGAGTCCCGGGACAGCTCTACGGCTTTCCGCGCCACGTGGCTTCACCCCTTGCATCCAGCGTCACCGTGAAGGGGCCTAGCTGATATAATGGATAATGCAATGAGGAGCCACTTTCTGTCACCCTCATAGCCCCTTTTTATAGAATTTTAAACAGCTCCAGCAGGGTTAACACCCTTCACGAACAGCCGCCGGATTGTTCCGGACGCGAGCACGACGTGCGCGCTGGCCTTGCTGCGCCCGTTGACGAGTGGTTGTCTTACCTTGAAATTTGTGGTATGGTAGAAGCAATCGGTCGGCCTACCCGGGGAAGGTAGGCATTGGTGGCCTTTGGCGTGGATGGGAGTTTGCAACGCCGCATAGCCGCAGATGAACTTTGGTAAGGAGAATTTACCCAGGTGACCGCAGAGCTACTAGATCGAGCGCCTTCAGCACTGCCCCAGTACCCAGCCCTGTTTATCCAATATATTTTGCGGAGTGTACACGCGGCGCGGGCAGGGGTGGAAGAAGCGGGGATGACCTTTCCCGACGAGGTTCGTGATCGCGCCCTCCATGTGCTCAGTTTTGCGTTACATCTGGAGGAAGCCTGGCCAGCTGGGCGCGACCTGCTGCTGGCGCTGGCCCCCAAGATGGAAATGGCCGGCCACCGCGATGACTGGCTCCCCTATTTACAGCAAGGTCTGGCGGGCAGCCAGCAAGCCAACGATGCACTGGCCGCCGCGGAATTGCAGCTGCACATCGGCCATCTCTATCGCTTACAAAGTCAATTTGAGCCAGCGCGACGCGCCCTGGAAGCGAGCGTGGAAGAATTTGCCAAAGTAGGAAACGCCAACGGCCAAGCACGCACCCTGAACCAACTGGCGCGCATGGCTTGGCACCAGCGACAATTTCCTGTAGCGCAACGGCTGGCGACTACGGCACTGGCACTCTTACCCGACACTGATCCAGAAAGAGCAGCCGGTCTCTCAACGCTGGGATTGGTTGCGGTTAGCTGGTACCAGTGGCAGGAGGCAAAGTCCTATTTTGAAAATGCATTGCAAATTTATACAGATCATAGTGATCAACGACGCGCGGCATGGAATTTGCAACATTTAGGGAATGTGTCACGCAATCAGGGTGATTATGTCCAGGCAGCCCGGTATTATGAGAAGGCTATTCACGTTCTTACGACAATTCAGGATTGGTACAATTGCGCCATTACGCAAATGGAGTTTGGCATCTTTTACTGGCTCACAGATCAGCCTGCCCAGGCGCTGGCGCTCTATGATGTGGCTGAAGCCTATTTTCGCAAAAGCCAAGACTTCTTATATCTTGCCAAACTTTCGACGAACCAAGGACTTGGTCACCTGACGTTGGAGGCGTGGCAAAAGGCCATCCAACGCTTTAAAGATAGTGCTGACCTGTATCAAACAATGGGTGACCGCTTTGGCACATTAAATGCATTGGATGGTCTGGGGCTGGCTTATGAGGGTCTAGGGGCCTATGACGAGGCCATTGCTGTCTTTGAGACAGCGCTTGACCAATTGTCCCTGCTCAAAGATGACCCGAACGCTGACCTGCTGCGACAAGAGTTAACTGCGCACCTGCAAGCGACGCAGGCGAAAAAGGGGCGCTCATGAAGTACCCCTTTTCCACAAGACGAAACTTAGCCGCAGCCACCACCTTGTGGGTAGCAGGCGAAGGCGGCGGGTGTGAGCGTGGCGCCAGTCAGATTATCCAACCAGATCGGGGCCGAAGCGGCCGTTGCAGCCAAAACAAAGGCGGTGGCCAGGACAAGCACCCAACGGCGGGGCTGAGCAAGTAGATGCAGATTCATAGAGAGCCTCCTATAGGCAAAGTAGGCTCATCGAGTTGGGAGATCTCACCGCCAGTTAGGCGGTACACGCGTGTTTCCCCAACAAGCAACAAAGGAATGAGTGGCTTAGCTACATGATCATGTTCGCTAGAACGTAGCATACACCGGGCGGCGGGGGCCTGTGCCGAGTGCCACTCGGGATTCACTCGGAATTTACTCGGAACGCGGTCGGTCAGTGAAGCAGTGTTTTGATAGATCGCCCAGGGCTGAAGCGCCGGGCGGTCAGCGTATACGCAACATCTTCGCAATCTTCATCAAGGCGATGCGCCCACCGCCTATCAAAAAACTTTGTGAACAAAGCTCCTACTGACCGCCTGTCTCCCTGACCGCCTGCCGTGGCGGGTCAGGCAAAGGGTGAGGGTACGCAATGGCCCAATCGGAAACCTTTCGGCAGTTGTTAACCGAAGCGATCTACCGCATCAGCGCCTGGGAAGGGGACAAACCGATTCAGGTGGTGCAGGATGAGGTGGGCTATGCATTGAACAAACGGGGCGGCAGCAGTGCAGTGGAGTATTGGCGGCAAGGGCATCTGCCCAAACTGGCCGATGTAGAAAAGCTGGCGCACTTGATTCGCGCGCGCAGTGATCTGGATCAAGCCTGGCTGGCCCGCTTTCTGCAAAGCGCTGCGTATCCACGCGTGCCGGAACTCTGTAGCGAACTCTTTCCGGCCAGCCCGCCCCCCGCACCGACCGCCGACACACCGCCCCTGTCGCCGGCCAGCCCCCCCCTCTTTCTGCCCAACCAAAGCTATCGTACCCTGGTTGGGCGGGAGACATTGGTCAGCGAAGCACTGGCCGCGCTCCAGGATCCCCAGGGGCGTTGGATCATAGCCATCGACGGTCAAGGTGGCATGGGCAAAACGGCGCTGGCCCGTGAAGTCGTGGCCCAGGCGCTCAAACGGCAACTCTTTGCCGACATTCTGTGGATCAGTGCCGCGCATAGTGCCGGTAGTGGGGCCGGGGCGACCACAGCGTTGCGGCGCGCGCCCGTCAACAGCCTGACCTTGGATGGGCTCTTCAATGCTATTGTGTTGCAAGCGGGGCTGCCCGGTCTCGCCCAGCTACCGGAAGCCGAGAAGGCACTGCGCGTACAGGCCCTGCTGCGTCGCCAGCGCTTCTTGCTAGTGCTGGATAATCTGGAGACCGCCGCAGACCCCCAAGCGCTGCTCCTCGACCGGCTCTACACCATGCTCAACCCCAGCAAGCTGCTCTGCACCAGTCGCCTGCGCTTTACCGGCCAGGTCTACGCCATCCACCTGGGGAGCCTGTCCGAGCCAGCAGCGATACGCTTTCTGCGCGAAGAGGCGCAAGAACGACGGCGTTTCCCCCTGATCACAGCCCCGGAAGAAGCGCTGAGCCAGATCAGCACCGCCACGGGCGGTTCGCCCTTGGCGCTCAAATTGGTGGTCGGGCAACTCGCCTATCTGCCCCTGTCCACCGTTCTGGCCCATCTGCGCCAAGCCCAAACCCTGGCCACTAGGTTGTCCGGGGCGGAGGAAGGCCACTTCTACCAAGCCATCTATCACCCCTCCTGGCAGCTGCTCTCGGCCAGCGGGCAACAGCTTCTGATCGCCATGAGCCTGCTGACGCCCGGCAGTGGTGGTACCGCCGCCGTGATAGCAGCCATCAGCGGGTTACCCGAAACCGATCTACTCATGAGGCTCCAGGAAGGCTGGCAGCTTTCCTGGCTGGAGACCGCCCCAGTGGAAGCCGACGCGCCAACGCTAGCGCTCCCGTCTCTTCGCTATTACCTCCACCCGCTCGCCGCGCACTTTCTCATCTGGGAGGTCTGTCGCTTTGGCGAACAGCTCAGTCCTCCGGCGCAAGCGCAGGCAAGCACGCCCGAAAGCTTCGGCACCTTTACCGACTGCTTGACCAACGCCCTCCACTATGGATTGGCACAACTGGTCCACTATGGTGCGGTGGCACCGCCGGTGGCGGAACGGCAGTGGCTGATGCATCTGTTGGATTATGCGCTCAAGGTACCTGCGCTCTGGTCGCTCACCAGCCAAGTGCTGATCAAGGCCGCCCCGACAATGGAACAAGCAGGCCATCGCCGCGATTGGTTGCCTTATGTGCAGCAGGGGTTGGAAGCCAGCCACCAGCAAGGCGATGGGGCGACCGCCGCGGAGATGCAGCTACAAGCAGGGATGTTGCATCAATTACTGGGAGAGTATGATCAGGCCGACCGGTACTTGACCAGCAGCGCCGTCACATTTGAGGTGCTTGGTGATCAGCAGAACCAGGCCCGTGCGTTCAATCGCCTTGCCTATGTGGCACGCCTGCAACGGCGTTATGCCGATGCGGTGCAGGTAGCGCAGCAGGCGTTGAGCTTGCTGGCTCCTACCGATGCGGAATGTGGGTCGAGCCACACTGTGTTGGGCGCGGTGGCGTTGGATTTTCAGCGGTGGGATGAAGCCCTTCACCATTTTCAGCAGGCGTTGGCCCACTGGCAGCCCAGCGGCAACCAACGCATGATCGCGCGGCGGCTGCGTGATTTAGGCCCGGCCCTGCGCGCCCAGCAGCGCTATGCCGAGGCACGGGCCTGCTATGAACAAGCTATCGAACTTTTTGGCGAAATTGCAGATCCACTCCAACAAGCAGTAACCCGCACGAACCTAGGGGTTGTTTACACCGAACTCGGCCAACCCGAGCAGGCAATTCAATTGTATCGGCAAGCGGAACCCATCTTTCGTCAGACCTATGATGAGCGCCAACTAGCGATGCTGTTGAATAATTTGGCGTTGGCCTACCAGGCGCAACAACAAATGGCGCTAGCAGAGACGACCTATCACCAAAGCATTGCCTGTTGGCAAAGCGTGGGCGATATGGTCGCGCTGGTCACGGTGATGGATGGATTGGGGCTGCTGTATTTGGAGCAGCAGAATTACGCCAAAGCTTTACCCCTGTTTCAGCAAGCGTATACCCTGTTAGCAGGGCAGCAGACGGAGACAACAGCCCAACTCTGCCGTGACGTGCAACACCACTTGGATGCTGCACGCTTGGGCCAGCAAGGAAAACCGGCGCACCCGGAAGAAGCTACGCCGGTCCATGAACCGTAGATCCTTTTTAGAAGATGAAGATTTTGTTACCCGGTCCGTCGCCTAAGCTCTCCTGTGGTCCGCCGGCCAGTTGGCACGGCAGGGGGAAAGTGGGCTCCGGATCTAACTGCACTGATAGATAGCCACTGATCACCAGACGGCTGGCGAGATAGACGATCAAAAGCCATACGAGATAGGACTTGGTTTGTTGCCGCTTTTTCATAGCTCAATGCCTTCCCTTATTGGAAATCATTGAGAAGGGGATCCCCTCGTCGTGTTGCGACGCCCACGCGTGAGTCTCGAGTTTGATTGGTTAAAAACAGGCCTGTTACTCATAAGGAACAAGGAGCGTCACATTTTTGCGGCGTAATCCGCGAACAAGTTGTGGGAAAAGGGGGAAGACGCGAATAAACGCGGGTTGACGCGGATTTCTCTTGTTCAGTGTCAATTCGCGTGCCACTTTCAGAACAGATGAAAGAAGCTTGGCAGGAATTACATTCTCCTCTACAAGGAGCGCTATCGAGTCGATCAAGAAGAGGAAGATGCCCGTGACGAGCAAGCCATTACCCCACATTGCCGAGCCCGACGAAAGTGCCGAGCCTCAGGAAATAGCCCGGCAGGCCATGCAAAAAATGATCACCCAATTTGGCTGGCAGCCAACCTGGGTGATCGCGGACGAGTGTAGGGCGATTGTCAAACGGGCAGAGGCCCAAAGAGGGACACCAAAGAAGGCGATTGAACGGCTGGTGTTGAATCGCTATTGTGAACTCTGGTATGCCGCCTGTTGCAGCGGCAAGCCCTATCAACAGCACCAAGCGTTTCACGCTCTGCACCAATATCTCTATCGCATCGCGCTCTATCAAGCCCAAAATCGCTATCTGTGCAGCCACGGCTATGCCGAAACCCTGGCCGAAGATGTGGCCCAAGCAGCGGCAGCCAACATCTGGCCGAATTTGGGTACGGTGAAAGAGCCAGGTAGTTTTCTGGGATACGCCAAGCAGACGATGCAGCACGAGCTGTCACAGATGATGGAGCGGGAAGGCAAGGCCCTATCCTTGGATCAGGCAGAAGAGGCAGAAATGAATGACGATGACAATGCGGCGAGCGGCACTGCCGGGCCAGAGGAAGAGCGCGATTCCGTCAGCGCTGCCGAAGAAGCGATTCGACGCTGCTTGCGCAACAAGGAGAAGCAGCAAATTATCATCGACAATCTGCTGAACAACAAGACCCTCCAGCAGATCGCCGACGCCTTAGGCAAAAAAAGCACCAGTGTTCGTATGCGCAAGAAGCGCGCCCTAGTCGAGTTAGGTGCGTGTGCCGAGATGCAGAAGCTACTCAGCAATCGGGGCAAAACGCCGCCAGCGAACACTGCACCAGGAGAAGCTGCGACCTTGCACTATCTATTCCAGGCCATTATGGACCAACCCGATACAGCCCTGAGTTGTGCGATTGCCGAAAGCTGGCTCCCGAGCTTTGTGGCCGCCGAGGTGGCTGGCGAAGATGCAGTGGCCCAATATCCTGACGTCAAGCGCCACCTGGATCTTTGCCCAGCGTGTGAACACCTCTACACTGAAACAATCGAATTGGCCCTGGCCGAAGCGGCTGACACCATTCCGCAGCCGCCGCAGCTGCCTATCCCCGACTTGAGCTTCCTACCGCCGCTGCCATCACCCGTGGCCCAAGCCCGCGCGCTGGTGAAACAAGTAGCCGCTCAAGTGCTGGGGGTATTAGCACCCACTGCCTTGCCAACCTTGCCAGCCCTGGAAGAAAAATTTGTACAGCGCGTGGAAGCACTGGGCGGGCGCTTGCCCACCTATCGCGCCCCAGCCACCACCTTGAGCCAGGAACGCGATCCCACCACGGCGGCGCTGGTGACGTTGAGCGCCACCTTACTAACCACCCAACAGATCGCCATCCGCTACAATGCCCAAGAATTGCCAGCGCAGTTGGCCGACGCGGCGTTCTACCAGAGCATCCAGGCAGAAGCAAGCCGGATTGCCCAAGCCAATGGCATGACCGCAGACGATGCCCAAGCCTTTGCCCACATTTATGCGGCGGCAATACGCGCCAATCCAGCGGCATGGCTGACCTTTGTCACGGCAGTTCAAGCCTAATGGGTCGCCGATCTAATGTCGCCAACATTGGGTAAATGGCTCGCCGCCCTAGACCGCGAACTCTGGGTACAACAGCGCGATCCCGTGGCCTTTTTCCAACGCATCGCCCAAGTGGGGGGCTGGCGTGTGCTGTGGCCCACGCGGCTGCTGGTCATCGTCATCGGTGTGTTGCTCCTGCCCTGGATCGACTATCTCGTACGCGGCGACCGGTGGGGAGTGGTGGCAACGGTGCTCGCGCTCTGTGGCTTGGCCTTTATCAATGGCTTTGTCATGATTTTCTCTAGCCCCATTGGTGGCCTACGCGCTGGAGTTTGGCTAACATACCTCACCCTTTATCACCTATCCTTGCCGCAGCTTGTCATGATTGGGCTTTGTGCCCTGGCACCGCTGCCCTGGTTGCGCGTTTGGGGAGGCTGGGCGCTTGGGTTGCCGCTGTTGGTGGGCATTTCGCTTGTCGATACCGGTGCGCTCCTGGTCTACCAAAGCGCTTTGCATCAGCGCGAACGCCGCGCTCGTTTGCGCCAGGGTGGCCCCCCCGCCGATCTACCGGAATTGTCCCGGCACCGGCTGGCTGGCATTGCCCGGTGGTTGCTCGCCGCACTGCTAAGCACCGGGGCGCTCGTGTTGTGGTGGATCTACGGGCAGGAAGCGTTCTTCGTCAGCCTGGCGCTCTGGGCAACGGCAGTGGGCTGTATACGGCTAGAGTCTACGCTGCTGGCCGCGGTGGGCTGGCCGCTCGTCTATTTTGATGACCAACAGCAACGGTGGCGCGCTACCTATGTTGGGCGGACAGCATTATGGGTTCCGCCACCGGCGCTGAAGCGGCAGCTTGCGGTGCCAGCCGCCCAAGCCGCCGAGATAATCCTGGGCTTGTTCCAAGAGAGTTGCCTGGGCTTGTGCATTCAGCGGCACTGTCGGCAGCGCCCGCTCCCCCAGCTCCAGCCCATTCTCTTGCAGCTTAGTTTGCAGGAGGGTGGCGCGGCTATCCTCACCTTTCTAGGCCGCCGCCTGGCAACCCCAGCCGCGCGCCGGTTGGTGGCACAGTATGCGTTGTTGGCTAGCGAAGCTGCCAAACCAATGGACCTGCAGCGCTGGCTATGGTGCCTACCCACAAAGGTTGACGCGGCGAAGGTTGACGCGGCGGCGGAACCCGAAGAAGCGCTGATGCAACGGCTTGGGTTGGTCCGCAGTGCCTTGTTGCAATATCAGGCGCAGCCGGTCATGACAGAGGCATACCAGGCGCTGCAACCTTTTGTTCATTCGCTTGCGCTCAGATCGCCCGATTTGCAGGATGTACAGACACACGCGAGCAAACTCGCTTGGCCATTGGCCTTGTTCGTCTGTTTGGAAGAACATCAGCGCCAACTCACCCCAAGGAACGGTACCCAATGACCAACCAACCGCCCCGGCAAGTAACCTACCAGGATCTCGTGATTCGTTTGCGCCGCCAAACCCACTGGGATGACAGCGAACAGCTCCCCAAAGATCTGCGCCCGGCGACTTGGGGGGATGCGGCTGTCTTTCAAGCGGAAGTACGGCAGACACCCTTTCCTTTGCAAGGGGGAGCTTTTCGGATCGATATTACAGAACAATTGGCCGCCTTTCAGCAAGTTTTTGGCGATCAGATCAAGCTGAGTCGCCACTTTTACGATTATAGCAATCCGCCAGCCCCGGCGACGCCTGCATACGCGGCGGCCGCCGATGACCTAGCCGCATTGGGCAATGCCCTCTATAAGCTCTTACCACTCTCTTTTCATGAAGAGTTGCCCAGCCTCATCCAACGGACCTTAGAACAAGGCCATGGCCTCCGCCTCATTCTGGAAGCACATGCTGGCGACCAGGCAGACCGGTTGCTGAGCCTACCGTGGGAATTACTTTTTCTGGAAGATACCCGCGCCCACCTAGTGCGTACACCCCGCTTCTTAATTGTGCGCCGTCTGCTGGACGCGGTGCGTCAAAACCCGGTTTCCATGACACCGCCCTACACAACAGTGCATGTCATTGCGCATAGCCCCACGGGGCCGATCGATATGACCCTACAAAAGGCCGAACAGGAAATACTGTGCGAAGTTATGGGTGCGGAACGCTATCACTTGGTCTCAGAGCCGGGCTCGGTTGAGGGGTTGCTGGCGGCTTTGCAAAGCACGCCGACGCAAATTGTTCACTTTCTGGGGCATGGCGAATTTCACGGTCAGGACGCGAGCGCGCAGGTCTTCAGCGCACGCACCTACTTACGCTTTGTCGATCCGCAGGGGCAGCCCCAATATGTGACTGGGGAACAATTTCAACATCTGCTGGGGGGCATGCCAGGGGTACAACTAATTGTGCTCAGTAGCTGTCATGGCGGTGCGGCAGCCGCCAACAACATTGCCTTAGATCTGGTCTATAGTGGCTTTCCCTATGTAGTAGCGATACAGGGGGAGATTACCCAAGATGCAGCCCGCCACTTTATTCAAGCCTTTTATCGAAAGCTACAGCAGGGGCATTCGATTGAATATGCCGTAGCGGCAGGGCGGTTTGCCATCTACGCTCACCTACCGGGTGCCCTTGATTGGTGTCTGCCGGTCTTTTATACGAATGTGGGGCTGGCGGATAAAGGGCTACTCCCCGAAACCATTGCGCAAATTGAACAATGGTTTCGGCGGCCCCATCTAGCGCATCCGCTTGCCAGCCTCAGCTTTTTCCTGGGTGGTGCCCATCTAGCCACTGGCCTTCAGCTTTGGCTGGCCGGCACAACGATCTACCTGCCCAATGCCACCACGCTGGCCCTGCTTCTGGGCTGGATCGGGCTAGCGCCGCCAGTCGTAGCTTGGCTCGTTTTCCGCTATGGGGCGTTGCCGATGCCTGCCGACTGGCCCCCATCGACACGGCGTGCCCTCCAGGTGCGGATCCTGAGTGCAGCAGCGATTGGCACCGGCTTGCCACTCCTCTATGTGGTCTGGTTCAACCTGATCCTATGTGTAGGTATTGGGCTTTGGGCCTTGCTGCCAAGCGCCGGTCACTTGCTGCTCCTGGGCCTTTTGGGGGTGGGAACTTTGCTGATCAGCTATGCCCAAGCGCGTAGCCATGGGCTGGGCTTTATTACCAGCGCGCGGGTGGACGATATCCCTTTTGTATGGAGTGAATTGCTCATGGTGGTCGTGGGCTATGCGATGATAATGCTACCATTACTCCTGCTCTACCGCTGGCCCGATTTTCTAGCCCCCCCGCTATCCAATCTACTGATCGGCGTGATTACAGTGGGCGTGGCGTATCTGCTATATCATGAAAGTATCGTTACAAAAAGTACCGCTTAGCTCGTACATAGCCGTGGACCTAGGGCGATAACCGATTGCGCCCCCTGAAAAAGGGTAAGCTTCTGCTGCATAAAAAAACCGCCTCCGAAAATTTACGGAGACGGCTATACCATCATAGGTGTATAAATGAGCCCCCTGGGATTCGAACCCAGAACCCACGGCTTAAAAGGCCGTTGCTCTACCGTTGAGCTAGGGACCCATAACGGGTTCATACTATAGCATATCTTAGGCATTTGGGCAAACTTGTACCCCCATTACGCGAAAATAGGTGAGAAGACACGCAGACTCTAGGCGGGATTCTGCTGGATAATGCGTCGCTCGCTTTGCAAGATCACCCTATCTGCGGTTAAATGAAGAAAATTTATCCACGGTTCAGGGGGGAAAGATGAGTGTGATTACGCTTGCAAATGACCAGTTGCGTTTGGTGGTTGATCCACAGCAGGGGGTCAATGTCTTGGCCTTTTTTGTGCAGCGGGCCGGGGAATGGCTACCGGTGATGCCGGATGTCCAGGGCGGACAGAGTGATCTCAAGGCGAGTAGCTTTGTCTTGGTTCCCTATTCCAACCGGATTGAACAGGGCCGTTTTACCTTTCAAGGGCAAGCCTATCAACTGGCGAATGGCGAACGCCACGCGAGCCACGGCGATGTCCGTGGCCGCGCCTGGCAGGTGGAGAAGCTGACGGCAACGGCGCTCCACTGTTCGTTCGATTCGCGCACGGTTGCCGATGCCAATTGGCCTTGGCCCTTCACCACGACGCTCGACTATGCCCTTCAGGGAAATACCCTCTTCTCGCGCTTGACGGTCACTAACCAAGGAACGTCGCCCATGCCCGCGGGCCTAGGCTGGCATCCCTATTACAACCGCACGGTCAGCCGGGCTGGCGAGCCAGTCTTGCTGCACTTCCAGGTGGAGAGTGTCTATCCCGATGCCAACGACAACCGCATTCCCTCTGGGCCAGCCCAACCCATCGCGCCGAATCAGGATTTCGCGACGGAGCGGGTGCTGACGCCCGCGAACTTTATCGATGCTTGTTTCTCTGGCTATGTAGGCAATGGCTCGATCACCTGGCCCGAGAGCAAGGTCAAACTCGTCTACACCTGTTCGCCCAACTGCACCCATCTGATCCTCTACAATCCAGCCAAGCCCTATTTTGCCGCCGAGCCAGTGACCAATGCCAACAACGGGGTCAACCTCTATGCCCAAGGTGACCCCACCAGTGGCATCCAAGTGCTCGAACCCGGTGCGACGCTGGAAGCGACTTTTGCGGTCGATGTCCAAGAATAGCGCGCGGCTTGGGGGAGCGCGCTGATTGGACTGATTTATCTAGTTTATCCGCCCGCTCCCCTAGAGCTGCGTTCTCTTTATCGGGATAGAAGCTTGTGTAACCTGCCATGAAAATGCTTTTCTGGTTAGTCATGACGCTGGCCTTCACCTATGCAGTCCTTTGTCTGCTCATCTACACGCAGCAGGAGCGCCTCCTTTTTTATCCCACCCAATTGCCAGCCACTTTTCGCTATTCCTTTACGCAACCCTTTACAGAAACAATGCTACCCGTGGAAGGGGCAATGCTCAATGTCGTCCACTTTCCTCAACCCAAGGCCAAAGGCGTGATCCTCTATTTGCACGGCAATGCGGATCTCATCCGCTATCTAGAGCCTGTAGCGACCTTTTTTGGCGAGTTGGGCTATGCCGTGATCATTCCCGACTATCGGGGTTATGGCAAGAGTACAGGCCAGATTACGAGCGAGGCCGAGCTGCATGCCGACTTGGCCGCGGTCTATCGCTATGTGCAGGAGCACTACCCAGAAAGTCAGATCACCCTCTATGGTCAATCGTTGGGCAGTGGGTTGGCGGCCAAACTTGCGGCCCAACACCAACCGGCGCGCCTGATCTTGGAATCGCCCTATGCCAGTATGCGGGCCATGGCCGCGCACCACTTGCCTTGGGTGCCACGCGCGTTGCTCAAATATCCGCTACGGACCGACCAGTGGCTAGCCCAAGTGACTTGCCCGGTCTACCTGATTCACGGAACGGCGGATCGCGTGATTCCCTACGCGGCCAGTGAGCAACTCTATCCGCTGATTCGCAGTGAGAAAGCGTTGCTCACGGTGCCCGAAGGCGGCCATCATGGCTTGTTATACAAAGAGCAGGTTCGGCAATTCCTCGCGGAGCTTCTCTTAGGATCGCCATTTGGATCAATTCATCGACCCGCTTACCCCCTGGTTGCGCAAAAGCTATGATATAATCCAAAATCGCGCAGAAACGATACGGCACACACAACCAATCGGCGCAGATCGGGTGTCGCCTTTTTTTACACAGGATGTACGCACGCCCAAACCTGACAGGTTTTGTAAACCTATGAGGTTTCTGGCCCATCGCGCGGCTTGCAGAAGTCCTATGGCAAAGTAGAGAACAAATTACAGAAATCCAACCATGCCTAAACGAACTGACATTTCTTCTATCTTAATCATTGGCTCTGGTCCGATTGTTATCGGCCAAGCGTGTGAGTTTGACTATTCTGGCGCGCAGGCGTGTAAAGCGCTGCGCCAGGAAGGCTATCGCGTGGTATTGGTGAATTCCAATCCGGCGACGATTATGACCGATCCGGAGATGGCGGATGCGACCTATATCGAGCCGTTAACGGTCCCGGTGGTGGAAAAGATCATTGCCAAAGAGCGTCCCGATGCCCTCTTGCCCACGGTAGGGGGCCAAACTGGCTTGAATCTTGCCGTCGCCTTGGCCGAAGCGGGCGTGCTGGACAAATATGGCGTGGAGTTGATTGGTGCCAATCTGCATGCCATGAAAACCGCCGAAGACCGCGAGCTCTTTAAAAATGCGATGACGGAAGCGGGGCTGGAATCCCCCCGGAGCGGGCTGGCCCACAATCTGGTGGAAGCCCGGCGCATTGCGCAGGAGATCGGACGCTATCCCCTCTTTATTCGCCCCAGCTTCACCTTGGGCGGTAGCGGCGCGGGCACCGTCTTTACTCCCCAAGAATTTGATGAAAAGGTGGCCTGGGGCCTCCACGAAAGCCCGGTCCACACGGTGCTGGTCGAAGAGTCGCTCATTGGCTGGAAAGAGTATGAACTCGAAGTCATGCGCGATCGCGCCGATAACTTTGTGGTCGTCTGCTCCATTGAAAACCTCGACGCGATGGGCGTCCACACCGGTGACAGCATTACCCTGGCACCAGCCCAAACGCTGACGGACAAAGAATATCAGCGGCTGCGCGACCAAGCGCGCATTGTCATGCGTGCGGTGGGCGTCGAGACGGGCGGGAGCAATGTCCAATTTGCGGTTGACCCCGCGACAGGGCGCGTGGTCATTATCGAGATGAATCCGCGTGTCTCCCGGTCGAGTGCCTTGGCCTCGAAGGCGACCGGCTTTCCCATTGCCAAGTTTGCGGCTAAAGTGGCCGTGGGCTATACACTCGATGAATTGAAGAACGATATTACCCAGCAGACCGTCGCGGCCTTTGAACCATCGATCGACTATGTGGTGGTGAAAATTCCCCGCTGGGCCTTTGAAAAATTCCCTGGGGTTGACCGCGAATTAGGCCCGCAGATGAAATCGGTGGGCGAAATCATGTCTATCGGACGCACCTTTAAGGAGGCGTTACAAAAGGGCGCACGCAGCCTGGAGATCGGGCGCGATGGGCTAGGGCCGGTGGAGCGGGACAAAGATGGCAACTACAAGGGCTATGAGGCAGGCACCGAGCTTAGCGATCTGCTGCGTATTCCTAATCGTGATCGCCTGTTTGCAACCTATGAAGCACTCTTACGGGGCGATGATGTAACGACCATCTGCCAGCTCACCCGCTTTGATCCCTGGTTTGTCGAGCAAATGGCGGAAATTGCGGCCTTTGAACGCGCTTTGACAAACCTCGATGCCGAAACACTACGCGAAGCCAAACGCATGGGCTTTAGTGATAGCCAGCTGGCACGGATTTTGAAGGCGAACCTGGCGAGTGACGAGTGGCGAGTAGAGAGTGGTAGTAGCCCAATCTCGGAGCGCACGGTGCGTGAGCTGCGCAAGTCCTTGGGGCTAATACCCACCTATCATCAGGTGGATACATGCGCCGCCGAGTTTGAGGCGTATACACCCTATCTCTACAGCAGTTATGAGATGGAAAGTGAAGCCGCGCCGACCGATCGCGCCAAGATCGTCATTCTTGGTGGCGGGCCCAATCGCATTGGCCAGGGGATTGAGTTTGACTACTGTTGCTGCCATGCCAGCTTTGCCCTGCAAGATCTGGGCTATGAAACGATCATGGTCAACTGTAATCCCGAAACGGTGAGCACCGACTACGACACCAGCGACCGCCTCTATTTTGAGCCGCTGACCTTCGAGGATGTGCTCAATATTGTCGAACGCGAAACCGGCGGGCCGCTGGGCAGCACCGCGGGGACACCCCGGGTGAAAGGTGTCATTGTCCAGTTTGGCGGCCAAACGCCGCTTAACCTTGCCAATAGCCTCCACGCCGCTGGGGTGCCGATCCTCGGCACCGCGCCCGATGCCATTGATCTGGCCGAAGACCGGGATCGCTTTGGCGAGTTGCTGGATCAGCTCGATATTCCCGCGCCCGCCCATGGCAGTGCCCGCACGATTGACGAAGCCGTTGCGATTGCCGCGCGCATTGGGTATCCTGTCGTCGTGCGCCCCTCCTATGTGCTCGGTGGTCGCGCCATGGCAATTGTGGATGATGAAGAAGCGCTCCGCCGCTATATGTACGAAGCCTTTAGCGTTTCCGCCGAACGCTCGATCTTGATCGACCATTTCTTGGAAGATGCCTTTGAAGTGGACGTAGACGCGGTCTGTGATGGCGAACGGGTGGTCATCGGCGGGATTATGCAACACATTGAAGAGGCGGGCATCCACAGTGGTGACAGTGCTTGTGTCTTGCCACCGTATAAGATCAGCCAGTTCCACCTGAATATCATCCGCGAATATACCGAAAAGCTCGGTACAGCGCTCAACGTGCGCGGGTTGATGAATGTCCAGTACGCGCTCAAGGATGATGTGGTCTATGTGCTCGAAGTCAATCCGCGGGCTAGCCGCACGGTTCCCTTTGTCAGCAAGGCCACAGGGATTCCGTTGGCAAAATTAGCTGCCCAGGTGATGGCTGGCAAAACCCTAGCAGAGTTGGGCTTTATCGCCGAGCCGAAATTGGATGGCTTCTTTGTCAAGGAAGCGGTGCTACCGTGGAAAAAATTCACCGGCATCGATACCATCCTTGGCCCAGAAATGCGCTCGACCGGCGAGGTCATGGGCCACGCCGCCAGCTTTGGTCACGCCTTTGCCAAGAGCCAACTCGGCGCGGGCACCGGCCTGCCTGCCACGGGGGGTGTCCTCATCACGGTCAATGATTTTGACAAGGGAAGCGCCGTTAAGATTGCGCGCGACCTCCACCGGCTGGGCTTTACCATCTATGGTACTTCTGGCACAGCCGACTTGATCCACCATTCCGGCACGCCGGTGACGGTGCTCGAGAAGGGCAGCTCGGACAATGACGGCTATAGCACGCTCGACGCCATTCAAGATGGCAAGATCCAGATGATCATCAACACGCCCTTTGGCCGCGACAGCCGCGAAGATGGCGTAAAGATTCGGCGCTTGGCGACGCGCATGGAGATCCCGTTAATCACCACCCTCTCAGCGGCTCAAGCCGCAGTCAACGGCATCCGCGCCGTCTACCAAGAGGATCTGCGTGTACGCAGCTTGCAGGAGCATTATCAACATCAGCAGTAGGCAGAGGACAGTAGGCAGAGGACAGAAGACTGGCTTACTGTCCTCTTGTCTTCAATCACAAGGACGTGACAAATGGATAAACAGGCTCTGCGAAGTCGAGTAGTGGCAGTGGAATGGGCGCAGGTGGAGGGGCAGCGCCCGCGGCACGCGGGGAGCAATGCCCGCTTAGGCGATCATGGCTTGACGGTCCGTTTGCCGCTGGCCCGGTTGACGCTGGCGGATGGCAGTCAAGGCTTTGGGCATGCCCGCTTGACGGTGACGGACGCACAGCGGCTGTTGGGACGTTCCCTAGCCGAACTCTTCTTGCGCGGCCAAGGCAGCACCGCGCTAGGCCGCGCGGTGGATTTCCCCTTGTGGGATCTGGTAGCCAAGCAAATGGGTCAGCCAGTCTATCAGGTGGCCGCCAGCTTTGTGGGCAAAGAGGCAGCGGCCACGCTCCGCGTGCCCTGCTACGATACTTCGCTCTATTTTGATGATCTCCATCTGACTGACCAGGAGGAAGCCGTGGCGCTGTTGGCCGATGAGGCGCGTCAAGGCTACGCGCAGGGTCATCGCCATTTCAAGATCAAGGTGGGGCGTGGGGCGCGCCATCTCCCTTTGGTTGCAGGAACCCAGCGCGACATTGCTATTATTCATGCCGTGCGCGCCGTGGCTGGTGCCACCGGCAAGATCATGATCGACGCCAACAATGGCTATAATCTCAACCTGACCAAACAAGTGCTCCAGGCCACCGCGGCCGACCAGCTCTTTTGGCTAGAGGAAGCCTTTCACGAAGATCCGGTGCTCTACCGCGATCTACAAGCGTGGTTACAGGCCGAAGGGATTGCCACGCTGATCGCGGATGGCGAAGGGCTAGCCGCGCCGCCTTTGCTCGAGTGGGCGCGGGAAGGGTTGGTGCAGGTCATTCAATATGATATTCACGGCTATAGCTTCACCCAGTGGCTTGCGCTCGGTCAACAGTTAGATGCCTGGGGCGTCGCCAGCGCGCCGCATCACTATGGTGGCCTCATCGGCAACTATACCGCGCCCCATTTGGCCGCGGCGGTGGCAGGCTTTACCTTTGTCGAATGGGACGAAGCCGCAACGCCAGCTTTGGCCGCGCCAGGCTACCGCGTCGAGGAAGGCACGGTTATGGTGCCCACCACGCCTGGTTTTGGCCTCACCTTGGTAGAGGCAGCCTTTCAACAGGCCGTATCAACCCATGGTTTTGTCGTGCGTGCGTAAAGCCCCCCGCTCCACCTGACAGGTTTTGGAAAACCAGTCAGGTGTGGGCTAGTCCTATCCTCTTCATACCTTGCACATGCACCGGGCTTTTTTTACGCCTCGGCAGACGCGCCCAGCTTTTGCAAAAAGACGATGCTGGTTTGAATGCCTTTGTAGAAATTGGGCAGGTGGAACTTTTCATTGGGAGCGTGGAGATTGTCATCGGGCAAGCCAAAGCCCATAAGGACGACAGGGAGACCTAATGCCGTCTGGAATTTTGTCACAATGGGAATTCCCCCGCCCTCCCGCTTGTAGACGGGCGTTACGCCAAAGACCGCTTCATAGGCTGCCGCCGCCCATTGAATTTCTGGTGAGTCAACCGGTGCCACATAAGCAGGAGAGCCAGCGCGGCCCTGCACTTCCACCTTGATCGTCGGCGGCGCCAAGCGTTGTAGGTGGGCCTCGACCAAACGCCCAATCTCGGCTGGATCTTGATCTGGCACGAGCCGACAGCTGATCTTGGCGTGGGCTTGGCTGGGAATAACCGTTTTGAAGCCTTCGGTAATAAAGCCACCCCACATGCCATTGATTTCTAAGGTCGGTCGCGCCCCAATGCGTTCCACCACGGTATAGTCCGGTTCACCATACGCCGCGGGGGCACCGTTGTCGGCGAGGAGCTGCGCTTCGTCATAGGGCACTTGGGCCAGGAGTGCCCGTTCGGCGGCGGAGAGTTCTTGCACCCGATCATAGAAACCGGGCACTGTCACGCGGCCATTGGCGTCATGCAGGGCCGCCAGCAGTTCACAGAGCGCCTGATTGGGGTTGTGGGTTGCGCCGCCATACATGCCACTGTGGAGATCTTGGGTTGGGCCGGTGACGGTGATTTCGCAACTCCACCCGCCACGCAAGCCATAGGTAATCACCGGTTGATCCGGGGCCAAGATGCCCGTATCGGAAATGAGGCAGAGATCCGCGGCTAATTGTTCGGTATGAGCGGGGACATACTCAGCAATGGCGCGGCTACCGGCCTCTTCTTCCCCTTCCACCAACACTTTAACGTTCACCGGCAAGGAACCCGTACAGCGCAAGAGCGCTTCAACCGCTTTGATATGAATGAACGTCTGGCCTTTGTCATCGGCGGCGCCACGAGCATAGAGATCGTCCCCATGGGGGCCAGGGCGGACGGTTGGTTCAAAGGGAGGGCTCATCCACAAGGCCAGTGGATCTACCGGCTGCACATCATAGTGACCATAGATAAGCACGGTCGGCTTGTCGGCACCGGCGTGGAGCCAGTCGCCATAGACCAGGGGGTGCCCATCCGTCTCGATCAGCGCAACATGCTCGAAACCACTTTGGCGCATCTGTGTCACCAACCATTGCGCCGCCGTCACCATATCGGCCTTGTGGGCAGAAATGGTACTGATACTGGGAATCCGCAGCCAGGCCATCAGTTCCTGCAATTGGCGTGGCTGCTCGGTGAGGAGATACGCGGTTAATTGGGTTGTCATGAGTCATTTTCCGATAAAGATAGACGCTATGCGCCGAGGTTGGTTTGTCACCGAAGGGCTGTCCGGTTTTGAAAACTAGGCAGCGCTCGCTTTTCACATCGCCTGCGCTTCGTGGGTTGGCCTCATCCCTGCCCGGCATAGACTTGGGGCCGCCGGTGTTGTAGTGCCGGTAACTGGGCGCGGATCTGGTCTTGCACGGCGTAATCGACTTCGGCCACCACGACACATTCCCGTTCGGGGGCGCGGGCTAACACCGTTCCCCAGGGGTCAACAATCATGGTGCTGCCAAAACATTGTTTGCCGTTGCCGTGGCTGCCAATCTGGGCTGGCGAAACCAGATAAAGCTGATTTTCAATGGCGCGGGCCCGGATCAGCGTCTCCCAGTGATCCTTACCTGTATAAAGAGTAAAGGCCGCTGGGTGAAAGATGACACGCGCCCCAGCTAGGGTCAAGGCACGGTAGAGTTCAGGAAAGCGGATGTCATAGCAGATGGTCAGGCCAAAATTGCCGCGCGCCGTCTCAAAGGTGACCATTTTATCACCAGGCGCCACGCGGGCCGATTCGCGGTAACTTTTCTGGCCAGCAATGTGAATATCAAAGAGGTGGATCTTCTGGTAGCGCGCAATGATCGTGCCTGTAGGGTCAAAGACAAAGGTTGTATTGCCAATCCGGTCGCTGCCGGGAATCACGGTCGGAATGCTGCCCCCATGCAGGTAGAGGCCATGCTGCTGCGCTTTGGCCCGGAGAAGTTGACAAGTGGGACCGGCTTCGGTTTCCGCGCCCGCGGCCATGGCCTCATCGTCCGCTAGCAGGTTGAACATCTCGGGCAGGCCGACCATCTGTGCCCCTTGGCGGGCGGCCTCGTCAATGAGGCGCGCGGCGCTCGCCAAGTTGGCGTCTTTATCACCTTGGGAATTCATCTGACAGGCCGCAATCCGAAAAGTCATACGAAGGCTCCTTGCCCGGCTACAAATTGGGTTACCGATAGTTGTTTGCCATTGTAACATAGGCCAGGCCCAGCTCGCATCTCTGGAAAAATGCGGGGTTAAAACCCTTGGCTACCAGCGAAAAGCGCCCGCAGGCGCTTCAGTACTTGAGGGCTTCCGCCGTTGGTTGGTACGCGCAACGGCGGAACTATCCCGCTGGACGCTATCGGCCAATTAGGAGAGGCAGTCACTTCCCTGCTACAATAAATAGCATCGAACACTCGTGTATAGACAGCCAATGCCATGGACAAATCAGCCAACAGCACCTCTCCAGTCATCGCGGTACAAGGCGTAACCAAACTCTATATGATGGGTGACATTGAGGTACGCGCCTTGCGTGGGGTAGACATTGAAATCTGGCCCGGTGAAATGGTGGCGATTATGGGCCCCAGTGGCAGCGGCAAATCTACCCTCATGAATATTCTGGGCTGTTTGGATGTGCCTAGCACAGGCACCTACCATCTGGACGGGACAGATGTCAGTCAGCTCCGCGATCATGAGTTAGCCGCGATCCGTTGCCGCAAGATTGGCTTTGTCTTTCAAAGTTTCAATCTTTTACCACGTACTTCGGCCCTAGCCAATGTGGAATTGCCTTTGATCTATGCGGGCATGCGCGGCCGCCAACGCCGTCAACGGGCGGAAGAGATGTTACGCTTGGTGGGGCTCGGAGCGCGGCTGGATCACAAGCCGAATGAACTCTCTGGTGGGCAACAGCAACGCGTGGCGATCGCGCGTGCGCTAACCAATCACCCCGCCATGATCCTCGCTGATGAACCAACCGGCAATCTGGACACGAAGACCAGTGTTGAGATCATTCAGCTTTTCCAACAGCTAAACCATGAGCAAGGGATCACCATCGTCTTTGTCACCCACGAACCTGAAATCGCGGCCTATTGCCAGCGCGTCATCTATGTGCGTGACGGCTTGGTCGAACGTGACGAACACCAAGAAGCAAAGAGCGCACAGAGCGTAGCCCCAGCATAGCCCAATAGACTCCAGCAATTTATTTACGCCAATCGCCAATCAAGGTGGCGATCATCACGGTGCGCGGTTCGCTCCGGTGAATACAACCGTTACTGCTCCAAATTCTATGCCTACACCAGTTACGGTTAGAAGTTACGCAGCGGAGGACCAAGGTTTGTGTGCGTCGCACAAACTGGCGTTGCGCCGCCGCGTTCCGCTCTTGGGTAGCCAGGTTGAGATCTGCATAGAGCGCCGTGAGGAGCGTATAGAGTTCAAACGCAACCGATGGCGCGAGAGGATCATCGCGCTGACTTGAATGCAGGTCTGCGCCCCAAAGGCCAGATTCTATTCTCCAACCCAGATTCTCCAACAGCGGCTGAACCTCTTCCTGCGCCATCGCATTGGAGAGCATATACCTGACCGCCACGCTGATTGCTGCGATATTGCTGCGTAGGAACTATTGTGCCGGATTTGCATAATAGTTTGCCAGAATGACCAGCAACACCACGCCCAGCGTAAAGATGGCAAAGGCGGCCATTACCGCACAGCTGAGTGCTAACCGCACGCGCATGGATTGTCACAAAGCGATATCTCCTCAGCGCTCCAAGCCAAGCTTGCTCTCGCATAGATACGGCAAAGAGTGTACACGATCACACAACCTAAAACAAAGAGATACGCAGTTGGGGGGTGACTCGAGACCTGACAGGTTTAGAAAACCTGTCAGGTCTGGTTCAAGGACGTAACACCTAACCTCAACAATTATGCCTCTTGACATACATCACAAATCTATGTATAATTCAAGCCTATGCTAAACTTCATCGCTACGAGGAGGAGGTAGCCATGTCCCAAAGCCTGTCGCGTGGCGATGTGCCGACGCTCATTCTTGCTGTATTGAAACATGGTCCGTTGCATGGTTATGCCATTGCGCGTGCCATTGAGGAGTGGAGTGCCGACGCGCTCCATCTACACGAAGGCACACTCTACCCCGCCTTGAGACAGCTAGAGAAACAAGGGATGATCCAGAGCACCTGGGAAGTTCAGGAACCTGGTCCGGCACGGCGTGTCTATGCATTGACAGAAGCGGGTCGGACTGAATTTGTAAAACGTGTCGAAGCATGGGAATCGTATAGCACAGCGATCAATGCAATCCTAAATCCAAGGAGGAAGCGTTATGGCTCAGTCACAGCTTGACCACTATCTTGCGACCCTGGAAGCACGGCTAAAGGGTCTGCCACCGGCCCGGCGCCAAGAAGAAATGGTAGAAATTCGCCAACACCTTGAGGCGTTGGTGGCCGGTCATCAGGGCGCCGGAGTCAGCGAAGAAGCAGCTGTTGCAGCGGCTATCCGTCAGTTCGGGCATGCCGAGCAGATCGGGCAAGAACTAAACAAAGCGTCACAACTCCCGCGGCTACGGCCTTTTTTCCTGCTTCTGGTCGCCATCCTTACGGTCGTCGTGAATCTTGTGATCTTTGCCGTCAATGATAACCCTGATACCTGGTTTACCAAGTTTGTGCTGGCCTTTAGCTTTTCGGCTGGCATCCTGGCGCTCGCGGTGGCAGAGATAGTCCAAAGCTATTTGCGCACGCGCCATAAATCAACCTAGACATGAGGTTACTTGACACCCCCGCTAGCCGGAAAATGTCAGATATACGCAAACGACTAGGGCGCAATGCGCTTGTCATGTTGCTAGCTCCTCTCGGCTATTAGCATTTGGTTGCAGAGTACACTGCGGTGAAAGTGAAACAGTGAGGCTGTAGGTCAGCGGTAAGCGAGCAGGGGCTTTTTTATGGAGGGATTACACCCCGAAAGCGGTTGGTTGCCGAAGGAGCGCGTTAACAAAGCTGCCCGTGCTTGTCCAAGGATATTACGCCTACGCTTATGCTTGATGAAGGGTAAGCAAATATTGCGGTATACGCTGGCTAGCCCGGTGGCCTGGCGGGCGCGGGCGGCTTACCGTATTTCATGGTTACTCTTCATAAAGCCTAACCCACGCTCTTTCATACTCACAAAACGGTTGCGACCGATGATCAGATGGTCGAGTACATCAATGTCAAGTAAGGTCCCGGCGGCGACGATCATTTCAGTAACGCGCACATCTTCGGGGCTGGGGGTGGGGTCGCCGCTGGGGTGGTTGTGAACGACAGCCAGGGCCGCGCTGTTGGTACGCACGGCCTCACGGAAGACTTCGCTAATACGCACCACGGCGCTGTTCAGGCTCCCACTATAGACCGTGTGGACTTTGGTGACATAGTTTTTGGTATCGAGCAAGACCACTCGGAGCTGTTCTTGCTCCAAAAGGCTCATCTCTAGCATGAGGAGATTCGCAATATCGCCAGGGCTACGGACTTGCGGACGTTCAGCGGGGGAGGCAGCCAGGAGGCGGCGGCCCAATTCAAGGGCGGCTTTGATCTGGGTGGCTTTGGCTTCACCCATGCCATAGGCCGCGCAGAGCTCTTCAAAGTTGGCCTGCGCTAGCCCAGTTACCCCACCAAACTCGTGTAGCAGCCGCTCAGCCATGCGTACGACATTTTCGCCTTTGTTCCCCACGCGGAGAATGATGGCTAACAGTTCGGCGTTGCTCAGCGCACTAGGACCGGCATACAACATCCGCTCGCGTGGGCGTAGATCCACGGGTAGATCACGCATCATGAGCACATATTCGGGGGATTCTATTCGCTCCATTAGGGCTTCCTTCTTGATCCACGGAGGCAAAACGAAACCTGACAGGTTTGCAAACCTGTCAGGTCTTACGACGAGCAGTATGGAAAGCCGAGTTATCGTTTTAACTGGCTCAAATCGCGCACGGCCCCTCTGGCCGCGCTGGTCACGGTGAGGCTATAGGCTTCCAACGCTTGGGAAACCCGGCGGGCACGTGGGCCGGGTGACCAAGCGTCGTCCCCCTTCGCGTTCATTTCTTCGCGGCGGGCCGCTAACTCCGCATCAGAGAGCTTCACATTGATGGTACGTTCGTGAATGTTGATGCTGATGATATCGCCTTCTTCGATCAGGCCGATATTGCCCCCTTCGGCAGCTTCGGGCGAAATATGACCGATGCTCAAACCAGAGGTACCGCCACTGAAGCGGCCATCGGTGATCAACGCACAGGCTTTGCCCAAATTTTTGGCCTTGATGTAGGAGGTGGGGTAGAGCATTTCTTGCATACCAGGGCCGCCTTTGGGGCCTTCGTAGCGGATGACCACCACATCCCCTGTCTTGACTCGATTATTCAGAATCGCATCACAAGCCGAATCTTGCGAGTGGAAGATGCGCGCCGGTCCTTCAAAGACCCACACACTGGCATCCACCCCAGCCGCCTTGACAATACAGCCATCCTGGGCAATGTTACCATAAAGGACGCAGAGACCGCCATCCTGGCTATAGGCATGATCGACCGAGCGGATACAGCCAGCCACGGGATCGATATCCAATGCCTTGTAGCTGCTACTTTGCGAGAAAGCCTCTTTGGTGCGCACGCCACCGGGTGCCGCCTTAAAGAAGGTTTCGACGGCGGGGCTGGGATCGGTGCGAATGCTATAGGCTTGGATCTGTTGGCCCAAGGTCGCGCCAGAGACCGTATTGCACCCGGGATCGATCAAACTCTTTTCAGCCAACATCTCCATAATGGCCGTAATACCGCCAGCCCGATGGACATCTTCCACATGATAGTGGGAAGAGGGAGCGACTTTACAGAGCGTGGGGGTTTCGCGCGAAACGGCATCAATGTCTTGCATGGTAAAATCGACCCCGGCTTCGTGGGCGATGGCTAAGATGTGCAAGACCGTATTGGTCGAGCCGCCCATGGCAATGTCAAGCCGCATGGCGTTTTTGAAGGCTTCTCGCGTAGCAATCGCACGGGGCAGCACACTATCATCATTTTTCAGATAGTAGGCTTTAGCCATTTCCACAATCCGAATGGCCGAGCGCGCAAAGAGTTCCCAGCGGCCACTGTGGGTGGCGACGATCGTCCCATTCCCGGGCAAGGCCAACCCCAGCGCCTCGTTTAAGCAGTTCATGCTGTTGGCCGTAAACATACCCGAACAGGAACCACAGGTGGGGCAGGCGTTGCGCTCAAACTCGAGCAAGCGCTCGTCCGAGATGCGATCATCACCGGCAGCCACCATGGCGTCGATCAGATCGAGCTTTTGCCCGTCAACGTCCCCGGCTTCCATGGGCCCACCCGAAACAAAGATGGTGGGGATGTTCAAACGCATAGCGGCCATCAACATCCCAGGCGTGATTTTGTCACAGTTGCTAATACAAATGAGGGCATCGGCACAATGGGCATTGACCATATATTCGACGGAGTCTGCAATCAGATCGCGGCTAGGCAGCGAATAGAGCATGCCGTCGTGCCCCATGGCAATGCCATCATCGACGGCGATGGTATTAAATTCAACGCCAAAGCCGCCATTGGCATCGATTACTTTTTTCACGCGCTGCCCAATGTCATACAAATGGACATGCCCTGGCACAAATTGGGTAAATGAGTTGGCAATGGCAATAATCGGTTTACGAAAGTCCTCCTCTTTCATGCCTGTTGCCCGCCAAAGCGCCCGCGCGCCCGCCATATTCCGACCCTGCGTGGTAGTACTGCTTCTGAATTGAGCCATTGTCTTATGCCTTACTAATCTAAAATCGATCATTCACTATGCTTGTAGCAAATGATCATTGCCGTCTATGCCCTGTTGATGGATGGCAATGCCAGTGAGCTAACCTGCTTGGCAGCTTAGTGGTAACCATGATCATACAGCGCGACCCATCCTGTAGGGAAGAAGATAAAAATATTGTACCTGGAAGCCCTTAAAAGGCAAACTTTGTTTATCCGCTATCCACAAGAGCGGACGCCAATCTCGGCGATTTTCTATCGGCAAAATGGGGAATCTACCCGGTTGCATGATAAGATGAGAAGGTATTCCAATCTGATCAACGCAACAGCCTAACCCAAAGGAATAGTAAATTTAGCAAAAGAAAGAACGGCCTATTGGACTACTCCTGATCAACACATCCTGGGTAACTTCCCTCCGCCCAAACCAATCCAAAACCTATTTTTGATATACGCAACTCGCTTTTCCCCTGAAAAGTAGTCAAATTGACATCCATTGATAGCAAGTGCACCACTTCGCTTTCCCTTTGACGGCATCAAAAGCGTTGCGTTATGCTCTACCCGGGTAACACCAGTGCATAGGTACCTCTACCCAAGGGGCTATTGCTACTGGGCGACAACCCCATTTCCCCCTCCCCGAAAATCGATCTTGCGAATCAGCTCAAACTGGTTCAGGAAACAACGCATAGGAGTTACGCAGTTGGGTGGTACGACCCGAGACGTGACCGGCTTTCCAAATCTGTCAGTCCTACGGTGATAGACCTATCTTCGTGCGTCACTCCGAAATGAAGTCAGCAATCTTTAGTTGGGGAGAGATATTCAATGAATACCTACAGCGCTGCTCTCCTTGCGGAATTAGGCAGCCATGTGACCGCACTCGGCAAAGAGGGGGGCAAGATCAGCCCATCCCTGTATGATACGGCTCAAGTTATACGCTTTTATCCACCACCAGAAGGACCGCGTCCAGCCCTTGATTGGCTGCTTACCCAGCAGCAAGCTGATGGTGGATGGGGAAACCCGAATGCGCCTTATGCGCGCCCAGTGCCTACGCTAGCAACCCTCTTGGCCCTTTATCCATACCAGCAGGAGCGACCATTTCGTACGGCGGTTGAAGCTGGCCTCGAATTTTTGCAATGCCAAACCACTCACTGGCAAACTGTGCCGATTGACGCCCTACCGATTGCCACGGAAATGATTCTGCCCCACTTGCTCGAAGAGGCAAACGCAATCGGGCTGCCTATTCCCTGTACCCCCTATCGGGCACTTTATGCCATACGCGACAAGAAGCGACAAAAGCTGCAGAAACGCGCCTTGACCACCGGAACACCACCAACCTATTCCTGGGAAGCGCTCGGCCAAGCGGTTTATCCCCCCCTGATCGATCAATCAGGGGGGATTGGCCATAGCCCCAGCGCCACCGCGGCTTGGTTGCACCAAGCGCAACACCAGGCCGATCTAGCCACAGCCTGTCAGTCGGCCCGCATCTATTTACAAAAGGCAACCGCAGCAACCAGCACGGGCATTCCTGGTGTTGTGCCGAATGTCTGGCCCATTACGGGCTTTGAGCTTTCCTATGGCCTCTATGCCCTGGTCATTACTGGTTTATTTCACCATCCTCTACTCGCCGAAGCCATCCAAGCCCCCATGGACCATCTGCAAACGATGATGGAACGGGGGCAGGGCATTAGTTTTGGGGAATATTTTACGCCCGACGTTGATGAGACGGCAGTGGGCATGGCTGCGCTCCAAGCCGGTGGCCGGCCAGTCGATCCCGCGGTCATCTTTCAATTCAAGAATGAGGAACATTTCTATACCTTCCCCAACGAACTCAACCCTTCGGTCTTTTCCAATGCACACGCGCTCTATGCCCTGTGGAGCATTGGCGCACGGAGCCACGAGACCGAAAGCTTTTTAATCGAACGCCAATGCGACGATGGTCGTTGGTTAGCCGACAAATGGCATAGTTCTTGGCTCTATACCACACTGGAAGTTCTCTTGACTTTAGATGGCTTGGGCTATACCGCGGAGATCCAGCAGGCGCTCGACGCGCTGATCAATACGCAAAAAGCCGATGGCGGCTGGGGCAGCGGTGCGCACTCCACCCAGGCAGAGACGGGCCATGCCCTGATTGCTCTGCAAGCAAGTCGTCGCCATGGCATGCGCACAGATGACGTTACGCTCGCTTTGGCGCGCGGGCAGCAGTGGTTACAGCACCGCCCAACCTTCGCGGCCACTCCCGACGAACAGCTGTGGCTGGGGAAGGAGTTATATAGCCCATACCGTGTCGATGAAATCTATCACCTAGGTGCGCTCTACCTGAGCAGCCTTTCCCCAGACGAGGTGTTGCGATGAAGGATATCCCTACTTTGGCGGCGTTTCTAGCGGCGCCCGTGGAAGAAGTACGCCAAGTGGCGCCCAGCTCGTTGCTCTATTGTCCTGGCGGCACACGACGGGCCGCCGTGCTAGAAGGGATTGAGCCCTGGAGCAAAGCCTTTATGCAGTGGGCACGCGAACGGCTGCTCAACCGGCTGACGTTGCTCTTCCAACATGGCATTCACCATGTGGTTGCCCCTTTCATTACCCCCAATAATGTCCAAGAAGTTCATCGCCATCGGGATCAGCTCTTCCGCCAAGTGGAGCCAATGCTCGCTGGCCCAGAAGCACTTGCTTGCTACCAAGCCCTCGACCTACGGGTGCGGCTGCTCGGTGGCGATCATATCCCCGAAATCCGGGCGACGGCGGCACGCTTGCAGGCGATGACGGCAAACCACTGCGGACCAACGCTCTATTGGCTCGCCGTCATCGATCAAGACGAACCATGGCGACAACTCTTGCAAGGGATTCAGCACTCACAAGCCCAAACCCAGGCCGAAGCGATCCGCGCCGTCTACGGAGAGGAGATTCCGCCCATTTCGATCTTTCTTTCGTTTGGCAAGCCAGAAATTTCTGTGAATCTCATTCCACCCTTACTGCTGGGAAATGTCCAGTGCTATTGGAGTCAACAGCCAGGGTATCATCTGACCGAAACCCAGCTACGAACGATTCTGTACGACTATGCGTACTTACGCGGCACTTGGCAGGCAGATAAACTGGATCGAGCCCAAGCAGCCTTAGAGCATCCCCAAGCGTGGGAAAAAGGCCCCCTCTTGGGCATCGGCATGCGGCTAGGCCCCTTTTGGTATCCTGCGCCCATGTCTTCCCCAGCCTGGCGACCCACCCTAGAGCCAGCAAACGCTACCCTATTGGCATAGCTACAGCGAGTTCATCGTGAGGCCCAAAGTGAGGCCCAAAGTGAGGCGGGACAAAAAGCCTGTCAGGTTTGTTAAACCTGACAGGCTTTGCCTAGCGTGGATCATGGCGTTAGAACAGAAATTTTTGGATTGCGGTAAGGAGTTCTAGCCGCGTAAAGGGCTTGGTAATATAGCCATCGGCACCTAAATCCAACCCTAAACGAATGTCCTCTGGCGTCACGCGCGCGCTCATGAAGACAAAGGGAATACCAGCCGTTAGTTGATCGGCGTGCAAGGTGCGAAAGACCTCATAGCCGTTTAAGCGCGGCATCATAATATCACAAAGAATCAAATCCGGTAGGTGAAGCGTGGCAGATTCAACGCCAGCTTGACCGTCATGGGCACAAAGCGCCGCATGACCCTCTAAAACCAGCCAATCAGCGAGCGCTTCGCGTAGGACTGCTTCATCTTCAACGACTAACACTTTCGCCATTCGTTCTGGTTCCTCTCGTCGTTATCGGTAGGTTGACAGTAAAGGTCGTCCCTACACCAACTTGGCTCGCGACACTGATCATGCCACCGTGCAATTCCACAGCCTCCTTGGCAATCACCAAGCCCAAGCCTGTCCCGGCAATCGAGCCAACATTGGTCGCGCGGTGAAAGGGTTCAAAGAGATGGGGCAAATCGGCTGGCGGAATACCGATCCCTTCATCGCGCACTTGTAGCATAATCGTTTCATCCGTATGCGCCAGGATCACCCCGACAGACTTATCCGTTGCCGAATATTTGATGGCATTTGAAATCAGATTACTGATAATTTGCCGCATTAGCCGTTTGTCGAGATAGACCGAAGACAAGCTTTCATCGCCTTGATAGCCTAGACGATGCGTGCTCTCGGGTAAACTCTGAAATTCTTCAATCACGCTCTGGCAGAACTCATCGAGATCAAGCAATTCTGGTTTAAATTCCATGCGGCGGGCTTGCAAGCGCGCTAATTGCAAGACATCATCCATGATCTCTTTTAGATGGCCGACTTGTTCCTGCATCTTATCAAGCCGCTGGCCGATCTGTTCATCAGTCAACTTATGCCGGTAGAGGCTGAGCGTTTCGGTCAGCAACAACATTGTCGCAAGAGGAGTGCGAAATTCATGCGACGCCATGGAAACAAACCGCGATTTCAACTCACTTAGCTCTTTTTCTTTCGCAATGGCCTGCTGTAGCTGCGTCTGGCTTTTCTGTAATTCCTCATTGGCCTTTACTAAGGCGGTCATTGCCTCCTGCGCCACTCTGGCATTGGACTCGGTCCGATGCAACATAGCCATCAAAAGAATTGTGTTAAAGACAATGGCAATACACCACGTAATCAGGTGTTCTGCATTGGAACGCTGTCTAGCTACCGGAATGAGAATGTGCGCCGCTTCCAGATAGAAGATGGCCGCGACCACAAGCATACAGAGGATGACAAAGCGTAACATGGTCTGTTTACCCAAGAGCAGGCCAGTCAGAGGGATCAGAACAAAATAGGCGAGCAGATTGGGGCTTCGTATGCCATCAAAAATACCCGTGATGGCATAGGTAACGATCGAAAAGAGAACGAGAATGCTTAGGGTCGCCGCTAGCCGGACATGGCCGAGGCGCATTAGGGCCAGGATCCCAATATTCAGGGCCAAGGTAACGAGATCCGCGATAATCAAGGAGAGATCCAGATTATCACGCGTAAAGAGAAGGGGGAAGACAAAACCCAGGAGACAAATGACAAAGGTTAAGGAAACTAAAAAGATATTGAGCCAATACGCCGTTTCCGCTATCTCTGGCTCAGAAAAAGTTGGCCCTGCAAGCAGGGATTTTAACGAGTTCCACATAATTTGATCGCTACCTAAAGCAGCTACACTACCTTCTCTACCCCTTTTCAAACCGTTTCCAAGGAACTACAGGCCAAGATTGATCGGCCACAGCAGCGCTGACAATTTTATGCAAAGCCTAATCTTATCGGACAATCAGTTAGTGATATGGATGGCCCCTCCCTATTCTCATGGATTGACCGCCACCATCTGATCAATCCTTTCCCTACAATCCTTTCCCTACAATCCTTTCCCTACAATCCTTTCCCTACAATCCTTTCCCTACAATATATAGACGAACACTAGCCAGAAGCTAGGGGCGTTGGCGATAGGCCGCTGCAACTTCCGTTAAGAAGCTACGGCTCGCCTGCCAATCCGCCGTGGGCGGGGTTGTGCCCACTTTGCCAGCCAAAGCAACCGCTAAACGGTGCAAGGTAACCGGCGCAATTTGGCCCTGGTTATGGCGGAACAACGCATCTTGAATCAGCTCATAATCTGTCGCGTTCAGGCGGCGTAGCGCGGGAAAGCGTTGCAACCAAGCATCCTGCTCAGCCGGCGTTGCCGGCGTTAGGGTGCCAACCGCGGCCTGGTCGCCCAACGCGGCCAACGAGAGCCCGCTGCGCTCTTTGATCACCATAGTCCCCGCCGCATAATCCCCCAGCCGTCGTGCCTGAGGATTGAAAAACATCACCGTCAGCCCCAACCCATAGCCCATGGGCAAAAAGTCAACCACCCGGACTAAGTTGCGAATCACCACATCTAAAAAGCCAGCTGGATTTCCTGTCGTGCGCACAACCCGGACCTTGGCCCAGCGCTTGCCAGGGGTCTGCCCATTCCAGGTCAATTCAAATAACACATAATACCCCCAAATCAGCATAAAGTTGAGCAGCGCATAGATCGCCAGGACCAGCCCACCGCCCCACGAAGGATCAAGGGCGGCGTCATCTAGCGCCGCGGTCGCACGGTCATTCGCCCAATCTAAGAGCGCAAATAAGAGAATATTTAAAAGCGAGAGGGCAAGCCCAATCAAGGCACTATCCACGAGGCCGCTGACAAAGCGATTCCCAATCCCAGCAATTTCATAGCCAAAGCTTACATTTTCCGGCGTATCAATGGTATACTCTTCCTGTAACCAATTTTCGGTCATGGATTTTTCCTTTAGACTCAGGGGGAAGGATTCAAGGCGCAGACGCCACTTACTGAGGTTTTAGCCCCAACGATTGCCATGAATTTAGAGACCTTTTTGGCCCAACGGCGGCCAAGTTGGCAACAGCTGGAAAGCTTGCTGACACAAATTCGTACCAATATTCGCCGCCTCTCTGCCCAGGAGTTGGCAGAGCTTGGCCGCCTCTACCAGAGTACAGCGTCCGATCTGGCCTTGGCTCAACGGGATTTTCCCCAACAACGCGTGACCTACTACCTGAACGGACTCGTGAGTCGCGCCCATGCCCAGATTTACCAAGAACCGCCATTGCGTCGTCAGGCGCTCAAGCACTTCTATCGTCAGCAATTCCCTCTATTATACCGCTCTTTGTTACCATATACGAGCCTGTCTTTTTGCGTATTCTTCGTCGCGGCCCTGCTTGCGTTTGGGATTACGTGGCGTCAACCCGCGGCCATCTACGTCTTTGCGGGCGCGGAGATCGAACCCCTTGTCCGCCAAGTCGAAGCAGGCCAATTATGGACAGCGATCGCCCCCAGCGCTCGCTCAGCTGCCTCCAGCATGATTCTCACGAATAACATCCGTGTCATGTTTTTGACCTTCGCGGGCGGGATCACCGCGGGCCTGCTCACCCTATGGGTTATCCTGAGCAATGGGTTGCACATTGGGGCCATCTTTGGGCTATTACAAGCGCATGGTCTTAGTGGAGGCTTAGGGGAGTTTGTCCTGGCCCACGGCTTTATCGAACTGAGCGTCATCTTTCTGGCTGGTGGCTGTGGGCTTTTTATGGGGGATGGCCTGTTGCGGCCAGGGCTGCTGACGCGCCGCGCCGCCTTAGTCCAACGGAGCCGCATGAGTGTCCAACTGATTCTGGGCTGTATCCCCCTTTTGATTCTCGCCGGTTTGATCGAAGGGTTTATCAGCCCCAGTGGCCTTCCTTGGTGGATCAAACTGGCCGTCGGCCTGAGTACGGGGATCCTCTTACACGCCTATTGGCTCTTTGATCAGGTGACGCCAGCAGAGCCGAGCTGACCGATCAGCGCAACGCCAACCGCGCTCGCCAACCGCACGTTCTAGAAATTACTGTGAGCAATTGCCCGAAACTCGACCACGCTGTGAAAGCAGACTTGCGATGAAAACACGCTTCTACGAACGCACCGCCTATAAATTATCCGAGCAGCCGATTCCGAGCTGCTTCCTCAAGCTCGATGAGCATTTTGACTATCGTCTGGGCGTTATCCAATCCGATCATCCGCACCCCAGCGTGATTATCGCCGAAAGTGTCTGTGCCCGGATGGCCGATGTGGAAATGTACGCGTTTTTGATCGAAGACGCGCGCAAACGCCATGGTCTGGAACAGGGCAATGATGTCAAAGCCGCGATCCTCACTCGTTCCTTTTTTGTCGGCTATTTAGGCGCGGCCCGCGCGTTGCTCGACAGCGCAGCCGTGGGGCTGGCCATCCTCTACGCGTTGCCACTTCAAGGGAGCGAGCGCAGCTTTGGTCAGGGTAACTTTTGGCACCAACTCGTCACCGTTGCGCCCAATGTCCACCGTCGTTATCATACCATGCGGTTGACCTTTAACGAGGTTTTGCGTTGGTGCAATGAAATTCCCTATCGCGTCACGCCGCTCTATATCTCCCATGAACAGTTCGGCCCCTATTCCAGCCGTGAAATGCACCTACGCATGCTCGACGAAGCCCAGGTTGATCTCACTCGCATTCCTGCCGAACCCTTGCGCTCCAATTGGCTCGACCCGCTCCACCTGCATGATCGCTGGAAAACGACCCTCCTCAGCCTTTGCGAGAAACTCTGTCAGGATATTGAACAACGTACCTAGACCAGTCAAAGACCGCGTCGCCCCCAGGATCGCGGCCAGGCTACTTTGATGACCTAGTGGCAGAAATTTTTGCACCTGCATTCCATCAATTTGACAGTTTCTGCGCTCCTATCTAAAATTTAACCATGCCTAAATCTTCACCAGTAGAAAGCAAAAAAATTCTTACCTCGGCCCACGAAGACTATCTGAAAGCGATCTATCTGCTCCAAGCAGAAGGGACGAAGGTCAATAATTCCGCCTTGGCGAACTATCTGGAAGTCTCCCCTGCTTCTACTACGAACATGGTCAAAAAATTGGGCGAATTGGCGCTGGTAGAGTACGAACCCTACCAAAGTATTACGCTCACCGAGTCGGGCGAGCGCGTCGCCTTGGAAGTCCTGCGCCATCATCGTCTATTGGAACTTTATCTGCATCAAAAGCTGAACCTGCCCTGGGATCAGATCCATGCCGAAGCCGACCGGCTTGAACATGTGATCAGCGAAGCCCTGGAAGATGCGATTTCGGATGCGCTAGGGAACCCCACCTTTGACCCCCACGGCGATCCCATCCCCAGCAAAGATGGCTTTATGGAGACGGTGGTTGGTGGCCCGCTCAGTGACGCGGAACTTAACCAACCGTCGCGCCTGGTGCGGGTGCTGCTGCAAGATGCCGATCGGCTCAACTATTTAGGCACGCTTGGGCTCTATCCCAACGCGACGGTTACCCTGCTCAAGCGGGCACCCTTTGCGGGTCCTTTATTAATCGATGTCAATGGCGAACATCATGCCTTGGCCCACGACATGGCCGAACTGCTCCTCGTTACGCCCATGTCCTAAACATGCCAAGCCGACGCCACCAAAGCTACCCGATCTTCCGTATCATCTTACGCAGACCATCATGTATGAATTTTTAGTCATTGGCAAAGGTCTAATGGGCGCGGCGGCCACGCGCTACCTGAGCCAAGTTTCCGATCGAGTGGCCGTTCTCGGGCCGGATGAACCCGCCGATCCCGAAAATCATACGGGCATCTATGGCGCACATTATGATCAAGCGCGGATGATCAGCCAGCTCATCAACCGCGAGCCGCTCTGGGCCGCGCTCTCCCACCAAACCCTCACCCAAATCCCCGCGTTAGAAGCAGCCTTGGGCGAACCGATCTACCAGCCCGTAGGTTGTGTGGCGGTCGAGCCAACGCCCTTCACCGCGGCCCAGCGCCAACAGGCCGCGGCCCATGCGGCGCAATGGGGGGCCACCTATGCCATTTTGGATCACGCGGCGCAACAGACGGCTTTTCCTTTTCTCCACTTCCCAGAAAATTGCACACTATTTTGGGAAAAGGCTCCGGCTGGCTATCTCAACCCGCGCAAGTTATTGGCCGGTCAACTCGCCGCAGCCACACAGCAAAATGCCACGATTATCCGTGAAATTGCCAAAACCGTCGTCAATCACGGGGATCATGTGGCGGTCTATACCCAAGCGGGCCAGCGCTACCAAGCCCAACGCGTCATCATTGCCACGGGGGCCTTTACCAACTGCTTTGACCTCTTTCCGCGTCCGCTCGCGCTGCGCCTCAAGATCGAATATGTGGTGATGGGTGAGTTACCCGCCAGCGAGGTCGCACGGTTGCGCGCCACACCGCCCATCACCTACCAGATTGAATCCGACACATTGGCGGATCTCTACCTCTTTCCACCGGTCCAATATCCCAATGGCAAATACTACCTCAAAATGGGGGCAAATACGATTGCCGACCGGTATGTCGAAACGCTCGACGAGATCAACGCCTGGTATCGCCACGGCAACAGCGACATCATGTTAACGGCGATGCGCGAGACAGTTTGCCAGATCTTTCCGGGTCTCCAGGCCACAGCATGGCACACCAACCGCTGTGTCATTACCCGCACCGCGCACGCCAAGCCCTATATCGATATTGTCCAGCCGGGCCGGATCTACGCCGCCATTGGGGGCAATGGCACTTCGGCCCAAGCTTCCGATGGGATTGGGCAAGTGGTGGCAAACTTGGCGCTCCACGACCGTTGGCAAAGTGATTTAGCCGCCAACGCCTTTCGTTTGATCTATGCCGACGAGGCCGCCGCTTGGCACAATCGTGAGCTGGCGCGCGGCCAAATGAAACCATAGGGCTTGCTTATGTTCCTTGTGCTTGGCAGCACCACCCTCGATCTCTTTAACCGCGGCATTGCCCACATGCCGACCGTCCGCGGGGATGAATTTACCGTCGATAGTTTGGTCTTTTGCGAGGAGCCGCTCCAATTCTTGTTAGGGGGCAATGGCGGGATTGCGGCCTATGCCCTGGCGCGACTAGGCGCACCGGTTGCGCTAGCTAGTGCCATTGGGCAAGACTCCGCTGGCGATCTTTTGCAAGGGTGGCTCCAGCAAGCCGGCGTTGATCTGCGCGCGTTGCGCCGCCAGCCAACCGCCGCCACCTCCACGACCACCGTGGTAAGCGATCAGATCCAGAATCGGCTGGCCTTTCATCATGCAGGCGCTTCCCATCAATATGCGCCCGCGGATCTCCCAGCCCCGCTCGTCGCCCAAAGTGATCTCCTCTTGATCGCGGCCTTTACGCTCTTCCGCCAGTGGCGACCGCAAGGTTTTGCCCAGTTGCTGGCCACGGCCAAAGCCGCGGGTACGATCACTGCGCTGGACATTGGCCCGGCCATTGGTCAACCGGTTACCCTTGCCGAAGTCGCGCCGCTCTTACCCCTAGTCGATTATTTTATCTGCAACGAACATGAATTGGGAGTCTGCTGTGGCGTGGCGGAAACGGCCACGGCTTCAGCCCTGGGGATGGCCCAAATCTTGGCCGCGGGCGCAGGCTGTGCCGTGGTCAAACGAGGCGCAGCGGGCGCCCTTGTCCAAAGTCAACAAGATGCGCAGGCAGCCATCGTACCCGGCTTAACCGTCGCGGCCCATTTGACCGTCGGCGCAGGAGACTCGTTTAACGCGGGCTTTTTGTATGCCATCCACCAAGGGATGGTTCCCCTAGAGGCGGCGCGGTTTGCCAATGCCGTGGCGGCGCGGGTCGTTGCTTCGGCCCAAGGAGCCCTCGGCGCACCCACGTTGGCACAAGTGGAAGCACTGCTCGCTCAAGCAGCGTCCAACCACTGAGTGGGTAGCTAGAATGGTTAGAAAGGGACGCGGATGAACGCAGATAGACGCGGATTTACTCTTTTATCCGCGTCTATCCGCGTCCTAGGCTCTCTCAACGCTGGAGTCGCTGCAAGATCTGGCGTAAGACCAATTCTTCTTCCGGCGTGATCTTTTCCAGGGGCGGATCGCCATCCACCAGAATCGCCTGCCCCAACCGGCTGCGGGCCAGCATCAACAGATCTTCTTCCATGGGGTCGCTAATCCGATGATCCTCGATCACGCGGCCATCTTTCATCCGCAAAATGCGTTGAGTGGATTGCGCCACCTGCCGATCATGGGTGACGACGGCAATTGTGGTGCCTTGGCTGGCGTTCAATTCCGTCAACAACGCGAGGATCTCTTCGCCACTTTGGCTATCCAACGCGCCGGTTGGCTCATCCGCCAGGATCAAGGCGGGCTGATTGGCAAGGGCGCGGGCAATGGCCACCCGCTGGCGTTGACCACCCGAAAGCTGGCTGGGCAGATGCCCGATCCGGGCCTCCAGCCCGACCATGGTCAATAACGCCTTGGCCCGTTCCTGACGCTGGCGCGCGCTGCTGATCTGGCCAATCATGGGGACTTCCACATTTTCCAGCGCGGTCAGGGTGGGCAACAGGTTGTGGAGCTGAAAGATAAAGCCGATCGTCTGAGCGCGGAATTGATCCACGTTCTTCAGATGGGCCAAGTCTTCACCAGCCACCCAGACTTCGCCCGTGGTCGGTTGATCCAGTGCGCCCAGCATATTGAGCAAGGTGCTCTTGCCACAGCCACTCGGCCCCATGATCGCCACAAATTCACCAGGTTGGACCGTCAGCGTCACCTGATCCAAGGCGTGGACCGCGGTTTCGCCGCTGCCATAGGTTTTGGTTACCTGTACGGTACGAATCAATGCATCACTCATGGCTCGGTCCGAATATTGACAAAGGCGGTCATCCCCCACCGTAGGCTTGGATCGAGGTCGGTAACTTCAACCTTGACCGTATAGTTGGTGCTGCCCTGTGCAGCGGAACTCATGGGCGCAATGCGCACAACCGTGCCTTGGAACACTACATCGGGCAGCGCATCAAACGTGACCTCCACAGGCATGCCCACCCGCAGGCGCACCACATCGGTCTCGCGCAGATCAGTCGTGCTGACATACATCTGTTGGGTATCGCCCAGTTGTAGCGCAAAGTCACCCGGCGAGACCAATTCCCCCACCCGTACATTGACCGCGCCGACCTGCCCCGCAAAGGGAGCAATAATCTGGCTTTGCGCCAACTGGCTTTGCGCACTGGTCAAGGCCGCTTGTGCCGCTTGAACACGCGCGGTCGCGATGGCGCGCTCTTCTGCCGTGGCCCCGGCCAGAATGCGATCCAACTCGGCTTGGGCGCTATCCCGCTGCGCCATCGCGGCCCGTACCCCTGCCTCGACCCCAGGCGCTTGGCTCTCGGTTACGGCAATCTGCGCACGGGCCACATCGATCAAGCCCGCCGCGACCGCGAGTTGTTGTTGGCTGGGGCCGCTTGCGGTCAGGCTGGATTGCGCTTGCGCGGCTTCCAGGGAGGCCGTCATTTGCATCAGCGTCAAGGCTTCGGGCCGGGCCGCCAACTGAGGGTCGCCTCGCACCAGGTTATAGGCTGCCTGTGCTTGGCGGACGCCCGCTTGCGCCACGGCCACTTGGGCCGCCGCCGCGGTCTGCTCCGCTTCGGTGGGGTGGCTAGCCAACTCCGCATATTGACGCTGGGCTTGGCTCACTTGCGTTTGCGTTGCGTCAATGGCCGCTTTCATCTCGAGCATGCGGCTAGCCGCCAAGGCAATATTCGCTTCCGCCGCGGCCACTTGCGCGTTGGCCGCGGCAATCTCCGCGGCCGTTGCGCCTGCTTCTAACTTTGCCAAGGCCGCTTGTGCTTCGGCCAACGCCGCCGCGGCCATGGTCACCTGGCTCTGCGCCACGCCATTGTCCAGTTCGAGCAACAGGTCACCAGCTTCTACCCAAGCGCCTTCCTCAACATGTTGGAAGCTGACCAAGCCCGAGACGGCTGGGCTTAAACCAGCCCACAGAATTGGCTCTAATTTGCCCGACGCCCAGATCACATTAGCGAGATCATCGACTTCGGTATTTTGGGCCTGCTCGGCAGCCACTTCTGCCGCCTGCTGCGCCTGATATTGTTGATATCCCCACGCTGCCACGCCAATGACAGCGATCACTCCCACGATCCATAACACCCGTCGCATGGAACAACTCCCTGATGATTTGTTAGTGGTCATTGGTCATTGGTCATTGGTCATTG
>JAHBVH010000044.1 GCA_019637645.1 Caldilineaceae bacterium
CTCAATCCGCGCTGGATTACCGAATTTCATGGTTAATCTTCATCAGCGCAGCTTCTCTCACAGGTGCAGCCTGAAGGCTACGCTGCTGTACTTAGCGCTGTTCCAATGGCGTGACCTTGCCACCGGCGGCGCGGCTCCGTTCGGCAGCTTCCAAGAAGGCGGTAATTTCGTAGGTTTCCGCTAGGGGAATGGGTGATTGTCCGTTCTGCAAAAAGGGCAGGACTTGTTGGAGCATCAGGTAGTAGGAGGGGGGCGCGGCTTGGGCCACACCAGCCTTTACGGTATTCTCGGTATGGGCCACCGCCCCAAACTGACCAGCGCCAGCTCGTGTCCCGCGTAATACCCCAATCCGGCCATCGCGCCATTCCCCAATCACCACATCCTGACCGGCCCGCTCCACACATTGCACCTGTTGGCAGCCTGCTCCCATCAGCGTGATCAGGATTTCGGCGCTGTGAATGCCATACCAGAAGAGGCCAGGGAAATCCTCCAATAACACCGCTGGCCCAAAGCTTTCCGCCGCCAGCACTTGTTCACCAGGGCTGACTAGATCGGCGATTCCCGCCGCATAGCGGAGCGACGAGCACGACATGATCGGCGTTTGGGTCGCCTCGGCTTTGCTAAGAATTGCCCGCGCATCGGCGGTTGCAGTGGTGAAGGGTTTGTCGATAAAAATGGGCTTGCCGACTGCCAATTGGGCAAACTGTTCGGCATGTTGCCGCCCATCGACACTTTCGAGAAAGATTGCATCGACCTCTGCCGCCAGGGCGGGGAGGCTTGCATAGACCTGTGCCCCATAATTTTTTTGGAGGGTGTCGGTAAAGCCTTGGACCCGTTCCCAGCTTTTCGAAAAGGCGCGTGAGCCGCCGGGATAGATGCCGACAATTTTGGCTCCTGGTAAATGGAAAGAATAGCTTTCATCGTGCAAGATCTTGGCAAAGGCTTCACAATGGGAGGTGTCCAAACCAACCATGCCGATTTTGAGTTCAGTTGTCATAGTGTTCCTTATTTTAGCATTGATGCTGGCAAATTTTGATTGGCGACTTGCTGAATCTGCAAGGTGAAGCGCGTTGCGGCGAGAATGCCAGCCGTGGTCAGTTCACCAGGGTGGCTCGTTCCAGCAATGTCGCGGAGAAAGGCATGGAAATAGCCAGCCGTGTTGGGGGCTGGCAGGGCAAGTTGGCGGGGCGTCTGTTCGCTGGCTAGCGCCACCCAAAGATGATCGGTGGTGGCCGAGCTCTCGAGAACACCCTTGCGCCCCCAAAAGGTCATACGCCAGTAATGGGGTAGCGTATAGCCCATACTGTCGGGCATAAAATAGGAGACATCGCCCAATACACCACAGCCATTGCTCATGGTCACCATGAGTTGGCCCGCATCGTGGAAGTGGGGTACCGCTGTGGCAAAGGCATTCCAACTGCGCGCCGCGTTGATCTGGGCGAAGGAGAGCCCAGTGATCCAGGGAATTGCATCGATGGCATGAATGGCAATATCGTTGAGGGTACCCCCATGTTGCCCCGGTGCAAAATACCACGCGGGGCGGGTGTCCCAAAGCAAAGGGTGTTGACCGCCGAAGCTGATGGCATGAATTTCGCCAATCAGTCCCTCGCCGATCAAAGTGCGCAGCCCAATCACTTGTGGCGTGTCGCGCATGTCTAACATACAGCCCAGCTTGAGGCCGGTTTCCTGCAAGCGCTGCTCAATCGCGGCTAGTTCGCTGAGGGTGATGCAGACCGGCTTATCAACCAACACATGCTTTCCCTGGGCCAACAATTGCAGAATCAGCGGCCCGTGTTGCGCATACGGTTCGCCCACCGCCACTGCTTCACAATCGACGGTGGCGAGCATGTCGGCTAGGTTGTCATGGGTAATGGGGATATCACCTCGCGCCGCCAACTGTTGACGGGCCTCTGCATCTTCTTCACAAGCGGCCACCACTTCAATGGCCGCCAGCATCTGAGCATGTTTGTACATGGCGTACATGTGGGCGTGACGGAAGCCCACAAAGGCTAATTTCATGGCGCGAAGCTTCCTTTCGCTAAGCCAATGAACGGCTTTCAAGAGAAAGTGGGAGCCGAGAAACCTGTCAGGTTTTTAAAACCTGACAGGTTTAGATTGGCATAAGTGCTGAACGGCCTGATGCGACCTTAGGCATGAAAGGCTGCATCGACCTTTTGGAAAATGGCGATGGCGTCGGCCACGGCTTCGGTGTCCCAATTTTCATGAAAATAGAGATTGAAATGGGTGTCCATCGTCGCATGCGCATTGGGGCAGGGAAATTCCCGGTTGGGGTCACCGCGGTAATCGGGGCTGGTCCAAGGATAGCCACTGGTGCCAAAGACCCGCCGCTTAACATACCAATCCATGGTGTGGGGCAACGCGTTGCGGTAGCTGGCCGCGATGGGTAGGCCTTCGGCGCTGAGGGCTTCGCAGTAAGTCTCTTTATCGCAAGTGGCTTGGTCCGCGTGAAAGCGTAGGCGCAAGAACCAATAACAGGATTCTGCGCCAGGCAAGAGCGCGGGTAGGGAAATGGTCGCTAACTCTTCGATGCCTTCGCCTAGTTTGCCAACAATGGTTTGGCGACGCAGATTGTTATCATGCAATTTGCGGAGTTGGACGCGGCCAATCGCACCGCCGAGATCGGTCATGTTGAGGTTAAGCGCCGCCTGTGTATTGGTAGAACCTGGGGGCAGAAAGAAGGGTTTGCCCCGATCAGAACAGCGCCGAATGATTTGGTGGCGTGCTTCATCTTTGGTATAGACAACGCCGCCCTGACCGCCCGAACAGTGATGCTTGCCGCCCATGGTGGAAAACGCCCCGATATCGCCAAAGGTGCCAACCAACTGACCATGGAGGCGCGCGCCGTGGCTCTGGGAACAATCTTCGATCACGGGCAGATTGTGCTGCCTTGCTAGCGCCATAATCGCCGCGATGTTCGCGGGCTCGCCAGCAATGTGGGCGACGATAATCGCGCTAGTTAGGGGTGAGATCAACGGCGCGATCTGTTCCGGGCCAATGTTGTAGCTATTCGGTTCTGTGTCGGCCACAACCGGGATCAAATTGAGGAGGGGAACGGGCATCATGCCGCCGGGGTCGGTGACGGCAGGGACGATCACCTCGGTAAAGGGCTCTAGCTGTAATGATTGGAGCGCCACATAGAGCGACGCCGTGCCAGAGTTGACGGCATCGGTGTAGCCGCTCCCCATCCATGCCGAAAATTCTTGACAGTAGGCATTTTCCTCATCGCCATTATAGCCGAGGGCTGCACCGGTTGCGACCGTCTGCTCCAAGAAGGTTAAGACCGCCTCTTTTTCTTCTGGGCCAATTAGGCTACGCGGTGGAAAGGGGGTTTGCCGAAGCGGGGAACCGCCGTAAACGGCCAAAGATTTCGTTGTAGCTGGCGCCGCTGTCATTACTTACATCTCCTGCCTATTTAACATTTTCGATGAGGTCTTCATCGTTTATAAGTGCGAGTTATTTGCGAAAAGTCGCAGAATGCAGTATAACCGATGCTAGAACGAAGCAAAAGTCGATAAAATGGATAAGCGTGGGGATCGCGACGGTTTTTACCTTTGTTGTGGCCTTGATTGAGCGGGCGATACCGTTAGGTGTTACGCACTTGGGCTAGACCTGACAGGTTTGCCAAACCTGTCAGGTCTCTGGTCACGCTGATCAACTGCGTAACTCCTAACCGTATAGAATTTACATATATGGATGCCCGGCGCGCTGAGTTGTGCTTTCCGTACAATCTGAAAGCTATCCTATTGTAAGATAATCCACTATACATACGATTTATCCATGCATTATCATAAACATGCATTATCATAAACATGACCTGTTGATATTAACAAACCTGCTTGCTGCGTCTATCTACCTCCTTTCTGGCTGCGAGCTATAGGTGATGAGCGATGGTATTGGCAGCGTCATGCTGCATCTTTACTTCTAAAGAGTAGTCCCCCCTGGTAGGTGATCTGGTGTGATGTTCTACATCCACAAGACTTACGCACAAAGATTGGCTTCTCATCAAAGAGCTGTTAGGTTTTCAAAACCTGACAGTTCCAACTTGGCGTAAGTTCTAATCAATTGAACGTAGTTCGTGATTGAACAATTCTTACAAGTGTAAGTGGTAAGGGAGACAAAGATGACCGACTTACGCACAGGTGATCGCGTCCTCAGTGCGGAAGATCGCGCCTTCTGGGAAGAAAATGGATATGTCATTATCCATAATGCCGTTCCACAGGCTAACCTAGAAGCTGTTGTCGAAGATATTTGGGCTTTTCTGGGGGTAGACCGGCATGATCCAGAAAGCTGGTATCGCGCACCGATTAGCAAAGCTGGGATGTTAGAGATGTATCACACCCAGTCTTTGTGGAATAATCGCCAATATCCGCGTTTACATGGTGCTTTTGCGGATATCTGGGGCACCGACAAATTGTGGGTCAGTTTTGACCGGGCCAATATGAATCCACCGGCTCGGCCCGAATGGGATTACCAAGGGATGGTGCATTGGGATGTCGATACCGCGCAGGATCCCATTCCATTCTTTGTCCAAGGCGTGCTCTACCTAGAAGATACTTCTGCCGATCAAGGGGGCTTTCAATGCATCCCTGGTTTTCATCGGCGCTTTGCCGAGTGGGTCAAAACTCAGCCGGCGGATCGCGATCCCTGGCATCCGGCGTTGGATGGGCTAGAGGTGCAGACCATCCCTGGTAAGGCTGGCGATTTGTTGATTTGGCACAATCTATTGCCCCACGGTAATAGTCGCAATCGCAGTACCAAGCCGCGTTTAGCGCAGTACATTAGCATGTCACCGGCTCGCAACGACGACGAAGCGCGTCAAAAGCGGATCGAAAGTTGGCGTGAACGTAAATCCCCTGGTGGTCGGGCCTTTCCGGGTGACCCGCGTGGCTTTGAGCAGACACGGCCCCTTGCGGAACTGTCTGACTTGGGCAAGCGGTTGCTTGGCTTGGAACCTTGGAATTAATGATACAGTTGCACCCAGGCAGTGTGGCTAACAGGGGCCGGTCGCTAGCCTTGTTCGGCTTGTTGACAGCCTATCAAAACTGAGTGTGCCCGCTTCCGCTCCAATGGCAATTGTATAAAGCTAAGAGACGGTTTGCAAAGGATAGATGCTCACTGCACACCTGACAGTGTCTTTCGTTGGCGGTTGTGGGAGCCACAGAGCCAACGGGATACAAAGTTTTGAAGACCTGTCAGGTGTAGGCGGGGCATACTCCCTTTCTAAACGGTTTCTAATAGGACATACCCTGCTCGCGTACAAGCGCATCAGTAGATAGCAGTCAGCCAACCGACGCGTTCTCGTCAATTGCTTAGCTGAGGCTTTTCCATTGCTGCTGCTGTGAGTGGCCCGCGAATAAAGCTATGTCCTGTGTTGATAACTTACAGCCTCATCAATGTGAAAAGTAAAGGATAAGAACCACCATGACAACAAAGTGGACTCGCCGCGATTTCTTGCGGGCAACGGCTGGCGTAACAGCTGGGCTGGCTCTTACTGCTTGTGCAACGGCCCAGTCGCCCACGACTTCGACTACCGACACGGGCGCCGCAACCGCCGATCCGGCTGCCATTGATCTCGTCTTCTCCATGTGGGGCGATCTCTTCTCCGTAGAGAATATGCGCAAAGTGCTAGATATGTACCAGGAGAGGAACCCTGGTATTGCCATTAGCATCGAGCACTATGCCTTTGGTGAATACAATCAGAAGATTCCGTTGGAATTAGCGGCCGGCGCTGGGCCAGATGTCCTCTCGACGGTTGATCTCATTGCGCCACAATTGATCAGCGCGGGCACCTCTTTGGATCTCACCTCCTATTTCGAAACCTACCAAACTGAGGTCGGCAAGGACATTGGCGAGATCTATTTCCCCTCCGCGCTGGACATCTTCTCCCGCAATGACAAAGTCTATGCGGTGCCCTACTATGTTGATCCGTCGATTATGTGGATCAACAAGGGTCTCTTTGATGAAGCGGGGATTCCTTATCCCACCGCCGAATGGACCTGGGCCGAGTTCCAAGAGCTGGCCAAGCAATTCACGATCGATGACGCTGGCAACAACGCGTCGAGCGCTGACTTCAACGCCGATGCCATTACGCAATGGGGCATGGCAACCCACACCTCCTACTGGGATAGCTGGCTGAAGGCCAATGGCTCTTCCCCGTGGACAGCCGATGACACGGGCTCTAACCTACTCGATCCCAAGAGTGTCGAAGCGCTGACCCTGTTGGGCCAACTGTCCTGGGATCGTGTCACCCTCTCCGCGGGGATGGAGCGGATGGTCGGTGCCGAAGCTGGCTACTTTGCCTTTGGTACAGGCCGCGTTGCCATGTGTTTCAACGGCGGGTGGCTCATGGGCTATTTGGGTGAAGTAGACCCGATGGTGCAGGTCATTCCGATTGGGCCAAGTGGTGAAGTGCACGGCAGCCGTCTACATTCGGGTGGTTATAGCATCAACGCAGCAACCGATCATCCCAGCGAAGCCTTTGCCTTTGCCACCTTCTTCTCGGGCAGCGAGGAACGCTTAGGCCAATCCATTTCTGTCTCCGAAGCCAATTGGGGTGGTATCCCGGCAAACTTGGGGCTCTTCGACAGCGAATTGTTCCAGACCTCGGGCAAGGGGCCAGAAGTCAACAACGCGTTCAAAGAAGCGCTGCTGACGGCGTCTGTCTTCTCGAAGAGCAAGGCTTCCAACGAACTCGAAACCACGATCAACCAGATCCTGGGCGAAGCTTGGAATGCCGTCTCACCGGTAGATATGATGCCGTTGATTGAGGAAGCGGATGCCAAAGTAAACGCTCTGTTGGCGGAAGCCGCGGGTAGCTAAGTTAGGAAAACGAGCCACGAAGCTTGTCCAGAAAGAGCTGACAGGTTTGATGAAGGGTAACGATTAAAAGCGGTATCCGCCCGCGCCCGGCGGTCAGCGTATATCGCAACATTTTCTTAATCTTCATCAAACCTGTCAGCGTTTGTCCAAGTACGTACGTCCTATTACTTAAAAAAACTGAGTTGAATCATGTCGTGGGTGACTTTGCTTGGTTCTGTCCCTGTGCGGTGTGATTCTGATCGGTATTGAGTGGAGAATCGAATGAAGTGGACTACGGCCCGCCGCGAAGCACTGACCGCTTATCTATTTATTGCGCCGCTTCTCCTCGGCTTTATTCTATGGAATATCGGTCCGTTGGTTGCCTCTCTTGGCCTATCCTTCACCAATTATAATTTGTTGGAGGCGCCCCAATTTGTGGGCATTGACAACTATACCGCGCTGTTTAGCGATGATGTTTTCCCGCTGGCCTTTCGCAATACCTTGGTATATGCGCTAGTAACCGTACCCTTGGGTTTGATGGTTTCGCTGGCCCTGGCGTTGGTAATGAACCAAGGGATTAAAGGCACAGCTTTCTTTCGGACCATCTTTTTTACGCCCTCGGTCTGTGCTGTGGCCGCCATTGCCTTGGTCTGGCAATGGATCTATGACGCGGATCTCGGCATTCTGAATCACTTTCTCATGCAACTGGGCTTGCCCAAATTCCGGTGGCTCCAGGATCGCAGCTTGGCGCTGTCGGCAATTATGATCATGAGCATCTGGCAAGGCGCGGGCTATACGATGGTGATCTATCTGGCGGGTCTCCAAGGGGTACCCGCCCAGCTCTACGAAGCCGCCGAGATTGACGGTGCAGGCGCTTGGTCACGCTTTCGGCATGTGACGCTGCCGATGTTGACACCCACGACCTTCTTTTTGTTGATTGTGGGCTTTATTGGTGCTTTTCAATTCTTTGCCGAATCCTATATGATGACCCGCGGTGGGCCGCGCTATGCCACCATGTCGTTGGTCTATTTAATCTATCTCAATGGATTTAGCTATTTCAAGATGGGCTTTGCTTCTGCCATTGCCTGGGTCCTTTTTGCCGTTGTCTTTGTGCTAACCATGATTCAAGTGCGCTATGCTCGTCGCTGGGTGCATTATGAGTAGCAATGTGCATACAAGAAAGAGCCGTCTATGAGTGTGCAAAAATCATCAACCAACTTGCCGACCATGACCACCCAGCGCCCCGCTCCCGCGGCTAGCCTGAGCAAAGGGTTGCGGCGGGGAATCAACCTCCTAGCGACCTATACCGTGGTCTTATTGGGGGCCGCGTTGACCTTGATTCCGTTTTTGTGGATGCTCTCTACCTCGTTAAAAACGCGGGCGCAACTCTATACCTTTCCGCCGGAATGGGTGCCCGCTCCAATTGACTTTCAAAGTTACCGGATTCTCTTTAATCCGTTGCCTTTTGATACCTTCTTTTTGAATAGCACCTTTGTGGCGGTTCTTTCCACCTTTGGGACCTTGCTTGCCTGCTCCTTGGCGGCCTATGCCTTTGCTCGGCTCCGCTTTCCTGGGCGCGAGGTGCTCTTTGGCCTCTTATTAGCCACCATGATGATCCCCGGTCAAGTTCTCTTGCTGCCCCTCTTTATTCTCTATAAAAACATTGGCTGGCTGAATACGCTCTATCCGCTGTGGGTGCCTTCTTTCTTTGGGGGGGCTTTCGGCACCTTCTTGTTGCGCCAATTCTTTCTGACCTTGCCCTCAGAATTGACGGATGCGGCCAAGATTGATGGCTGCTCCCATCTAGGGATCTACTGGCGGATCATCCTGCCCTTGGCCGGGCCAGGGTTGGCTACCTTGGGGATCTTCAGCTTTATGGGCTCCTGGAATTCGTTCCTGGTGCCGCTGATTGTCATTAGCGACATCGACTTGCGCACTGTGCCGCTGGGCTTGGCCGCCTTGCAAGATAGCAACGAAATTCGCCTCAACGCCGTCATGGCCGCGTCTACCCTGAGTGTCTTGCCGATTCTCATCGTCTTCTTCTTTGCCCAAAAATACTTTGTGCAGGGTGTAGTCTTGACGGGGATTAAAGGCTAGGCGACGTCCGCCTGAGTTACTGGCACGCGGCGCCGTCTCTCATCGAAAGCATATAAAGTTGTTCTGTCACCAAAGAGCTGACCGGTTTTCAAAACCGGTCAGCTCTTTTTTAGGTACCCTAGCTGTCTTTACAAATGCTGTTGGAGAAAGGCTAGTCCTTCCGCCACCAACATCTCGTGGCCGCCGTGGTGATCGGCGTAGTCCGCCCGTTCTGGCAAGCCGAGCGCCGCATAGTAGCGTTGTGCCTTGGCAAAGGTGGCATGTTGCTGCGGCCACCACCCAATACTATCCGCACGCCCTTGTTGGATCTGCACGGCCCGCGGGCAGATGAGCGCCAACAGCTCACTGTCATCAAAGCCATTTTCCAACCAGCCAGGCAGCCAAATATGCTCTTCATCGGCGTCTAGAAAAGAGCTGTAGAGCGGGCTTGAGACGGCCATCTTGTTCCAGCGGTCGTTAAAGAACGCCGTGATGATCGCGGCCTTGATGCGTTTGTCCAGGGGTGCGGTGAACATGGTATACATGCCACCGAGGGAGATGCCCCACATGCCCACCCGGTCGGCATCGATTTCCGGGAGAGTTGTAGCATAGCTCAAGAGCCGCCGAATCTTGCCCACTTCCAAACCAGCCAGGGTTTTGCCCAGCAATAAACAGAGCCGTTGGAGGCGCGCCCGTGGTCCGCTGTGGGTAATGTTGCTGGGGGCCAAGACGGCATAACCCGCCTTGACCAAGGCCCGGGCATAGCCATGATAGAGATCCTTGGCATCGTTCAGCCCAAAGGCGCGCTCCGGTGTGCTGCTAATGCCATGTTGGGCAATGACCAAGGGCCGTTTCCCCGTTGTGCTTTTGGGCAACGCCAACACGGCGCGCGCCGTCAGCCCAGCGTCCAAGTCGATAGACAACCAGTGTCCGATCATGTCCGCGTCTTCCAAAAAGGGCTCCAGCCGCGGGTTGTAGGGCGCGTCAAAGGTAAACTCACCGACCGTGCGACTCCAGCGCTCTCGGTGTTCCTCACAACTTGCCTCATAGTTGGTCGGCGAGCTGTAGTCCAGCGTCCAAGCTGATCTTTGGGCCAACGTCTGTTGATTGCGCGCCACAAGGTAATGCTCCAATTCACGGCGCATCAGCGATTGGCGATCATCTTCGCAGCGCGCGATCACACTGTCACGCTCGCTAAAGGCATTTTGATAACTTGGCATTCTCTCTTCTTTCTAGATTTTATGAAGCTGCCCCAACCTCGCCGGTGGTAGAGCACTGGAGTGGCCCCAAAAAGCAGATGTTGCTTTCGCTTTGGCTGTGGTAGAATAGACATTAGCTGTTCACCCTTCACCAGTCTACTGTATCCCCCCATTTACGGCAAGCTCACCACAAAAGTACCCGAGGCCCACTCAGCTCTGCTGGATTGTGTATGAAAGGCAAGGAGAGAAATGACCATGCGAGAAGCACAGACGCAAGTGATTGGCTGGCAAGCAGTCAGCAAAACGGGCGCAGTCGCGGCGGGTGCCGCTGCCGCAACCGCCGCGGGAATTACCCTGCTAGAGCAAGGTGGTAACGCGGCCGACGCCGCCGTCGCGACCATTTTGGCCCTCAATGTGACCGATCATGGTGCTTGCTCCATTGGGGGAGAAGTACCCGTTCTGATCTTTGACGCAACGAAGCAGGAGGTCAAAGCGCTTTCGGGCCAGGGCGGCGCACCCTTGTCACCGGCGGCCATTGCTTGGTATATGGAACATGGCATTCCCAACCAAGACATGAAGATGGCGCCGGTCCCGTCGGTGGTTGATCTCTGTATTACCATGTTGCAGCGCTATGGCACCAAAAGTTTTGCCGAGATTGTCGCCCCGACCTTGGCGATTCTGGATGCGGGCCAAGAGCCTTGGCATCCCAATCTCGCGGTTACCTTGCGGCGGATGGTGGAAGAAGAGGGCCTGGCTAGGGGCAGCCGTGAAGCGCGGTTGCAGGCGGCCTGTGATCGTTTCTATGGGCGTAACCCGCAGCGCAATGACATTGCCGAGGAACTCGAAGCCTTTTATCGGGCGCAAGGGGGCTTTCTGCGCCGGGCGGATCTGGCCGCGCACAAGACCTTGATCGAAGATCCCGTCGCGGTCGATTATCGTGGCTACACCGTCTATAAGTGTGGGCCTTGGACACAAGGGCCGTTCCTCTGCCAAGCCCTGCGGCTGCTAGAGGGCTTTGATCTGCAAGCCATGGGCCACTTTTCTGCCGATTATGTGCATACGGTCACGGAGGCGTTGAAGCTGGCTATGGCCGACCGCGATGCCTATTATGGCGACCCTAATTTTGTCGATGTACCCATGGCGCAGCTCCTATCGGACGAGTATACCGCGCTGCGGCAACCCCTCATCGATCGCCAGCAGGCTTCGCTGGCAGCGCGGCCCGGGGACCCTTATACCATGCAACCACTGAAAGCCGGTGGTGTCTTCCGGCCTGGGGTTGGGGGGACAACGACTTGTGTGGTTGCCGACCGCTGGGGCAATGTCGTCGCGGCTACGCCAAGCGCCAATGTCTATCATGCCGGGGGCTCTGGCACAACCGGGGTGAGCTATGGCAATCGCTTGCGCAGCCTCAACACGACGCCCGGCCATCCTAATTGCATTGCGCCGGGGAAGCGTCCGCGGATCACCCTAACGCCAACGCTTGTGCTCAAGGAAGGGCAACCGGTGCTAGCCATTAGCGTGGCTGGCGGCGATTTACAAGACCAAGCCACCTTGAATCTATTGCTCAATTTTATTGAGTTTGGCATGGCGCCCGCCGCCGCCGTCACCGCGCCTCGCTTTGCCACCGACCATCATCAAGATTCGTTTGACCCCAACCCTGTCCGCGAGCAGACCTTTGGTGAGGCTGGCTCGTTGACTATCAGCGCGGCGATTGATGAGCCGGTCCGCGCGGCGCTGGCCGACCGGGGGCATCATGTTATTGCCAAGGAGGGCCCGATTGCGACGCCTGTCATGCTCTATGTGGATGCTGCAGCGGGTCTTTACTATGCCGCGGGCGATCCGGCGGCTGGCCGTCACGCGGCGGGGATCGCTGATAGAGTAGCGGAGGTGTAAAATGGGGCTGGTCATCTTCTTGGCCTTGGTCGCCAAGCCGGTGGGCGGCTAGTCGCCCCCATCGGTGAGGAGGGCGTGCAAGTGGTGGCGCGCCTGCGCTAGGAGCGAGCGGGTGCCGTGGTGGGTGTGGCCCAAAATGATGGCAATTTCGGTGAGGCTTAGCCCAACCAAATAACGCAATAACAAGGCTTGTTTCGCGCGCTGCGGCAAATGACCAAGCGCAACAAAGAGTTGTGGTAGCCGTAAGGGCTGTGGCGGCGGGTTGGCACCATAGCCCGCCCAGTGTTCTACTAAGCGTTGATAAGCGATGGTGTAGATCAATGCGCGCAAAGGTCGGTTGCCGTCAACGCTGGCTACGCTATGGACACAGCGGCAGAGGGTCTCCTGGAGAATGGCCTGGGTGATTTCGGTGCTCTGGGTATTATAAAAGAAGTAGGTATACAAAGCGGGCGACCACGTGGCGACAAATTCTTCCCAAGCGCGTAGGTCGCCCGCTTGCAGGCGCGCCAAAAAGTGCGCTTCCGCCTGGGCGCGGCTTGCTAGACGAGATCGCGAGGAAGTGAACTCGTGGTTGACATGTGCTCGTCGGAAGAATTGACGTTTCATGTCACTGATTCCTGTTGCGTGTTAGGCCAAGCTGTCATTGTTCTGCTAAGGGCCATTGAACTGAGCGATGAAACGCTACAGTGGGTGTAACTGCTCTGCCTGCTACTTGCCGAACTTGCTCTTCGCAACTTTCCCGTGGCGAGAGCGTATTCTTTGTCACGGGAAAGAGACCAAACTGCCCCTATCTACTAGGATCGACGTATTCATATAAACGTTGGATCAGAGGAATTTTGCACATCTACCTCTATCCTTTTTCTATATCAGGGTAGTAGAAAGTGGCGTGGACATAGAGTATCCTGACCAAAAAGGGAGGGCACGCGTATGACGACGAATCTTAGTCCTGTGGCGGGGATACCGCCCCAGAAGAATCGACAAGCGATCTTGGCGCAGATGGATCAGCTGGCTTGGTTGCTGGACAATTCCATTCGGATTCCGGTCATCAACTATCGCATTGGGCTAGATGCCGTGATCGGTCTCATTCCCGGCCTGGGTGATGCTGCTGGGCTCATTCTTTCAAGCTTTATTGTTTTTCAGGCGCTGCGTCTAGGCGCACCGGGCACGATTCTCACGCAGATGCTCTGGAATATCGTCCTTGAAGCGGTCGTTGGGTTGGTTCCCATTCTAGGTGATCTCTTTGACGCTACCTTTAAGGCGAATGTGCGCAATGTCCGTCTGATTCAAGGCGTAATGAGCCAGGCCGCGGCAGGAAAACCTTTACCGCGCGCCAACCCGAAAGGGATCATCGCGGCTGTCATTGGCGTGCTGCTCGGTCTCATTGTGCTGATCGGTAGTGCCGGTATCGCTCTTTTCTGGGCGTTTCTTTCCTGGTTGCGTTAATGCCCCTTTTCATCATTCTACTATCCAGCGCTTGGCCGAACTCGCCAAGCAATTTGGTTGGGTGAGCGGCAAGTCAAGAAGGGCTGGGCGGCAGCCGCGACCTTGGTCGCTGTCCATATCACAGCCGTCGAACTTGCGACGCTGATTTAGTTTGCTTTCATCAGAGCGTTTGTCAGCTGGTTCTTGCTGTGGCCTCCACAGCCGGCCAGGCAAGCGGGTGTCAGGTTGCTCAAACCTGACACCCGCTTGCCTGTATGTAACGCCTATTACGTAAAAGAGATACATAAAATAACGGATAAGCCCCTAGTGAAATTCAGTTATAATCGAATATAACATTGTTCAATAGAACGGATATTCGGTTATGCTAGAAAAACGTACGCGAGCTACAACTGTCGCTCTGTACCTCGTGCGTGTGGCTTTGTTCGCTATCGTCTATTATGTGACAGGACAACTTGGCTTGTTATTGGCCGTACCGCCGGGGTATGCAACCGCTGTCTGGCCTCCCTCTGGGATTATGCTGGCCGGTATCTTACTGTTGGGCTATACCTATTGGCCGGGCGTTTTCCTTGGCTCCTTGGCGGTTAATCTCTTCACCTCTTTTGATCCAAGCAACCAAAGTACCATGCTATTTTCCAGCACGATTGCTCTCCTCATCGCGCTTGGCTCTTCGCTCCAAGTGCTTGTTAGTGCTTGGCTGATTCGCCGGTTTATTCGCTTTCCGAATCCGTTAGAACAGGTGCGCGAGATCGGGCTGATGTTGCTCTTGGGCGGCCCTGTGGGTTGTTTAGTGGCGGCAACGGTGGGGGTGACGACATTGGTTACCTTTGGCGCTGTGCCATGGGCAAACTATGCCTTTAACTGGCTCAATTGGTGGATCGGTGATGCCATTGGCGTGATCGTTTTTCTCCCCGTCTTATTGTTGCTCTGCACACCCCAGTCGGCCTTTAGCCGCGCACGTAAGGTCGTTGTGGGGATCACCCTCTGTACGAGCTTTGCCTTAACGATTTTGGCCTTTTCGGTTGCCAGTAGCGTGGAAATGAACCGCCAAATGGGGGACGTGAGGCTATCACTTCAAGTGTTGAAAGGTGAATTAGAAGAAGATCTGTCCGGCGCGATCGATATCTTGCTTTCGGTGGAATCTTTTTTTCAGGCATCGCAGGGGGTAACTGCCCAAGAATTCCATACCTTCGTTTCTGGCCGCTTTCAGAAGAACCCTGAACTCTATTCGTTGAGTTGGAACTCCGTGGTGCCTGATGCGGCGCGCACCCAGTTTGAGGCCGCGATTCGTGCCCAGGGCTTTCCTACCTATCAGATCACCGAGCGAACATCAACGGGAACGTTGGTTCAAGCACAGTCGCGCCCTTATTATATGCCGATCACCTATATGGAAACGCGCGCACCTGATCAAAGTGCCTTGGGTCTTGACACCTACAGTGAAGCACTGCGCCGCCAGACGCTCGACACGGCGCGCGATAGCGGGTTGGCTCAAATGACAGGCCGGCTCAATATAACCCATGATCTCCAGGAACGTGGTGCCATTATCATTTATCAGCCCATCTATCTTCAACAGGGCGCGCCAGAAACACTTTCTGAGCGTCGCGCAAACCTGGCTGGCTATGCGGCAGGGGTTTTCCGCCTATCGGAATTGATGCAACCGATTGCGCAACGGGCCGAACAACAAGCGTTGGCGTTTGCCCTGCTGGATCTTACCGCGCCTAACGAACAGTTGCTCTACTCATCGCCCTTGGCTGGCGATGTTACTCCTGCAATGCAGGCTGCTTTCACCGAAGAACATTTCTCCTTTCGGGAGCCGCTTCACATTGCTGGCCGCGATTTAGTCCTCCAATTGTGGCCGACACCACTCTACCTGACCCAGCATTTAAGCTGGAATGTCTGGTTTGTCCTAACCGGTGGCTTGCTCTTCACCGGTATGGTCGGTATCTTTTTATTGGTGGTTACTGGTCAAACCGATGTGGTACAGCGTACAGTAGAAGAGCGTACAGAAGAGCTGCGGGCGCGGACCTCACGCCTGACAACCCTCATCAACAATTTACAAGGTGGCGTATTGGTCAAGAATGAGCAGCGCCGCATTATCCATGTCAATCAAGCCTTCTGTGACATGTTCCACGTACCTGCTGGTGCTGCTAATTTACTAGGCCGTGACTATCATGAACCCAGCGTAGCTCCGTTTAGTGCTGATCCACTGACCTTTCACCAACGGATTGACCAGATTCTCGCCGCGCGTGAACCGGTGATTGCTGAGGAATTTTTGTTAACCGATGGCCGGATTGTGGAGCGGGATTATATCCCAATTTTTGTGGAGCATGACTATCGCGGTCATCTCTGGCACTATCGTGACATCACCGCGCGCAAACAGGCCGAAGCCGCCCTGCGTGACAGCGAAGAAGCCATTCGGAATCTCTATACGATTACTTCGAATCAGCAAAGTTCCTTTGCCCAAAAAATGCAGGCCCTCCTGCATATGGGCTGTGACCATTTTAATTTGGAGCGTGGTATGCTTGGCCATATCACCGGCAACCAATATGAAGCCCTGGCGGTCTACCCACCGGATCAAGGCATTACACCGGGCGCGATCTTCCCCCTTGCCCAGACTTACTGTCAAGTCACCATTCAGGCGAAGGAGCCAGTGATTTGGGATGGTGCTACACCGGTGGCCTGGACGACGCATCCGGCCTCTGCTCCTTTCCAATTAACGGCCTATCTCGGCGCACCCATTCAGGTCGGCGATCAAGGTTACGGCACGCTTAGCTTTTCTAGCATCACCCCCGGTTCCCACGCGCTGAAACCCTCCGCCAAAGAATTTCTTAGCCTAATGGCGCAATGGATTGGTAGCGAGATCGAGCGCCAACAAAAAAGTGACCAGATGCAAGCCTATGCCGCCGAGATTGAAGCAACCAATCAGGCGCTCGCGGTGGCACGCGATCAAGCCCTAGAGACGGCCCGCTTTAAAAGCGAGTTTCTGGCAACCATGAGCCATGAAATCCGCACGCCCATGAATGGCATCATGGGGATGACCGAGTTGCTTCTCGATACCGAGTTGGACGATGAGCAGCGCGACTATGCCAGTGTGAGCTATGATGAAAGCCGCAAACTATTGGAGCTGATCAACAGCATTCTCGATTTCTCCAAAATCGAGGCTGGCAAGCTCATTCTAGAAGAAGTCGCCTTTTCGCCCATGGCTGAAGTCGAAAGTGTAATCCGTTTGCTGCTGACCAAGGCCCAAGGCAAGGGCATTCGTTTGTTGTGTACCATGGCACCCAATCTGCCGAATGAAGTGATCGGTGATGCCGTGCGCCTACGCCAGATCTTATTGAATTTGGTGAGCAATGCGGTGAAATTTACCGAAAGAGGCGAAGTCGTGATGACGGTGACAATGGTCGAACCACCAGCAACGGCGGTCATCGACGCGGCTGCACCAAAGGTCTTGCTCCAGTTTACGGTGCGCGATACTGGGATTGGTATCGCCAAGGCAACGCTGCAAAATCTCTTCAACCCTTTTGTCCAAGCCGATAGTTCTACCACACGGCGCTATGGCGGTACGGGGTTGGGCCTAGCCATTACACACCGGCTAATCGAGCTGATTGGTGGTGAGATCCAGGTGGAAAGCCAGCTAGGCCGTGGTTCGACCTTTGTGATCACCCTACCCTATCACTGCCCAACATTCATGGCCGAGGAGCGTGAGATCCCCCCTGCGCTTCCAACGACCCTCCATTGTCTGGTTGCCAGTGACAACGCGTTGTTCTGTACCGCCATTACCGATTACCTCGCGACTTGGGCGGTGCCGACTACATGTCAGAATCGGACTACTATCGGTAACGCGGATCTGCTGCGCTGGCTCTATGCGGCGGTGACGGCTGGTCATCCATTGCCTATGCTCATTGTTGACCACCAGGGTACCCTGATTGAACCCTATACATTGCTGACCTCGTTGCAGGCTGATCCGCTCTTGTCTGCAGTCGCGGTCCTCCTGATTACCACGGATGAGCGGCCCGTCTTTCACCAGCAGCTATTGGAAAGCGGCCTCTATGGCGTGCTCGTGCAGCCCGTTACGCAATCCGCCCTCTACGACTGTTTGGCGGAACGCCTGCATGCCACCCCACTAGTCCAAATCATGGAGATTGAGCGCCCGTCCCCAACGGATGTCCATAAAAAGTTGGTGCTGATTGTCGATGATTATGTCAATAACCAACGAGTGGCCTTGGCCCATTTAAAAAAACTAGGCTATGCCGCTCATGTGGTGGAAAATGGCGAAGCCGCCGTCGCTGCCATTGCTAACAATGGCGAGCGCTATGCCCTGGTATTGATGGATTGGCAAATGCCCGTGATGGATGGATTGGAAGCCACCCGCCGCATTCGGCAATGGGAAACGCAAAATGGCGGCCACCTGCCCATTATCGGCATGACCGCCAATGCGCTCAAAGATGATCGAGAGCGCTGTCTGGCGGCTGGCATGGACGATTATCTGAGCAAGCCCGTCAAGCGTGAACAGTTACAACGCACGCTAACCACCTGGATCCCCGCTAGTAGCTAGCAAGACCAAGCCGTCTCCTCTCTGGCTCCGCGTTGTTACCCAGCCGTCACCCAATTGTAAAACAAGCCGCCGTAGAGGTTGGCAAAATAGCGGAAAGTGATTATGCTTCCCTCTAGGCTGCGGTTGCTGGTTGGCTGTCCAGCAACCGCAGTGCCTACCTACGTTTCCCATTTCCAACAAGAGGTTAGGCTTGTCTGGGGCTTTCGGCAAGAGCGCAACTCTCCGTGGCGACTTTGCAACACCTCAGCGCACCGCCTGAGCAAAGTTCAGAGGACCAAACCGTGACTATCCATCGCCAGAACTGGGCCGGCCATGTTTCCTATTGTGCCACCCAGTATGCCATGCCGGAAAGTGTTGCCCAGCTACAAGCGATTGTGCGCGCGGCCAACAAGGTGCGTGTAATCGGCGCACGCCATTCGTTTAATCCCATTCATGACTGTCCCGAAGTCATTATTTCTCTTGATAAGCTCGACAAAAGCGTGATCATTGATCAGGAGCGGCATACGGCCACCGTCAATGCTGGTATTACCTACCATGAGCTTTGCCCCCAGCTTGAGCAAGCTGGCTATGCCCTCCACAATTTAGCCTCGCTCGACCATATCACCGTGATTGGGGCCTGTATGACTGCAACCCACGGCTCGGGGGATGTCCACGGCAATCTCGCGACTGGGGTCTCTAGGCTGGAAATGGTCACGGCCACGGGTGATTTGGTCACCCTCTCGCGGGAAAAAGACGGTGATCAATTTCTGGGGGCGGTTGTGGCCTTGGGCGCGCTCGGGGTGGTCACCAAAGTTACGCTCGATCTCGTGCCAAGCTTTCTCCTCCAGCAGGATGTCTATGAAAAATTGCCCATGACCGCAATTCTCGATCATTTTGACGCCATTATGGGCGCAGGCTACAGCGTGAGCCTCTTCCCCGATTGGCAATCCGACTGGATTAACACCGTTTGGGTCAAACAACTAGCTACCAATATGCAACCATTGACCGTGCCGACCGCCTTTCATGGCGCGGCCTTGCTGCCCAGCAATCGGCCTGGCGATCCGAATTCGGATCGCGTGGGGACGCGCATGGGGCAGCCTGGGCCCTGGCATGAAAGGCTGCCCCATTTTTCCCTAAAAGAGCCATTTTTACAAGGGAATGAACTCCAGAGCGAATATTTTGTGGCGCGTCGTGACGCCGTAGCCGCGATGCAAGCCGTGATCAAGCTGCGCTCCTACCTGGCACCCATCCTGCAAATCACCGAAGTCCGCACGGTGGCCGCGGATAAGCTTTGGCTCAGCCCCGCCTATGAACAAGACATTGTGGGCATTCACTTTAACTGGCACCGTAACTGGCCGGCAGTTCAGCAGTTTTTGCCACTGCTCGAAGAAACTTTGGCACCCTTCCAGCCCAAGCCACATTGGGGCAAGCTTTTCGCGATGACGCCAGCCCAAGTGCAGGCGGGCTACCCGCGCTTGCGCGATTTTCAGGCCCTGGCCCAAGCCTATGATCCCCAAGGCAAATTCCACAACGAATTTTTAGATACTTACCTCTTTGCCGACTAGGACGCGGATGGACGCGGAACTCCGCGTCCTCCTTCCAATCTAGCTGCGCCTCTCCTTGCACCTTGCACTCCGTTCCCCAAATGATATAAATGGAATAGCAAACAAATACAAGGACCGACGTCCGCTAACGGAAGCTCGGCCTTTTGAAGAGCGGTTGGTTTGGCTGTTGTCGCGATTTTCGTGGTTGGCCTGTGCCATTTTATGCCATCAAGGCAAGGCGGCAATCGCCAACCGACAAGCTTCGGGCTTTTTCACCCGATTATCAGCCCTGCCTTCACTGTTCCTATGCCATAGCTAAGAAGCTGTTTCAAAAGGTGGTTGACTGGTCCACACCAGACCGGTTTTGATGAAGGGTAAAAATTCATTCTCTCAGCGATTCTCAATGGCTTATCGCGCAGATGATGTGAAGAACGGTGTGGAATCCGTTCCTACTTCAACTTCGTAAGAATAGATCCCACCTGCAGAATCCGCTCAATCTGCTCACAAAATCCGTTGACAGCGCGTTGCCTACACAAAGCCCTGTTCGCGGCGGATCTGTACGGGCGTTTTGCCCATAAAGCGCCGAAGCGCGCGCGTCAAATGCGGCTGATCCGCATACCCTGCTTGTTCGACGGTATCCAAGATCGAGATGCCTTGGGTTAAGCACGCGGCCGCTTGTTGGGCACGCTCGATCTGGCAGAGCTGACCGTGGGTCAAGCCGGTGGCTTGGTAGAACCGGCGTTGAACCGAACGCAGCGAAAGCGTTTGAGCACGATTTTGCAAGACCGCTTCGACCACCGGCTCACGTACCAGCAGCCCCTCGTGTACAAGTCTAGCCACAAAGCTGTCGGCATTAGCAAAGGTGGGAATAGGCCAAGTTGTGCTATTAAGCCAAAAGGAGTGGCGGGCCGCGGTGGGGAGAGTTAGGTCTTCAGCTACCAGATGCCCAGCTGGAAAGCTGGGCATGAAGCTACCCAGCTTAAATTGAATCCCAAAAAATTCCGTTTCCGCAGGACAAGGCGCGAGCATTGCTTCTGTCTCTGGCCCCCGGAATGTGATGCTAGTTTCCCCCTGATAGTGCGCCACCACGATCTCCCAATAGACACCGGCGGTAGAGGTAAATGAGCCCGCCCGTTCACTCTGGGTACGCCAGATCAGGTGTACATGGGGCGAAGCGGAGGCTCTTTCTTCAAAGACAAAGCGAACGTTTTGCTCTTCTGGCAACTTGCCCTTCCTTCCGACAACCACTAGTAACCACCGGCCATCGCCCCAACAATGAGAAAAGGTTCTGCACCGCTGCTCACAGCTTCCGGTACCACTGCATCGACCGGCTCGTGCGACAGATCCTGTCCTAAGGCGAAAAAGCGAATGAACGCACGGCGCTTTTGGGTCGCCCGATCGCGGATCGTTCCACAGAGCATCGGATATTGAGTCTCTAAGGCGTCCAGAATGCTCTGTTGGGTAACCGGCCCCTCGATCTGTAACGTAATCTCTTTGCGTACATGCGCCAACGTGCGCAGATGATGTGGGATCACAACGCGTATCATGGCAATGTTTGCACCTCCACCGACAAAACCGCGGGTAGATCGCGCACAATGGGCTGCCAATGGTCACCGGCATCGGCGGAGACATAGACTTGACCGCCGGTGGTGCCAAAGTAGATACCACAGGCAGCGAGTTTGTCCACCGCCATGGCATCCCGCAAGATATTAACATAGCAATCGCTTTGCGGCAATCCATTGGTGAGCGCTTCCCACTCGTTACCGCCGGTACGGCTGCGGTAGACACGCAGTTTGCCTTCGGGTGGGTAGTGCTCGGAATCACTTTTGATCGGGACGACATAGACAGTTTCCGGTTCATGGGCGTGAACGGCAATCGGGAAACCAAAATCGCTGGGCAGATTGCCGCTGATCTCATGCCATAGGTCACCAGCGTTGTCGGTGCGCATGACATCCCAATGCTTTTGCATAAAGAGGACATCGGGGCGGGCGGGGTGCATGGCTAGATTGTGCACACAATGGCCGACATCAGCATCCGGATCAGGCAATTCCCAGGGTGACTTGAGCCCGCGGTTGATGGGCAACCAACTCTGCCCGCCGTCATCGGTGCGGAAAGCGCCGGCGGCAGAGATGGCAACAAAGATGCGGTTGGCATCATTCGGGTCGAGGATGATTGTGTGCAAACACATGCCGCCAGCGCCAGGCTGCCAGAGATGGCCTTTGGCTTCTCGCAAGGCTGGTAACTCTTGCCAGCTTTGGCCGCCATCTTTGGAGCGGAAGAGTGCGGCATCCTCGGCGCCAGCATAGACCGTGTCGGCTTCGGTTAGAGATGGTTCCAGATGCCAAACGCGCTTGAACTCCCAGGGGTGTTGGGTGCCATCGTACCATTGGTGGGTGTCAGGCGTGCCTTCGTAGGCAAAGTCGTTGCCCACGGGTTCCCAGCTTTTACCGCCGTCGTCGGAGCGTTGAATGATCTGCCCAAACCAGCCGGTGGACTGGGCTGCATAGATCCGATCGGGGTTGACTGGCGATCCTTTGATATGGTAGATCTCCCAGCCAGCAAAGTGCGGGCCACTGACCTCCCAGGCTTCCCGTTTGGCGTCGGACGTGAGAATAAAAGCACCTTTCTTGGTGCCAACTAAGACGCGTACTCCACTCATGATCGCCTCCTTGGTTCAGTTAACCTTTTTTCTGTACAGGAATATAGATGGACAGGGCGGGATGGGCTGGACTAAAGTCCTCCCCATAGTATTCGAAGTAGGGCGCATCGACTGCTTGATAGTCCGCTGTGGGGAGCCACTGATTAAAAATGTATCCAAAGGTTTCGCCGACCATCGCAAGAGTGGTTGCAAAAACGGCATAGGTGTTGGCTGGCAGATCCCAACGGTTCATACCAGGTGGTAATTCGTCAACTTGGGCAACAGCCATCCCAGCCATATAATCCAACTTATTCATCGCTTCGTTATGCGCCATCACTCCATAGCTAACATCTGGTTCGGCTCCCTGGGCGATCTCGTCCATGCGCGGCACAAATTCCTCCCAGAGTTGGGGAATTTCTGGCGACTTGGGTATGGTGTGTACTAACAGGCCGACGACGGTAAAGGCTGGTTTGGTAATGATCTGCGGTTGCATCCTTCTCTCCTTACTATACAGTTCACTGTGAAAGACAACATAACGCTTGGCGAATTTCACCTAGGTGATAGGCCGTGTGAACAATGGTGGCTATCGCACCACCGATCTCCCGAGGGCTGGGCCACTCGGTCGTATCGTTGATGAGCGCTTTGATGCGCTCATAGCTGGCGCGCAGTGCTGCTTTGTCTGTCTCCCATTCAGCCGGTGTGACAGCCTTGGTCTCGCGCCAGATCTTGTCCCAATCCTGCTCTCCATATTGCTGTGTACGTACGCTATGCTCCAATACATCCAAGTAGAAGGTGATATGTCTGACTTGGGCCGCCAAGGTCGCGCATTGCCCACCGACAGGGATCGACGCCTTTTCTGCTGAGATAGTCGCAAGGGTTTCAAAAAGGGAAGTGCCCTTGTCGAGAAAAATCCCCTGTACACTATCGAAGGTCTCATTGAGGAGCGTGTAGAGCGCGTTCGTAAAATGTTCGCTTTGGATGGATGAGGACATAAGGTTCCTTTCTGGGTGACTCCTTTGCCAGTAAGACATGGCGGTCCTACTCTATGCGCCTGACCGATGTTTTCTAAAAAAATAATAGAACATTTATTCTATTGTAGTGGGTTAGGTTCAAAATGTCAAGTAGATGTTTCAAAAAATATAGTAGTGCTGTGTTATATTATCAATGGTTGAGGGCGAGGTAAATGCAAACTTGCGCTAACCGCAACCTAACCGATAGAGGTGACGCCGTTGGACAAAACCTGTCAGGTTTCTGGTCCTACCAACCAACTGGGCTGCGCACACCTACCAGCATAGCGGAGTTGACAACCCTCGGCTCTTCCTGTACGCTACCGAGGCGACTATCCCACCATCGCCGCGCGCTCATCGCTGTGCTCGGTCCATGCTAAATTGACTTGATGACTGAGGAGATTTCATGCAGGCAGATGCCTCCACACGGGTTGCAATCCGCCCGTTTACCCTTTGGCTACTGACATTCGGCGGCTTTTTTTCCTTCTTTGCTTTTGGCTTTGTCGATAACCTCAAGGGGCCGACTCTCCCCAATCTGCTGCAGGAACTGAATTTTAGCTACAGTCAGGGCGGTGGCATACTCTTTGCCGCCTATCTTGGTTTTGTGATTGCGACCTTGCTAACCGGCCCCCTTTCCGACCTGTTGGGCAATCGCCTGCTTCTCTGTGCCGCCGGTCTCTTCATGGCGTTGGGGATGGTTGGGTTGAGCACGCTGGCAACCTATCCGCTGCTCTTTGGCGCGATGCTCGTCATTGGGCTAGGCACCGGCGCGATTGAAGTGGGTGGCAATGGCCTCATCGTTGCGTTGCATCGGCAAGCCCAAGGGCGTTTCTTGAACTTGTTAGCAACCTTTCATGGGATCGGCGCGACCTTGGCCCCGCTCTTTGCGGCTTGGTTGATGGCCGGTGGGGAGGGCTGGCGACAGCTCTTTCTCTACAGTGTCCCACTGGCTTTACTCTTGGCACTCCTCTTTGCGATTACCCCAGGGCCACCCGCCGCCCAACCTGGGCAGCACAACTTGGACTGGGCGGTGCTGCGTCGGCGTGGTTTTAGCCCGACCATGATCGCCTTTTATCTAGCCATTGGCCTCTATGTAGCGACAGAATTGGGCATTGCCGCCTGGATTGTGGAATATCTGATCCAAAGTAAGGGGATTGTCCAAACGACAGCCGCCTATTATCTCTCCGTCTTCTTTGCCTTTGTCATGGTGGGGCGGTTGGTCGGGAGCGTCTTGGTCGAGCGGATCGGCTATCTGCGTTCGATCCTTTTCGCCGCGATTGGTGCCCTGGTCTGTATCCTACTGGCCCTCTTGGGGCCGCCAGCGTTAGCCTTCGCTCTGCCTGTCAGTGGTCTTTTCTGTTCCATCATCTTCCCTACCATCACCGCCGCCGTTTCGCGGCTGCATACCCAGAATACAGGGACGATCCTTGGTCTGCTCTTCACGGCGGGGGGCATCGGCGGCACCCTTGGCCCTGCCGCCATTGGCGTTGTTAGCGATGCACTGGGCATTCAGTGGGGCTTTGGGCTCAATGCGCTCTTCTGTACGGGGGCTATAATGGCTATTGGCGTATTGCTGCGCCGAGACGCGATGTCCAGAGAAACACAGCAGGTGTAAGTCTTACAGCCGTTCGGAAATCTATTCAATCGCTTCAAAAAGGAGGCAACCATGCGTTGGGAAGAATTGACGGCAGATCGCTTTGCCGCAGCCGTGCAGGAATGTGAAGGCGTCTGTCTGATCGCGCTTTCCGTGGTGGAACGCCACGGCCACCATTTGCCCTTAGGCACGGATATGTATGAAGGGCGCGGGATTTTGGAACGGGTAGCGGCGCAGGAGAAGGTGATCCTCTTCCCCGACTATATCTTTACCCAGATCCCCGAGGCGCGCCATCTAGCTGGCACGATCAGCATTGATAGCGACCTCATGATCCAACTGCTCGATAATGTTTGCCGTGAGATTGCGCGCAATGGGTTGAAGAAGATTGTCCTGGTCAATGCCCATGGCGGGAACAATGGCCTGGTCGCCTTTTACAACATGATCCAGCTCTATAAACCGCGCGACTATGTGGTCTATCTTGTCAACCCTTTCTTTGTTGCCTTTGGTGGACAGCTCCAACTGCCTTGGGCAAGTGCCGATGACGGCCATGCTGGCCCAGGCGAAACCAGCATGGTACTAGCCCTGCGCCCTGATCTCGTTCATATGGAATTGGTGCCAACCAATGATGAAGGCAAGGCGCGCAACCAATTGCAGGCCCTGCGCGAAGCTGGTGTGCAGACTGGCATTTGGTGGTATGCCGACCACCCCACCCACTATGCTGGCAACGCGGCCTATGCCACGGCGGAAGCGGGGCATGCCCTATTGGACGTGATGGCTGACGCGGTTGTACGTGCCGTACGCGCGATCAAGGCCGATACCCAAAGCAAGCGCCTCCAGGATGAGTTCTTTGCCGCGTCAGCCATGCCTGGGGTCGGGCCGCAGTAGGCTCCTTTGGCGGTAGGCTTTGGTGGTCCCTTTTATGCCTGACAGCTTTTCAAAAACCTGTCAGGCCGGGTGATTCTACTGCGGCCTGGGATGAATGGCTTGGGCTTGGCGGATGTGGCGTACGAAATAGAGAATTTAGATAGGAAAGCGACTATGATCATACTGGAAACCGAACGATTACTCCTCCGTCACCTCGAGTTGGGTGACTTAGATGAACTTTACGCACTCTACCGCGATCCTGAGATACGGCGCTATTTTCCCGAAGGCACCTTGACCTATGCCGAGACGAAAGAAGAGTTGGAGTGGTTTCTCGACGGTCATCCGCGCCGCCCTGAACTTGGGTTGTGGGCCACCATGCACAAGGCGGATAACCGCTTGATTGGGCGCTGTGGCCTCTTGCCCTGGACCATTGACGGGCAAGAGGAAGTGGAGATTGCCTATCTGATCGCCAAGCCTTATTGGCGGCAGGGGCTAGGGGCCGAAGCCGCCGCGGCCATCCGCGACTATGGCTTTCAAACCCTCAAGCTAGCGCGCCTCATCTGTTTGATTGATGAGGAAAATCAGGCGTCGCTCAACACAGCTAAGAAGATCGGCATGACCTTTGAAAAAGCCAGCGAAGATGAGACGGGCCCTTTTCTGGTCTATGCCATTGCCAATCCTGTTGCCGCATAACCCTCGCTCGTATGGAAACCCCTTAGGTGCTATTGGGCGCTTTTCCATACAGCAGCATACTTCTTACGATACTTGGCATCGGCTTCCCGCTCAATCCAAGTCAGGGCCTGTGCCATGACCGTTTCATCACCGACCGCGTCATAGAGGTGGCGCAGACCCGCAATGATGTCAAAGCGGATGAGGCTCCAATTTTTTTCGGGCAGACACTCAAAATAGCGCTTTTCCAATGCGGCGAGCAACTGTTCCCGTTGCGCTGCTCCCGCCACGCCAACTTTCCAGATCGCTTGCAGCGCGTGACGGGCCGTGACAAAGCGCTCATCTTTGGTGACCATAAGCAGCTTATCAAAATCCGCCAAGAGGCGTTCTTCGGGATCACTCTTGGCTAGGTTGCAGAGCAGTTGGGCCGCAATGGCGCGATTGTGATTATCGGCATGGGCCAGATGGGCAACGGCCTGCTCCCACACATCATAGGCCCACGCAACGGGCTGTTCGGTGGCAGCCATGATGGCCGCATAGGCTTCATTCTGCCGAGTACGTTCACTGCCCCATAGCGCGTTGAGGTCGGCGGGGATACTTTGTGACATCACCTTATCCCTCAGCTGATCAGTTGATAGAGCTGGATCAAATTGCCACAAGTGTCATCGAGGATGGCAATGATCGTAGTCCCCATGTTCGTCGGCTCCATGGTGAACTCTACGCCAACTGCTTGCAGCCGTTCATATTCGGCGTAGAGATCATCCACCTGAAAAGCCGTGAAGGGAATGCCATCGCGCACGAGATCGGCTTTGAGCGCCTTCATGGCCGGATACTCGGCGTTTGGTTCGAGCAGCACCTCGGTCCCATTCGGCTCTGCTGGCGAAACGACCGTGATCCAGCGCGCACCGCCACCTAAATCGATATCGTGTTTTTTGAGAAAGCCAAGCTTGTCGGTGTAAAAGGCTAATGCTTTGTCGTAGTCATCAATCGATACACTGTTGAGTTTGATCTTAATCATGAGCCCAATTCCTCTTTCTGGTTCGTGGTTCTGGTTGGTTGCGATCCCCAGGAGCAACGGTGGCGCGCCGCGCTGGTCCGCGACAGGCTATTGTTCGCCATAGGGAAATCTCTCTCATTTACTGTCCATCATAGGCTTGCTGCAACGCGGCGAGGTCAAACTTCTTCATCTGGAGGAAGGCGTGTGTCACGCGTTCAATTTGCGCTTTTGTGCCGTTTTGCAGCATTGGATCTAGCGTGGAAGGCACGATCTGCCAAGAAACACCATATTTGTCCTTGAGCCACCCGCACTGCTCGGCCTCTGGCACTGCCGAGAGCTGCCCCCAATAGTAATCAATTTCTTCCTGGTCGTTGCAGTAGACCATAAACGAGATGGCTTCGTTGAACGTAAAAGCGTGCTCTAGCGCGCTGTCCATGGCGGTGAACCAATGTTGCTCCAGCATAAAATCGGCAAACATGACCGTTCCTGCTTGGTTCGGCTCCTGTCCAGCAGGGTAGCGAGTCAGCTTTCCTGGGGCAGAATTTCTGAATACAGAGAGATAGAACTCCATGGCTTCTTCCGCCTTGCCCCAGTTGTTGCCCACAAAGAGCAGCGACGGCATGATGGGGGGCCGTGGGTCGCCGCTGGGATTGGTCAGGATGAGTTGCCACGATAGACCGTATTTATCCTGAACCCAGCCGAACCGCTCGCTAAAGGGATACTGATCAATGGGCATCAGCACCACGCCACCGTCGGACAACTTGTCCCAAAGCTCATCGAGCTTTTCGCGTGCATTCTTCTCGCGTGATGGCGACGGCGTGAACCGCAACGGATCGAAGTTGACCATAAAAGAGAGCGCTGGGTTGAAGGTAAAAAGCGGCCCGGCGCTGATCGCCATAAACTTCTCGCCCCAGAGCGTAAACGATATGATGTCGCTATCGCCTGACGGCGTATCGTGCAGTGTGGTCACCGTTGTGATAGTGGAGTCAGGAAAAATAGCGGTATAGAATTGAGCTGCATCTTTGGCCTCGTGGTTATACCACAAATGTGGAGCGATTTTGGAACTAATCGTTGCCATCGTATTTCTCCTTATTAGACAACCTCTATTTACGCTTATGGGGTGAAGCAACTAATAACCGCGTGGCCGCCACACAGCCCAGCGCGCGAAACGCTTGTGGGGAGAGGCCAAAGTGCTGTTTGAAGGCTTTACTAAACGCGTTATGACTGCCATAGCCCGCGGCGAGCGCCACTTCGCCAATGTCACTCGCCCCCATGCGCAACTTGCGCCCGGCCCGTTCCAAGCGCAGCCGTCGGATATAGGCCGTGGGGCTTTCTCCCACCTGCGCCAGAAAGACACGATGAAAGTGGGGCAGTGAAAACCCCGCAATCGCAGCCAAGCTGGCCCGCTCCAGCGGCTCGGTCAGGTGAGTGCGGATATACTTTTTTGCTGCTGCAATGCGTTCTTCATCGGTTAAACAAGGATCTGTTTCCTGTACCATGAGCAAATTCTACCATACTAGAATGTTTGTTCGTTATTCCAAAAGTATCATCATTGGGCACAGAAAAAGGTAGAAAAAGCAGCATCTTTACGATCCAGGAAGGGATACAATGTTATCCGCAAGCGCCGGTTTCTTCGTGGCTCGTCGCGCTACGTGACAATGGCCGGCAGCCCCAAGAACTCCCCATAGCGGTGGGCTGTATCGGCCGCGGCGACAAAGTGCAAGGTGCCGCGCATGGGCCAAGTCTGGACAATCGTGCGCTCGGCTAGCGCTTGCGCCACCGTTGCTTCTGTCGCCGCGGTCATGCGTAGCCCAATCGCCCAGAGGGTGCCCAGATACTCCTGTGCTTGGAGCGCGCCCAGCCAAGCAACAACGTCGGCGGGGTGGGGAAAGGGACGATCCAACAATCGTTGGTTGGCAAGGCGTGTCAAGCCGATGTCCATCATGTTTGCTCCGTTGGCGCTTCCCATTGGGGATTCCAGACGACTTCCCAGAGATGACCATCGGGATCTTGAAAGTAGCCCGAGTAGCCACCCCAAAATGTCGTATGCGCGGCTTTGATGATGGTCGCGCCCGCGGCCTCAGCTTGGCGCATCACCGCGTCAACGGCGGCGGGCGAGGCTACATTGTGGCCCAGGGTAAACTCAGTAGCGCTCGGCGGGCTGGGCCGCAACCCCGTGTCGTGGGCGATACTGCTCCGCGGCCAGAGGGCAAGGCGCAATCCCGCTTGTAGATCAATAAAGACCACCGCGCCATAGGCAAATTCTTGACCAACAATGCCAGGGGTTGCTAAACCAAGCCCCTCGCGATAAAAGCGCAGGGACCGTTCTAGATCAGCAACCCCAATCGTGATTACAGTAATTCTGGGTTCCATTGCGGAAATCCTTTCAACCTAGGCAAAATCAAGTAAGCGATTCGCGGGCAGTCATGGTCGTTGTCGGGTGGATCGCAAGGCGTAACCGTCAATATTGCATCAGCGGTATCCTGGTAGCAGGCAGATGGCCGTGGCTGGCGCACACGGTACATCCACCTCCTGGCTAGTGCATCTCCATCTCTTCGGGGCCCATAATCTGGACGATCTCGCTTTCGCCATCCCCCACGATCTGACGGAACCGTTTGCACCATTCGATGGCCTCTTCGAGCGTGTTGGTGCGAATGACGGCAAAGCCCGCGGTCAACTCTTTGAGCTCGATAAAGGGTCCATCAGTCACCGTGAATTTACCATCGGCCAACTTGAGGCGCGTCCCCGTGGGCAGACCCGCGCCCGTGGTGACCAAAATGCCAGCTTGTATTGCCTCGCCGATAAACTGGCCCATTGCCATCATCATCTCTGGCGTTGGTTCATTACCAGGCTGGCTTGGATCAAAATTGGGATCGTAAACGAGAAATTGCATGGATCTGCTCCTTGAATCGCTTGGTCGTCGTTACACAGTTGCCACCCTTGACGCAAGCGTTATATAGCTTATGACAACGGCGGGCAATCAGTAGTCGTTTGGGCAAAGGCCAATTCGACATCCTACGCAACGAGTTTTGAAAATTGTTTTAGCTTTTGACAAATCAATCAATATGGTATACGTTCCCATAGCGTCCATGGCGTCCGTAGCGTATGCTATAGGATGATAAACTATCTACTATGACAAATAAATAACCTAATAAATCATCTGTTAATCTAATCAATAAACATTCTAACATCACTACAAAGGAAGATGCTGTCATGCAAGTAACAACTCTTGACAGCCGACGAGCACGTGAACAGTGGCGAGAAGTCTTAGACACGGTTATGATGGGCGAAAGCGATGTTGTCGTCACCCGTAACCAAAAGCCCACTGCGGTTATCATTTCCTACGCAGATTACGAGATGATAGCCGAGCAGCTAAATGACATTCGTGCCGAGCGCGAAGCGGCAGCTGTGTACAAACAGTGGAAAGCTGGACAACTCGAAACAGTTCTGTGGTCGGAGGCCAAACGACGACTACGAGGTCTTGAAGATGTATCAAGTGATACTGTCGGTGAAGGTGGAAAAGGTTCTAGCGAAAATTCGTGAAACAGGTGTAAGAGCACGGTTAGAAGAAGCAATTGACGGTCTGGCCGAAACACCACGCCCGAATGGATATATCAAGCTAGCGGGCGAAGAACCTTTGTATCGGATTCGAGTAGGAGAATGGCGCATTATCTACGCCATCCAGGATGATGAACTTATCGTCCTGGTAATCGAAGTGGCACCACGGAAAGACACTTACAGATAGCGGTGACACCGTAAGCGCTGGTCTTATGGGCGGCGCTTTTTATTTGCTTCTCGACTATTCGGATCTAACTGTGGTGCCACCAAATTATTATACGAAACTATATGCGTCTAAATTACAAACTAGCCAAGCGACGCTCTAAAAACCGCCGTTGGGGGCCTTGTTCAGTCAAGGCAAGGGCCTGTTCATACGCGGCCCGCGCCGCGGCTGTTTCCCCCATGCGCCGATAGAGGTCGGCGCGGGCCGCGTGGGTCAGGTGATACTTTACCAACTCGCCCCGGTCAAGCATGGCGTCAATCAGCGCCAAACCGGCCGCGGGACCATCGCGCATGGCCACCGCGACGGCTCGGTTAAGCTCAACAATGGCCGACGGGGTGACTTGTAATAAGTGGTCATAGAGTTCAACAATCTGAGTCCAGTTGGTGGTAGCAAAGGTGGGCGCAGCCGCGTGCATGGCCGCAATCGCGGCTTGTAGGGTATAGGCCCCGACTGGACCGGTGGCAAATGCCTGCCGGACTAGGTGCATGCCTTCCCCAAGCTGGGCAGACTGCCATAGGGCGCGATCTTGCTCATCCAGTGGAATCAGTTCGCCGGTGGGCGAAGTGCGGGCGGCCCGGCGGGCTTCGTGGAGTAACATTAATGCTAACAAGCCGAACACTTCGCTTTGGGGCAGCAGTTCACCTAATAACCGACCTAGCCGAATGGCTTCATCAGAGAGATCGGGGCGGGTCAGGGCTTCGCCCGCGGAGGTACTATATCCTTCGTTGAAGACCAGGTAAATGACTTGTAGCACGGCATCGAGACGGGCTGGTAATTCCTGTGCTTCGGGCACTTCGTAGGGAAGGCGGGCTTCGCGAATTTTGGCTTTGGCGCGCACAATGCGTTGGGCCAAGGTGGTAGGCGTAGTGAGAAAGGCATGGGCAATCGCTTCGGTGGTTAAGCCGCAGACTTCGCGCAACGTTAACGCCACGCGCGCATCGGGGGCTAGGGCCGGATGGCAGCAGGTGAAGATCAGGCGCAAGCGGTCGTCGGCCACCTCGGCGTCGGGTTGTTGGGCCGGGTCACCACTGCTGGCGTCGATCCGCGTCGCAAGATCGGCCAGGGCGGCGTCAAAGCGGGCGCGCCGGCGGAGGGTGTCAAGGGCTTTGAAGCGTCCGGCTGATACGAGCCAGGGGCGTGGATTGGCAGGAATACCCGTGGTGGGCCACTGTTCGGCGGCCGCGCGAAAGGCGTCATGCAAGGCATCTTCGGCCAGGTCAAAATCGCCCAAGAGGCGGATCAACGTCGCAAGGATGCGGCGGGATTCGGCGCGATAGAGCGTGGCAAGCCGATCATTTGTCTGGGCAAGGTGCGCTGCGGTGGCCATAGAGCCTTCCCTGTCGTAGGTTGGAGCTTCGCAAGGTTAGTGCGTCTCGCTCATCGTACCTTGGTGCTTCCGCCACGCTTGCCATGCTCCCGTCGACCATAGCGCCCACGCCACCAGGAGTGGTTGAAAGAGGAGCCGGATGGCGCGCGCTTGATCGGAATTTAGGCCAAAGGCATCAACGCTGTTGCGATACTGCGCGAGATTGCCCGGGAAAATCAGGACAAAAAAAGTGGCTACGAGCCAGCCGACTTTGGCCTGTTGCTTGGGCAGCGCCAGCAACGCACCACCCAGCAAGATTTCTACCAGCCCGGACAAGATCACCACAAGGTCGCTGTTGAGCGGTACCCATCTAGGCACTTGGGCTAAGAACTCGCCCCGCGCCCAGGTCAGGTGGCTGAGCCCAGCGAAGAGGAGGCTAGCACCTAACAGAAGACGAAAGAGCATTTGAACCAGATTCGTTTTTCCAGATTTGGCGTTTTGGTGGTCTTGCATGGTGGCTCTCTAGCGTAGGTTTAGCTTGACATCCACATTGTTGCGGATCGCGTTGGAATAGGGACAGATGGCGTGTGCACTTTCTAGTAAGCTTTGGGCAACTTCGCGTTCAACCCCTTCAAGTTCTATATCTAATGCGACGGTGAGACCAAAACCGGCTGTTTCAGTTGTTTGCAGCCCCACGGTGGCCGTGACTTTGGGCGTGACTTTGGGCGTGACTTGCACTTTTTGGCTACGGGCGACAAACTGTAATGCGCTGGCAAAACAAGCCGCGTAGCCAGCTGCAAAGAGTTGTTCGGGGTTGGTGTAGGGTCCCCCTGCGCCGCCCATGGCTTTGGGGATCCGAACTTCTAATTGCAATACGCCATCTTCGCTGATCACTTGCCCATCGCGGCCCCCCGTTGCTGTCACGGTCGTTTTGAAAATTTCGCTCATCCTTCTACCTTATCATACATAGATTGAGTCTCTATCGATTATATCGCAAGCGATATAAGATCGCCGCACCAAACTGCTGCCAGCGGCTTTGTTTCCCAAAGGCATCCATCTCTCCTCTGTTGAATCAGGTTAGGTAGAAGCCGGTGTGGCTAACGCTTGTGCCATCGCAAAGACCGTGCTCACTGTGCGCCAGTTGCGCGCCGTGATCGACACGCCCCAGCCCTTGCCGATGCTTTCGGCTAGTTTGGAACGGCCAATGCCATCCGGTGCGTGGAGGTAGAAGACCTGATCGATCAAGGCAAAGCGCTCGGTGGGCGTTTTAAGCGCATCCAGGGTAGCCAAGCCCTGTTGCTTGGGAACGCCGTCCAGAAAAAAGAGGTGGAGAGATTTGGGCTCGGCGGTCCCTTCGGGAAAAGGGTTGGCTGCTATCGCCGCAGCTAGCGCGTGGCTATCCAGCAGAAAGACCTGGGGCGCAAAGCCGTGCGCTTTCTGAATAGCTGCTGTGATTTCTTGCCCAAGCGTGGTCTTATCGGTACGTTCGCTTTGAAAGAGAACGTTGCCACTCTGGATATAGGTCTTGACTTGCTGTAGCCCCATCTCTTCCAGCAACGCCGCTAATGCCTTCATCGGCAACTTGTTGTTTCCACCAACGTTGATTCCCCTGAGCAAGGCAATATAGGTGTTCATTTACCGCTCCTTTGTGGAAGGCACTACTGTCATCCGTGCGAAGCTAATTGTAACATGGATAGCTTATTTGTTCTAATCAGTGGTCGTTGGTCGCGGCTTTGGCTACCCCCGCTGGTTAGTTAGCTTATCGTGGACTCATCCCCATCGCGCAAGGTCAACTCAGTGCCTGCGTGTTATAGGTTAGCTCCAGGCGTTGGCCCCTTGAGGCGTTGCTATTGGAAAAGTACGCTCATTGTACATCACGGTTGTCTTTCCATAAGGGTGTGCTATGCTTGGTGTTTGTTGAAAAGTGAAGCCAAGCATGCGGGCTTGTCAAGGAGGAGAGATGCAACCATTAAAAGATAAGATTGCCTTGGTCGCGGGGGCCACCCGTGGCGCGGGGCGGGGGATCGCTGTGGAATTGGGCGCGGCGGGGGCAACGGTCTATGTCACAGGGCGTACCACCAAGGCGCAAGCCTCCGAATATAACCGGCCCGAAACCATCGAAGAGACCGCGGCGTTGGTGACCGCCGCCGGTGGACAGGGCATCGCCGTCCCTACGGATCATTTAGTGCCAGCGCAGGTGGAAGCACTGGTCCAACGTATTGACCAAGAAGTAGGGCGCTTGGACCTGCTCGTCAACGATATTTGGGGTGGCGAGTTGTTGATCGAGTGGAACGTACCCGTGTGGGAGCACTCCTTGGAGAAAGGGTTGCGCTTGCTGCGGCTGGCGCTTGACACCCATCTCATCACCAGCCACTATGCGTTGCCCTTGTTGATCCGCCAACCTGGTGGGCTGCTTGTGGAGATGACCGATGGCACCACCACCTATAATCGGGACCACTACCGCTTGAATGTCTATTATGATTTGGCGAAAAGTTCGGTCAACCGCATGGCGTGGGCGCTGGCGCAAGAGCTGGCCCCGCAAGGCTGCACCGCGCTGGCACTGACCCCAGGATGGCTGCGTTCGGAGATGATGTTGGCGTTCTACGGCGTGACCGAAGCCAATTGGCGCGATGCTATCACCAAAGAGCCCGATTTTGGCATTTCCGAAACCCCCCATTTTGTTGGCCGCGCCGTTGCCCATCTCGCCGCTGATCCCGCGGTGAATCGCTACAATGGCGCTTCTCTCTCCAGTGGTGAACTGGCTCAGGTCTATGGCTTTACCGATCTTGATGGCTCCCAGCCAGATGCGTGGGGCTATATCGTGGAGGTGCGCGAGGGCGGGAAAAAGGCAAGCGTAGAGGCGTATCGGTAGCGGTCTGCGTAGCTTCTGCTTTACATTTGTCGCGTCGTATAATGGTGAGTCGATCTGCCATCGTTTATAATACGGAGAGACAACCTTCCCGCGAGAGCAAACATTTCAAGAGAACAAGAGAGCAGCTTTGTTATGGACGCGTTGACGCTACAACCGATTACAAAAATTGAGGGGGAGATCAATCTCCCGGGATCGAAGAGTTTATCAAACCGGGCCCTGTTACTGGCCGCCTTGGCCCAAGGCGAGACGGCGATCTTGAATCTGCTCGACAGTGATGATATCCGCCATATGCTTAACGCGCTCCAACGGCTGGGCGTCACCTATACGCGGTCGGCGGATGGCACGCGCTGCACGGTGGTGGGCAAGGGGGGGCCGTTCCACGTTCCTGAGGCGGTCGAACTCTATTTGGGCAATGCCGGAACGGCCATGCGCCCTTTGTGCGCGGCCTTGTCTTTGGGCCGTGGTGAATTTACCCTCACCGGCGAGCCACGCATGGAAGAGCGCCCGATTGGGGCCTTGGTGGATTCTTTACGCCAAGCCGGTGGTCAGATTGACTATTTGAAAGCAGAGGGCTATCCACCACTGCGAATTGTCGCCAATGGGTTGCGTGGGGGCGCTATAAGTGTCGATGGTACCATCTCTAGCCAATTTCTCACCGCGATCTTGATGGCTTGTCCACTGGCCCAGCAGGATACGATCATCCGTGTGCTGGGTGATCTCGTCTCGAAGCCCTATATCGACATTACGATCCATACCATGCAGCAATTTGGCATCACTGTCCAGAATGATGCCTATCGGGAATTTGCCATTGCCGGCCAGCAGCACTACCAGTCGCCCGGAAAATTCCTCGTGGAGGGGGATGCCTCTTCCGCTTCGTACTTTATGGCCGCCGCGGCGATTAAGGGGGGCGCGGTCAAAGTGACGGGCATTGGCAAGGGCAGTATTCAGGGCGATGTGCAATTTGCCCAAGTGCTAGAGGCAATGGGCGCGCAGGTCACTTGGGCCGATGACGCGATTACCGTCGAACGGGGCCAACTGCACGGCATCGACCTGGATCTCAATCATATTCCCGACGCCGCCATGACCATTGCCACCACCGCGCTCTTTGCCGAGGGGCCAACTGCGATCCGCAACATCTATAACTGGCGCGTCAAGGAGACCGACCGGCTGCACGCCATGACCACCGAACTGCGCAAAGTGGGGGCCACGGTAGTGGAAGGCCGCGACTTTATTGAGATTACACCCCCGGCCACTATCCGCCACGCGGCCATTGACACCTACAACGACCACCGTATTGCCATGTGCTTCTCGCTTTTGGCCCTCGATCCGGCTTCAGTTACGATCAACAACCCCCAGTGTACCGCCAAGACCTTTCCCGACTATTTTGAGAAGCTGGAGAGCGTGGCTCGGCACTAGTCACCGCGGATTTGATTGATAGGGGGACGCGGATCAACGCGGAAGGACGCGGTTCAAACAAATCAGCGTCCTTCCGCGTTGATCCGCGTCCTCGCCTTCACCCAGCACCGTTACGCGGTTAGATAGGCGATTTCAGTCTCCCATTTCTGGGGATTGGGTTCCTCGGCGGGGTCGGTTAGGTAGAATTCGAGATTGGCGTCCCAGACTCGCTCGTGGTCGCGAGTCTTCCACGTGATCCCTTGGGCTTTGCCCCATTGCATCAGCGCTTGATGCGCGCCGGTTAGATCATCAAAGGGGCCAGTATTGAGGATGACCCCATAGCGTCCGGCTGGCAATTGGCTGGCGATGATCTCACCGGCGCTTTGCAAGGGGGTGGCGACCGGCCAACCCACTTCAACATCAAAGAGATCGGTTTCCATCTCGATCACCAGATACCGAAAGAAGGGCGCACCGGCGGGAGCCATGCCTTGGGTTTGGAGCCAGTGCAAGATCTCATCATGCAGGGGCGGCAACACACGCCCTAATTCATGGATAGGCACTTGGCGGCGGAGCAGCGCAACATAGGGCTGGGCGGCGCGTTCTTCGAGCTTTGGTGTGGATATCATTGATTCCTCCATGGAAAAACAAGAAAGTTGGTAAGTAAAAATGGGCATGAACCACGCAGGCACACGCAGGCGCTTTGTGGTTAAAACCGTCTCACACTAGTGGGATGAGAATTTCGGTGCGTAGTTGCGTGGGCGGCGTTGTGTTGACGTTATTAAGATAGATTTCAAGGGGCGGCACGTCACGGAGACGCTCATGGCTGCGCGGTAGCCAATCGCGATAGGCTACATTCCAGCTTTGCCACAAGGTATCGTAGGCTCCCTTGTGTTGAAAGATCGCCCACCGGCCCGCGGGCAACACTTGCAGCGCGATTGCGCCAACCGGTTCCACTTGGGCCTCTGCCTTGAGAATAACCCCGGCGTCGAAGCGACAGTGCGCATGGGGAACTAGGTCGTAATCATCAGGGGTAATGCCGACACAGCCCTCGAATGCGTGCAGTAGTTGCTGCTGCTGGAGGTAGCCAAAGAGAGTATCAAAGGCACGGTTGGCGGCTTGGGCAAAGCTATACTCGATCATACCCCAACCGCGTACATAAAGGATACGGAGGTCGGGCAAGGTGCGAATTTCCGGTTGGGGGCGGCGCCGTGAAGCAGCCGGGGCAAGTGGCTGCTGGATCAAAAGTGCATAGGCGGCGTTGCGCTCCATCGTCCGAAAGGTGGTGGGCGGCACGCCAAAGCGCTGCCGAAAGGCTTTGGTAAACGCGGCGGGGGTCTGGTAGCCAGCCGCTAGCCCGATCGCGGTGACTGCTTCTTCGGTGTGTAGCAGCCGTTGCACTGCCATCGCCATCCGCACGCGCAACACATATTGGGCAACTGTCTCCCCCATGATCCCTGCAAAGATGCGATGAAAGTGAAAGGCCGAAAAGCCTGCCTGTTCGGCGAGGGTGGCCAACAGCAACTCGTCATCAAGATGATGCTGAATATAGGCAGTCACTTGATCGATGGCGGCATGGTAATCGATCTGCGTTGGTTCTAGGCTACTGGTTTGCGTTGCGTTTCTCTTCATAGGCTAGATCCTAGCACGATTGTTCTAGGCGCGCTATTCCAAACTTGCGCAATGGGGAGAGCGGGGCAAACGTTGAAGCCGTTGCCTCGATGGATGGCTTGGTGCGCGCTCCCTGGCACGCGCTGGATAAACGTCTAGAATCCAGCGTCTAGTCATAAAGCGCGCAAAAATTGGCTCTTGACAAATATATCCGTTGCGGATATAATGACTGTATGCCATCAATGACGAATGCTCCACCTTTAACACCCGCTGTTTTCCATATTTTGCTGGCGTTAGCCACTGGCGAGCGCCACGGCTACGGCATCATGAAACAGGTGGAGCTGGATTCGCAGGGGCAGGTAAAGATGGGGCCGGGCACGCTCTATGGTTCGCTCAAACGGATGCTCGATGCAGGGTTGGTCCAAGAGAGTGATCGCCGTGTTGATCCAGCTTTGGATGACGAGCGGCGGATCTACTATGGGCTTACGGCCCTTGGTCAACGCCAGTTGACCGCCGAATTGGCTCGCTACCAGCAGATCGTAGCCCTGGCGCGTGGACGTAAGCTTTTGCCGGAAACCCTGGCCGATGGCGCATAACCGAACAATCGCCCGTACGCTTTATAAAAAACTACTCTTGCTCTATCCCCCCGCTTTTCAGGCGCGCTTTGGCGAGTCGATGTTGCAAATATTCCAGGATCTGGAAGGTGAACAGCAACATCAGTCAACCCTAAGTCGCTTCACCTTGTTGCTGTGGTTGTTTTTTGATACGACGCGTGGAATCGTTAAAGAAAATTTGCTACGGATTTCATCAGGAGGCGCGATGAAACAGATGAGTCACTTACTTTCCCAATGGCGCATACGCGGAAAAGATGTCAGCACGGCTGTGCTGACAAGCACAACGCTCGTGTTCCCCTTTTTGATCCTCGAAGCGATTTTTCAGCCAATCACGTTGCAAAGTATCCCTAGCCTAGCCATTCTCTTTGCCCTCTTGTGGTTGCTCCCCCTGGCTTTCATGCTGACGCTGACGCCGCTAGTCCGTACGGCACGGGCAGGAGCCATGCTGATGACCAATCCATTGCCCACCTTGCTAAAAGTCGCATTTCTGGCGATCCTCTTCCTCTTCTGGAGCAGTCTGCTCCTAGACCAGTTGCCCTGTTTTCTGGGGGTACCAAACTGTGATTAGACTGGGGCAGCTACTGAACTGCTGACCAGTCAATGCACTCAGCGTCATAAAAGAGAACAAGCAAGCAATAGAAAGTAGGCAAACCATGGCCGATTTGACCGATCTACAGCGCATTGCGCTGGCCCTCCCAGAGACGGTGCAGGAAGAAGGCGAGCGGATTGCCTATGCCGTCCTGAATAAAGGCAAACGCAAGGGGATTGCCTGGGTTTGGTTGGAGCGCGTCGATCCCAAAAAGGCCCGCGTGCCCAACCCCGCGGTCATTGCCATTCGCGTGCGCAATAACCTGGAAAAAGAGATGTTGATTGAGGCGGAGCCAGCCAAGTTCTTCACCGAACCGCACTATAACGGTTTCCCCGCGATCCTGGTCCGGCTGGCTGTCGTGGAGGCCAATGAACTTGAGACGTTACTGCTCAACGCCTGGCGTTGTCAAGCGCCTGCCGCGCTCGTGAAACGTCATGACCACGCTGCTACGGCATAGCTGTTCGCGTAAACTTGCCATGGCAAACAAAAAGAAGCGTACCGCTTTACCGTGTTATAGCGCTTCTCGGCCTGCCCAGGTGCTGACCTGCGCGGCCAGGGCCTGCACGGCGGCGCGCAATTCGGGCGGTTGCCGAATCACAAAAGGGTGATCTACCAAACAGAGATAGCGCGCTGTAACCGCCAGATCGGTGCTATATAGCCGAATCAGCGTCCCCTCCTCCTGCTCCGCAAAGACTGCACTGCCCAGCGGAATATATTGCTGGGCTTCGGCCATGGGCATTGCCAGTACCAACTCAACCAGCCAACCCCTTGGCGTGGTCGCCAACGATTCCAGCACAGAGTGCAAGCTATCAAAGTCTGGTGGCCGGACAAAAGTGGCCTTTCCTAACGCGACCGCGACGATGCGATCCAAGCGAAAGACGCGGATGGCTTGGCGTAAATGGCACCACCCAACCAGATACCACTGATTCCAATGCGAGACGACGCCGTAGGGGTCCACCGCACGCGCCGTCTCTTCCTCGCGGCCCTGATAGCGCAGGTGTAGCTGCTGCTGTTGGCGCACCGCCGTGCTGAGTAACAAAACAGTTTCACTCGATGGTTGGGGTATGGTTGGCTTGGTCACAAAGGCGACCGCCGCCTCAACGGCTTGTAGCCGTACGCGTAAACTATCGGGCAGCACCCGTTCGATCTTCGCCAACGCCCCTTCAAGCAGATGTGCTTCTACCCCTACCCCTTGTCGCCGCGCAGCCAACAAACTCAGCATAATGGCTAACGCCTCATCATTTGTCAACATCAGTGGCGGCAACTTAAAGCCGGGCCGCAGGTGGTAGCCACCGGTAGGCCCCCGCGTGGTTTCAATGGGAATGCCCAGATCTTGCAACATCATGATGTATTTGCGCACCGTGCGGCGGTCTACCTCAAGCCGCGTGGCTAGATCCGCGCCACTCAGCGTGCCACGCGCCTGCAACAGCTCCAGCATGGTCAACAGGCGCGTGGTTGGATGGTACATGGCATGCTTCTCCTGGGCAAGATTGGATAAAAACTCGTTTTAATTAGGATCGATTATATCCTATAAGCCTGCTACACTACAAGAGCAAGTGAAGTTAAGCTCGAATCGCCCTTGCTGGTAGCAAGCTCATCCAACCGAATTCTGTGGCTAAGGAGACTAAAGATGACAACCATGAAACTCAATCACCTGAATGTCTGTGTAACCGACCCGCGCGCAAGCTCGCAATTTTTTGTCGATTACTTTGGCTTTCAGCGGGCCAATACCAATGGGCTAGATACCTTGGCGGTCCTTCATGGCGAAGATCACTTTGTGCTGATCTTGAGCAACTTTGACAAACAGAATGTGCCGGTCTACCCAAATGGCTTTCACTTTGGCTTTATCCGGGAAAGCCAGGGGGAAGTTGATGCGATGTATGCGCGCTTAGCGGCGGCTGGTTTTGCCACCGAAGCGCCGCGTGCCGTCCATGGCAGTTGGAGCTTCTATTTCAATGCGCCCGGTGACATTCTCGTTGAGGTGCAGGCTGTATTGCCCCGGTAACGTGGTGCAGCCAAGTGAGCGTTAAGCAAGCCTTGTCAGCTGTTCAAACCTTGACAAGGCTTGCTAGCAGCCCCTCTCAGGCATACATCTTATTGTTGTAAAGCGCACAAAGGATAAAAACTATGACGATTCACCCATTTACGATTCAAATTCCCCAGCAAGCGCTGGATGATCTCTACACCCGCCTGGCGCGGACTCGGTGGCCCAATGAATTGCCCGGCGTGGGCTGGAGCCGTGGCGTGGCCCGCGACTATCTCCAAGCGTTGGTTCACTATTGGCAAACGCAATACGACTGGCGCAAGCACGAGGCGCGGCTCAATCAATACCCCCAATTTACCACGACCATCGATGGACAGAATATTCACTTTCTTCATGTCCGCTCGCCAGAGCCCAATGCCTTGCCGCTGATCCTCACTCACGGCTGGCCCGGATCGATTGTCGAATTCCTTCAGGTGATCGGTCCGCTCAGCGATCCACGCCGACATGGGGGGGATCCGGCGGATGCGTTCCACGTCGTCATTCCTTCAATTCCAGGCTTTGGCTTTTCCGGCCCAACCAACGAACCGGGCTGGACGACGGCGCGGGTTGCCCGCGCCTGGGCCGAGCTTATGCGGCAGCTAGGCTATGACCGCTATGGCGCACAGGGCGGCGATACTGGTGCGTTTGTCGCGCCGGAACTCGGTCATGTTGACCAAGAACATGTGGTGGGTATTCATGTCAATGCCGCGACCTATGGCTTTATGCCCTTTGGCCCAGTGAGTGAGGAAGAGTTGAGTACCTTTAGCGCTGCCGAAAAGGCGCGGATGGTACGGCTCAACCACTACGAACAGGAGCAGACTGGCTACTTCCATATTCAGGCGAAACGGCCCCAAACCTTGGGATACAGCCTCAACGACTCACCAGTTGGTCAGTTGGCGTGGATGGTGGATCTCTTCAAGGAGTGGAGCATGCCAGTAGAAGCGCTCCCCGAAGCGGCGATTGACCGCGATGATATGTTGACGAATGTGATGATCTACTGGCTGACCGGGACGGGGGTATCGTCGGCTCACATCTACTACGAAGATATGCACGCCGGTGCCTGGCATGATGCGCCATCCGGCGTGCCCACTGGGGTTGCGGTCTTTGCCAATGATGTCGCCATCCGCCGCTATGCCGAGTACGCCAATACCATTGTTCATTGGTCGGAGTTTGACCGCGGTGGGCACTTCGCCGCGATGGAAGTGCCTGATCTACTCATTGCGGATGTGCGGACCTTCTTCCGCGCCTTCCGTAACTAATCGATAAAACCCATCAAAGTCGCCCAAATAGATGGGTATGTCTCTGTGTACGCATGTGCGACTTTTAGATGGTTTGTGGATAAGTATCAAGTAAAGGGGACGCGAAAGGACGCGGATAAGCATCAATCCGCGTCCTTTCGCGTCCCCTTTTTCATCGCTTTCGGCCTCGCAGTCTAGCACCTGTTATACTAATGCGTACCCAAATGGCACACTTTGGCTGATCGACTCAATAACCCAAATTACCATATAAACGCATAAAAGGAAGATACCATGGGCAAACTCACCGTCCGCGACCTGCTGCAAGCGAAGGGCAAGCGCAAACTGGTCTTAACGACAGCCTTTGACGCCTGGACTGCCAGAGCCGCCGAAAATGCGGGGGTTGATATGATTCTGGCCTGGGGGAGCAACTTGGAGCATAGCAAGTGGGTCATCGACACCGTGCGCGCTGGTGCCCCCAATACGCTGATCGGCTCTGGACTGCCGAGTACCGGTGCCTATTCTAGTGAAGCCGAAGCATTGCGCTTAGCTGGTGAGCTGCGCAGTGCTGGCACGGATATTATCTACTGTTCTGGCTTGGTGCCCGAAAAGTTTGCCGCCCTGGCGCGGCAAAAATATCCTTGTACCGGCCATGTTGGCTATCTGCCCGTACAAAATACTTGGTTTGGTGGCCCCCGCGCGGTTGGCAAAACGTGGGACGAGGCGTTGCAGGTGTACAATGACACAGTGGCGCTACACAAAGCTGGCTGTATTGCCGTCGAAATGGAATGTGTTCCTGCCCGCGTCGCCGCCGAGATTACCAAACGCGTCCCGCTCTTAACCTTTTCCATGGGCAGCGGCCCGGATTGTGATGGTCAATTTCTCTTTTCCAGCGATCTCCTTGGCACTAACTTGGGCCATTACCCCCGCCATTCTATTACCTACACCCGCATGCTCGATAGCGCCACCGCAGCCTTCAAACAGTATCGTAGCGATATTGAAAGCGGTGCCTACCCAGCCAAACGCCATCTGATCAAGATCCAAGATGACCAATTTGAACGCTTTCTAGAAGCCATCGAAAGCTAGACGCTATGGCAGAGTAAGAGGGACGCGGATAGACGCGGCGGGACGCGGATAAAAAATCCGCGTCTATCCGCGTCCCATAATCCTTGATCTGACCCTTGCTATAGTTGACACTGATTCCATTATGATAGAAAATAATCCATTATGATGGATGAAATGTTTACCCAAGAATCTTCAGCCACTGTTGGCGGGCATGATATCAACGCTCGCATTGCACACCGCGTGCGCACGTTGCGCGCCGAGTTGGGCCTAACGCTCGATGCCCTAGCCGCTCAGTGTGAGGTCAGCCGTTCCATGCTTTCCCTGATTGAGCGAGGAGAAAGCAGCCCAACCGCTGTCGTCTTAGAGAAGATCGCCACGGGGTTGGGTGTTTCCCTTGCCTCGCTCTTTGATGATAACAGCGTACCCCCCAATCCCCTTTCCCGCACGGCGGATCGGACGCCCTGGCGCGATCCACAGTCGGGCTATATTCGGCGCAACATTTCGCCCGCCAACTTTCCTTCGCCCATTCACATTGTCGAGGTGATGTTGCCCGCGGGCGCGCGCGTCGCCTATGAAACCGGTGCGCGCGATGTCAACCTTCATCAACAGATCTGGGTACAGGAAGGCGCAATTGAATTGACCGTCGGCACCGTCACCTATCACTTGGTGGCTGATGACTGTTTGGCGATGCAACTCAACGCGCCCACTACTTTCCGCAACGGTACGGCGCAACCGGCGCGCTACCTCGTCATCATCGCCACTGAGCACGGGCGACCCTTGCGGCGCTCTGTCTCGTGAGCCAATACCTTATGTCAACCGACTTTTGTCAAAGGAAATGAACATGCCAAACACGATTCAAGTTCATCTCTTGCCAACGCTCGGGGAGCGTGAAATTCAGGGGTTGAGCAACGTCTTGATCGACTGTGTCGAAGGGGGGGCATCGGTCAGCTTTATGTTGCCCATGACCCGCACCAAGGCCGAAAGTTTCTGGCATAACACGGCGGCCAGTGTGGCGCGTGGGGAACGCGCGGTCTTCGCCGCCGAAGATGCGACAGGGCAGATGGTGGGCACGGTGACGGTCATTTTGCAACAACCCGAAAATCAACCCCACCGCGGCGACATTGCCAAGATGCTCGTTCATCGGCGCGCCCGCAAGCAAGGGGTTGGTGCGGCGCTGCTCGTGGCTGCCGAACAGTATGCTTTGGCGGTGGGCAAAACCCTGTTGGTACTAGATACCGCCAGTGCTGACGCCGAGCGTCTATATCTCCGGCAGGGCTGGCAGCACTGTGGCGTGATTCCCGACTATGCCCTCTTGCCCGACGGTCCCCCCTGTGCCACGACGATTTATTACAAGTTTCTGCGCAAAGGTGGTGGGCAGAATGAATGAGCGACTAACACAGCAGCTAGCCTTTCTCAACGAGATTGAGCAATTAAAGATTATTTATCGGCGTAATCAGACGGTTGACCGGGAACGCTTTGAAAATAGTGCGGAGCATTCGTGGCATGTGGCGTTGATGGCGCTGGTGTTGGCCGAGCACGCGGCGACGCCCAATCTCGATCTCTTCAAAGTGGTCAAGATGTTGCTGATTCACGATCTCGTCGAGGTCTACGCGGGCGACACGTGGCTCTATGATGTGGAGGCCGCCACGACACAGGCCGAACGGGAAGAGGCCAGCGCGGCAAAATTATATGCGTTGCTGCCCGCGACCCAAAGCAACGAATTTACCGCCCTGTGGCAGGAATTTACCGAGCGACAAACTCCAGAGGCCCAATTCGCGGCCGCGATCGACGCCCTACAGCCTGTCGCCAACTATCTGTTAACTGGCCGCCCCACCGATCCTGGCCCACGTCCCCGCCTCGCCGATGTGTTGGCGCGCAAGCAGCACATTGGCGAGAGTTCCCCCCTCCTATGGGAAATCGCCCAAAGCATGATCGAGGAGTGCGCACAACGGGGGTTGTATGCGTCGTAAATTTTGTAGTGTGTTGCGCAACATGCAACTGTGCCAAAGAAAAAGAAACGAATTGCGGGTCTAAATCGTGGCGCGATTTGGACCCGTGAAGCTTGTAAACTCTCCGCGCTGCACCTGCTTACGCCGTTACCTCCCGCCGCACATACTCCGCCGTAATCGACTCCGGCGAAGCCAGCAATTGTTCCGGCGTGCCGGTAAAGATGATCCGGCCCCCTTTGCTGCCCCCTTCCGGCCCCAAGTCAATGATCCAGTCGGCATTTTTGATCACGTCCAAATTATGTTCAATCACAATGACCGTGTTGCCACTATCAACCAACCGGTTCATCACCGCGAGCAAGTGGGTGATGTCCGACATATGGAGGCCGGTGGTGGGCTCATCGAGCACATAGATGCTGCCCTTTTTGTGCAATTCGCTGGCGAGCTTGATGCGTTGACATTCGCCGCCGGATAGGGTGCTGAGCGGTTGGCCCAAGCTCAGATACTCCAGCCCGACATCGCTCATGGCCTGGAGGCGGTGGACAATCTCCTTGATCCCAAAGAAGTCGAGCGCTTGGCGCACGGTCATCGCTAGCACGTCGGCGATTGACTTGCCATGCAGCTTGTATTGCAGCACTTCCTCCTTAAATCGTTTGCCGCCACAGGTCTCACAGGGGAGCTTGACTTCATCTAAAAAGGCCAGATCGGTGTAAATCACCCCCGACCCTTGACACGCTTCACAAGCCCCTTTGGAGTTGAAGCTAAAGAGCGCTGCATTCACCTTGTTCGCCTTGGCAAAGGCTTTGCGCACATCGTCCATGATGCCTGTATAGGTTGCCGGGTTAGAACGGGTGGAAACACCCACTGCCGACTGGTCGATGACAATTGCGTCGGGGTATTGACGACGAAACGCGCCATGGATCAGCGAGCTTTTCCCCGAACCGGCCACCCCAGTAACCACCGTCAGTACGCCTTTGGGAATCTCTACGGTGACATTGCGTAAGTTATTGGTCTTGGCGTTGACCACGGTCAATTTGCCCGTGGCGTGGCGTACCTTGGTTTTGAGCGGCAGTGACTGTTGTAAGTGGCGACCGGTCAGCGTATCGGCCTGGAGTAGACCCGTATAGCTCCCTTGGTAGACCACTTCCCCGCCCCGGCTGCCCGCGTGGGGGCCGACATCCACAATCTCATCGGCAACCTTGATCACATCGGGGTCATGTTCAACGACCAAGACGGTGTTGCCTTTGTCGCGCAGTCGCTGTAGCAATTCATTGAGCCGATGGACATCGCGCGGGTGCAGGCCAACGCTCGGCTCATCAAAAACATACATCACATCCACCAAACTGCCACTCAGGTGTTTGACCATCTTAACGCGTTGCGACTCACCACCCGAGAGGGTCGCGGTTTCGCGGTTGAGGCTCACATAGTCGAGCCCAATGTCTACCAAATATTGGAGCCGTTCGGTGAGGGTCTTGACCAAAGGGGCCGCGACGGGGTCGTCGATCTGCCGGATCACGCCGATGAGTTCATCGACTTGCATGGCCGACAATTCGGCAATATTACGCCCCTGGATCTTGCTGCTGAGCGCGGCTTGGCTGAGGCGCGCCCCGCGGCAAAGGGTGCAGGGGCCCTCGGAAAGGTAGGGCGCGACATTTTTCTGGGTGCGCTCGGACATGGTTTTGATATCACGCTTGATATATTTGCGGCTAAACTTTTCGATGATCCCTTCAAAGGTCAGGTTGATCTCGCGGCCAGCAAATTCAGATTTGATCTTGGTGGCTTTGCCGTAGAGCAAGCGCTCCATCTCCTCGGTGCTATAGTCCGCTAACGTTTTGTCATTATCAAAGAGCCCGGATTGGATGAAGAAGGACCACTCCCAACTGCCCACCCCATAATCGGGGAGGAGGATCGCCCCTTCATTCAGCGATTTGGTAAGGTCGAGCGCCCGTTCTAGATCAACGCCTAACATCCGCCCCAGGCCATTACACTGGGGACACATCCCTTGGGGGTCGTTAAAGGAGAAGAGGTTATAGTTGCCAATGTTGGGTTGACCAATACGCGAAAAGAGCAGGCGCAGCACGGTGGAAATATCAGTGATCGTGCCCAGTGTAGAGTGCGAACCGCCCCCCAGGCGCTTTTGATCGACCACGACGGCCATGCTCAGATTTTCAATCGCATCGGCATCGGGCTGGGGAAATTTGGGCAGAAAGTTGCGCACGAACATGCTAAAGTTTTCATTGAGCAGCCGTTGCGCTTCGCTGGCTACTGTGTCAAAAACAATCGACGATTTCCCCGACCCCGAGACGCCGGTGAAGATGGTGATCTGCCGTTTGGGGATGCGCAAAGAGACATTCTTTAGATTATTCTCACGGGCCCCGGTAATGGTAATATATTCGGTCGGTCGTGTGTTATTCATCAAAATTCCTTTTCTGCCAAGACTATGCTACGCTTCTGTTGTTTGTCCATTTTCTACAGCTTTCCATTTTTTGACATAAAGTGAGTGAGTGCATGAATATCAACGAACGTTATCTCTTTGACTTGCAAGGGTTTATCACCGTACCCAATGCGTTGAACGCCGACCAGCTAGCCACCCTTAACCGGATTTGGGACGAGCGTATTGCCCAAGAGACCGCCACCGATGCCACCACGCAACGCTGGGGCAATATTCTCACTTGGGGCGCGCCCTATTTGGACTTGATTGATAATCCCACCATTACACCCTATCTCGACGAACTTTTGGGCGACCGTTTCCGCTTGGATCATGACTATGCGGATTTGATCCGGAGCGGCAAAGGCCCCATTGGTACCCGCTTGCATGGTGGTGGCGCTCCTTTTGATCCATCCCAATACTACCATTTTCAAAATGGCGTCATGCGCAACGGCCTGACGGTTGTCGCCTATAATTTGTGTGATGTCCATGAGGGCGATGGTGGCTTCGGCTGTGTCCCTGGGAGCCATAAAAGCAACTTCCCCTTTCCCGATGATTGGAAAGAGTTAGAGCATTTCCAACCCTTTATGCGGGCCGTTACTGGCCCGGCTGGCACCGCGGTGATCTTTACCGAAGCCTTAACCCATGGCACTTTACCCTGGAAAGGCCAAGGCGAACGGCGCACACTTTTCTATAAATTTAGCCCCCATCCGATCTCCTGGTCGGCGCGTTATTACCAAGCTGACAACTATACCGGACTGACCGAGCGCCAAAAGGCGATTCTCGAAGGACCCAACGCACGTTATCGCAACCGCTACTAATTGTTTGGCGTTACGCAGTCGGAGAGCAACCAGGCCTAAACTTACCCCTGTTTGATCCAGCGCGCAACCGTAGCGGCGGCTTCAAGTTCATGCTGAAATTGCGCACGTTCCGCGCCCGAGAGAGCAATCTCTTGTAACTCATGCTGGATAGCGGCGGCTCGGTCTTCTTCTCCCATTGCCACGGCCAATTCAGCGCGTGCGGCCAAGAGGCGGGCGCGGTCGCTGGACAGGGCTGCCTTATCACGTGCCAGCGCCAAATCAAGCACCCGAGCTGCCGCTTTGTCATTGGCATAGGTATCGCGTAGAAAGCTGGCCTTGTCCAGCGCTTTTTCTGCGGCGGAGCGCGATTCATCAAACGCACCATAGGTTATTTCCGGCTCGTCATCGTTGATGAAGATGAGCACGTTGCCGGTTGGATCAAAGAGCTTGAAGCGTGTTTGATCTAACTGGGGCCGACTTAAGCGCGGCAGCTTGGCCGTGGGCACTTTGCCATAGGCTCTCCGCAAGCCATCGGCAAAGGCTTGGTGCACCGGGTTGACATCGGGCACAAAGACCAAACACGCGCCAAAGGGATTCTTCGCTTGATAGACACCCAGCGAGCCAGTAAAGTGGAGGTGAATGCCGCCGCGACTTACCGCAAGGTAGAGATAGGGCTGCTCCTGCGCATGGGTGATGGTAAAGCCAAGCGCCCGGTAGAAGGCCACAGTCTCGGTATAGGACGTACAGGGCAGGAGGGGAATTATCGTTTCGCTGGTGAGATTTGCCGACATCTTGCTATGCCTCCTCCTACCCTGACTCGCCAGCCAAAACCAATTCCGTGCTTTGGGCGAGTTCCTCAGCAAGCGTAGCCTGCTCCTCCCCAGTTAGGGCAAGCGCGTACACGGCTGCCAGTGAAGCTTGAGCAAGCGCTGGGTCGTGCACGCGCACCGCTAGTTCGGCCCGATAGAGCCAGGCCCGCGCTTGCTCTAGGCGCGGTGCATTGGGGTAGCGTTTGAGGCCATTTTCCAGCGTTTTGAGCGCTTTGCCTTCATCGCCATGGGCATCCCCAAGCCGAGCCGCAACATCGATCATTCTTGCCAATCCGGTCGTCTTCTCCTCTTTTTCCTCTGGCTCTCTGTCGCCTAGCTTGGAAACCCGCAGCCAGTTCCCACCAACGTCGACTACACTAAAGCCATGGACCGTACCATATTTTTTGCGCGGACGGAGGAGGCGCGGGATGCCCGCGACCGGCAACTTGCCATAGGCCGCGCGTAGGCCAGTAGCAAAGCGCTGATAGAGTTCATCGGGATCAGGGACCACGACAATGACATTGCCATAGGAATGGGCTGGGTCAAAGTGATCCATGCCAAAGAGATGGATTTGTATTTCCTCCAAGGCAACTACAGCGTATGGATTCGGCTTCAGTTGGCGATAGGTGCGGGTAAAGCCCAACGCTACATAAAAGGCGATGGCTTCCTCTATATCGCGACAGGGTAGACAGGGGTAGGTTCGTTCATCGGCCACTAGGTACTCTCCTTTATCGCTTGTCTGCGCTGATGGGGCATTAGTGCAAAAACAGATCTAGGATCTAGAGCCATGTTCGCACCGATTGGTTACTAGAAGGAGAATTTCCGCATTTATGTTGAACAAATGTTCTGGCTGAAGTCTATACGGAATAGTTCAATTCGTCAATGATGAACTTGATCATTTGAAATACTTGGGCGCGCAAAAATGGCGTACGAACCAATCTGAATGTTCGCTGCCGCGGAAAAGGCAAAAAATGATGGCCTGCGTCTAGGGGTGCGGTGTCAGGATCACCAAGGGAATGTCGCGACCCGCTTTGCTGGCTTTCTTTTGATAGGCATCGTAATTGGGAAAGATCTTGGCCATGATGGGCCACAGGTGGGCTTTTTCCGCTGCCGTGGCTGTGCGCGCCACCGCGGTGAATTGAGCCGATCCAACCTGGAGTTCCACTTCCGGGTTGGCGCTGAGATTTAAATACCACAGGGGATGGTGATCAGCCCCACCATTCGAGGCAATGATCAAGTAGTTGTCTCCCTCTTTGCTATAGATCAACGCGGTGCGGCGTAGCTTGCCGGATTTGCGCCCACGCGTGGTTAACAAAAGGGTGGTGACTCCGCGCCACTCATGGCCCTTTTCGCCATCACTCTCTACATAGCTGCGAATATGATCACGTACCCAGCCCGTCGGGCTGTCGAAGATTTCATTGCTCTCTGTCATGGTTCCTCCTCGGTATGATGCAGGAGCGAGGACGCGGATTTCCGCGGATCGATTGCTTATCCGTGGAAATCCGCGTTTATCCGTGTCCCCGCTTGGTATATCTTTCCCTATGCTTATTTGAGCACGGTATAGCGCAGGTGGGTGACTCCGCGCCCTGGGACTACCTTGCTAATTTCCAGGTCGATGGCTGCCTCACCCAAGTGATCGAAAAGACGAATGCCAGAGCCCAAGAGAATGGGGGCTAGATCGATATAGATGGCGTCCACCAATCCGGCTCGAAATGCTTGCTGCACAATTTGGGTGCCACTAAGCGCAATATCCCGCTCTCCCGCCGCGGCTTGGGCCAGCGTGATGGCCTGGGCCACCCCGGCGGTGACAAAGGTAAAGGGGGAGCCGGGATAGGTCCACTCCGGCGGTGGCTGGTGGGTGATGATGAAGGTCGGGACATCTAAGGGTGGTTTCCCTCCCCAAGCTTTGGAGACATCAAAATCGCGCCGCCCGGTGACAATTGCGCCGAACGCACCCCACTCCTGTTGTAACAAAGCCGCGCTCGCTGTCGAGAGTTTGAAATTCATCCCACTCCCTGGCACGGGAAAATCGGTATCGCCTTGAAAATACCACCGCAGCAGGCGGCCCACATCATCCTGCGCGTCGGCGATAAAGCCATCGAGCGACATGGTAAATTGGGTTATAATCTTGCCCATAAACTGGAAATTACTCCTCGTGAATTTGAGCGCAATGGTACAGATTGCCCACCCGTAGCCGAAAGGTTGCAAAGCCCTCAGGCGTCCGAGCTCTGTGCGAGAAATGCGTCAACTTTTTGCCGATCGGTTGGGCATTTACTCACCATGAAAGGCGGCTCTCAACCTGGCAATGTCGATCTTTTTCATCTGCAACATGGCCTGGAGTGCCCGCCCGGCCTTTTCGCCATCAGGGGCACCAAGTAACTCTCCCAGGGCGTCCGGGATGATCTGCCACGAGAGGCCATATTTGTCCTTGAGCCAGCCACACGGCTCTTCCGCACCACCCTCGGTCAGCTTTGCCCAGTAGTAATCGACTTCTGCTTGCGTTTCACACTTGACAAAGAGAGAGAGAGCTGGCGTAAATGAGAACATGGGACCACCGTTCAGCACCATAAATTCCTGCCCATCCAGGGCAAAAGTTCCACCCATCGGCTTCCCATCGGGGCCGGGCATCGTTTCCAGAATTTTGCCGTTTTTGAAGATCGAAACATAGAACTGCATTGCCTCTTCGGCTTGATCGTTGAACCAGAGAAAGGGTGTAACCGTTTGCATCAGTCGCTCCTTGTCGAATCACTATCCTTATGAATACGCTACCACAACGTTGTGTCGAACATCTGGATTATATCCCCGCCACAGGCGCTTGTCTTGTATAAAATGGCAAACTTTGGGTAGTCATTCGTCAGTAGTCATTCGTCAGTAGTCATTCGTCAGTAGTCATTCGTCAGTAGTCATTTGTCAGTAGTCATTTGTCAGTAGTTACTGGTGCAGACGTTGGTGTATGGAAGAGTTGTGCTGGTGTATAGCCAACCCACTGCCGGAGGGCGCGCGTCAGGTGTGGCTGATCATAGTAACCGGCGGCGTCTACCGTATCAAGGATCGAAACTCCCTGCTGCAAGAGCGCTGCGGCCTGTTGGGCACGGATCATCTGTTGGATCTGCTTGGGCGAAAGGCCGGTCGCGCGTTGAAAGCGGTGGCGTACCGTGCGCGGCGCAAAGTCGTGGGTAGCTTCGGCCAATACCGTATCGACCAGGGGATCATGTACCAGAACCTCGGCTTGAATCAGCCGGTCAATAAAGGTATCGACATTGTCAAAGCTGGGCAATTGCCACACTTCGCGCTTGAGCCAAAAGGTGTTGCTTTCCCCTGGCAGACGTAGCTCGTGATCAAGGATGTGATCAAAGGAGAGATGGGGCATGAAGACACCGAGCTTGAACTTGACCCATAAAATTTCGGCACCCGCATTCCATTGTGCTTGCCCCGCTGTGCTTAAGGGGCCAACGACGAGTGGATGGACGGCCTCTGGCGTGCGCACAAAAACCATATGCCAATGGCGTTCGGCTGGCCGAATCGACGAACCCGCGTTGAGCGAATGGCCGTGCATCACGCTTTCAATATAAGGTGAATCCGAGGGGCGATCTTCAACTACCAGGGTCATCGGGACCTCCTTTATCATTTACCCGGGCAAACCCACCGCTCGCCGCGCCAATAATTGTTCGAGATGCTCTTGATGGTGCTCATAGGAGCCAAGGAGCACATCGGCCAGTGAATAGCCATTGAGCCACGGGTAGCGACTGGCATCCAACAGGGGCAATTCTTCTAGCCGGGCTCCCAGCTCCAAAAAGTGAAGAAAGCCCGCCCGCCACTGGCCATAGACCTCGGGCCAGGGCTCGTCACGGTAGGCCGCATAAATCCGCGCGTTCACTTGGTCTGTGGCGACGGCATGGGCGTCCGTCCCATCGGGCCGCGTAACCGTTGCTTCGGGCCACCAGGTGGGCATTTGCGGTTCCCTGCCATGGAGCCCGGCCTCTAGGCGCGCAATGGAACGTTGCTGCCAAGCCCAGAGGTGGGCGATCTCATCTTTGATCGATAGCTCACCGGGGCTGGGGCTGGTGGTGAGCTGGGCTTCGGTCAGCCCGGCTAGCACGCGCTCCCAGTGGTCGAATTCTTCGCGTAGCGCAGCTAGTAGATGGGTTTTCATATACATGGCGTCTCTCCGATCCGGCATACCATCCGCCATCATTGCCCTTGGCAGCGATGACGACTTGACCTTTTCTGTGATGCTTTAGAACATCTGTCTTGCGCTATTGTTTCATCTTCGCGCAACTTTGTCAATCGTTGGGCTAGATGGTTAATCGTCAAGGGCTTGATAGACCAGCGTCCAGAAATCTTGGTAGACCGGGGTGACGCGGGGAAAGCAGAGTTGCGTCATTAAGATGGCGACCAACTCCTCTTGGGGATCGGTGGCCCAGGCGGTGCCATAGCCGCCATCCCAGCCAAAGCGCCCAGGCGTGGCGGCGAGTTCATCACGCCCCGTGACCACGGCTAGGCCAAAGCCCCAGTTCCGTTTCTCCCCTAGAAACGCGCTGGCATCGGCTTGTTGGGGTGGCGTCAAGTGGGCACTGGTCATCAACGCAACCGCGGGGCGTGATAAGATGCGCTCACCTTGGTAGCGCCCATGATTCAAAAGCATCTGCCCAAAGGCCAGAAAATCATCCACCGTAGAGACCAAGCCATTACTGCCCGCCGGAAAGGCCGGGGGGCGACTCCAATAGCCGTGGGGCGGGTCGAAGAGATCCAGCGCGCCGCTTTTATCATTGCCCTGATAACAGGGCGGCAGCCGATGGCGCTTGGCCGCGGGGACATGAAAGGCCGTATCGACCATGCCCAAGGGCGCAAAGAGCCGCTCTTGCAGAAAAGCCTCAAGCGGCTGATCCGCCACCCGTTCAATTAGCACCCCCAATACATCCGAAGCCGTTTCATAGAGCCAACGTTCGCCTGGCTGGGCCATCCACGGCAGCGAGCCTAAGGACGCCATCCACACGTCAATGGAAGGTGCGGTGGTCGGTTCGTGGCTAATCGCCAGATGCCGTTCTGCCATTGCCTGCCAGATGGGTAGGCAAGCGGTGTACCATCAGCGGAGATTGCTTTGTGCATTGAAGCTGCCTTCCTGGCTATTGGGCAACTTGATAGTGCAAGCCCAACGCACCTGAACGCAAGACCTGGCTGCTTACCAATTGGAGCGCCTGTTTTTCGGCGAGTGGCGCAAAGAAGGGAGCCCCTTTACCTAAGAGGACCGGGCTGACGGTGAGTTGATATTCATCAATCAGGTTGAGTTGGGCCAATGTTTGGGTCAGGCTGGGACTACCGAAGATCACAATGGCTTGGCCGGGCTGTGCTTTGAGCGCTTGGATCGCAGCAACGAGATCTGCTTTGATGATCGTGGTGTTGTGCCAATCGACGCTGGCTAGCGTGGTGGAGACAACCACCTTGGGAATCGCCTCGATCCAAGCCGCATGGTTACGCTCATGCTCGCTGCTATCGGGGTTGCTGGGCACCGTGCGCCAAAATTCCATCATCTGATAGGTCACTCGCCCATAGAGCGCCGTGCCGACGGAATTCACGATCCCTTCCGCGTACTTTTCTAGTTCTTCATCGTACGCGATCCAATCCAGTTCGCCATGCGGGCCAGCGGCAAAGCCGTCGAGTGACATGTGCAGAAACGCAACCAATTTTCGCATATTTGCTTCCTTTGTCGAACGGAAAACGCTTACTGACGTAAAGCAGAGAAGGTTTTTGAGAATCGATTCACGCAGACCCGTCCAGTGCGCTTCAGCGCCAGGCGGTCAGCGTATACCGAAACATTTGCTTACCCTTCATCAAAACCGGTCAGGTGTAAAAGGGCTCTTTTCAAACCGTCGCTAAGACAGTCATGTTCCACGGTCCTACCCTTCTCTTCTATCCCTTCGTCGAGTTGCCCTGGTTGGTCTACACCAGTTGGCGACTCGACTGCATTACGCTTGCTCGGGCTGGTAGCGCATCAAAACTACTCCTGTGGGGAAGAGTTTGGTTTCGATGAGCTTCAAGTTCACGCGTAGATCATCGGGAAAAAGGCGTTTACCACTGCCGAGGACAAGGGGGTAGACGAGCAGGCGATATTCATCAACCAAGTTATGTTGGGCTAAGGTGTGGGCCAAGACGCTGCTGCCATCCACATAGATATTTTTGCCGGGCATTTCCTTGAGCTTGTGGATTTCTTCGACGACATTCTCGCGAATGATGGTTGAATTACGCCAGAGATCAGCGGATTGGAGAGTGGTAGAGACAACATATTTCTGCATGCGCTTCATCATGTCGCCAAAGGGATCACCCGCGGGCATGGGCTCAAAGGCGGTGCCGTGGGTCTGCCAAGTCTTGCGCCCGAGTAAAAAGGTATCTGTATCGGCCATGGCTTGCATAAATTGCTCACCGATATCGTCGTGCCAATAGGGCCAGGTCCAACCACCGTGGGCAAAGCCGCCCTCGGTATCTTCGTCGGCACCGCCTGGTGCTTGGATCACACCGTCTAGAGAGATAAATTCACTCACGATTAATTTGCGCATAGTGGTTCTCCTGTGGATGACGTAAACTTTACGTACACGTTTGCCCAGCGCTTTCTCCGGGTTGTTTATTGATCGGCCGTCGAATGATGGACCGTCAAATCTTGTCTAGCTCTATTCTTGTCTAGCTCTATTCTTGTCTAGCTCTATTCTTGTCTAGCTCTATTATATTCTGATATGGGAATATGTCAAGTTTCTATAGAACAAACGTGCGTTTTGCGACTAGCCTGATGTTTTGCTGTAGGCATAGCACCGCTGCTTTGAGAGTAGTTTAAGATCGGGTAAAATGGTGGATGCATGCTCACTTTTCCGTTAGTTAAGGCAATAGACTTGTTCCCAATTAATTTCTACTTCAGGTATGCTCACTGACGTATCCGCTGGCGGAATTTTATAAAGGAACAAGTCTAATGATTGAACAAGCAGCGGTCTGAAGCATCGATAACAAATCGGCGTTACACCGTTAGTTGGCGTGACCAAATGCGTAACTGCTACCTAAAAACTAGGATGTTGATTGGGTGGATAAGTCTACTAGAGTCCTCGTGCTACTTTCTCATCAGTCGGTTGTGCTTTCGGCCATGAATTTCCGAATCTCACCATACGTAGCTCTTTGCTGAAAATAGCCTAGAAAACGGGTTAACCATCAAGCTCATGGCGAAACTTGAGGTATTTTTGCTTGGCAGCCCCCAAATCTATTTGGATGGTCAAGCGATTACGGGCTTTAACACGCGTAAAGACTGCGCCCTGTTGGTCTATCTGGCGGCAACGGGCAAAACGCATAGCCGAGAAGCGCTTGCCCACCTCCTTTGGTCGGACTTGCCAGATGCCAGTGCGCGGCGGAACTTGCGCCATGCGCTTTCGCATTTACAGAAGGTCATTGGATCACAGTGGCTTGCGCTAGAACAGGGGGTCGCGTTGTCTCCAGCGCAACCCTGGTCGGTTGATCTAGCTACTCTTCGCGCCACCCTTCGCGAGCTGACCATTGCCCTGCGTGTAGCACATACGATCGAGCATGGGCAGGTCTCAGCCCTCCTGACACGGGTGTTGCAACTATACGGTGGCGAATTTCTCGAGGGCTTTTACCTTCATCATGCTGTCCACTTTGAAGAATGGGTTGTGGCGCAGCGCGAGGAAGTACACCTACTTACCTTGCAAGTTTTAGAAGCCGTTGTAGAATATTGCTTGCGGTATGAACTCTACGCGATTGGGTTGACGGCCACTCACCGTCTACTGCAACTGGAACCATGGTCGGAACCAGCCCATTGCTGGCAAATGCAGCTACTGGCCCAAAGCGGTCGGCGCGCCGACGCACTAACCCACTATGAACGTTGCCGCCGGATCCTGGCCGATGAACTGGGCGTAGAGCCACTTCCCACCACAACGGCGCTCTACGAGCAGATTCGGTCGGATACGTACCACAGTGACCTGGGGACGCCATCACCCTTGTTGGCAGTGGCACTGCCCCTCGCCAGCGTTGCACCTTCCCCCAACGTACACCTGCCTAGCTCCGGGCTGGCGGCTGCAGAGGCCAGCATTCCGCATAATCTATTGACGCCGCTGGCTAACTTTGTTGGTCGCCAGCAGGAACTGGCTTTCCTGGAGCAACGCTTAGGCACGGCTGAGGCTCGCTTGTTGACCATTGTGGGCCTAGGTGGCATGGGCAAAACGAGTTTGGTGAATGCCTTGGCGCAGCAGCTTTTGCAGACGGATGCCAATCGCTTTCCCGACGGCATCTATTTTGTAGCCTTGGCTGGTCTTGAGCCCGCCAACCGCGGCGAGGCCGACGGAAAACAAATCGGCTCGCTGGTGGCGACTGTGATTGCCGAAAATATCGGCTGTGCGCTACTGCCTGGGCTACCGCCGGAGCGTCAACTCCAGAATTATCTACACAATCGGCGTTTGTTGCTGATCTTGGATAACTTTGAACATTTGCTGGCCGCTACCGATTTGGTCCTTGCCTTGCTCATGCAGGCCCCCATGCTGACCATCCTCATTACCTCGCGGGCACGTCTCAATCTACGGGGTGAGACTGTGTTGTCACTCGATAAATTGTCGTTGCCAGCGCCCGCGGATGCGCACGTCAATGCTGCTTGGCCAGCTCCAGCTAGCCTCAAACCAACAAGTGACGCGCTGGCTATGTTTGTTCAGCGTGCCCAATCGCTTGATCCAAACTTTAGCCTTACCGCCGATAACTTTGCTGCCGTACTGCAAATCTGCCATTTGGTCGATGGTCTGCCACTAGGTATCGAGCTGGCGACAAGTATGCTCTCGTTACTCAGCAGTGCCGAGCTGGCCAAAGAATTGGCGCAAAGTTTGGCTTTCTTACAGACGGAGATGCGTGATCTACCGCCAGAACAGCGGACGTTGCAGGCTGTCTTTGAGCGTTCTTGGCGCTTGCTGCCCCTCTCCGAGCAGACCCTATTAGCCAAACTAGCCATTTTCCCATCCACCTTTCATTGGGAAGCTGCCCTAAGTGTGGCCGAGGCCACCCCACCCTTGCTGCTACGGCTAATTCACCAATCGCTGGTCAACAAGACGGCATCTGGTCGCTATCTGTTGCACCCCAGTGTACGCGCCTTTGCGCTAGAGAAGCTGGCTCCAAGTGCGGTCGATGTGGATCTCCTGCACCGGCGCTATGCGCAGTTCTATCTCGACTTTTTGGCCCAGCAGGAGGATCTGCTCAACGGCCCTGCTGCTGCTGTAGTGACCGCCCAGATTTATCTAGAGCTGGACAATCTCCGGCTGGCTTGGCGTTGGGCCATTGCCCAAAAGCAATATACAGCCTTATTAGTTGGCATGCATACCCTTTTTAATTTTTATGAGCTACAAGGGCTCTTTACCGAAGGGTGTGAATTGGCAGAACATGGTTTACAACAACTATTGACTTTTGACGAGGGCCAAAGCCAGTTAGATGATCCGACGATTAATTTGCTCATCGGGCGTCTCCAAGCCTATTTTGGTTATCTCTCGGCACGGCTGGGGCAGATGGCCCACGCAGATGTGATCTTGGCGGAAAGCTTGGCGCGGTTACGCCAAACCAAGCATGTTTTCGCGACGACCTTAACGCTAACCTTGTTGGGCGGCATTCTCCGCGGGCGCGATATTCAGCGGGCAAAAACCTTATTGAGCGAAGCTGTGCAGCAGGTCAAGCAGATCGAGGGGGGCTGGCTCAACAGCGTGTCCCGTGTGACACTCTGTGAGGTTGACCATTTGTTGGGTAATTATGAAGAAGCGTTGGCACAATGTACCCAAGTGTATCTGGATGCCAAGCAGGCGAGTTTTTCTTGGGGAATTGCCAGTAGCCAACGCTTGCTGGGCCGTCTTTATCTCATGCTTGGGCAGTATCCTACCGCGGAGGCGTACTTGCGTGAGGCCATTGCGTTTACCCAAGCCCAAAAATTAAAATATGTGGAGATCGAAGCCTGGAACTATCTTGGTGAAACATTGCGGCTCCAAGGTTATATGGCCGAAGCACAAGCCTGCTATGGGGAGAGTTACCAACAAGCCGAGGCGTTGGGGCTCAAGTTTCTGAGTTCGCTGTCGGTTTGGTACCAAGGTTGTTTGGCCGAGCAGCGGGGCGATTATGCGACCGCGCACGAACACTTTACCGCAAGTATGCCCACCCAAAATCCTACTTTGTGGGCTCATTTGCTGCCTACGCCTGGCTGGGTGCTCATTGGGCTCGGGCGCCTTGAAGAGGCACAACGTTATTTTGAGCAGATGGTGACTGATCCGCAGCGTTGTCAATTCCCGCCGATTCGGCTAGAGGCCGAAGTGGGTTTGGCCTATCTGACTACTTTGCAAGCTGCGCCAGCCGAAGAGAAGCAGGCAAGAGCAACCGCGTCCGCTGTTTTCCGGCAGGTCTATAGAGACCCCGCTACCACGGAGGAGACGCGAACCCGCATTGTGCGGTTGGCGATCGCTGCGGAGATTCCACTGCTCAGGCGGCTACCCACTTTGTCCGCGGCCACGGCAGAACTCCCCGGCCCTTCTGTGGGCGCGAGTGTGTTAACAACTGTCAATTGAAAATATTTGTTATTATGCACAAGTAGACCTGACAGGTTTGGAAAACCTGTCAGGTCTTTGGTTTCACGCTAGGCGGCTTGGCCTCGCGCTTGGATCGGTTTCACCCGCCAGCGCATATAGGCCAGGAAGGTGGCAATGACCAAGAGGATCGCGGTGGTGATGGCTGAACTGTATTCAGCACGCTGCGTATGCTGAATGGTTGCGCCGATCATGACAATGATAATCCCGCTCGCTGCTAGGGGGACAAGCCAAGGTAGAATCCGCGTGATGCCGGGCAAGGTGAGCCCGAGCGCGGCTAACACTTCGGCCACGCCCAAGAAAATGCGAAAATTGGGGTTGAGCGTTTCGTTCATCAGCACCAGCAAATCGGGCGGTGGCGCGAGGAACAGAATACCGTGGGCCGCAAAGGCAATGGCGAGGAGGATCTGGAGGATCCAAAGGAAGATATTCATTGTTTATATTCCTATGCTGATGCTGTACTTACGTTTGCCGTAATCTTGGCACCGCTTGTATCACGGTGGTTCTAACGGTTGTTTGCCAGGGTTTCGCCTGCTGATAGCGCCATCTGTGGCAAATAGGCTGCCAGCCGGCCCAACGTTTGTTGCCCGCCTTCGATGGCACCATAGCCAATGGCTTCCTGCCGTTGGGCTGCCGTGGGGAAGCGCATGTGCATGGTGAGCAGGGTTTCGTTGCCCTGTGGCACAAAGGTGACCGTAACGTGAAAGGCCGTCGGATCATCATCGATGTCGTTGCCGTGGTGATAGACCAGCCGCTCGAGGGCTACTACTTCGTGATAGATCACCCGATTGGGGTAATCCACCCCGTCGGGGCCATGCATAATATACCGCCACATGCCACCAGGACGCACCTCCATTGCTAACGTCTCATTGCGAAAGCCATCTGGCCCCCACCACTGATCGATATGGGTGGCCGAGGTCCAGGCTAGCCAAACGAGTTCGGGGGCGGCGGCGAAGACGCGGGACATTACAAGCTCGCGATTGCTGGTGGTATTCATGCCGATCCCTTTAGGCTTGCCAATAATTCGTCCAGACGTGCATAGGAGTCATTTACCCCATATTCCATGTCAGATTGCAGCATGCCATCCCGATCGGCGACTGATTGAAAGACGCTGATGACGGTGAGCTGGGTGCGGTTGTCGGGCAAGGCTGTAAAGTACGTAGTATCGAGGGCCACATGACCTGCTTCCGGCAAGCCTTCAAATTCAAAGGTGCCAATGATCCGTTCGGGGGCCGTGACTTCATGGTGGGTGCCGTGGAAACCATATTCATTACCCGCGGAATCTCTCTGCACATAGCGCCAAGAGCCGCCACTCCAGGGTTCAAAGGTTTCGAGGTGCATTGTGAGGTCGCGCGGCCCCAGCCATTGGACATAGTGTTCTGCTTGGGTAAACATCTGGAAAACCAACTCGCGTGGTGCATCGAATTCGCGGGTGATGGTGATCGCATGTGCACCGGGCTCGGCGAACACCGTAGCTTTTTTCTGTGTCATTGTTTCCTCATTTTACGCTGCCAGGGCAGCAGTTCACGCAGTCGTTGATTGCGCAGGTACAGCCCACCCCAGATCAGCAGTCCAAGATAGACGGGGAAGAGGACGTGGGTAAAGAGGGGATTTTCAAGCCGTACATGGGTGGCAATCGCACCGCCCAGATAGCCAGTCATGAGAATCGCGCCCAACACCGCGGTTTGCGGAATCAGGTAGAGGACCAGGCAGATAAGTTGCAGAATCCCCAGTGGTACAAGCACAGTGGCGGGGTAGCCGAGCGAAACTGTACTTTCCACGGCAAAGGATAGATTGAGCACTTTGATGATACTGTCAAAAAGCAGAAAGAGCACGGCCACGGCGCTCAGGGCGTAGCCGATCCAGCGCGCTGCTTTCGCGGTAGCTGGAATAGGCGTTGTTGCGGACATGGTGATTCTCCTAAACTATTTCTGGAGTTGCTCCAAATAGGCGGCCAACTGATCCCAGCTCATCGTCATCCCCTCTTCCATGCCCATCTGGAGAACCGCTTCTAGATCGGCAGTGGTCGCAAACTCAGTATGGCTGCGCACGTGGGTTTGGCCGTCGCGCTCACTAAAGGTCACGGTGACCAGCATCGCGGGCATTGCTTCTGACACATTGCCCGCGGCGTCAGAAAAGGCATCAATGGAGATAATCCGCTCTGGCTCGACAATGTCGCGAAAGACGGTGCGGCCCCAGCTTTCCATTTCGGTGCCATCGGGGCCTGGCCCTTTCATGCAATAATGCCAGACGCCCCCCACGCGGAAATCCATGGTACAGACGGGCAGCGACCAATCGGCCGGTGCCCACCAATGTTGGAGATGTTGACAGTCGCTCCACGCCTGCCAAACCAATGGGCGCGGTGCATGGAAGGTGCGTGCGATGACAAATTCACGGTCGGATGGACGTTCGATTTTCTGGCTTGCTTGACTCATGTTTGTTCTCCTCGATTGCTTTGATCTGGTTGGGGCTACCCTGTTCGTAAGGTTTTTAGGTAGGCGTCCAATCGGTCAAAACGCTCATTCCACATATGTTCAAAAGTACGGACCCAATCGTGAACGGGCTTGAGCCCTTCGCCTTGGATGCTATAAAGATGTTGCTTGCCTTCCCCACGGACATGGACCAATTCAACCTCGCGCAAGACGCGTAAATGTTTAGAAACCTGGGGCTGCTTGAGGTCAAGTGCTTCGGCGATTTCATTCACCGATAGCTCCCCATGGGCCAGTAATTCTAAGATTGCGCGCCGCTGTGGTTCGGCGATTGCGTTAAAAACATCAGCTGTAGTCGGTAAACGTGCCATGTTTTTATTGTATTCCAATATAGGAATATGTCAAACCAAAAATACACGAATATCCAACAAGAGTTGCTGTGTTTACTGCTTTGGTCCATCCTGTCTTAGGGTGTCGATCATGGCGGTGTTGCTGGGGCAACTGTTTATTATTCCACCATATAGCGCAAGCGATGTTGACTTTGCTGCACCTGAAGCGTGAGAGTTGTCAAAACTCTCACGCACTGAAATCGAGGCTATGCCTCCCCTTGGGCAGTTGCCAACCGATATTCTTCTTCTGGCGGCTGCTGGTAGCGCTCCGAAAGAATGCGATAGGTCTGCGAGCGTAGGGCAAAGAGGGTGACAATGAGCCCAATCACCCCAGCGACAATAAAGAGGAGCGCCATGCCCCGATCACGCCCCGTGCCAAACCAATCGCCGATCAATTCAACGCCACTTCCCGTTGTCATAAAGGGGATGAAGATCAACTGGGCAATGGGCCCAATGAGAAAAGCCGTGATGGGCGAAGCTGCCTGCTCCACACTTTGGGCAAAGCCAAAGACCCGACCCTGCCGCTCCAGTGGAATTACGCGCTGGAGCACGGTTTGCTCGGCGGCCTCTACCACTGGTCCCAAACAGAGCCAGATGAACATGCCGACGGTCAGCAGAATAATAGATGATTGGATGGTAAAGAAAATGCAGATGGTCCACATGGCAACGTTGGCATAGAGCAAAGTTTGGAGCGGATTTCTGCCCAAGCCCCGCCGCGCCACCATCAAGCCACCAACAATAAAGCCTAGGCTCAAGAAACCCCACAGCGCTCCCCAAGTTTGGACAGAAACCAATTCCAGCCCATAGGCATCCATGAGCGACATAAAGACGCCGCCCAAAAAGTTGTTGAAGGTGTGAAAAAAGATCAGCCCAAAAAGGCCGGGGACCGCTTGGATCGCCTGGATCGATCCCTGGATATCAAGCGTATGGGGCTGGCCTTCATGCCCTTCGACCGGCTGGTGCGGGATGGGCAAGCTCCATAGGTGGACAATGACCACGGCTAGGGCTACAATTGCCCCGATCAGCATCCCCGTGACACCAAGAAAGCCAATCGCCAGCCCACTCAAGATCGACGCGACAAGAAAGGAGACACCCGTGGCTGTCCCGACCAAGCCATTGGCCTTATCGCGCTCGCCTAAGGGAATCATGATCGTAACAAGCGTAGCGACCGCAATGCCACGCAAGTTGCCAACAATGCCGCCGACCAGGGTTAAGACAATAAAAATCCAGAGCCAGGGGCTGCCCGCATCGGTAAATTCAGTGGGCGGAGCTGTGTTGTAGACGAGGAGTGCTAGGGTGAAGAGCACAAGCGAAGCTACGCTCGACAGCATCATCGCGACCTTTTTGGGGTAGCGATCAACCAACGAACCGAGCCAAAAGCCAGAAAAAGCAACGGTCACCGTAAAGATCCCGGCCATGACTGAGGTCGCGATCACCGACTTCGTCTCTAGATAGACCCAGAAGGTCACGGCGAACCAAACGAGGGTATTGACTATTGAGGCGGCTACCGTATTGACCAACACGCCATAGAATAGTTTTGTCATCTTCTCTCAGTTCTTTTCTCAACAAGCGATCTTGTTAGGTGTTGTGCCCTTGGCCAAGCGCTGACAGCTTTTCAAAATCGGTCAGCTCTCTGGTCACACCGAACACGGCGTAACGCTTCATCGGATAACGGCTGTGAGGCTTGATATTGTAACCTCTTATCTTCTTTATTGTATTCTGATATGGGAATATGTCAAGTTTGAATAGAACAAACGTGCGAATTTTGATTGCCTATCTGTGCAAATCTACAGCCTATTTTCAAGCAATTGCTCAGGCGGCTGTACGGCTAGCCGTCATTGGTTGGATCATTACCATCACTTTTTGCTGGACTTTTTGTCAGGATTAGGCGCAAAGGCTAGGCCCATTTCGGCTAAGGTCTGCCGGAGGATGCCGAGGGCCTTGGGGCCCATGCCATGTAATTTCAACAATTCTTTTTCGCTGATGGTCGTCAAGTGCTCCAGATGCGTGTAGCCAGCGGCTGCTAGCGCACTCCGCGCGGGGCGGCCGATAGTCCTGGGAAAATCGGTGTGGGATTGTTGGTTGTCCATGATCTTTATCTTCCTAAGCGTTACCCGATTGGCTCTACAAGTTACCCACTTGGACAAGACCTGACCGGTTTATTTGCTTCACCTTCCTCCAAACCGGCCAAGTCTCTGGTCATACCAACCAAGTGGGTAATGCCTAGCCTTTATCCATAGGTAGGGCGTTGTGGCCAGCCAGCTGGGGAATCTTCCCAATCCTCTTGGCGGCCATAGGGGGTAATATCAAAGAGTGCATAGCTGTGCGTTAAACTTTCACCGCCGCGGCCAAAGGTTGAATAGGTGTGATAGATCTCATCGCCAAGGCGGAAGAAGACGCTCGTGCCAGGTCGTTCGCCTTTTTCGCCAGGTTGGGGACGATAATTGTATTCGGGCGGTGTAACAGCTTCGTCAAGGGTGACATGAAAATCATAATTGAAATCGCTACCATAGGAGGAATACCAGGGGTGATCCCAGCCTTTCTTGCTCTTGTAGGCGTCTAGCTTGTCCAGCGGTGCCCGCGAGATCAGCACGAAGGTGGTGTCGCGCGCCGGCAAATCCGATAGATCACCCAACGCATTCACATAGCTTGTGCAGCCAGGGCAACCATTTTCCCATTCGGGATCAAACATAAAATGATAGACAATCAGTTGGTGACGGCCCTCGAAGAGTTCGAGTAAGGTTTTCTGGCCTGCAGGCCCTGCAAAGGTATAGCGTTTATCCACCTTCACCATCGGCAACCGCCGCCGTTCGGCGCTAAGTTGGTCGTTGGCTCTGGTGGCAGCCTTTTCCCGATCCAGCAAATTCTTACGGGCCGCTAGCCACTCTGCGCGCGTTGCAATGGCGGGGTGTGGAATTGGTTCGGCTGTCATTGAGAGTCTCCTTGATCAGGTTACGTTCAGAAGCAATCATCCTATCCTGCAGAATTAGCCCTTCAATCAGCGGTGGATGACTGGGTGGTTGTTGCGTTCCTGGGGTAGCAGCGTTTCGGTTAGCGATGTTGAAAAATCTGGACTAAATTGCCTTCGGGGTCTTTCATGGTGGCGATCCAGAGTTCGCCGCTGAGGGTTGGATCTTCGATGAACTCAACACCTTGCCCTTGTAGGCGCTGCCAGTCTGCCATAATATCATTGCTGACAAAGCCAACCATATGGCGGGCTGGATCGCGATTGGGACCGTGGACTTGGCTGTGGGTGCCCAGCCCTAAGACGGCGGTTTGTGATGGCTCTTGGCCAAGTAAAACAAAGCCAGGCATTTCCATTGTGATCTGTAAACCCAAGACATCACGATAGAAGGGGAGCAGCTTGTTGACATCTTCACTCCAAATGGTAGTGCTAACAAAATGTTGAATCATCGAGATCTCCTTTGCTTGATTCCTTTGTAAACAGCTTCTGGAATGAGAAACTAGGGATAGAACATTTGTGCTTATCCTTAGTATACAGAATTTACTTCAAAAAGTCAAGTAAGAATTTCAGGATTTGCTGTGTAAGCTGGTGAACTTGAATTTAGGAGAATTTCTGGTATACTAAATAACTTATGACAACACGTAGTTATCATCAACTTTGTGGGCTGGCCTTTGCCTTAGATCTAGTAGGCGAACGCTGGACTCTTCTGATCATCCGCGAGCTAATCGCTGGTCCGCGTCGTTTTACTGATCTGCTTGAAGGATTGCCGGGGATCAGCACCAATTTGCTGACTGAGCGGCTTAAACACTTGGAAGAGCAACAACTAATCCAGCGGCGTATATTGCCGCCGCCAGCCGCTTCGGCTGTCTATGAATTAACAACCATGGGGCGCGCCCTAGAAGCTTCTCTATTGGAACTAGGTCGCTGGGGTAGCCAGTTTGTCCCAGCTTCGCCTGAAGGTTGTCACATCTTGCCATTGGGCTCGTATGCACTGACCCCGAAGACCTTTTTCCGCGCGGAATGTGCCCAAGCCTTAGATGAAACCTATGTCCTGTACATTGGCGATGAGGTGCAGCAGGTGCATATTACCCACGGCCAAATCGATGTTCGCCAGGGGGAGCCGGTCCATGCGGATATGGCTTTGCACACCGAGATGTCAATCTATTTAGGGCTGCTAACACGGCAGATCGATCCGGCCATGGCGCTCAGTCATGGTCTCGTCCAGGTGAAGGGCGATCAAGCCCTCTTCTACCGCTTTTTTGACCTCTGCAGTATGCCAACACAAGCCTAAATCAGTAAAGGATATCAGCATGGCCCCAACCTTGGTTTGCATTCACGGTGCCGGTGGTGGTGGCTGGGAATATGCTTTGTGGCAACCGCGCTTTAAAGCCGCTGGCTACGCGGTGATTGCCAATGACTTGGTGCCTACCAACGGTGATTTAACCGCCACCACCTTTGCTGACTACCTGAGCCAAGTCCGTGATTGGGTCCCTCCGACAGGGCCGCTCATTTTGGTCGGTGCGAGTCTCGGCGGTATCCTCGCCTTAAAAGCCGCCGAACGCCTACAGCCCGCCGCCCTCGTTTTGGTGAATAGCGTCCCGCCCGCTGGGGTAGGCGCAGCGCGGTCTGCCAAGCCATATCCACCGATTATCCGTTGGGCGAATGGTTCCCTTGCCGATACGCGTGAGGCCCTCTTTGAAAGTGAGGAAGCGATTATCCAATGGGCTTGGCCCCGCTGGCGCGACGAATCCGGCGCCGTGCTGCAAACGAGCCGTGCCGGCGTTACCGTCGCACCGCCACCCTGCCCTACCCTGGTCGTCCTCGGCGAACAAGATACTGATATTCCCTACCAAACGGGCCTAGCTCTCGTCACCTGGGCCAAGGCCGATCTCCTGCTCTACCACGGCATGAGCCACGTTGGCCCCCTCCTCAGCCGCCGCGCCGACGAAGTGGCCCAAACCGTGTTGGCTTGGTGTCAAGCACGGTTGGGCTAGGCGTTGGACAGGGTTAGAATTCCTTTACTCTATGGTTACATAGAGTTATTTGATAGATCTTCAATAGATCTACAGTAGGCTTTTCCTGATACACTGTTGAGCAGATTTGCATCTTCGTCAATAGTAAAATGAACGTGTAGAAAACAGCGTTTGGACATGGCTAGCTATAAACCAGTTTCTTCAAGGTCAGATCAACTTATGTAAATGGAGAGCATTCAAAAGTTATATGTAGTTGCTTTTATTGGAAATAGATTAGAAAGATCTATTAGAGTTGTTCCAAAATAAAAATCTGTCAGAGAATACACCGTTTGGTTTACTCTGGGAAAACTTAATTAGGAACAACTTTATTGATGTGAACGATTTTGCATGCCTAACACATACTGTCCTATGCGCTGCGTACTTAGTTGCCAAAGGAGGCTGTTGAATGGCACTGCCGTTACCATCTCATGTAACTGCATCTTCTTTTCAGGAACTCAATCTCAGCGTGGTTGAGAAACTAGAGCAATTGATTCGGCAAGGGAATGCCAATCCTGCGATTCAGGAAGCAGTGACGACAACGCTGAATTCGTTGGTTGCCGAATTAGAGGCTGCCGAAGAAACGCTGGGGATTCTCCATATCCTCGATGTATTGAACAACGTTAGTGGACAAGCTACAGGGGCCATCACCGTTGAAGAACGGCGAAAATTACGTGCTTCAGTTGCCGAAGAGATTCGCTCGTTGTTGCGCGCGGATGTGGTTGTGCTCTACGAAGTACCTGAAAGTAAAGAGTTGCGCACGCGGGCCTTGCCGGGCTTAGCCGGTAAAGTCTATTATCCTGAATTGATGAATAATCGTCTGGCCGCTGATGCAGCTGTGAAAGTTTTTTGGCGCGAGGATAAACCTACTTACATCGAAGATGCCGCCAGTCATCCGGTGCTTGCTGCTCCTAGCAGAGAGGGCAAACCACAATCGCGCTTCGCTATAAGAGAAGCAATCGCCTCAACCATTGCTTTGCCGCTCTTCTTCCATGACGACCCCATTGGCCTTGCTTTTATTAATTATCGTACTCCCCAAACCTTTGGTGATTTTCATTATCGTCAAGTATCTCTGCTCACGCGTAACTTACCGCTCGCTCTGCATAGTATTCGCGCAAACCGGCGTGCAACCGAATATCGCCAGAAGCACGAGGAATTGCTGCGCTATATTCAAGAGATGACGAAACAGATGGACAAATTTGACTTTGTCTGTAACCAAGTCATTAAAGCCGCGGTTGAATTGGCCGAAGCGCCGCGCGGTTCTTTGGTCTTCTGGGATGTGCATAGCCCTACCGGTCAAATTGTTGCCACTTATTATAAAGGTACTGAAGCACCATTGGTGACTAGTATGCAGATTGATCGCCATACTACTTTTCAGCAAAAGATCTTGGCCGGGAATGTAGCCCGTGTTGACGATGTGGCTACGAGCGAAGAAATGGACGCAGAAGAACGTTCCTTTTTGCAAAACCAGGGGATTCGTTCATTGATGGTAGTTCCAGTTGTCGATGAAAACAATTACGTCTTGGCGACCATCGGCGTTGATGAAACTGCGTATACCCGTCATTTTGATGATCATGAGTTAAATTTGTGTCAATTGCTGGCCAACCATGCCGCCACGGTCTTCAAGCATATTGATACATTAACTGAAACGCGCGGGGTTCTGGCCATACAGCAGCGTGCATTGGAGGCGATCGAAAACCATGCTACTCCAGAAGATGCCTTCAAAATCATTGTTGATGAAGGGCTGCGCTTGATCGGCTCTGATTATGGAGAATTGTTGCGTCTGGATTCATCTGGACAATATCTACAGATCGAGTACTCAACCAAACCTAATGAACGTGGCCAGCGGGTGGCTATCCATCAATCAGTCACGGGAATGGCTGCTATTTCGAAAGAGGCAATTCTGATTAGGGACGTGCAGGGGGATGAAGAGTTCGGGCGCTTATATCATAGTGTTCTCCAGAGTAACTCGCGCTCCGAGTTAGCTGTACCACTCCTTGATCCTGAAACACAAGCGGTCATTGGCGTACTAAACGCTGAAAGCGAACACCCATACACGTTTACAGAAAAGCACAAGCGTATTTGGACAAAGCTCGCCACTAGTGTGGTGCGGGTAGTCAAACTAACCGAAACTGTTGCTGAGAAAGACGCTCTTCTCAGCTTAAATAACGTTGCTCGTCGTATGATTAATAATCCAACGGGTGCCCAGATCGGTGAATTCTTGGCTGAAATCTTTCAGGCGGCTAAAGCGCTAACTGATGCCGAAATTGGGCAGATGATGTTACTTAATGAAAGTAATCAACTCGTGATTCGTTACTCAACGGAGGACGATATTGGCACCGTACTTGCCCTAGATGCTAGCGTCAGTGGGATTGCCGTTATGGAAGGAAAGACAGTCAATATCAATCAGTTGGATCATGATGTACACCCGACCTATGGTCCGTATAAACATCGCTATCAATGGTTTATACCAGGCAAAAAAATGCAGAGTGAGCTTGCTGTCCCTCTCCGTTTTGGCGATATGCCGATCGGCGTCATCAATCTTGAATCAGAACGTGAATTTTGGTTTACCGAGCTCCATCAAGGGTTGGTAGAGAGCTTAGCTGGTCAAGCTGCGATGTTGATTCAACAAGTTCAGATGTTAGAGGACATGAAAAAACTCAATCAGGAACGCTTGGATACCGCCATCATCCAGGCGCGTACCCGCGATATAGACAATGTGATGCATCGGCTCAACAATCCGCTGGGGGCCGCGCGCCAATTTGCCAAGTTTATTCAAGCAGAGTTGAAGAAACCGCAGGCTAATGTGGTGCAACTTCACAAAGACATCAATATGATTATCGAGCAGATTGAAGAGGTAACGAGCATTATTCAGTCGCGGACGTTTGACCCACGGAGTATGGAAGCAAAGGAAATCGATGTCATTCAGCAGATTAATCGTGCCGTGATTAATTGGCAACGGAAGTGGGGCGAGCGCATTCATCCCGTCCGGTTTGAAAATCTAAGTGCCACCCTGCATTTACCTAAAGTTTCCTGTGGAGACAAACTCCATGAAGTCCTACTTGACTTGCTTGATAACGCGATGGAAGCTGGTGCGCCTGAGCGACCGCTGTCGATCACCATTGAGGCTCAAGAAACCAGTGAGTGGGTCGAAGTAAAAATTAACGACAATGGCCAGGGCATTCCTATCCATTTGCGGAGTAGAATCTTTGAACGGCATTTTTCGACCAAGAAACAATCAAACGATGTTCTCCGCGGGCTAGGATTAGCATGGGATCGGCGTTATATCTCTGATTATGGCGGAGAAGTGGATATTTTAGAAAGTGAGATCCAGATTGGCACAACAATGATTGTCAGGCTAAAAAAGTGGTAGCCACTGTGTAAAGCAATGTACTTTCCGTAAATTTAGGGGCTTGTTCTGCTATGGCACGCCGGTCTAGGCCGATGCGAAAGGGGTCAACGATCATGGAGCGACAAAATTTGAAGGTACTATTGGTAGAAGATGCACCGGTACATATTGAGATTATGCAGCGACACTTAGCTGATCAGGCGGTCGAACTCGTGGTTGCTACTAACAAAAGTGATGCCTTATACCTGCTCAAAGAGCGCTATTTCCATGTTGCCTTGCTCGACATTAAATTGGATGGGGATGATGATTCTGGTAATCAGGATGGACTAGAGATTGCCAAGACTATCCAAGCCGCCGATGAAGCTACCAGTGTAATTATGCTGACAGGCTTCGGCACCGTCCAACGTACCCGTGAAGCGCTACTAAAATATGGAGCGTCCGACTTTCTGGAAAAATCGAAATATGAAAAAGAAGAACTCGTGGTCATTATTGAAAAAGTTGCCGAACAAGCATTGACCCGTTTTCAGAAGAAGTATATTACTCCGATTAATGAACATACCTTCATTTCACAGGAAAGCTTGGCTAAGATGAAAGCCGAATTGCGTTATGAGCAACAGGAAGGTTTTACGGGCCTTTTGACAGATCTACTTCAGCCACTTCTGCCTGTGCTTTGCACGCCACAAGCAAACGAACAAATCATCACAGCTGCCGATGGTGTAAGGTTTTCCAGTCACTACTGGAGTCGGATGGAAGGGAAGGGCGTGCGGGTTGCCGTTGGTCCACGCGATGCGATCCGAGACCAAATACAAGCGTATGAAACACAGCCCCTCTTCCTGCTGCGTAGCCGACATAGTATGGTCGGTTTTCGATATGGTGATGCTGGTTTAAAAGCCGGAGCGTTCCTTCAGATCTAAGATGAAACAGAAAGGAGGTGCAATAATGGCGGGAGAGCTTCGTATCCTCCAAATTGAAGATGATAAAGCATGGTTGACCATTGTACGGCGGTGGTTTGACGAACAACAGGGGATTCAGCACTATAAATTAGTGCAGTCTGATAGCCTTGTTAGCGCGATCCGTACAATAAGCGAGCCAAGGAATCCAAGATTTGACGTTCTAATTGTTGATATAAATTTTGTTCCTCAATCCGAGCTAGGTCAAAATCAGGGCAAACTCAATGATTTAATCAGATTAGTTGACGTAATCGAAGATAATCCGACATACCGCGAACGTCCTCACATTATTGCCTTATCCGGTGTTGAAAACTTTGAAGATACTCTGAAGGGTTTTAATGGCTTGCGGCCAGGCTGGATTAGTAATTGGTATCGGAAGAATGGTGGTAGTACAGTTTTATTAGGTCAAGAGATTATGCAAGAGGTGCTTGATGTCGAACTGCGAAGAGGTCGCTCTGCATCTCGCAACTATACATCACTCAATGCCTGGGCGATTTTTTTCGGTTTTTTCATCCTCGTTCCGTTACTGTTCCTCAGCCTTTTGCTTTATAATCCTACTAACGGGTATATTGTCGTTCTTGCTCTTTTGCTCTATCTGCTTGTGTTGTTGATCATCTTGCCCTATCTTTGCCTTTGGAACGGGCTCATTAAATCGGATGAGCTGCCAGGGCTGTTAAATGCGCCAATCGATACTATCAAACATGCCCTAACGGTGCTGTTTAGTAATCTGCGCTGGCCATTCTAACGATAGTTTTTTGTTGATGTTTTTATTATGTCCCATACCGCCGAGCACCAACGCCTGCGTGAATATAGTGGCCGCGCATCTAACTGGAAACATTGGGGGCCTTATTTGAGTGAGCGGGCATGGGGCACGGTGCGCGAAGACTATAGTGCCAATGGCGACGCGTGGCATTATTTCCCCCACGATCATGCTCGCAGCCGGGCCTATCGGTGGAACGAGGATGGGTTGGCCGGGGTTTGTGATCGGTATCAAAATCTTTGTCTAGCGTTTGCCTTTTGGAATGGCCGTGATCCGATCCTCAAAGAGCGCCTCTTTGGTTTGACCGGCCCGGAAGGCAACCATGGCGAAGATGTCAAAGAATATTACTTCTACCTCGATAGCACGCCCACTCACAGCTACATGAAGCTGCTCTACAAATACCCGCAAGCCGCGTTCCCCTATGAAGAACTGGTGCAGGAAAATGGTCGCCGCGGCCACGCTGATCGGGAGTATGAGCTGCTCGATACCGGCGTCTTTGCCGCAGATCGTTACTTTGACATTGTGGTTGAGTATGCCAAAGCCGATCAAAACGACCTCCTTGCCCGTGTGACCATTACCAATCGAGGGCCAGAAGCAGCACTGCTTCATCTCTTGCCGACGCTCTGGTTTCGTAACAGTTGGGCCTGGGGCTATGCCCATGGGCCATTGGACGAAGAAAACGGCAAGCCGCAACTCACAGCCACCGCCCTACCAGGCGATCTGCTCGGTATTCATGCCCACCACAGCCGCTTGGGCGATTATTATTTCTGCGCACAAGGTGACGGCGCACTCCTCTTTACGGAGAACGAGACCAACGATGCGCGTCTCTTCAACCGCGCCAATCCGACACCCTACGTCAAAGATGCGTTTCATCGCTATGTGATCGAAGGGGAGCAAGGCGCGGTCAACCCCGCCCAACAGGGAACCAAAGCTGCTGTCCACTACCAAACCACGGTGGACGCCGGTGCGACAGTTGTCTATCGCCTGCGCTTGGCCGACCACCCTTTGCCCGATGGCCTCGGCGTTCACTTTGACCAATTCTTCGCCCGGCGGCTGGCTGAAGCGGACGAATTTTACGCGGCTATCCAACCGCCAACCCTTTGTGCCGAGGATCGGACGATCCAACGCCAAGCATTGGCAGGGATGCTTTGGAGCAAACAGATCTACTACTATGATGTCGAACAGTGGCTGGCGGGTGATCCGGCAATGCCACCGCCCCCTGCTGCCCGGTGGCAAGGGCGCAATCGCGATTGGCAACATCTCCATAACTTTGACATTATCTCCATGCCAGACAAGTGGGAATATCCCTGGTATGCCACCTGGGATCTGGCTTTTCATTGCGTTACCTTGGCGCTCGTCGATCCAGATTTTGCCAAGCGTCAGTTGGAGCTCTTTACGCGCGAATGGTATATGCATCCCAACGGTGCGCTGCCCGCCTATGAGTGGGCGTTTGATGATGTCAACCCACCTGTGCATGCCTGGGCCGCTTGGCGCGTCTATCAACTGACTGCCCAGCGCGAAGGGAGCAAGGATCGCGCCTGGCTGGAAGGCATCTTTCACAAACTGCTGCTCAATTTTACGTGGTGGGTTAACCGCAAAGATCAAGAGGGGAACAACGTCTTTCAGGGTGGCTTTTTGGGGCTGGATAACATTAGCGTCTTTGACCGCAGCGCGTTGCCCGCGTCTGATGGCTATATCGACCAATCCGATGCCACCGCGTGGATGGGTTTCTACTCGCTGATGATGTTGAAGATCGCGCTGGAACTTGCCCAAACAGAACCGATCTATCAGGATACTGCCACCAAGTTTTATGAGCACTTCCTACGTATCGCCACGGCGATTAGTGGTCATGGCCGCGACGGCCACTCGTTGTGGGATGAGGCGGATGGCTTTTTCTACGATGTCCTCCATTTACACGATGGTCAAGACCAAACGATCCCGTTGCGCGTGCGGTCGTTGGTGGGGCTGATGCCCTTGATTGCGGTCGAGACGCTGGAGCCAGAACTCTTGGCCGACCTGCCCATTTTCGACCGGCGCATGCACTGGTTTGTACGCAACCGGCCCGAATTGGTGGGGAATATGGCGAGTGTCGCGGTGCAGGGCGAAGGAGAACGCTATCTCTTTGCCATCCTCACCGAGGAGCGGCTGCGCAGTGTTTTGCACTATTTGCTAGATGAGAACGAATTTCTCGCGCCTAACGGCATCCGTTCCCTTTCCAAAGTACATGCCAACCAGCCCTACCAACTGGCCGTTCACGGCAATACCTTTACGGTTGGCTATGCACCTGCCGAAGCTGATACCGGCCTCTTTGGCGGCAATTCCAACTGGCGTGGTCCCATTTGGTTTCCGCTGAACTGTCTGATCATTGAAGGGCTCCAACGCTTTCACCAATACTACGGTGACAATTTTCTGGTGGAATGCCCGACCGGCTCCGGTACGTGGCTGACTCTCGACGCCGTGGCCGATGAACTAGCTCAACGGTTGATCAACCTCTTTCGGCGGGATAGTGCAGGGCACCGCCCCGTTTATGGGGATACCGCGATCTTCCAAACCGATCCCCACTGGCGCGACTATCTACTCTTTTATGAGTATTTTCACGGTGAGAATGGTGCCGGGCTCGGGGCCAGCCACCAAACCGGCTGGACGGGGCTGGTCGCGTCGTTGCTGCAAGAGCGGGGCATGTGATGCGCTCGCGGCGTACTGGCAGCCCTCCGCGTCTCTGTAGATATAAAATGAACCAAGCTGATGCTCCAGTGTAACGCCGGTTAATCTGCAATTTAATACGCCTTACCTTGCTGCTTTATCATCACCAAAGGGCCACCGACCGATTTCAGCCCGATTACCCCCTTGACGCTCCTACCGCACCATGATATGTTGATGCACGTGATTATCGAGGACGCTGAGTTTGAAGTTAGCCACAGTGTAGGAAACCCTCTTTGTCACGGTAGCTTGCCGTCGCCTTTCTGCCACCGACTTTTGTCTGGATTCGGCACTTTGCTACGGCCAACGTGCAGACCGCGCACCGTATTGCACGCGGCTGGCAGCCTACCGCCCTCTATTCAACACCGATCATCCCACCCCTTGTCCGCAATCAAATTGGTCTATCGTAGCTTACTTTCCCCTGCGCTGTCTAACTGAAAACTCAGCTCCTTGTGCTATGTGGTGCGCTGCCCGGCCAACACCGCTTGTCCTATGGGCGAAGTTGATGCAAAATGAAATCGACTTTACCCATATAAATTGC
>JAHBVH010000045.1 GCA_019637645.1 Caldilineaceae bacterium
ACAGACGCTGCAGGGTGATCTGGGCTATTCGAACCGCACGGACAAGCCGATCCGCCAGGAGATCGGGAAGCATCTGCGGCTCTCGGTGGGGCCAAGCATCGGAACGTTGATTGGCGCGCTGGCGCTGGGGGGCTGGGTCACCTATGCTCGGCTGGCGCGGAGCTTGGTGCTGGCATTACGCCAACGGGACTTTGTGATCGCGGCCCACGCCACCGGCGCGACCCACTGGTGGATTCTCACCCGCCATCTCTTGCCCAGTATCCTAGGGCCAGTTGTGGTACAGTTGAGCCTGGATGCTGGCGCGACCATGTTGGCGATTGCCGCGTTGAGTTTTCTGGGCCTTGGGCTGCAACCGCCAACACCGGAATGGGGGGCCATGTTGGTTGAAGCGCGCCCCTATCTTGATCAAGCACCGCACCTCGTATTACCCCCAGGAGTTGCGATCTTCTTGGTGGTCTTTGGCTGCAATGCCTTGGGCGAAGCGTTGACGGATTGGCTACGGCCAAGCCCGTAAAAGATCTAGCCGCTGCGGCGGCTTCTCGTTGTTAGCAAGAGATTTCAATCTCTCACACAAAGGAAAGCAAAAAATGAAACAAGTGGAACAACCAACCATCACGATAGATTGGGCGAACTGGCTGGTGCGTTGGGATGCCCAGCAGACGGGCTATCTGCCCGACCGGGAAGCGCGCTTTGACGCGATGCTGACCATCCTGGCCGAATTACTACCGCCGGATTTTGTGGCGCTGGATCTCTGTTGTGGGCCGGGGTCGATCAGCCAACGGCTACTGGAACGCTTTCCCCAAGCGCGCAGTGTAGCCGTAGATCTTGATCCAGTGCTATTAGCCATGGGCCAGGGCGCGTTGGGCACCATGGGTGGGCGCTTGCGCTGGGCCGAAGCGGATCTGGGTGAGCCCACCTGGGTCGAGACTTTGGGTGAGAGCGCCTTTGATGTGGTGCTCAGCACGACGGCCCTCCATTGGCTGCGTACCCCCGATCTGGTACGGCTCTATCATGAATTGGGCAAGCTGATTCGGCCCGGTGGTCTCTTCCTCAATGGCGACAATATCAAGTTTGGCCCCCATCTGGCGACACTGCAACAGGTCGCCACCGCGGTGCGCACCCAACGGTGGCGTGATGAAGCGTTTGCCCAACGGGGGGTCGAAAACTGGCAACAGTGGTGGGCCGCGCTAGCCGAGGAGCCGGCCCTGGCCGATCTGCTGGCCGAACGTGAGCGGCGCTTTGCTTGGCGCACCCCCGATAACAACGTCAATGCCGGTCAGGACCTACAGATCGGTGCCTTGCGCGAAGCTGGCTTCCGCGAAGTCGGGGTCATTTGGCAATATTTTGACAATTGCATCTTGATGGCCGTACGATAAAAGTAGAGCTATCAGGTTTGCCAAACCTGATAGCTCTACGGTGGCAGAGCGACCTTGGTATGTAAGTCTTTTATGGTTAGGCCGGGAAAGGGGAGGGGATTATGTTGGATGTATTGATTGTGGGGGGAAGTGTGGCCGGTTTGAGCGCGGCCACCTATTTGGGCCGCATGCGACGGCAGGTGGTGGTGGTAGACGCGGGGGCGCCGTGCAACCGCTTTTCCCACGCCTCGCATGGCTTTTTTACGCGGGATGGCGTGGACCCGGCTGAGCTGTTGCAGATTGGCCGCACGCAAGTCCAAGCCTATCCGACGGTCCAACTTCGTTCGGGGCTCGTGACAGCGATTGTGCCCCAAGCCGAAGGTTTTCTAGTAACCAGCGCTGTGGGCGAGCAGTGGGCGACGCGCAATGTATTGTTGACAATGGGCCTACGCGATCACCTACCCGCGTTGACCAATATTGAACACTTCTGGGGCCGTAGCGCTTTTCACTGCCCCTATTGTGATGGCTGGGAAGTGCGTGATCAACCATTGGCCGTCCAGGGGAATGGCCCTAGCGCGATCCACCGGGCTCAATTGCTGCTCAATCTTACTGACGATCTGGTCATTTGCACCGATGGCCCAGCTACCTTTACTGAGGCCGAGTGGCAATTGCTCCGAGCAAGGCTGGTACGCGTGATAGAGACGCCGCTGACGGGCTTGACTGGCGTGGGGGAACAGCTAGATACCCTGCACTTTGCCGATGATAGCACCTTAGCCCGCCATGCTATCTTTATCAACCTACGCACGAGTCAACCGTCGGATCTGGTGGCTGGGCTGGGCTGTGAAGTGGATGAGAATGGCTTTGTCAAAGTCGATGCTCAGGGGCGCACCAAAGTGGCGGGGGTCTACGCCGCCGGGGATATGACCAGCCCCATGCGCGCCGTAATCTTTGCCGCGGCGCAAGGGGCCAACGCTGGGATCTGGCTCAACGCAGCGTTGTTGGCGAATACTCCCGTAAAATGATGCTTCTGCTGTGGTAGGGTCAGGCCACGGCTTGACAGCCCAAGCGCGCAAAGACTACAATGGCGTCATTCATTTAGAACACGACAGAAGGAATGATTGCATGGATGCTTTGTTGTTGCTTGGGCCCGCTGGTCAATCACCTGCCACAGAAGAAGCTTATCAAACGCTCGTCGCTCCGGTGGCAGACCGCTTAGGGTTGGCCCCCGCGGCCTGCGCGCTGGCCTTCCGTGAAACCGCGGCGCTCACGAGCGTGCGTACCTTTATCGCGGCGGGGCATCGCCGGATTGTCGTGTTCCCGCTGGCCTTGGAAGCCGAAGAGCATCAACACGAAGCCATTTACGGCAGCTTGGACTGGATACGCGCCCAGACGCCCCAAGTCACCATTCGCTATGCCCCCATCCTTGCTATGACCCCGCCCTTGCTGGCCGCTTTAGCCGACCGCGTGGCTGCTGTGTTTTCCTCTTCCAAGCAAGCTGAACGCGCCGAGCGTGCCATCTTACTGATTGGGCGGGGTGGCGCTAATGCCGAAAACAACGCCGAAATCGCGCGGATTGCCCGCCTCCTCTGGGAAGGGCGCTCCTATGGCTGGGTGGAAAGTGCTTACTACCAACAGAGCAAGCCCGGGGTGATTGAGGGGCTGCAGCGGTGCGCCAGACTCGGCGCACCGCGGATTGTGGTTGCACCCTATTGGCTCTATCTAGGGTCAAGCCAACGGCTCCTGACCGCGCAGGTGGCGGCCTTTCAAGAACAACAGCCAACCATTTCGGTTACGGTGGCGGAAACGCTGGCTAACCACCCTGGCGTGATTGAGGCGATTGCCCAACAAGCGATCCAGGCGGCGGCTGATCAACCCATGCCATTACCCCGCACCACCCACGGCCACCGTCATCGTCACGATCGTCACGGCAGCGAATCCCCCATGTCCCCCGCCGCCACCCCGCTGCTCCCGCCGCGCTATCGACAGGGCGCCAACGTGAGTGCTGCCCCGATGGGCGCGGCACCGCTGGTTTACGATGCGGCTGGGCAAGTGGCCTGGGATCGGGTGTGGGGTAAAGATGACCCCGACAGTCCTTTTTGCGAATTGGCCTTGGCTGGCGGTCCACCCCACCGTGGTGAGTTGTTGGAGCCAGTGACTCCCGAGGCCGTAAAAGCCGATTGGGCGGGGTATGGCCGTGTATTGGGCGAACTCACGCGGGGCATTCAACTGACCACAGGTCTCCGTACCCGTCTTAGCCAAGCGCTCGGTTGGATTGGGGTCGAATGTGATAGCGAGGCCATGGCACTTTGGCTATTGCGCGCCATTGTGGTGGAAAATGTCAGTGTCCGCCGCGAGGGCGTGGTGCTATATTTACCAGCTGGTCCGGCCTTTCGGCTCGACCATGAGATCAAAAATGTCATCACTGCGCTGGCCAAGACCCACCATTATTGGCAAGAGCATCAACTGGGCTGATACCCTCTGATGGGTTTCTCAACCTTGCATCCCGTTGGCTCTGTGGTTCCCATAACCGCCAACGCAAGAGGGTTGGCGGTTGTGGACGAGTCATATCCCTACGTCAAACAGTTTCTCCAGTGCGCGGGCTCGATTTTTTAGAAATTACGCCGTTGATCAGTGTGACCAGAGACCTGACAGGTTTAACAAACCTGTCAGGTCTGGCCCAAGTGCGTAACGCCTATTTTTTCAAATTATAGGAGTGTATGCTACAGTAACACCTATGATGACGCTACCAAGGGCGGGTGCGCGGTGGAAGCGCCCCTATAAACAGCTACTGCAGCGCTGGCAACGGTTGTTGCTCGGCTTTTATGTGGCGCTCTTTGCCCTAGTCCTGCCCCTGATCTGTTGGGGAGCGTTGGTCGAACCAGGCCATCCTCATCGTCTGCCCCACTTTGTCTTTGCCAGCCCGGTTCTGTCTCAAAAGCTCTCCACGGGAACCACACCACCGCCCGCAGCGGTCGATCATACGGCCATGCCCCATGGGATGCCTCACGCGTTGGTGCATGGTCAGCCAACCGGGGCCACGGTAGACGAAGCTGCGCTGCGCGTTTGCGGCCTGCTGACCGATGCCACGATCCCCGGACGATCGGCCCCGATGTTTGTGGCCTTTTCGCTACTCCTACTCGTCTTCTTTGCGGTCGGTGCGTTGGGCCCACGCGATTTGCCCCACTTTGTGATTTGGCAGCGTCTTCAGCTACCCCAGCCGCGTTATCTGCCCGTTCCCTTTCCACCACCGCGCTTTTTTGCCCACTGATTTTGTGCGAACTTACACAAAACAGCGCTGACAGGCCAACTTGGGTGTGTCAGTGCTGTCCTGGTTTGATCTTGCCGTAGGGTGGCATCAACCACCTATACAATCACAACGATGACGGGGCTAGTCTGCGTCCCTGTTGTCGATCCAATCATTGGGAGAAATAAAGCATGTTACGGAAGAACTGGTTTTTGATCGCGCTGCTGTTGTTCGGCGCTCTGTGGTTTCTACCCCACCAGCCGTTGGCTACCGCCGCGCCCATGGCGCATGATGATGCAACTGCGACGCCAATACCAGCAGAAGCGTCCACCGATGATCACGCGGCTGACGCGCACGTGGGTACCGAAGAGCCAACCCTTACTGATCTGACAGCGCGCGTCCACGCGTTGGAGGAACAACTGGCGGCTGAGCATAGCCGTAGTGGAGGCGCGGATCTGAATCAAGTGACAACCGCGATCTATTTGCTCGATACCGCGGGGTTACATGATTTGGACGTGCGCTTAAATGAAGAGGGTGTCATTGAACCCGGCGACGCGGGACGGGTGAATCGGGTTGTCGACTTGCTCGCCTCGGTGAACTGGCCGGAACCGCTGGTGACAGAGGTCGTAACGCTGACAACGGCTTTGACCGATCTTGGCGCGGCCTTGACAGCTGATGATGTGGAAGCCGCCGCACCATTGGCAACCTTGGTCCATGAAGCCCAACATGATTTTTCGCATGCGGTCGAGCAGTGGGCCGAACATGCGCCTGCGCCCGCGCCGGATGCCGGCCAAGCCTTCCGGGTGACCAGCGCGGTCTATTTGCTCGATACAGCCGGGTTACACGATCTGGATGTCCGTCTGAATGAAGAGGCTCTCATTGAACCCGGTGACGCAGGCACCGTAAAGCGGGTGGCGCGCCTGCTCGCCTCGGTGGACTGGCCAGAACCACTGGCGACTGAGGTCGTGACCTTGACCACCGCCCTTACCGACTTGGCGACGGCGTTGACCAATGACGATGTGGAAGCCGCCGCGCCATTAGCCACTACCATTCATGAAGTTCAACATGCTTTCTCCCATGCCGCCGAACATTGGTTGGGTGAAATGCTTGGTGGGCAGAGTGATGACGGGCATGGCAGTGAGGGTCACGGTGAGGAAGCCACGGCCGGTGATCACGGCGATCATGGGACCGGGGACGAAGGTAGTGGGGACGAAGGTAGTGGGGACGAAGGTGGCGAAGCGCACGAAAGTTCAGGAGGCTGAGTCTGCTTATGCAACGGAAACGTACACGTCACCCTTTAGGACTGGCACTGCTTTTGCTGGTCGGCTGCTCTGTGTTCTGGCCCTTGTCGCGCACGCTGGCCCACGCCGACTATGAACGGGCCGAGCCCGCAGCGGATGCGATTTTGTCCACCCCGCCAACGCAGGTACGGATGTGGTTTACCCAAGAACTCTTCCGGCGTCAGGGCATGAATAAGATCGAAGTCTTCGATGCCGCAGGGCAACGGGTTGATCTAGATGATACGACAATTGATGACGATGACCGCACCTTGCTGCAGGTGAGTTTGTCGCCAGTACTCTCTGCTGGTCTCTATACCGTGCGCTGGCAATCCCTATCGGCAGACGATGGGCATGCGGGGACGGGTGAGTTTTCGTTCACTGTCGGCGCTGGCACCGACAGCACGGCTGGCGCGCCAGCCGTGGAGGCTACCGCCACCGCTCTCCCTACGGTTGCGCCCACGAACACCACCCCGCCGCGGTTGGCCGCCACGGCTGGGCCAACGGCCACTGCCTCGGTGATCCCGCCCACAGCTACGCCTAGCGGGGCGTTTCCTGGGCTGCCCTGCTTGGGGGCCGCGCCCTTGCTGCTGGTCGTGGGTGCTGTGCTAACACAACAGCGCCGGGGACGGCGCTGGGCGTGGCTGTGGGGCGCGAAGCCTAAGATGTAATTTCTAAGCGATGGTTTGCAAAGAATTCCCCGGACACCTGACCGGTTTTCATGAACATTAACGATTAAAAGTGGTAAACCGCCCGGCGCTGATGAAGATTACCGATTTTAATAATTAATCTTCATCAGCGCCGGGCGATCAGCATATACCGCAACATTTTCGCAATCTTCATCAAAAATCGGTCAGGTGTGGATGAGTCCTATCCCCTTTTCAAACCGTTGCTAAAGAATAAAGGACGCCATGCACAAACGTTTCTTCTTACGTTCACCGTTGTTCGGCGGTCTCCTTGCCCTCTTGGTAGGGAGTCTGCTTGTGATCCAATCGGCGCGCGCACATGCGTTACTGGTTCGTTCCGTACCCGCGGCTGGGGCCGCCGTCGCCATTGCGCCCGCCACGATTGAGCTCTGGTTTAGTGAGCCGATCGAGCCTGACTTTAGTCAAGCCTATTTGGTTGATCTGCAAGGAAATGAGCTAGGGCGGGGCGCTGCCACCGTGGACCCCGCTGACCCAATGCACTTGACGCTGCCGCTAGCGCCGCTAGACCCGGGGATCTACACCGTTGTCTACCATAATCTTTCCGCGGCGGATGGTCATGAATGGGTCGGTTCCTTTCCCCTCACGATCCTGAACCCGGATGGCACATCGCCAGGTGATGCCACAGGGCTGGCCTCTGGCCGCGGGCCGCAAGGGGATGAATGGCCGTCGCCCCTGAAAGCACTGAGCCGTTGGCTTGCCCTGGTGGGGGCTATGTGTCTGACGGGCGGTGTGGCCTTTCGGCGGCTGTTGCTAGGTTGGCGCACCCTGCCCGATCCGGCCGCGGAGCCCTCGCTGCTGCGCCTGGAACGGACGCTCCAACTTGCCTTGGTGGTGTGTGTCGGGGCTGTCTTGATCGGGAGTTGGTTACAAGTGATCGCCCAAATGGCGACCCTACAGACCGCCAGCAGTAGCGGCGGCGCGGCGCTCGATCTCTTCTTTCGTACCCGCGCGGGTACGGTCATTGTCATCCGCCAACTGGCAACGGGGCTTTTGCTCTTTCTGGCGATTGTGGCGGTAGGGGCTGCTAGTACTCTCCGCGCTGGCTTGCAATGGCTTGTCCTCGCGTTGAGCTTGGTGGTGCTGGCAACCTTCTCGGCCAGCAGCCACGCGGCAGCCGTGCCAGGCAGTATCTGGGCCATGACAGTCGATTGGATTCATCTCGCGGCTGCGTCCGTCTGGCTGGGGGGACTGCTTTTGTTGGCTGTCCTACTTTGGCAAGCGCGCCAGGTGACAACGGCTGCCGAGGCAACCTTGCTGCGTCAGCTTGCACGTCGTTTCTCGGTGGCAGCTACATTGGCGGTCTTTGTCCTGGCAGTGACGGGGCTCTTTAGCACCCTAGTCCAAGTGCAAAGCCTAGCTGTGCTGTGGCGTACGCCCTACGGTTGGCTGCTGCTTGGTAAGCTGGCGCTGGTTGCGTTAGTGCTGGGTATTGCTTGGTTCAATCATCGGTGGGTGCGCACCCCGTCTGCCACGGCGGCTTGGTCAGCCGGACATTATCGCACCTTTCAGCGTCAAGTTTGGCGTGAATCATTGGCGGGCTTGGCGCTGATGGTGGTGGTGGCCTTCCTGGTCCAAACGCCGGTGCCACCGCCGAGCACGTCACCGGCGCCAACGGCCTTGTTTGAAACAGTGTTGACCGCCGATGATTTGACCGCTCATCTCCAAATTTCACCTAACCAAGTGGGCGAAAACCGCTATACGGTACATCTTTACCATGCCGATGGTTCACCGATTGGCGAGGTGCAATTGGTCCGGCTGCTCTTTGTCCATCAAACGGCAGAGTTGGGCCAATCCTCGCTCGAATTGGCCCCACAGGATGGTGACATTTTTACGAGTACGGGGGCCTACCAAAACCGGGCGGGTCCTTGGGATCTGTCGCTCTATGTGCGCCGACGGGGCCTGGATGATCTGCTCCTGACCACTGTCGTCGCGGTGCCGCCTTTGGCGACGCCACTATCAGCGGCGCGTAGCCCGTGGCAGAATCCCATTGCCACTTTGCCTGCCGCCGCGGTTGTCGGTGGCGTCGTGGTGACATGCCTCCTGCTGCCGTTGGTCTGGCGGCGCGCCAAACAACAGGTGCAGTGAAGCAAGAGCGGTCAGATTTAAACCTGGCCGCTCTTGCTTCGGTCGCTATGTGCTATTGCATGGTGCGGTAGACCGCGTTGACAAAGAGTTTGCGGCCATCGTCGGTCATGCTCTTGGGGCCTTTGTCAAAGCCCCAGAGGAGGTAGCGCCCATCTTCCATCACTAGATCGGCGTATTGGCCGGTGGCATCGTAGTAGCCAAAGACGGTTAAGCCCAGTGGCTGTTTGCCCAAGAAGATATCGACCCGGGAACTGGGCTCGGCATAGAGTTGCCAAATCCGCTTCTCGTCCACGAGGAAATCATAGGGGTAGTGCCAGAAGGCGTCGTTATAGTTCTCACGGACGACACTGTCGCCTGCGCTGTGCGCGCCATTGGCCCAACCGATATCGAGCTTGAGCTTGCCAAAGTAGGCATAGCCCCCTTCGCCTAACCCCAAGACTGGTTTCTTGAACTCAATGATCCGGCGTACCATCGCGCCGGTACCCCACTCGCCCAGAGAGCCCGTTTCTGGCGCTACAATGACCAAGCTATAGGGCTGTAGATTGGTTGACGGCAACTGATCCATGGTCAATTGATCCACGGCCACGCCATTCTCTTCAATCAACTGGCGGTAGGCATTCGCGGTATCCAGATCGCCCTTGTGGACATAGGCCACGCGGGGACGGAGATGGAAGCCCGTGTTCTTGAAGAGTGTATAGGGTTGGTTGAGCAGATCCTGCCCAGTCGCGACACCGCGGACAGCATAGGCCCCAGGGCTGTAGCCTTCGCCAAAGTAGTTGCCATAGAGCCCGTCACCCTTTAGCCCGTCGCCATGCTGGCCGTCGTCAAAGAGTTCGATGGTACGCGAACCGCCACCGGGGGCAAAGATGTTGAGCTTGATCGATTGATCAACCAACGCCTTTTCGCCCTGACCCAAGAAACCGAGCAGATGGACGGGTTCTCCCATAACCCGCTGGCGCTCGGGTGTGCCAACCCACAAATGGAAACTGACCGCAGCCTTGGCACTTACCCACAAGGCCCACTCGTTGCTCTCCCCGCCAATGCGTATGCTCATCGTCCAAGTGCCGGGGATGGGAGCATCGATGATACAGACGATGTGCGTGGCATCGCCGCGACAGCTCTTGTTATTCGGATCCTGTCCTTTGTAGAAGTAGACATTCTCCTTGGGATCGACGACTTGGAAGTACCCCTCGCTATTGGGTTGCGCCCAGTTAAAGGAGAAGTTGATCCGGCTAAGCCCTTCGGGAACATCGACGGTAAAGGTTTGGAGCGCGCCCGTGACGGGATTGCCAACGCCGCGCGCTTGGAAGAGCCGACTTTCATTGAGAATCTCTTCGGCGTATTGCTTGTAGACATCGCCCAGGCGATTGGGCAAGGTTTGGGGCCAAGCTTCAATGCCAACCGTGGGTGTCGCCGCGGCGGCGCTAGCCTCGGCAGCCATCAGCATACCCGCACCATCTTCATTCACCGCCCGGAATTCACCCCCATTATCGTTGGCAATGGTTGCTAACAGACTGTGGAAGCCCGCACTAGCTGGCCCAACGGCAACCGTATGCACAATGGTATCGGTGGGCTCGATCACCCCTTTGACCGCAGGCGTGTTATAGAGCGGATCGACATTTTCCATACCATCGCTCAAGAGAATGACCACATCGGCCACGCTATGATCGGCGGGGGCTGCTGTAACCTGTGCCTGTCCGTCGAGCAAGCCTTGCCCAATGGCGGTCATGCCGCTGGGGGTCAACCCATCGACCGCGGCCTTGGCCGCGTCGAGAATCGCTGTGGGGCCAAGGTTGGGCACCAACGTGGTGGGATAGTTGACGGTTGAATTGTTACTAAAGCTGACCACGGCAATCCGATCATCGGCCAAGGATTGGTCGATAAAGAGCCGGGCGGCATTTTGGGCCGCGGCCATCTTGTCATAGTCGCTCATGCTCCCGGAGCGATCGATAACGACAGCGCGGTCGGTGATTTCGCGTTCGGTAAAGAGAATCGCGCGCGTTTCGCTGTCGGTGCCATGTCCCGTCCACGTGACATTCAGATCATATTTGCTGCCCGCGCTGTAGACCCCCGCGGCCGGGCGTACCATCATCCAGAATTGGTCGCCCACTGGAGCCCCATTGACGATGGTGGCTGGGGTGCCGTCGATTTGAACGCTAAAGTCGGCTGCCGTAGCATCACTGAGCGCACTCGGCGTGTTGTCAATGCTGCGCACCGCTTCGACAATCACCGGCACCACATTCGGATTGGCTGGATCGCCTGCTTCGGCGACATTGCCGGTCTGTGGGCTGACAATGTTCAGCGTACGGAAGTCGCCTGCCAAGCTATAGGGCTGGGCATTGCCATTGGGCAGGCTGGCCGCGTTGATGCGAATGGTCCAGGTGCCTGCGGCTGGATTGGCAACTTGCACCTGCTCGGTATTGTTGAGATTATCGACATTGCGCGTCGCTGCCACAATGTGCGTGTTGCGGACAATGGGGTCGGCATCGCCACCGGGCAAGTCGCTCGACGCGGGTAGCGGGGCCAATACCCAGGGCCGAATCACCACACCGCCGGGGCCTTCCAGGGTGATATCCAGGTTATTGACCAGTTGCGCCGCGGTGACGGCCAACATGGGGTTGCCCGCTTCATCGTCCCAAACTAAGGTGAACTTCAGCTCGGGGGTGCCCGCGGGTACATTCAACACATAGGTGTCTTGGGGATCGCCAGGGGAGACCGTGCCTTCGACAAAGTTATAGGCGCGAATGGCTGCCGTGGCGCGCTGGGCGTTGGCAACTCCATAGCCCGTGGCCCAATCGGGGCCAGCATGATAGATCACCGGATTGCCGGTGTCTGGATCGTTCCAGCCATATTCCGTGAAGCCGGGCTGCGCGGGGTCATGGATCAAGTCATCGGCGGTTTGAATGACGACCGCCCGCAGGGTCGAGGGACGAGGTCGGCCTGCTGTGGGGAAGGAATGATGATATTGCTCGGTCATCAGTGCCAAGATCCCTGTGACCGAAGGAGCGGCCATGGAGGTGCCACACTTCGAGACATAGCCTTGGCTGGCGTTGTCGGTAGAGTCGCCACAGCCAATGCCCATGACATCGGGCTTGAGCCGTCCGTCCCAGGTGGGGCCACGGCTGCTGCTCGAGCGCAGATCCAAGTTGCTTTCGGCGTTTAGCGCGCCGACAACGAGTAGATTCTTGGCCGAGCCGGTAATGGCGAAATAACCTGCCGCATCACAATACTGCCCAGAAGTACCCGAATTGCCCGCGGATTTAACCATTTGATGGGCCGCGACCGATGTGCCGCCATTGGTGCCGTCGCCACGGATGAATTGGTCGAGCAACTGGGCATGGGAATCATAGGCGCCACAGGTCTGGTATTGCGAACTGTTGCTCAGCTCGACGCCATAGGTGTTGACGGCTTCGTCAAAGCTGGCTGCATCGCGGCTGCCATAGGGCGCAAGCTGGACCCCAGGGGCCATGCCGCGCATTTGGAAGGCGGTGCAGACGCCAAAGGGACAGTTGGTGACACTATTGGCCCCACTTGCGCCAATGATACCGGCCACATGGGTGCCATGACCATTGCTGTCATCGCTGGTGCGCAAGAGCCGTCCGGCAAAGTCATTGTGACCCATGCCTGGGGCATTGTTGGCGTTGATGCCCGAATCGAAGACGGCCACGCTGACGCCGCTGCCATCCAACCCGGCATAGAAGATCGAGGAGCCATTAATGTTAGCTGCCTGGGCTTCGTTCACATGTAGCTCGGCACGTGTCGAGTCATTTTCCGGCAGATTGGGAAGCGGCCCTTCTTCGATCCAACGGACGCTGTCTTGGGCTGCAATCTGGGTAACGGCCGCGGGGGACACATTGGCGGCATAGACGCCTGCGCTGAAAAGTTCAGCGGTAATGCCGAGTTGGGCCAGCATTTCTGTGGCCGTGGCCGCCGCTACATCTTCGTGGAAATGGATAAGCACTTTGATCGTGCCATTGCCATTGTCGGCCCACGCTTCAAACTGCCCGGCCAGGATCTTGGGATCGACTTTGTCCGTCGGTTGGATTGGACCCAGCCAGCGGATGATGCCTTGAAAGGTGGGGTGATTGGTCGCTGGCGTGGGCGTGACAAAGGCAGTGTAGAGATGATTGCCCACAAACGCGACCAAGCGAATGCCAATGGCCGCCAACGCCTCGCGTTCCTCGGTACTGGGCTCGCGGGCGAGCTGGGCAAAGGCATGGAGCCCACTGCTGCCTTGGAGCGCGGCGACAAGGTCGGCATCGAGCCCGGGCGTGGGGGTAAAGGTGCGGGCGCGCAGTTGGATTTCCAGCTTTTCTGTGGCAAAGCGGGCCAAGTTGAGGAAAAGCTGCTTGCCGGTGTCGGTCATGGCTGTGGGCGCGCCGGCCATGCCCCACAAGAAGTAGCGGCCTGCCTTGGCGATGGGGTATTGGCCGGCGTTGCCTGGCAGCGCTGCCAACCGCGCCCCGTCTACGGGTGTCTCGGGCAGAGGCACGGCAATAGCCGTTTGATCACTGGTGTAGATGGGGAGGAGGTTGTCACCCGACAAGGTGATATTGGCGTAGAAGGCTTGGCTCAAACCATCTTGGCTCACCGCAAGTGCGGCGGTCGTGCTGCTGTTGCCATTGGGATAACCGATCGGCAGCCCTAGGCGGCCCAAGAGCGCATGCCCGCCGGCTCCCAGCCCAATGACCGGTAGACCGGCATCGCGCACGGCTTCAAAGAGCCCGGCTTCCGGCTGCCATTGATCGCCTGCGCCACTATCCGCGGCTACGACGATGAGGTCAAACGCGGCAAAGTTCGGCAACGCGCCGATCAGTTGGGCTTGGTTGGTTTGCGACTGGCTAGCGGCATTGCCACCTTGTTGGACCACGAAGGGGAGGAGGAGCCGGTGCGGGAATTCGCTGGGGGGCGCACCAAAGTTAAAGGCTTGGACCATAAAGCCATTGTCGTTGAGCAACGCTGCAAATGACGCTGCTGAGAGCGTATCGCCCCCATGGAGATAGGCCACGCGAAGGGCTCCCTCCGCGGTGGCTGCGCTTGGCGTGGCGGCCTGTATGGTTGCGGCGGGGAGCAACAGCGGGCCTAGGGTGTTGATCCACAAGGCGATCACCAACAACCAGCGCCAGCGCCGCCGCCAACGTTGTGCTTGATCAGATCTCGGTATCATGTGTTCTCCTTCTTTTTGCGTACATGCGCTTTTTGCGTACATGCGCTTTTTGCGTACATGCGGTGTACTTCTCAGCCGTGTTTCTGGCTACTGGGGCGATGAGCGCTAACAAAAGCTGAGGCTAGCTAATTCCAGTCTAAAAAAGGTTGGGGAATTACGCTGTGCTGTAGTACACCCGTGGCTGTGATCTTCAACACAGGTCGAATGAGGCGAGAGCTGATGGTTAGTATCGATGACCATACATCCCATAGCACGAATGACGTTTGCAATTTCGCTGGCAAAGACGTATGATTTAGCGGACAGAGAGCTGACCGGTTCTGAAAACCGGTCAGCTCTAGCTTTGCATAAGTTCTGAATGACTCAATGGATGCACCGCGTTTGCTGGCGTGCATCAATACTCGACTGGCAAGTGGTTATGCCTATTTCCGCTTTGGCTGCGCAAGCTACAACTCCTAAAGGTGTACCCCGTTCACGCCGCCTGACGCGCTATCAAGGCGAATTGTGGTTATTACTCGCCCCTTTTGTTTTGGGGGCAATCTTGTTGATCATCCTCCCCGTCCTGCTTACCATTGTCTTTGCCTTTACCGAATATGATGCATTCTCGGCCCCAGTGTGGAGTGGGCTACGCAACTTTGGTACGATTTTCCGGCGCGAACTCTTCTGGGTGGCTGTGCGCAATTCGTTGACCTTTGTTGCCCTGAGTGCCCCTTTGCAACTGCTGGGCGCGCTCCTCTTGGCTTTGCTTCTGTATCATCAGCGAGCAGGTGTTCGTCAGTATCGTATCTCTGCCTATCTGCCTTCGGTCATCCCCGATGTGGCCTATGCGTTGATCTGGCTTTGGATCTTTAACCCGCTCTATGGACCGCTCAATAAAGGGTTAGCTTATTGGGGCTTACCCCAACCCGCGTGGTTGGTTGATGCTGACACGGCCCTGCTGTCACTCGTCTTGATGACATGCTTTCGCGTTGGCGAAGGGATGTTAGTGCTCATTGCGGCTTTACAGGGGGTTCCCGCCACCTATTTCCAAGTAGCCGCCCTTGATGGGGGCAACCGGTGGCAATGTTTTCGCTATATTACCTTGCCGTTAGTTGCGCCTTGGCTGCTCATGCTCTTGATTCGCGATATTCTGCTCAGTGCCCAAAGTACCTTTACGCCAGTCTATATGATGACCGAAGGTGGGCCGGGCTATGCAACAACCCTGTTGCCCTATCTCATCTATGACGAAGCCTTTAGCCATTTCCGTATCGGTCACGCGGCTTCCATGATGGTGGTGATGTTTGTTGGGATTGGGGTCTTGCTCTGGTTGGTCTACAAGTTGGCTGGTGGGTGGGGCTATACGGATGAAATGTAACCTTGCTCTCTTCGAGCGGGTGCTTTGGCAGCTGACCGCGTTGACGGTGGCCTTCCTCTTTGTCGCACCCCTCTATTGGGTGTTAGCCAACTCGCTCCGTCCGGTTGGGTTGCCGCCGCCGCGCACGCTCGAATGGTTGCCCGCGCCGTTGGCTTGGTCGAATTATCGCGAGATCTTCCGCATTGTCCCCTTGGCGCATCAGATCGCAAATTCTTTTTTTGTGAGCACAATCGGCGCTAGCCTAACCTTGGTGACGGCTTCGTGGGCTGGGTTGGCGATGGCCCAATTACCGGCTGGTGTACGCCGCTGGTTGGTGCTTTTTGCCGTACTCCTGATGATGATTCCGGGCACCGTGGTTTGGCTGCCCCGCTATGTGCTCTTTACCTCCTTAGGGCTAGTCGATACCTATTTCGCACTCTTTGCACCGGCCATCATGGGTACGCGTTCGCTCTATGTCCTCATGTTCTATTGGACCTTTCGCCGGGTGCCGCTGGCGTTATATGAATCGGCGCGGTTGGATGGGGCCAATGCCCTGACCATTTGGCGGCGGATTGCGCTGCCCATGGCGCTGCCAACGGCCTTAGCGGTTCTGTTGCTGGCCTTTTCCCATTTTTGGAGTGACTTTGTCGATCCCTTGTTGTTTCTAAAATCAGAAGAAAGATATACGTTAGCGGTGGGCCTCCGCATGTTACAGCAGATGGTTATTACCAACTGGTCCTTGTTGTTGGCCGCGGTGGTGATCATGACCACACCAGTCGTCTTGATCTACTTGGCCCTACAACAGTTTATCCGCGAGGATGTCACTTGGCGTCAATTGCTCAAGCGCTAATCGGCCATCAACTGGTCGTTTGCTCTTTATTTTCACTTTGGTAAAGGAGTCCATTTCTCCATGTTACACAGATTTTTCTTGGCTGCTACCCTTGTACTGCTGTTGGCAACGGCCTGTCAGCCGATTCAACCAACTGCCCAATCGAGCCCGTCGGCTGCCCAGCTCACGTTCCTCATTTCCGGTGACCCGACCGATGAGGTGGCCTATCAAGAGTTGATCGATGCCTTTGCGGCCCAACATGCGGATATCACCGTCAATTTGATCAATATCCCCAGTGGTGGTGACTTTCGCAAGCGCCTCGCCGCGGACTTTGCGGCTGGCACACCACCGGATCTTTTTCTGATCAACTATCGGCACTTAGGTCGTTTTCTTGCCAGCGGCGCAGTTGAGCCGCTCACTGCCTATTTGGAAGCCAGTACGCTGATCAAGACGAGTGACTACTATGCTCAAGCGTTGGCGGCTTTTCAATGGGCGGGCGAGCAGTTCTGCATGCCGCAGAATATGTCTAGCCCTGTGATCTACTATAACAAAGCGCTCTTTGATGCTGCCGGTGTGGCCTATCCGAGTGATAGCTGGGATTGGGACGAATTTGTCGCGACGGCGCAGGCCCTAACCCAAGACGAGGATGGTGATGGTATCGTGGATGTCTATGGCTATGGCACCGAAGCAACCCTGGTGCGCCTGGCCCCCTTTATTTGGATGAATGGCGGCGATCTGGTCGATGACCCAGCCGCGCCGACAAAATTGGCGTTGGACACCCCAGCCAGCAAAGCCGCGTTGACCTGGTTTGTAGAGCTGCAAACCGTTCATCAGGTGACGCCGGATGCCGTGGCCGAAGAAGCCGAAAGTAGCCTCAGTCGCTTTGTCAATGGGCGCATGGCGATGTTTATTGATAGCCGTCGGGCCGTGCCAGAATTCCGCTTGATCGAGGCCTTTGATTGGGATGTCGCCGGGTTGCCGCAGGCCGAAACCCAAGCCAGCATTCTCCACTCGGACGCCTTCTGCATTGCCGCGGCCAGCAAAGCGAAAGCCGCGGCTTGGACCTTTGTCGAATTTGCTAACGCGGAGGAAGGCCAGATCATTCTGGCGAAGACAGGCCGCACGGTTCCCTCGCGGATTGCCTTGGCCGAATCGCCTGTTTTCCTTGATCCTGCCGTCAAACCAGCCAACAATCAAGCCTTCCTCGACGCCATTCCGGGGATTCGCAACCTGCCGATTATGGCGACCTGGAGCGATATCGAAAGCATTGTCAATACCGAATTGAACAATGCCTTCTATGGGCGCGCCACCGTAGATGAAGCCCTGCAAGCGGCCAATGATCACAGTGCTGAGTTTTTCGCACCGTAGGGCTCTAGGCAGCTGAGCGTTCAATGATTGGTGGGGATCCAGAGACCTGACAGGTTTTAACAACCTGTCAGGTCTGTTTTTTATCTTTAGCCGCGCGGGCGCTTTCGCTCACCCAAGAAAGCGCTAATTTTGCCCCTCTCTGGCGTTGCAGTACACTTGTAATAGCGCGAGAGGAGCCTGGATATGAGTCATGATACGTGGGATTATGTGAGCTTTCTTCGGGAGCAAGGCTACCGCATGACCCCCCAACGCCAAATTATTATGGATGCCATCTGCGAAGGCGGCACCCACAGCACGCTGCCGCAAATTCTAGAGCGGGTGCAACGGAAAGCACCAGTCATCAACCAAGCCACAGTCTATCGCTCGCTACACTTCCTCCTCAATATGGGCTTGATCGTGAAAGCCGAAATTGCTCCGGGGGAAACGATCTATGAAATTGCGGGCCGCTCGCCCCATCATCATCTCCTCTGTCGGGTTTGCCATCAAGAGATCGAGATCGATGCCCAGCCATTAACAACCCTCCAGGCTGAACTGAAGCAGCGCTATGGCTTCTGGATCGACGCGTCTCATTTAATCCTCACCGGGCTCTGTACCCACTGCCAAGCTGAACAGCTCTAAAGCCACCCCGCGGGTTTTTAACCCTGCATTTTTAAGTGCGTGATGGCCCTGGTGGCATGAAACATCCGCGCCTTGTCTACAACGGTAAAAATCGACCATTTGTTGAACGTTGACACTTATCATAACCCAGTATAGAATAGGCAAGAATTCGTTGTTGCAAATTTTTGCAATAGGATTCATGAAATGCTCATAAATGCAGTTATCCGTTAGGATGGCTCGCAACAGAGGAGAAAACCATGACGCTGGTTCCTATGAAAAAAGTGCTTCCGCTCCTTTTCGCCATTATGATCGGGGCTGGCTGCGCCGCCCCGGCTGCCCCAGCCCCGGCAGCTGATGCCCCGGTAGATACACCACCTACGGCCCAGACCTTAATCCTGGCCATTGGTGGTGAGGCCGAAGAAGGATATGACCCCACGTTGGGGTGGGGACGCTATGGCGCGCCCTTATTCCAAAGTACCTTACTACGGCGTGATGAAGGGCTCAATCTGGTGAATGACTTGGCCGAAAGTTACACTGTGAGCGAAGACCGCCTCGTGTGGACGGTAAAGATCCGCGCCGATGTACAGTTTTCCGACGGCACGCCCCTGACCGCCGAAGATGTGGCTTTCACCTATACTAAAGCGGCTGAAAGTGGTGGCCTCACCGATGTAACCGTTTTGGAAAGTGCTACGGCCATCGATGACTATACCGTTGAACTGCGCCTCAAACAGCCGCAGAGCACCTTTGTCAACCGCTTGGTGACGTTGGGGATTGTGCCCGCGGCCACATATGACGAGAATTATGGTCAGAATCCCATCGGCTCCGGCCCTTATACATTGCTCCAATGGGACAAGGGGCAGCAGTTAATCGTAGAAGCCAACCCGCTCTATTATGGCGACAAGCCAGCTATCGAACGCGTGGTCTTTTTATTCCTTGAAGAAGACGCTGCCTTTGCTGCGGCCAAGGCGGGCGAAGTACAGGTGGTGAGCGTGCCACAATCCCTCGCCATTCAACAACTTCCCGGGATGCGGTTGGTTGATGTGGCGAGTGTGGACAACCGCGGGATGCTTTTCCCCTTTGTGCCAGATACGGGCGAACAGACGGCTAGCGGCTATGCCATTGGTAATAATGTCACCGCGGATCAGGCGATTCGCCAGGCGATTAACTATGTGGTCGATCGGGCGGCGCTGGTAGAGGGCGTGCTCGAAGGCTACGGCTCGCCAGCTTTTGGCCCCGTGAGTGGTCTGCCCTGGGAAGAGCCGACTGCCGTCATTGCCGATGCCGATTTGGCGACCGCGCAGCAACTGCTGAGCGAAGGTGGTTGGGCCGATGATGATGGCGATGGCATTGTCGAAAAGGATGGCTTACGTGCCGAATTTACCCTGATCTATCCTGCCAGCGATAGTACTCGCCAAGCTCTGGCCCTGAGTGTGGCCGACATGATTAAGCCAGCGGGCATTCAAGTCAATGTCGAAGGCAAAAGCTGGGACGAGATTGAAAAGCTCATGCATAGCAACGCCATTCTCTTTGGCTGGGGTAGCCATGATCAAAATGAGATGTGGAATCTCTATCACAGCTCCATGCGGGGCGTGGAATATTACAACACTGGTTACTATGCCAACGAACAAGTCGATTCGTATCTCGACTTGGCTATGGGCGCGGCGTCCGAAGCCGAGGCCATAGCCTTTTGGCAGGCTGCCCAGTGGGATCAAAAAGCAGATGGCTTTACCACCAAGGGCGATGCTGCCTGGGCTTGGTTGGTGAATCTGGACCACACCTATTTTGTCAGCGAGTGTCTTGACATCGGCCAACCGCAGGTGGAGCCGCATGGGCATGGCTGGCCGCTCACGGCAAATCTGACGACTTGGCAATGGACCTGCCCGTAACATGTTTCGTTTTCTGTTCAACAAACTATTGCGACTGATCGTGCTGCTCTTGGCTGTTTCAACCCTTTCCTTTACCCTGCTCATGCTCTCACCGATTGATCCGGTGGATGCCTATGTGGGGGCGGCGATGTTGAATATTAGCCAGGAGCAGCGCCAGCAGATCGCTGACCGTTGGGGATTGGACGAGTCACCACTGGTGCGCTATGGTCGCTGGTTGCAAAACTTGACGAGCGGTGATTTGGGGCGTTCCATGGTCTTCAACCAGCCGGTAGTCAGTGTCATTGGCGAACGCTTTCTGGCATCGCTCTGGCTCATGCTCGCGGCTTGGCTGTTGTCCGGCTTCTTGGGCTTTGCTTTAGGGGTGTGGGCTGGGCTCTACCAAGGTTCTTGGGTGGATCAGGTCATTCGTTTTTATGCCTATACCCTAGCCTCCACGCCTACCTTTTGGTTGGCGCTGCTCTTGCTCATCATCTTTTCTGTGACGTTGGGTTGGACGCCGGTTTGCTGTGCCACGCCGGTTGGTGTACCGCTGAACCAAGCGACTTGGCTCCAGCGCTTGCATCATCTGTTGCTGCCTGCCGCGGCCCTGAGCATTATTGGGGTTGCCAACATTGCCCTCCATACGCGCCAAAAATTGATCGAGGTTATGCACAGTGACTATGCCCTTTTTGCGCGGGCCCAAGGTGAAAGCAAACTTGGCATCCTCTGGCAACATGGGCTGCGCAATATTGCCCTACCCGCGCTGACTTTGCAATTTGCCTCGCTGAGTGAACTCTTTGGTGGTTCGGTCCTGGCTGAACAGGTCTTTGCCTATCCTGGTTTGGGCGAGGCGACCGTTCAAGCTGGGCTGCGCGGGGATGTGCCATTGTTGTTGGGCATTGTACTCTTTAGCGCGCTCTTTGTCTTTGTGGGGAATACCCTGGCCGATCTGAGCTATCGTCTGATCGATCCGCGGATTCGGCTGGGCACAACGCCGTAACCCTCGACAGCTCTTTAAAACCTGTCGAGGGTGGACTGCTTCTCGATCTTGGTTAAACTGTCTCTAAAAAGCATAGGATTTGCGATGAGTATGACGATTGCTCCCACGCCATCCCAGCCTGTCCTCGCCAACCGCAGGCAGGTCGGGGCGCGTTGGAATCGGCGCAGCCGTACCATCTTGACGATTGTCGGCTGTCTCCTCTTTTTTGCCATCTTGCTGGTGGCCCGCTTTTGGATTGGGGATGCGGGCCTCCAGACGGCCTTAGCCGAACGGAATCAGCCGCCATCATGGGCGCATCCGCTGGGAACCGATTGGCTGGGGCGCGATATGCTAACGCGCACGTTGCATGGCTTGGTCCTAAGCCTGCGTGTTGGCCTCTTAGCCGCGGCGATCAGCGCAGTGATTGGTACGGTGCTGGGGCTCTGTGCCGCGATTTTTGGGGGTGTGGTTGATACCGCGATCACCTGGCTAGTCGATCTCTTCTACAGCCTGCCCCATTTGGTGCTTTTGATCTTAATCTCCTTTGCGCTGGGGGGAGGACTCCGCGGCGCGTTGATTGCCGTGGCTGTCACCCATTGGCCCGGGTTAACTCGGCTCATTCGGGCCGAAGCACTCCAAGTCAAAAGCTCGGATTATGTGCAACTCTCGACGCGCTTGGGCCATTCCGCCACTTGGATCGCTCGGCGCCATCTATTGCCCCACATTTTGCCTCAATTCGTGGTGGGGTTGATTCTGCTCTTTCCCCATGCAATTCTGCACGAAGCAGGGTTGACCTTTGTCGGGATCGGGCTTTCCCCGCATACCCCCGCCATTGGTATTATCCTTTCCGAGTCCATGCGTCATCTATCCACAGGCTATTGGTGGTTGGGGGTCTTTCCCGGCCTCGCGCTCTTGGTCGCGGTCAAAGCCTTTGATATTCTGGGCGAGCAGCTCCGTTCTCTGCTCGACCCCAAAACGAGCCAGGAGTGAAGATGCTGACCGTTCAGAATCTTTCCGTCGCATTTACCATGTATGACGTGGGGCTGGTCCAACGTCAACTGACTGTCATTACCGACCTGGATTTGACTGTCGCGCCTGGGGAAGTGGTGGCGGTGGTCGGTTCAAGCGGTTCGGGGAAGAGCTTGTTGGCCCATGCCGTCTTGGGTATCTTGCCTGCCAATGCTCAGGTTGCAGGCACAATGACCTTCCAAGGTGAACCGTTGACACCGGTGCGTCAAGCCCAATTACGCGGACGGACCATTGCCCTCATCCCCCAATCGGTGGCCTTTCTCGATCCACTGATGCGGGTGGGCCGACAGGTGCAGCGCGCCGCGGAATTGAGCGGCGTACCCGCCAAGATTAAGGTTTCTGCCCAAGGCAAGGTCTTTACACGCTATGGGCTTGCTGCGCTGGTCAGTCGGCTCTTTCCCTTTCAAATTTCCGGGGGTATGGCGCGACGGGTCCTCACCGCGACCGCCGCGGTGGGCAACGCGAAGCTACTCATTGCCGACGAACCGACCCCTGGCCTGCACCCCGATGCCGTTGCCGAGACCTTAAGCCATTTACGCCAGCTGGCCGATGAAGGGCGCGGGGTGATCCTCATTACCCATGACATCGACGCTGCCTTACGCATAGCCAATCGAGTCGCGGTTTTCTATGCCGGAACCACGGTAGAAGTTGCCCACGCCGCGGACTTTCAAGGCGCTGGTGCGGCCTTGCGCCATCCCTACACCAAGGCGTTATGGCGCGCGTTGCCCCAGCAGGAGTTTATTCCTGTGCCCGGCGCACAACCAACGCCCGATGCTCTGCCCGCGGGTTGTCTCTTCGCGCCCCGCTGCCCGCTGGTAACGGCGGCCTGTACCACCGCGCGGCCTCCCATGCGTTCTCTGCGCGCTGGTTTGGTACGCTGTGTCCATGCCGTGTGAAGCCGCTTGCCGACGCGGAGCAAACGCTTATCCGCGTCCTATTTTTTCTATATAATTGAGGATGATCGATGTTACAAGGTGAAGCACTTTCGTTTCGCTATGAGTCGCAAGGCGCGTGGGTTCTTGAGCAGGTTTCCCTCCAGGTTGCGCCGGGAGAGATTGTTGGCATAAGCGGGCCGAGTGGTCGTGGCAAGACCACGTTGGCGAAATTGTTGGCGGGCTATCTCCAACCCCAAACCGGCCAAGTGCGGCTTGATGGTCGCTCGTTGCCCAACCGGGGTTACTGTCCAGTCCAGTTGGTCTTTCAGCACCCCGAGCTAGCCATGAACCCACGTTGGCGTTTGCAACAGATCATCGCTGAAAGTGAGCCGCCTGCGCAAACGCTATTGACCGCCCTTGGGATTGAACCGAGTTGGTTAGCGCGTTGGCCCCACGAACTCAGCGGTGGCGAATTGCAACGGGTGGCTGTGGCGCGTGCTTTGGCCTCGCCCACGCGGTATCTGATTGCCGATGAGATGACTGCCATGCTCGATGCCAATACCCAAGCCCAGATCTGGCAAGCCGTGCTGACCCAGGCGCAACAACGCCAATTAGGGCTGTTGGTCATCAGCCATGATACCCCATTGTTACAACGCCTCTGCTCCCGTTTGGTGACATTGACCTCAGGGTAATATGCTTTGTGAAGCGTGGCGCGTAACTCGGCTTTAACACGAATTACGTATCACTTATCTATGAATCACATCCCACTCATTAGGAGGTTGCCTTGCCGCTTTTTGGTCACCGGGGCGCGGCGGGGGAAGCGCCCGAAAATACGCTAGCTGGTTTTGCCCATGCCCAGCGAATCGGCGTGCGGGCTTTTGAGTTTGATGTTCGCCTGAGTGCCGATGGGGAACTGGTGGTTTTGCACGATGAATCCCCTTTGCGGACAGCCGGGGTGGCGGGTTCTGTCCATGACTTTACGGTCGCTCAACTCCAGGCAATGGATGCCCGCGTTCCTTTTCCTGATTGGCCGGAACCTACACCCATTCCCACGCTCGCACAGGTGCTCCAAACCTTCCCCCAGCTCGACGCCTATCAGATCGAGATTAAACGAGCCGATCCTGCAAATCTGCCATCGATCTGCCGCCGTTTGACGGCCCTGATCGAAAGTGCGGGCGTGGCCGCGCGCGTGGTGGTCAGCTCCTTTGATCCAGACGCGCTGGCTATGATGCGCACTGTCGCACCCCAGCTACCACGAGCCTATATTGGGGCGTTTGATAATGAAGGCTGGATCGAGCAAGCGTTGGCTTTGGGCTGCACCGATGTCTGCATTCCCCACAAAACGGGAACCGACGCGGTGGTGCAACTGGCCCATGCTCACCAGCTAGCCATTACCGGTTGGCCAGGCAATTCCGTGGCGGATTTACGTCATTTAACGGCTTGGCGCGTGGCAAACATTACGACCGATTACCCACAGCAAGCCTTGGCCTTTCTTGCTGAACAGCCCTAATCATCCCGTGGCGGACGTTAGTCTATCACTAAGTGGGGCTAGGTTGCCCGGTGCCGCGGGGGTGGCCCTATCGTCACTGGGCAGCAGGGCAGTACAGGTATCCAGCCACTGTAAGGTTGCTTCGAGTTGCCCAATCCGAAAGTGAAAGACTAATGTATCGAGGTGACGGTCTGGTGGGATCAGCGCCAAGCGCGCGCGGAAGCTAGCCACTTGAGCTTGATAGACCTTGCGCTGCTGTTGAAGCAAGGTAGTGGCTAAGGCGGCGTCGGTTGCCTGGGCAAAATAGAGTTTTGCCATAAATTCTTGGCGGAAGTCGCGTCCGTGGTCAACCGGTGTGGTCATCCACTGATGAAAGGCCGCCGCGCCACTGGGGGTTAGATACAAAATCCGCCGTGGGGGGCGGTTTTCCTGCACTTCGATCATCGCGGCTAGATACCCCTCGGCTTCCAGCCGTTCTAGCAGCGCATAGAGTTGGCGCTGTTTCAGCCGCCAAACTAATGCCAGCATTTCGGTCTGCTTGAGCTGCTGATGAATCTCGTAGGCGTGGGTGGGTCCAGCCTGAACGAAACCAAGCAAGGCATATTCGATCGTCAGGGTTCCCTTGGCCCTTGGCATGATTCCACCCTCTCTTCTAAACCAAAGTCAACCGAAAAATTGACATGTTGCTGCTAAAAAATGATAGTATGAACAGCGGATGGAATACCCTGATGGGTATTCCACCACGTACGGGGTTGGGCTGATTGTATAGCAGTCCTTGGTCAGCGTATCTGTGCCTGTTGATTATACCCGCAGTGGGCCGATTTGAGTAGCTGGTGCGCAGCGGAGCCATCACACGCGTCATATTTCCTGGTAGCGTCAAGTCATTTGGGCGCGCGAATTGGGGTAAAGTTAGTCGAAGTTGCGTGACCAATCCCCGGTGTGGCCCCCCCGTTTTTCGAGGATCTGGATGTTGGTAATGGTCATGCCGCGATCATAGCGCTTGGTCATGTCATAAACCGTCAGCGCGGCAATGCTGACCGCGGTCATTGCTTCCATGGTCACCCCTGCTTGGCCCCTGTACTGCGGACTGTCGCGGTGATCACAAGCTGGCCCGCGGCTGGCGCAAAGGTGAAGTCGATAGCGACTGAGTCAAGCATGACCACGTGACAGTGGGGGATCAAGGTCGCGGTCTGTTTGGCCGCCAAAATGCCAGCAACGCGGGCGGTCGTCAATACATCCCCCTTCGACACCTTCCCTTCCTGAATTGCCTGCAGCGCGGTTGGTTGCATCTGCACCGCGCCCCGCGCAATGACCACCCGCGCGGTGGTATCCGTTGCCGTTGTTGTCATGCGAAGGCCCTCCTGGTGAATCGATTTGGTTAATTCATGATTATTCAATATTTGAGTAATAAAATTATAATAAATTTGTGCGACTGTTTTGTCAATGCGATCTGATACGGTCGAGTAGCCGTTGTCAGCTTGCCGCCGCTGTCAGATCGCAACGTAGAATTTGATTGAGCAAGGAGAAAATCATGTCGCGCCGAAGTTTTCTGAAACAGCTTCTAGTCTTGGCAACGGCACCACTGTTCGTTACGGCTTGTGGTCGTGTTGCTGAACCCGTGGTGATGAGTGAAGCTAACCCGACTACGGTCCAACGGCTGGAGAAGCCATTGGCAGAATGGCAACAGTTGTTGCCCGCAGATGCTTATGCCGTCCTCTTTGAAGAAGCGACGGAACGCCCTTTTACCAGCCCGCTCAATGATGAGCACCGCGCTGGCACTTTCCTCTGCGCGGCTTGTTATTGGCCGCTCTTTGCCGCCGAGACAAAATACGATAGCGGCACGGGTTGGCCTAGTTTCTATCAAGCGCTACCGGACGCTGTGGGCACCAAGGAAGATCATGCTTTGTTCATGGTGCGGACGGAGTATCACTGCGCCCGTTGTGGTGGTCACCAGGGCCATATCTTTGACGACGGTCCCCAACCGACGGGCAAACGCTACTGTAACAATGGCGTGGCGTTGGCCTTTATCCCCGCGGAACAGCCGCTGCCAGCCTTGAGGAGCTAACTATGAAACTGCTAGGGATTCTTTGTACTGCCGGGGTCTTCTGCCTGTTGGTGGCTTGTGCTGCCCCGCCACCGCCGGTTGCGACCGCGGTGGTCACTGCCGTTGCAACCCCCGTGCCTGATCCAAACAACCTGGAAACGGCGACCTTGGCTGGTGGTTGCTTTTGGTCGATGCAGCGGGCGCTGGATGCCGTGCCAGGCGTGATCACCACCACGGTCGGCTATGCCGGTGGCATTGAGCCGAACCCTACCTATGCCCAAGTCGTTGCCAAGATGACTGGTCATGCTGAGGCTGTCGAAGTCATTTTTGATGCAGCCCAGATCAGCTATGCCGACCTCTTGGACGCCTACTGGCATGAGATCGATCCGGTGGCGGTTGATCGTCAATTCTGTGATCAGGGTCCCAATTATCGCTCGGCGATCTTCTACCATACGACGGAGCAACAACAGGTCGCCGCAGCCAGTAAAGCGGCCTTGGCGGCGTCGGGGCGCTTTACGCAACCGATTGCCACTGCAATTGTGGCCGTAACCCCCTTCTATCCAGCAGAAAGCTATCATCAGAAATATTACCTGAAGCGCCCTGATGACTATGCCCGCTATCGCGTCGGTTGTGGCCGCGATGCGCGCCTCGCCGAGCTTTGGGGCACCGGTCGTTAGCCAGAGAAAAATAGAAAAGAAAGTCGGCATGAATAATCGTTCGACCTATGCGATGTATATCAACGGGGAATGGGTGGCAAGCGCAAGTGGTGCGTATTTTGCGGCCATAAGTCCGGCCACAGGTGAAGAGATTGGCTTACTGCCGGAAGGCACCCGCCAAGACGCGCAAGCCGCCATTGCCGCGGCGAATGGCGCGGCAGCCGCGTGGGCAGCCCGTACGCCGTTTGACCGTGCCACCATCTTAGAGCGCGTGGCCACGGTCATGCTGGCGCGTCGTGACGATTTGGCGCTTACCTTGACGGTGGAACAAGGCAAGCCGCTCCACACCGAAGCCTATGGCGAAGTCGATGATGTGATCGACTATTTTCGCATGGCCGCAGGGGATGCCCGACGGGTTGAAGGCATTCTGCCGCCTTCGGTCGATCCTAAAAAGCGCGTCCTGATCCAGCGCGTGCCTCGTGGGGTGATCGGCGTGATCACGCCGTGGAACTGGCCCTATGAAATGCCCGCCGAACTCATCGCCCCTGCCTTGGCCTATGGGAATACAGTCGTCTGGACACCTGCACCGAGTACAGCCATCTGTGCTGTAAAATTGGTTGAGTGCCTGGTGGAGGCTGCTCTACCACCCGGTGTGCTCAACTTGGTCATTGGCCCCGGGGCAGTGGTGGGGGATGAGATTGCGCACAACGCTGGCACCCATACTGTCGCTTTTATCGGCTCGATTGCCACGGGCCAACAGGTTGCTCAACGCGCAGCGGGCAAGGATCTGCTCCTGGAGCTAGGGGGGAACGGTCCCTTGGTTATCCTCGATGATGCTGACCTTGACGCGGCGGTGGCGGCAACGTTGACCAGTTGTCTGCTTTGTGCCGGGCAAAGTTGCAGTGCCGGTGAATTGATTTTGGTGCAAGCCACGGTAGCCGATGCTTATTTAGCGCGTCTTTGCCAAGCTGTGGATCAACAGGTGCGCCTTGGTTTGCCCTTGGACCCAACCACCACGCTTGGCCCTTTGAATAATGCGGCCACAGCCGCTAAAATGGATCAGCATATTGACGATGCCTTGGCCCAAGGCGCGCAACTGTTGCGCGGCGGCCAACGCGCGGCGAATTTTCCCACAGGGCTCTACTATCCGCCCACGGTGTTGAGCCAAGTAACCCCCACCATGTTGGTGGCGCGTGAGGAGACCTTTGGCCCAATCATGCCGGTTATGCTGATTCAAGATGAAGCAGAAGCACTGGCGCTCATCAATGCTTCGTCCTATGGCTTGCTAACCGCCATCTTCACGCGCGATCTGCGGCGCGCCCTACACTTTGCTGAAGCTGTACGGGCCGGTTGGGTTAATATCAATGAGTCAACCAATTGGTGGGAATTGCACCTGCCTTTTGGGGGGCGCGCCGGTTCACAAAGTGGTGTTGGCCGCGTCGGGGGCCGCTTCGCGCAAGAGCGCTTCACCGAACTCAAGACCATCGTCATGCAACTTGATTAGGCGCACCATCGCGCGGATCAAGGTTTTATCCTAGCCAGTATCACAAAAAGGAAAAGCGAGCGATGAATTTACCACCAAGCAGCTATCTCTCGGTCCCCTACACGGAGCTGCAAGCCTTTGTCACCGAACTTGGGCTGGCAGTTGGGCTCTCCACAGAAAAAGCGACCTTGCTGGCCGAACTGCTTACGGCCAATGATCTGCGTGGCGTTTTCAGCCATGGTACCACGCAGATGGCTACCTATGCGCGACTGCTGCGCGATGGCATCCTCAACAATCAACCCGATGTGCAGGTGGTGCGAGAGACGCCGGTGAGTGTCTTGGTGGACGGCGATGGCGGCTTGGGCTATTTCCCCTCGCACCGCGCAACGGAGATCTTGATTGAAAAGGCCAAAAGCCAAGGGATGGCCGTGGTACTGACCCGCAACCACGGTCACTTTGGCGCGGCGGGGCTCTATTCGCGCATGACCTTGCCCCATGATCTGCTCTGTTTTGTCACATCGGGCCATCAGTTGTTATTGAACGATGGCGAACCGCTCCTCAGCGCCGCCGGTGGCTCGCCCATGTCCTTTAGCTCACCCGCTGGTGAGGAAGAGTCCTTGCTGTTGGACTTTGGCGCGATCCATGATCTCTATGGCTCTTCACCCTACCGCGAGGCGATTATCAAGTTGGCACCCGGCACGGTTTTCCGCTCGCTGGGCATGGGCGCGATCTGTCAATCATGGGGTGGCTTCCTGGCCGGCGTCCCGCTGGATACGGCGCGCGCCAAGCGCACCTGGGCAGGGGCCAATCAAGGGTCGCTGGTCATGGCCTTTCGGATTGACTTGTTTATGGACCCCCAACAATTTAAGTATGAAATGGATGAGTATGTGCGGGCGGTTAAACGGTTACAACCGCTAGACGGCTTTGCCGAAAGCTTCCTACCCGGTGGGGTAGAGGCCATGCGGGCGCGCAAATACCGGGCCGAAGGAGTTCCCGTCGGGCCAAACCACCAGAAGCGCCTAGCGGAAGTAGCCCAGGAATTGGGCGTGTCTGTGCCTTGGTAGGCAGGCGTTGGGACGCGGATGAACGCCGATAGACGCGGATTTTTGGTAAATCCGCGTCCATCCGCGTTCATCCGCGTCCTTGATAAAGGAGTTTGTTATGGCTGCTCCACAGCAGACGCAATTGCGCATTGATGGGTTGGTGGCGCAGGCTTGCCACCTGACTGTACAAGATCTCTCGTTGTTACCGCGCGAGAGCGTGACCGAATGGATCCCTGATCTGAAGGACGGCGTGACTGTGCAGGAGACGTGGAGCGGCGTACGCCTCAGTATGGTGTTACGTATGGCTCAGCCTCTCCCAACGGCGCGTTATGTGCGCATCCATGCTGGGCACTTTGTGGTGCCGATTGCGCTGGCTGAAGTCGATGCTGCTATTTTGGTGGATAGCTGGAATGGCCAACCGCTCACCGTGGCCTATGGCGCACCCTGGCGGTTGGCCCTGGTCGGCGGTGCGTGTTTCACCCGTGTCAAATGGATTGAGCGGCTCGAAGTAACCGCCGAGCCTGGGGAGAATGTCGGCCAAGCGCTTGCGCAATTACGCAGTCAACTTCAACGATCACGTGCGGCTGCTTGGTAACATCACCTCTGGCAATCACCAAGCATCAATGGCTAATGACCATAATCCTACCACGCATACGCTTCGGGCGCTTCCCCGCCGGGTCCCGGCCAAATTTCACTCAAACGCTTGAGCACCTCACTAGATAACGTAATCTCGACGGCCCGTAGCGCATCATCATATTGCTGCACTGTACGTGGCCCGATGATTGGTGCCGTGACAACAGGATTGTGGAGTAGCCAAGCAAGGGCAACATTGGCTGGTGACTCTCCCAACTCTTGACAGAGTGTCTCATAGGCTTCCAACTGGGCGCGGAACTTATCGATCTGGCCTTGCATCCGATCTTCGGCGCGGCGTCCGGTTGATGCTTTTTGCAGCGCACCCCCCAACAAGCCGCCGGCTAAGGGGCTCCAAGGGATCAAACCGAGCCCAAATTCGCGGCACGCGGGGATGACTTCCAATTCGATCATACGGGCATTGAGGTTGTAGAGACTTTGTTCGGAGACGAGACCCAAGCAGTTGCGCTTCTGCGCCGAAAATTGGCCCAACGCAATATGGAGGCCAGCGAAATTGCTGCTGCCCACATAGAGGACCTTGCCTTCCCGCACCAATTGTTCCATGGCTTGCCAGATCTCTTCCCATGGGGTTGTGCGTTCCACGTGGTGCATCTGGTAGAGATCAATGTGATCGGTCTGTAACCGGCGTAGGCTCTCTTCACATGCCTTGCGAATATGATAGGCCGACAGACCCCGTTCATTGGGCCGTTCGCCCATTCGATTGTAGACCTTGGTGGCGAGGACAATGGTATCCCGGCGGCCACCACCTTGGGCCAACCACCGCCCAATGATCTGCTCGGTAATGCCCTCGCCTAATTTCCTGCCGTAGACATTGGCCGTATCGAAAAAATTAACGCCCGTTGCCAACGCCCGATCCATAATAGCAAAGCTGTCGGCTTCGGTGGTCTGTGGGCCAAAGTTCATCGTACCTAGACAAAGACGGCTCACTTGTAAGCCGGTGCGACCAAGATTGGTATAGTGCATAAGAGTGCATCTTTCTAACAACTTCTAACAAGAGCAGCGCGACCACGCTACCGCTCTAAAGTGTCCGAATAAAATCAAAGAGGGGACCTTCTTCATCAGCATTTGACACCAGACCACCATCGATTTCCAGATGGCTTAATAGTGGCTTGCCACAGCAAGGACAGACCGGGGTCGCAGCTGCCACGACAAAGACTGTCTCCTCAAAGTAGGCAACAATATGCCAAGTCTCGTGTGGCTCGGCTTGTCGCGTCACCGACCAACGCCCAACGAGGCAATGGGGATTTTCACAAAAGCGATCTTCGGCGATAGGCACATCCTGCATGTCATCCATCCTTCTTCTGGGGATTGTCCGGTGCTTGGGTAAAGCTATCCCGGACAATCGGGATTGTGCCCTCGTTATTCCAAGCCGGCGATGGCTTTGACTTCCATAAACTCGCTCATCCCCCACGCCCCTTTTTCGCGGCCATTGCCCGACTGCTTAAAGCCGCCAAAGGGGACATCGGTATCGGGTCCCGTATAGTTGATGTGAATTTGGCCGGCACGAATCCGTTTAGCCAGCCGTTGGGCACGGTTCATGTCCTTGGTGACAATATAGCCAGCCAACCCGTAATCCGTATCATTGGCAATGCGCACGGCCTCTTCCTCGTCTGCGTAACCCAAGATCGAGACCACCGGCCCAAAGATCTCTTCACGGGCAATTTGCATGTCATTTTGCACATTGGCAAAGACGGTGGGGCGGACATAGTAGCCGGTTTCTAGCCCCTCTGGTTTGCCCGGGCCACCAGCGACCAAGGTCGCGCCTTCATCGATGCCTGCTTGAATGAGCCGTTGGATCTTTTCAAACTGCGTCTGGCTGACAACCGGCCCAATGTCGGCTTCTTCATCGTCCGGCGCGCCAGGCGTGACATTAGCGGCGGCTTTCCGTGCAATCTCGATCGCGTCGTCCATGCGTAGCGACGGCACCAGCATGCGCGTCGGCGCATTACAAGATTGGCCGCTATTATTCATCACGGCCCGCACACCCCGCGTCACGGCATCGTCAAAGTCTGCATCTTCAAAGATGATATTGGCCGACTTGCCCCCCAATTCTTGGCTGACCCGTTTGACGGTGGTCGCGGCAGCTTTGGCTACCGCAACGCCGCCCCGGGTGGAGCCAGTGAAGGACATCATGTCAATGCCAGGGTGGGCCGACATCGCTTCACCAACCGTGGGGCCATCGCCATTGACCAAGTTGAAAACCCCGGCAGGCACACCGGCTTCATCCATCACTTCCGCAAAAACCAGCCCGCTGATGGGCGCAATTTCGCTAGGCTTGAGGATCATGGTGCAGCCCGCGGCCAAGGCCGGTGCGACCTTGGAGACGATTTGATTGATCGGCCAGTTCCACGGTGTGATCAGACCACAGACCCCAATCGGCTCATGGGTAATGCGGGCGTTGCCGGTGGTCGTCTCAAATTGAAAATTTTTGAGGGCTTTGATAGTGCTGTCTAAATGACGGATGCCAACTTCAGTTTGGGCGCCATAGGCCAGCCGGTGGGGCGCACCCATCTCTGCCGAGATCGCGGCGGCAATATCATCATAGCGTTTTTGATAGACCTCTTTGATCTTGTAGAGCAAGGCCAGCCGCTCGTTGAAAGAGCTTTGGGAAAAGCTTTCAAACGCGGCCTGTGCCGCTTTGACCGCCCGATCGACATCCGCGGCTGTACCAACGCTAATGAGCGCAAAGGGCGCTTCGTTGGCGGGGTTCAGCACTTCCAAGGTGGCTGGCTGAACGGGGTCCACCCATTGGCCATTGATGTAAAACTTGAGATATTCTTGCATGGTTTGGCTCCTCAGGTCGGGTATATACGCTTGTGCAACTGTGGTGGAACTACCTGGTGTGATATACTACTGATTAAATCAGTATATGTTGGTCTCCGAGCATAGCATGATGAGGAAGGGCTGTCAAATCACCTGATTTGCCAAAAGGAGCTATTGATATCAAATGAATAGAGAAGGGTTTGGAACGATGAAGATGAAACAGGTTCTGCATGTCATTGATGGTAAAGAAGAACCATCCCTTTCTGGGCGTACCTTTGACTCCATCAACCCGGCCACCGGGCAGCCTTGGGCAACCGTGGCTTTTGGTGAGGTAGAAGATGTGGAACGCGCGGTGACAAGCGCTTGGCGCGCGTTTGATGCGGGCGTCTGGTCGGCCATGCCACCCGCCGAGCGCGCCCGCCGCATGCGCGCTGTGGCGCATCTGATCGCCGACCGCGCCGATGCGATTGCCGAGTTAGAAAGCAAAGATAATGGCAAGCCATTAAGCGCGGCCAAAGGCGATGTACTCGGCGCCGCGACTCTCCTGGAATACTTTTCCCAACTGCCCGAACAACTCGCCGGTACGATGTATGCGTCGGACCCGGGCTATTTCACCTATTCCAAGCGAGAGCCCTATGGGGTCGTTGGCGCGATTGCGCCGTGGAACTTCCCTTTTTCGCTGGCCGTCTGGAAAACCGCAGCACCGCTGGCCGTAGGCAACTCGGTGGTGATCAAGATGGCGGAGCAAACACCGGTGACAACTACCGAATTTGCCCGTCTCTGTTTGGAAGGTGGGATTCCACCGGGGGTGGTCAATGTGGTGCATGGCGATGGTCGTACCACGGGCGCAACCCTGGCTGCACATCCCCGTGTTCCTAAAATCACCTTTACGGGGAGTACGGAAGTGGGGCGGAGTATTATGCGCAGTAGTGCGGAGCAGATTAAGAGTGTCCACCTAGAATTGGGCGGAAAGTCGGCCAATATTATCTTTGCGGATGCTGACCTAGAGCAAGCCTTGCAGGGGACCCTCTTTACCAGCTTTTTCAACAGCGGCCAGATCTGCACCACCGGCTCGCGTCTATTGATCGCCGCCGAAATTGCCGATGAATTCTTGGCACGCTTTCAGGAGCGGGCCAAGCAACTGGTGGTAGGCGATCCGTTCCAGGCTGCCACGCAGCTTGGTCCCTTGATCTCGGCTTCTCAGCTGGAACGTGTCCAACATTATGTTGAAGTGGGCAAGGCCGCTGGCGCTCAAGTGCTCCTTGGCGGTGATTCCCCACGCTTGCCTGGGTTGGAACAGGGATATTTCATTAACCCGACGGTCTTTTGCGATGTGAAACCAGAGATGCGGATTGCGCAGGAAGAGATCTTTGGGCCGGTGCTCTCGGTCATGACCTTCCAGAGCGATGAAGAGGCGATTCGTATTGCCAATAGCACCATCTATGGCTTGGCTACAACCCTCTGGACGACAAATCTCGCGCGCGCTTTGACCATGGCCGAAAAACTAGATGCCGGGATTATCTGGACCAATTGCCCACACTATATTAAGTGGAATGTGCCCTACGAAGGTCACCGCACCAGTGGCTTGGGTGAAGACTTGGGGGTAGAAAGCCTCAAGACCTTTACCAAGTTAAAGGTGAACTATATCAACTATGGTGGTCATTCGATTCAGTGGGCATAGTTTACCAGGCGCGGCAACTAGACCTGACAGGTTTTGTAAACCTGTCAGGTCTAGCTGCCGCGCCTGGCCCAAATGCCGCCGACAATGGCGACTAGCGCCAGCCCACCCCACAGGGCCATGGTCCAGCTTAGTGCTTGGGGAGGCAGGACCGTGATCGGAAAGTCCGCACTGCCCTTCCCAGCTGCCCCTTCGATGGTCACGCTTGCTTGCCACTCTCCAACGGTTGGTATCATAAAATCGGTTTCGTAATAGGTTTGCAGAAAACGGGCTTGTTTACTGGCTGCCTGGCGCAGCTCCACCTGGGGCGCAGCTTGGGCGACAAGCCGGATCGTAACTGCCACGTCTGGATCACTTGTCTGCTCGGGGATGGCTTCAGCGACAGCAACGCTCAAGTGCATTTCGCCCACGCGGACAGGATCGGGCAGCGACCAGACCCATAGACGGTAGGGGCCGGCGGGTACATCGGCCAACCGCGGCGCACCACTCCCATGCGCGTTGACAATCGTCGGCCAACCAACGATGAGCAACCCAAATAACCAAATCCAGCGCCACCCATAGGGGTATTTGCCGCCTGCTCTATCTCTCATCCGCCTGCCTTTCTCTCTGATCCATTCTGATCGATTATCCCATAACGCCGCTGATCCAACAATCGGCAGCTTGGCGGAACTTAGGGCCATAGCGAACTTCGTCATAGCATGGTATCCTGATGGTTCCCGATCCGGCTACTTTTCGCGGTGAGTCAAGGGCTTTCATCTTGCATTTTTAATGCTCGCGTTTGCCCTGAGGAAGCGAAAGTGGTTTGACAAGGCAATCGTTTCTGAGTACAATCATTTATGTTCTGTATATTCAAATTTTGAGTAATCGGCCTATGAGAAAATCTACCACTACGCTGACCGTCGAATATGCTTTGTTAGGTTTTGTCTATGCGCGGCCTAGCCATGGCTATGAGATCTACCAACAGCTTTCCGATCCCCAGGGGCTTTGGCAGGTATGGCGCATGAAACAAAGTCAGCTCTATGCCCTGTTGACCAAGCTAGAGGACGAAGGCTATCTGGCAACGACCTTGCAGCCCCAGGATGCCCGCCCGCCGCGCAAAATCTATTCACTGACAGCGGCTGGTTTAGCGGCTTTTGAAGCATGGCTAGCCACACCAGTGAGCCATGGACGGCAGATGCGTTTGGAGTTTTTAGCTAAGCTCTACTTTGCCTATCGCCAAGGGCCAGCGGTTGTCGCTCCTTTACTGGCTGCGCAGATCAAGCAGTGCCAAGGTTGGTTAGAGGAGCAACCCACACAAGCCACGCCACCGACCGCGCTTGATCCCTTTGCCTCTGCGGTGCAGCACTTTCGGATCACCCAGATCGAATCGTTTTTAACGTGGCTGATTACCTGTCAACAGGCGCTACCCAGTTCCATTATCCACCAAGAATTTCCTGAAATTTCAGCCAGATGAAAGGATTGTTATGCGCCAGTTATTGCAGAAGTATCTCGCGCTTGCCCTGATCCTGCTACTCGCAGCCTGTGCACCGATCACAGCTCCAGCCGCGACCAGTGAAGGAACCGCCCCCACCACAACCACAACCTTGACCGTTTTTGCCGCGGCTTCGCTGACCGATGCCTTTAACGAAATCAGCCCGGCGTTTGTGGCCGCGCACCCAGGGACAGAAATTATCTTTAACTTTGCTGGCTCCAATCAACTGGCTACCCAAATTGGGGAAGGCGCGCCTGCGGATGTCTTTGCTTCAGCCAACAACACACAGTTGAATGTGGCGATTGCAACCGGACGTATCATCACCGGTACACAGCGAACCTTTGCGCGCAACCGTTTGGTCGTCGTCACGCCCAGTGATAACCCGGCGGGCTTAACCGGCCTGCAAGATCTGGCTACGCCAGGGATCAAGCTGGTCTTGGCCGCCGAAGCGGTGCCGGTCGGCCAATATTCGTTGGCTTTCTTGGACAAGGCCGAAGCGGATGGCGCCTTGGGCGCAGGTTATAAAGAGGCTGTGCTCGCCAATGTGGTTTCCTACGAAGAGAATGTGCGTGCCGTGCTGACCAAAGTCTCCTTGGGTGAGGCGGATGCGGGCATTGTCTATAGTTCGGATGTGGGTGCTGCCGCCGACGAAGTGACTCAAATTGAGATTCCCGACAATCTAAATACCATCGCGACCTATCCGATTGCGCCGCTGGCGGATAGCCCACATCTGGAATTAGCGCAACAGTTTATGGACTATGTGCTTGCGCCTGAGGGCCAGCAAGTCTTGGTAAAATATGGCTTTATCTCAACGACCGGTGATGCTAGTGGCGCGGCCCCGAGCGCGGCACCCGTTGCCGTGGCCGGTTTGGTGGATACGCCTACGACCTTTACTGCCGACGATCTGCGTGCTTTGGAACAAGCCACGATCACCGCAACCAATCGCGATGGCGTGGCAGAAGAATTTACCGGTGTGCTGCTGAGTACCTTATTGAGTGAAGTCGGTGTGCAAGCAACCGCGCAAAGTGTGACCTTTATCGGTGGTGATGGCTATAGCCAAGATGTATCCTTGGCTGAATTGACGGCTGATCCCGATGCGATTCTGGTGATTGAAGAAGGTGACGCGCTGCGCAATGTGATTCCTACGATGGTGCCGCGCTATTGGGTCAAAGGGCTAGTGACCATCGAGGTCAAGTAGCTCATGGCGGTTACCCTGCCGCGGAAGGCACCGCCACTGCCTGCCCGTGCGAAACGTACCGAAGCGCGTTTCCCCTGGCATGCTTGGCTAGCGCTGCCGCTTTTGTTATTTCTTTTGCTGCCGCTGGTGGCGCTGTTCGCGCGGGTACCACTGTCGCTATTGATCGAGAATGTGGTCAATCCGCAGGTTGTGCAAGCCGTTATGTTGAGCCTGACAACGGCAGCAATAAGTACACTGGCTGCGGTCTGCTTTGGCACTCCTTTGGCCTACTGGCTGGCGCGGCATCAGTTTCGTGGGCGTGAAGCCATCGACACGCTAATCGATCTGCCGATGGTGTTGCCCCCTTCCGTGGCCGGGATCGCCTTGTTGATGGCCTTTGGGCGGCGCGGCCTGCTGGGGGTCTATTTCAATGAGATGGGCCTCACTTTGGCCTTTACCCAAGCTGCTGTAATCTTAGCCCAAATTTTTGTGGCAGCCCCTTTTTTTGTGAAGGCAGCTATTGCAGGCTTTGGCGCTATCGAACGTGATCTAGAACAAGCCGCGGCCTTGGATGGAGCTAGTCGTTGGGCTATCTTTCGGTATATTACCGTGCCACTCGCTTGGCCCGTCCTCTTTGGTGGCACGGTGATGACTTGGGCCCGCGCACTGGGTGAGTTTGGGGCAACGATTATCTTTGCTGGTAACTTCCCTGGCCGAACCCAAACCATGCCCTTGGCGATTTATATCGGCTTTGAACTCGATCTGACGGTAGCTTTGACGCTTTCCGTCATTTTGTTGGCAATTTCCTTTTTTGTCTTATTCATTGTCAAAGGGTTATTGCGGCAACGCATTGGCTCTGTATAGGCAAAATGGTTCGGTTTTGTCCGGCTGCGTAGAGAAGCGGAGACTCTATGAAAATTAGCGCACGCAATCAACTGACGGGTGTTGTGACGAGCGTCAAAGAAGGTGTTGTGACGGCTGAGGTTATCCATGTTGCCGGGCTCGATCTGATCGATGGCACGCCGGTGTTGGATATTAAGCCGTATGTGCCGCGCTTTGAGGTGCGAATCACTGACACAATTGGCTGGTATGCTACGCAACTGCACAATCTAGCGCAGGTGCGGGCTGATGACCGCTTTCAACAACCATAGAGAGCCAGTGGGCAGAAGAGCCAGAGGGTCAATGCCCGGCGCGTCGGTGTAAGAGAGGAAGTGATAATGGAACAACTGAAAGAATTGCCTCGCCACGATATTCCCGCGCAAGTCCAAACGTGGAGCATCAATCCCACTTTGCAGATTGTCGGGCTGGTGGCGGAGCCGCAGACACTCACGCCGCACGATTTGACGACCACGCGTGCGGCGCTCGATCGCAGCGACTTTACCGATGATTTCTTGTGTGATGGCAAGTGGACCGTACCCGACCAACAGTGGAGCGGTTTCCGCCTGCTCGATGTGATCAACTTGGCCGAGCCACTCCCAACCGCAAAATATATTCGGGTGGGCTCGGGTGATTATGTCGTGCCAATTTCGCTAGAAGATGCGGAGAATGCGCTCTTGGCCGATACGCTGAATGGTCAAGCACTCACGGTTGAACATGGCGCGCCGTGGCGGCTTGCGCTTTTTGGTGGGCGCTGTTTCACGAGCGTGAAATGGGTCGATCGGTTGGAGCTGACCGCCGAGCCTGGTGAGAATACCAGCTTGCAAATTGTGCGTGAACGCAACCAAGCTTTGTTGGCCCAAAAACGCGCCCCAAAGCCGTAGTTGATGAAGCTTAGCAAGGTTGAAGAGCCACTTGTGCCGCAGTCAGGGGTCGATACGGGGCCGACATGGGGGCGGCATGAGTGGCTTAGCCCAACAAAATGCGACTACTATGCGGATGTTTGGTCGGTACGTAAACGCTAAAGGTGCTGCCTTGATTGAGGCCAGGTGATTCTGCCTTCACGTGGCCATTGAGCATCAGCACTAATTTTTGCACAATCCCCAACCCCAGCCCCAGTCCCCGCCGTGTATCGACATTGCTGCCGCGGTAAAAGAGATCAAAGATTTTGCTCTGCTCGGCTGCCGGAATGCCAATGCCCTGATCGACCACTCGAATGACTAATTCCTCACCGTTGTGAGCAAAATAGACTTGAATCGGGGCATCGGCGTCGGAGAATTTAATGGCGTTGACAACCAAGTTGAACAAGATACGTTTGATAATCTGGATATCTGTGGTTAGCAACGCGGAATGATGGGCATAGATAAAGCTCAACCCGCTGGTTTGCTGTAGCTCGCGGAAGAGGATCTGCTCAATTTGCTGGCAAAACTGATGAAAGGCATAGGTGACGTAGTTGGGCTCGATCTCATTCGAGGTATTGATGGCAAAAATGTCTTGCAACATATCGGTCAGATATAAAATCTGCTCACGGACACGGTTACGATAGTGAAGCCGCTTTTGTGGCGAAAGTTGATCGGCCCGATCGCAGAGCATTTCTAAGGATAAGCTGATAATACTGAGCGGCGTGCGAAATTCGTGGGAGGCGGTGTTGATAATATGGGTTTTGAGGCGCTGTAATTCAGCTTCATGCACCAAGGCTCGTTCCAACTCTTGGGCCAAATGGGTTTCCCGATCCAAGGAAGCGCGCAATGCCGCTGTGCGCTCTTCGACCTGCTGTTCCAATTCGGTCGCCAGCCGCTTGGAAAGAGCCGCCTCGCGCCGCATATTTTCCAGCTCTTGCTCCAGCTCAATTGCCCCTAAACGCGTTTTGTTTTGTAGATTCAAGACTGAATCGCGGATCGTATAAAACTCTTGTAGATGCTCGATTACCTGACCAAGCTCGCCAGTTGCTTGATAGACTTGGGCTAACGCTTCGTGGGCTTCATATTCAAACATGCGTTGACCTTGCACTTTTGCCGCGGCAATGGCTGACTCTAGATGCTCGATGGCCGTTGGATAATCTGTTTGCGTTTTGTGGAGCCGCCCCAATTCTAGGTGTACAAGCATTTCTACGTAGGGATCCTGTTCGCTGCGCGCCAAGAGTAATGCTTTGTCGAGATAGTCGCGCGCCAGGGAAAAGTTTTCTAGCTGTAAGTAGGCCACCCCCAAATTGCTGTAGATGAGATGAAGAATCACCCCTTTTAGCCCAGCTGTTTCGATGATCGCTAATGCTTGAAACGCATGGGCTAACGAAGCCCTGTAGTCCCCATGCATTTCATAGGCATTGCTGAGATTCGTCAGCGCGGTTGCCTGCCCAAATTGATCGCCCACCTCTTGGAAGATCTGGAAACTCGTCTGTAAGGCATCGATTGCCTTTTCTTGGTCGCCACTAAACGAATAGACAATCCCACGCCCAACATAGGCACTTGCCTCATGCCTGCGGTCATGTTGCTCTTTGCTGATCTGCTGTTGACGAATGAAATAGCGTAGCCCATCGACATATTGACCTTTCCGGGTATAGGCATAGCCCAGCAAGCCTAGTACGGGGGGCAAAAAGCGGGCATTACTCAGTTGTTCGCCGAGGGCAATGGCTTGCAAACCATAGTCGATCGCCGCATTGTAATCAGCGATTTCAATGCAACAGCGACTAAGGATCGTCAAACTTTGTCCGATATGGGGGGTAGCAAGTGGGTCTTGCTGACTATATCGGGCTAAGGTGAGCGCTTGTTCCGCTAAGTGGCGGGCAAGAGCCGGATCGCTAAATTGCAAGGTGGTGGCTTGTTGATTTAATTGCTCGACCGTTTGCGAAATCGAGCCAGTCGCTACGGTTTCTGTCAGTTGTTCTATCATACAATGCTGTATTATACAGAGGGAACTTCCTGAAAACAATGTTACCTCGGTACCAATCCCGCCATAGTACATTCCGCCTGCAAGTAGGGTTTGATGGTAACGCGCCTGCTTGGCAAACCTTACTTTTGACGGATGGCTGATTGCCGCTTTTACGAGCTTTGCTCAAAACAGCGCAATGGCGCGTACGGGTGAGCCATCACCATCCTTGATCTTAAGGGGCAGGGCCACAAAAGTGACCAACGGTGGTAGCTGATTCAGCTGCGCCAGACACTCGACAATAACTACTTGCCCACGCAAGAGGATCTGGTGAACATCTTGGAGTTCAGCACGATCCGCCAAGGCGGCCACCGAAGGGGTCTGTACCCCAAGCAGCCCTATCTCTTGCGCCACAAACCACTTGGCTAGTTCGCGTGAAATGCGGGGAAAGTGAGTGCGAAAGTCTGGCAGCTCGGCGTGGCTATCCCAATCGGTGCGCAACAGGAGACGCGCACCTGGCTGGATCACGGCGGCATAGGGCTCGACATCCGCTATCGTGATGAGACTATTGGGCGCTTTGTGGCTAAGATCGAGCACCTGGGCTGGCCCCACACACTTGTGTAGATCCCATTGATCAATGGTCGCCCCACCTTCGAGAAAGTGCAAGGGCGCGTCCATATGGGTTCCGGCATGGCTATAGAGCTGCAAATTGGTGGTATTATACCCTTCGGTCGCAATCTGCGTATGGGGATGAATCGCAACGCCACGCATCCCATGATAGAGGGGTAAGCTGAGATCGATAATGGTATTCATTGGCTTTTACCTTTGGAATTTGGCCCTAGGCAGCTCTGGATCTGACAGCTTCTTGTGTGGGCGGTTGTGGGTATCACCGCACCAACCCCAGACAAGGTTTTCAAAGCCTGTCAGCGCTGGTCGTAGCTACGGTCAATTGTTCCGGTTGTTCAAGTATAGTCAATAGGGTATCATGTAGACAAGTAGATACCTATCGATCCAACCTTTGCACACTGCGTACGTTTGGAGGAGCTACTATGCAATCGCCTGTCTCTCCCTTGTTTACGCCCCTTTCTCTAGCCGGGGCCTTCACCGTGGACCATCAAACTCTGACCGATGGTTTGCGTGTTCCGCGCGAGGTAGGCCAACTGACTGGTCACCAAGGTTTTGCCGGGATTCCCTTTGCTTTGGGTGAACCAGGCGAAAAAAATGTGATCTTGCTAGACAAAGCGGAAGTTAGCATCGACCTAGCCGTAGCGGCGCCAGATGGTTTGCTCGCGCACTATCTCATCTTTCTCCATGCCGTCGAAGACCGCGTCACCAATTATCTCACTGGCTTGGCCGATTTTTCCGTAGATGGCAATGAACTTGGCGATTTGGTTGCTGATTATACCATCGAATATGCCGATGGCACCGTGGAAACGACCCCTATTCTGCGCCGTTTCGCCATTCAACAGAGCCGCATCGCCTGGGGCGCCAGTGCTTTTGCGGCGATTCCGGCCCTGAAAGCCAATGTGTTTGCTACCCTGACCGAAGAGCAGATCCTTGGTCGCCAACCCACAGGTCCCTATGGCCGCGGCGAAACCCGCCACGTTTCCGGGCGGGAGCGCTCGGCGGATCGGCTCTGGCTCTATGCTTTGCCGAACCCTCACCCAACAAAACCCATCCGGCGGCTTATCTGTACTCCTCAGAAAGAACGGGCCGTCATCTATGGGATTACAGCAACCAGTGTAACTGACCATCCGTTACGGGCAGGCGTGCGCCGCAAAGCGCGCCTAACGCTGCCGGCTGGCCTGCCACTTAATAAGGTGGGCGAAGTCGAGGGGCTGCAAATTGACCTGGGCGTTATCATTTCGGCGCGCGCCGCCCTTGATTATGATCCGGCGCGCTGGTTGGGGGAAGAGCCGGTTGTGCAGCCCGCGCGTTCGGAGCAAGCGGTGATCGTCGAATATGCTGCCCATCCCCAAGCCAAACTCTACGTTCCCACTGGTGGTGATACTCCGCTCATCTATGATCTCGCTACCTTTACCACGACAGAACTGATCGAGGTAGCACCGGCCCATCGCCCCGTTACCATTCGGGTGGTTGAACAAGGTTCGCAAACACCCGTGGCTGTCCGCCTGCATCTGCATGGCGCGCAAGGGGAATATCTGCCCCCGCGCGGCAACCACCGCAAGGTCAATCCTTATTGGTTTGAAGATAACTACGGCGAGTTTGTCAATGGCTATAACCAATATGCCTATATCCTTGGCGAGTGCATTGTCGATCTGCCGCTGGGCGATGTCTATGTCGAGATCACCAAAGGCTATGAGATCAAACCGATCCGCACCCGCGTGACGGTGGATGCGGCAACCGATGTGCTGACCTTTGAACTGGAAAAAGTGCTCCACTGGCGCGAACGCGGGTGGGTGACAGCGGATACCCATGTGCACTTTCTGAGCCCAACAACAGCTTTGCTCGAGGGGCAAGCCGAAGGCGTGCATGTCGTCAACCTGTTGGCCAGCCAATGGGGCGAAATGTTTAGCAATGTCACGGACTTCGACGGGAAAACAACGCTTGGCGCGCAAGAATTTGGCGGCGACGGTGAATTTTTGGTCCGGGTCGGCACGGAAAACCGCATGCAGGTGCTCGGCCATATCTCCTTGCTCGGCTATGCTGGCCAGATGATCCACCCCCTCTGCACCGGTGGCCCCTCCGAGTCGGCCATTGGCGATCCCCAAGAGGTGACCATGGCCGAGTGGGCGCAACGTTGTATCGATCAAGGCGGGCTGGTGGTGATGCCCCATGCCCCTAATCCACAGTTAGAACGCGCCGCGGATATTGTCCTCGGCCTCGTCCATGCCATTGAACTGATGACCTTTAACCCCCTTCAAGCTAACAACATTCAGGTCAACCCCTATGGCCTTGCCGACTGGTATCGCTATCTCAACCTGGGCTACCAAGTGCCCCTCTCGGGCGGGTCGGACAAGATGGCGGCTTCCTCCTTGTTGGGCGGGATTCGCACCTATACCAATCTAGGAGACCGTCCCTTTACGTATGAAGATTGGATGGCCGCGACCAAAGCGGGGAATACTTTTGTGACGGTTGGCCCGCTGGCCGCGATCACGGTAGAGGGCGTTGCGCCCGGCGGCAAAGTAAAATTGCCTGCCACCGGTGGCACCGTCGATGTCAGTTGGAAAGTGGAATCGGTGAGCCTGCCCATTGATGCCGTCGAGGTTGTTGTGGGCGGCTTGGCCGTGGCGCAGAGCGTGGTCAACAAGGGTTTACAAGCGAGTGGCACGGCGCGGGTGCCCATCACCGAATCGACCTGGATCGCGCTGCGCGTGCGGGGCAGCTACAAAGGTCAGCATGGCGAAATCGCCGCGCACACCAGCGCGATCCAAGTGTTGGTAGAGGGGAAGCCGCTCTTTTCTTCCAAAGATGCCACCGCCATCCTAGAGCAGATCGAAGGTGCGATTGCCTACGTGGACACGATCGCCCCGCGGCCTGCTGCGCAACGCTTTAAGCAGTTACGCGCCTCGCTGGAGGCGGCTCACAACCGTTTGCACCAGCGTATGCATAACAATGGTATCTTCCACCGACATACCCCGCTGCATGATCATACACAGGCGCACGAACATTAAGAACTTATCCTGAAATTGGTTGTGGTTCCCGTCAAGCCTGCCGTAGCGCGGCGGTCACAGAAACTTCAGGATAGAGACCAAGTCAATTGAGTCTATCTGGTGTACCTTTGCTGGATGGGCTGGGCAAAACGCTGGCCACGGTTGTGCCTGGTCGCGCCAACAGCCCAGCCCATCCGGCAAGCGTGGCTGAAGAAGTGCAAAGGCAACTATGACATTCTCTGCTCCGGATCTGTCTTCCTTTCCCCTGGCTGGCCTGGTTCATCGCTGCCAACAAGAAAGTGAACGCTATTTTCGTGGTCAAGCGAATGATCCCACCTATTGTTATGAAATCTTCCGGCGCGCCATTGTGGAGCGGTCGGAGGCGGCTTGGGGGTTGCTCTATGCCCAGTATTTACCCCTGGTGACTGGCTGGGTAGAGCATCATAGTGGCTATGCGCGTACCAACGAAGAGGCTAATTATTTTGTCAATCGCGCCTATGAAAAGATGTGGTCGGCGGTCCAACCGGAAAAGTTTGGCCGCTTTCCTGATCTCAAGTCTCTCCTCCGCTATCTCCAATTATGTGTACATAGTGTGATCATCGACCACATCCGCGCCGATGAAACAACCGTTTTAGCCGAGCCGACCATTGTGCTAGCGGGTGTCGAAGAACCCATTTTGGATGCACTGCAGCAGCAGGCTTTCTGGGAACAGATCCAACGGCGCTTGCATGATGAGCGTGAGCAGCAATTACTCTACTACCGTTATGGCCTTGGTTTTAAGCCGCGCCAGATCTGCGAATATTTCCCGGATCGCTTTCCCGATATTCAGGAGGTCTACAGCATCACCCAGAATATCCTGGCGCGGTTGCGCCGGGATGATGAGCTGCGGCAACTGTTTGAGGCTGAATTTCGTCCGCAGCTCCGTTCATGAATTTGTCTTGATAAGATGGGCCGTCCATCGCCTAAAGTGCTTGCACAATCGTAAGCACTTTAGGCCAAACTGTGCTGGAAAAGTGTGCGAAAATATCGTTTAGATCCATAGCGACTGGGCGATCTGCTAGGAAAGGTATAATGATGGCGTGTGTACAACCGATTCCGCTGCGTGATGATGACCTATTGGCCTACTTGGCCGGTGAAGCCACGCCGGCCGTGACTGCCCATCTTGCTCAATGTGATGACTGCCACCAACGGCTTGCTGCGCTAGCCGCGGCCGAGCGCCAGATGAGCCAGCTCTTCTATCGGCGCGAATGTCCTTCCGCGCTGACTTTGGGGGAATACCAATTAGGTCTGCTCTCGCCTACGCTGGAACGGCCCATCGCGGCCCATCTACGCCAGTGCCCCCATTGCACCAATGAAATGGCGCTGTTGACCAGCTATCTGACCGCTGTCGCACCAACGATTGCCATAGAGCCAGTGCCAGCGCTAGGCGAGCGGATGCGCGTATGGGTGGCACGCTTGGTAGAGGAGCTTTCTACGCTTGGCGCCCCTGGTGAGCTAACCGCCGCCGCGGCAGGTCTACGTGGCGCCGCTGCTGACCAACATCGGGTCTATGAAGCAGACGCGGGCGTGCAACTTATTTTGGACGTGCAAGCGGATGGTCAACGGCCAGGACAGCGGCTCCTCCTTGGGTTAGTCTTGGGTCTTGTCCATCCCGAAACGCTTACCGCCCATCTCTGGCGGGCGGATCGCTCTGGCGCGGCGACAACGTCCACGCCCGTTGCAACCACCACGATTGACGAATTAGGTAATTTTATCCTGAGCAATCTAGCCCCGGGCTCCTACGCGCTGATTCTACGCAGTGAAAAGACAGAAGTGCATATTCCCGACCTGTCGCTCTAAATTTTTCCTCATACTGTTGGCTTCCCTAGCCCTTCCCATACCCCATTGTCCTGCTTAGGCAACAAGGGCCTTTGGTGTACAAGGGTAGCCAGCCGCCCTCTGTAATTATGCTATTGTCCTCCCACGCTAATCGATTCGTCTCCTGATCAACGCCGCGTCAACGCACCCCTGATAGGCTACTGATATAGACAATTTTTGATATACAACGGACTTACTACAAATACCGTAAAGCTTAGCGAACAGTGCAATGAATGGGCGGTTTTGAAATCTTGTGACAACTTTTGTCTACATAATTCGTCTATATAGATAGACAACAACTAAGACCTATGTCTTGGTTGTATCGAGAAGGGTGACGTGCTACGGCGTAGACCACGACTGTCGTGCCATCCATCACACGTCATCTATCCTGTCCCATACGGCCTCTCCCTGTACAGCATAAACCGTACGCATCTTCGCACATGACATTTCAGAAATGAGTAAGCTTGTGTTGATAATCTCTGATCGCACCGCTGCGTGTAGGCGCGTAAGGATCTCCACCCGCACCTTAGCCAGCCGGGGCATTCCTGATTCTACCAAAAGCCAACCAAGGCTAAGCCCCGCCGTATGGGTAGAGCGCTGCTTAGCCTGCCCTGACCGTGAAGCCCAACACACCTTTCTGCACACCTATGCTGGCCAGGCCGATGAAGCAGTTGCCCACCTGCTGAAACAGCGTGCCGACCAACAGATGCGCTCCGCGGTTGGTGATGCGTTACAGATAGCACAACTCCTGCTTGAACTAGGTGAAAAAGCTAATCTGCCGGTGGCGCGAGCTTTGGGCCTGACGGCAGAAGCCAATGCGTTGACTGCTGGCGGCTTGGGCGATTATGACCGTGCTGTGGCCTGCTATGAACAGGCGGCTGCCATCTATCAGTCGTTGCAGCGGCCCTTAGAACAGGCAACCGTGGTCGTGGGTAAAGTCTCGGCATTGGCCTTCCTGGGCCGCTATGCCGACGCATTGGTAGCGGGACAATGGGCGGCTGAAATCCTCGCGACCTATGCCCAATGGCAAACCTTGGCGGGTCTGCAGTGGAATCTGGCCATCGTCTATGGCCGACAGGGGGATGATATGGGTGCTCTTGAGAAATTTGATCAAGTATTGGCCTTTTATCAACAGCTTGGCGAAGCCGGCGTCTGGTCTGTCCCCATGGTTGAACAGAATCGCGCCATTGTCTTGCGGAATTTGGGGCAATTCCCGGCCTCTATCCAGGCCAGTCTACGTGCTGCCCAGCTCTTTGCCCAGCTTGGGCAGACCGCCGAGCTGGCACGGGCGCGCCAGAATCTAGCCATCACCTACGTTGTCCTAGGGCGCTATAATGAAGCATTGGAACTGCTCGATAGTGCTAGCCAAGCCTTTCGGCAGGATAGCCGCCATGCGGATGCATTGCTGGTTGAGCTTTATGTGGCGGAGTGTCTCCTTCACCTCCGCCGCTTTCAGGATGTTTTAGAGAAGTGCCAATCGATTTGTCGCTACTTTGCCCATCGTGGGACGCAGCTTGAGTTAGGTCAGGCGCGTTTATACGAAGGGGTCGCGCTGGCTGGCCTTGGGCGCTACGCCGAAGCGTTGCTCGCACTACAGGTTGCCGCCGACCATTTTCGCGATGCGGGGAATGGGGTGTGGGGGGCAACTGCTGCGCTGGAACGGGCTGCTGTGCTCCTACAGCAGGGTGCCTATGCCGAAAGTCTGCAAGCGAGCCAAGCGTGCTGTGCCATCTTTCAACAACATGAACTGCCAGTCCGGCATGCCCAGTCCTGTCTATTGGCAGCGCGGGCAGCCCTGGCTCTGCACCAAGCAGCCACGGTCCAGCAACTGCTGGCGCAGGTCTTTGCCCTGAGCGCACAGAGTGATATCCCCACCTTGGCCTATCAAGCCCATTATCTGTTAGGCGAGCTCTGTAAGCAACAGGGAGAGGTGACACGTGCGCACGCCGCCTATGCCCGCGCCATTCAGGAGTTGGAACGCCTGCGGGGAAATTTAATGGTTGAATTTCGGGCCGATTTTCTGGCCGATAAGCAGAACGTCTATGAAGAGATGGTCGATCTCTGTCTGGCCCAACAGGAACCAACCCTGGGCTTTACCTATGCCGAACGGGCCAAGTCACGCGCCTTGCTCGACCTCCTGGCGCAGCGGGTCGATCTGCGGATTCAAGCAAAGGATGCCCACGATCAGCAGGATGTGGCGCAATTGCTGCAATTGCGTCAAGAGCGCGACCGCCTCTATCGGCGTTGGGAAGGTCAGAGTGAACTGCGCCAGCGGGGGGCAGTGGTCGGCATCCAGGCACAGGCAGAGCAACAGCAAATTCTGGCGCTGGAAAAGCAGATTACGGCCATTTGGCATAAATTGCTAGTCCACAATGCTGATTATGCACGTCAAGCGACGCTCTGGCAGCTCCACACAGAACCGGTGCAGATCTATCTGCCCGCTGATACGCTCCTCATTGAATACTTTACTATTCACGGCACCCTTGTTGCCTTCCTGGTTAGCCGGACGACGGTGACTGCCGTGCGCCTGCCGACGCCCATGAGCCGAGTGATTCAATTGACCCAATTGTTGCAACTCAACATCCGCTCGGTCATACGTAGCACACCGACGCAATTACAAAGCTTGACCCAAAACGCGATAGGCTTACTGCAACAGCTCTATAACGCCCTTGTCGCGCCCTATGCCGAGCACTTGGCCGACTATCGCCATTTGCAAATTGTGCCCCATGGGCCGCTGCACTATCTGCCGTTTCATGCGCTGCATGATGGCGAACGGTATCTAGTAGAGACGCACGAGATCAGCTATTTGCCAGGGGCCGACTTATTACGCTACGGTCGCGAGCCACAGATGCCATCCGCTGCGGCCACCACCCCTGCTGCTGGTTCTGCTACGCAAACCCTAGTCTTGGGTCACTCGTTGGGTGACCGTTTGCCCCATACCCTGATCGAGGCGCAACAAGTGGCGGCGCTGACCGGTGGTCACGCTTTACTGAATGGACAGGCGACTACGGCTAACCTACAAAGGGCTGCTGCGACCTGCCAGATCTTGCACTTTGCCACCCATGGTGACTTTCGGCATGACAACCCCCTCTTTTCGGGCCTGGCGTTAGAGGATAGCTGGCTGACCACGCTGGATATTTTTCATCTGCGGCTCAATGCTTCCTTGGTAACCCTCAGTGCTTGCCAGACAGGCCGCCATGTGATCGGCGGTGGCGATGAATTGTTGGGGATCATGCGTGCGTTTCTCTATGCTGGTGCGGCCTCACTGGTGGCTACCCTTTGGTCGGTAGAGGATCATTCTACGGCTACACTCATGCGCCTTTTCTATACGCAGCTGATGAATGGCACCACCAAAGGCGCAGCGTTACGCCAAGCCCAATTGAGCTGTCTCGCCGATCAACGTCAGGCGCACCCCTTTTTCTGGGCTCCTTTCTTCTTGGTCGGTGATGCGGGGCCGTTGTAGAAAATACACTTGTCCGAATGGACGAGACACCAGAAGATGGCAAGAGAACGTACCGACAGCGAAGCGTACTTCCTCTATAGTAGAGCGGTGTTATATAGGTAGATAAGTCCTGTTCGGTTTTCAAAGTTTGGCAGGGCCCTGATCATATGGAGTAAGTAAGATGGCTGAGGTAAGTCTTCGCGAAAAAATTTCTACGGCCCTCTTCTCGGCCTCTCCCGGTGCCCATGGGCGTACCTTCGACCGAGCCCAAAAGCGGTTTGCCCCTTGTCCCGATTCACCTAACTGTGTTTCCACCCAAGCGCCCACTGATGACCCAGTGCATGCGATCCAACCGATTCCCTACCAAGGTCCGTTGGCCGCGGCGCAGCAACGGCTATTGAGCGTTCTACGGGCGATGCCCCGTGTAACGCTGGTGGCGGTGGAGCCCGATTATCTCTATGCGGAATTTCGTTCCCAGCTTTGGCATTTTGTCGATGATGTGGAATTTTATTTCGATGAATCCGCTCATCAGATCCACTTTCGCTCCTCCTCTCGCCTAGGCCGCGGGGACTTGGGCGTCAACCGCAAACGCATGGAGACGATCCGCCAACGCTTCGCTGCGCTAGGCTAAACAAACCGTTGCGGGGTGATGACGTGTCCAGACCTGACAGGTTTTCAAAACCTGTCAGGTGTAGCGATAACCGTTTCAAACCGTCATTTACAGGCGGCTGGGATAGATGACCAGTTCGGGCACGTAGGCGCGCTCCGGTAGCCCCATGACAAACATACAGGCGGCGGCAACATCTTCTGGTTGCAAGGCTTTGGCTAATAGTTCAGGCGTTGGTGGGGTGGGCCGTTTGTAGACTAAGGGTGTCTCGGTCAGCCCTGGGTAGATGACGGTAACACGGACGCCGTTTTCCTTCTCTTCTTCCATTGCTCCATGGGCCAACGCGCTAACGCCAGCTTTGGTGGCTTGGTAGGCAATACCCGAGCGATCGGCGCGTTTGGCTGCTCCCGAGGTAATATGAATCAATAAGCCATTTTGCTGTTGGCGAAAGAGCGGCATAATGGCTTGGGTGAGATGAAAAGCCGCGGTGAGGTTGGTTTCCATCATCATTTGCCAACTCTCATCGGTGAGTTCGGCGATGGTGCGCCGTGGTATGTTAGCCCCAATGCTGTTGATCAAGATGTCGATCCGGCCATAAGCCGCAACCGCGGCCGCGACCAATGCCTGTGCTGCGCCGGGCGCGGCGGCATCAGTTGGTACGGATAGGACGGTGCCATTGGCCTGTTGGATCTGGCTTTGGAGGCTAGTCAGCGCCTCTTGATTGCGGGCCGCTATGACAACCGTCGCGCCTGCCTGGGCAGCGGCCAACGCGGTAGCCCGTCCCATACCACTGCTAGCACCGGCAACCAGCACAACTTTATCCGCTAAATTCTTCATATTCATCCCAAATTCCTTGTCCGTGGTGGCGCGTTCCTCCTGTTTGGCCGGGAGCGCGCACAATGCGTGGTGGAAAACGCCTGGGGTTAGGCAATCATGGGTCTATTGTACAGCAAGCATGGTCCCCCCGTCTAGCGCCCTGGCGCGGGGGCTAGGCACTATCAGCCAACCCGACTGTGCGGATCTCCTGGGCATTCTGGGCCTGCTGCAGAATATCGTTTAACTGACCTAAGAGGAAATTATCCTCGGTCTGTTGGGCAATCTGACGGACATGGGCGAAGTAGGCCGCCGACTCTGCCCAATGTTGCTGCGCATGGTGGACTTGGCCTAGGGTAAAGAGGGCATAAGGATAGCTTTGGGGCTCCTCTTGTTCCAAGGTGCGCTCGGCATAAGCTTGGGCTTTGGTAAAATCGCCTAGCTCAAAGTAGATGGTCGCCAAGTTCGAGGTGTTTTGGGCGATCCAATAGGAATTTTGGCGGGCTTCAAAGAAGGCTAGCGCTTGTTGGGCGGGCCGGAGTGCAGCTGTAAATTCTTTGAATTGGACATAAACTCCAGCCAAGTTACTGCGTACTTCCTCGGTGCGCACTCGATCACCCGTCTGTTCATAGAAAGTCAATGCTTGTTCATGGTAGTGGACCGCCATTTCGGCATCGGCCTGATGGGCGGCCAGGACGCCAAGATTGCGTTGCACTAGTGCCATGCCACTCTGATCCGCTAACATCTCGGCGGCTTGTAGCGCGCCCAGATAGTGATGGCGGGCCGCGCTGTAGTTGCCAGTGCTCTCTTGGATCGCACCTTCTAGATTCTCTAGGCGATAGCGTGCCATGAGCGCTTCGCGGCGGGCATTGTGTAGTTCGCGCCGTTGGATATAAACCGTACCCCGCTTGGCGTGGAGCCACGTATTTTGTTGGATCAGCCGCGCGGCGGCGGCGATCCCCTCGCCATAGCGTACCAAGGCCGCATCCGTTTCACCGCGTGTGCGCAAGGCATCGCCAGCCACCAAAGCCGCTTCAACCCCTAGGGTATCGCTTGCTAGCTTTAGCGGTTCAAGCTCTTCTAAGGCATGATCCGACTGCCCGCAGAGTTGGTATAGCTGGCTACGCAGCAGCCTTAGCTCATGGGCCGTTGCCTCGGGCAGCCGGTGACAGGAAATTTGCTGAAAAACGGTAAGGGCCGCGGCGGCTTGACCGCGCTGGATCTCCTGATCGGCATAGGGCTGCCAAATGGCAATGGCCGCCGCTGGCTCGTCTGCCCGCTGAAAGTGATAGGCCGCCGCGGTGTATTCGCCCCGCACGGCGCGAATGTGGGCGGCTTGACGATGGCGTTCTTCCCGCTGCTCGACCGAGAGTTGTTGATAGATCACTTCGCGCAGCGCGGGCAGCAGCGTAATGCCATCCTGGCTGTTGGTCTGGATTAAATGATGATCGATTAACCGCTGGATGAGCCCATCGAGCGCCGTGGCCGATGGGGGGGCCTGCTCGGCAAGGGCGGATGCGGACCACGCATCGCGCGGGGCTGGGCTCCGAAAGACTGATAAGGCTTGGAGCAGTGCTCGCTCTGTTTTCCCCAAGCGCTGTTGGAGGCGCTGCCAAATCGGGGCCAGGGCGGGGGTGCGCGGTAGCTGATCCAACACATCCGAGAGTGTTACTGTCGTCATCTGCGTAGCCATGGTGCGATAGAGGACAAGCGCCAGCGCCAGCAGGCGTGGGTTGCCGTCCGTGTGGGCATCCAATTGCGTCAATAGGAGTGGCGTAAAGGGGAGCCCGGCACTGGTAAGCCATTCAGCTGTTTCGGCGATGGTGAGCCGCGGCAATGTATGAAGAATGTCACTGGTGAGTACAGCCCGTTGTCCCATAAAGAGAAGGGGGGCATGGGTGTGCAAACCTTCCAGAAAGGCCAAGAGCTGGGTGTGTTGTGTCGGTTCGGTTTCATTATTCAGGGGGCGGAGCAGATCAATTTCATCAAAGCAGAGCAAGGGCAAGACTGGTAGATCCGCTAGGTCGGCGCGGGCTAGCTCGAGCGCTAAATTAGCGTCTTTGCAGCTACCGCCATTGGCAATCAATTGGAGCCAAAGGCGCGCGGCACCCTGTTGGTGTAAGAAATTGCCCAAGGCAAAGAGCAAACTCGTGAGCTGATCGTTGAGGGTCAGGCGGACTGTGAACCAGAAAACGGCAGGTGTCGGCCAATGCTCGGCGAGCGCCATGCCCAGGGTTGTTTTGCCGATCCCACTTGTTCCACAGAGATAGATCGCTTTATGGGCTTGGAGCGCCGTCAAACAGCCTTCATACAGCTGTTCGCGCCCGATGAGGTTGGTACCCAAAAGCGGCTGTTCGAGACGTAGCGTTGGTTGTAGCCGCAGCAGGAGCATCTTGCCAAGCCGTTGGATGGCTTCCCGTAGGTGGCGATCATAGGTGGCACGCGAGACATGGAGAATCGCATCATAGATCTCGGATTGGTTGCGGGGTGCGGCAAAATACCGATGGAAATAGGTGAGATCGAGGAGGAGGTAGTAGTACCGATCACAGAGGCCCCGTTCCTCTTTTGCCTGGAGCGCGGCTTGCAAACAATGGATTTGATCGGTCGGCAGCGGGCCTTCCCAAAGGGCGCTCGTTGCACCTTCTAGCTCTGCACAGAGCACCCGGCCACGTTCGGTGGGGGTGGGAACGGTCGATAGGCTATGGAGCGCCTGACCCAGAAAATAGGGCTGTGCCAATGGTGATTCAGCACCTAATCGAGCCGGTGTGCTGTAATTGTCTAACGCAAATTTGAGTTGATCAGAAAAGCTGGTGGCGGCATCAAGCCGGCCACGGCTGCTTGGGCTGCGAGTAGAGTTCGACATAAGCAGTAGTTGTGTAAAACAATTTTTCTTACCCGTTTTTTGTAAGGATTCGGCAAGCATTGGCCCCGGGCAACACCTATCCTGGAACGATTAATAATATAGAGCGCTAATTCAAGCCGGCAGTGACAATCACGCCTACCATGATCTCCGTTACAAGATGGCATTGAAGTGGCAACCCTTCTGTATCGATTTGAGCTTTCAGAAAGAGAGTCAAACAATGCAATCCATGGTTATCGCCAACCCACGCAAACGCGCACCAGGTAATATTGGCTCGACCGGCGACTAAGAATTGATGGTAAGCTCCTGACAAGGCTGGGCTGACTGCCGGTAATGGGTTTTCGTCTGCGTGCTGATCAGTCAAACGCGCTTAGTTGATTCGGCTTTCCTAACGTGTAGTTTACAACAGATGTCGGAATTTCGATAATTCATTTCTTGGAAAGGGTATATCTACCATTGCGCTACGCTTTCTCGCCAACAGCCTAGTTTGTAACCTGAATCCGCATACCAATAACCTAACTTTTTTAACTTGAGACATTGCTGCCCTTTTTTGAGACATCAAAGCGGGATTGGCTATGCTATGCTACTTTTATCCAGCCACAATGGATCATCACACATGGCTATCATGCTGACTGGCTTAAGGAGGGCATCTATGTCACATCATCAAAGCATCTACAACCGTCCCTTAGATCCACGTACGCAACGGGCCATTCGCCTTTGTCTACGGATGATGGGAATATTGGCATTAACCACCTGTATTATTTTCTGGCTAAGTTTGTTGTTAGTCCGCTAACCGGCTGCAGGCTGCTCTTCGGCGCTGTCGCCCATTTGCTTCCATTGCCCATTTGCTCAACTGAATACGCGATTGACATCAAGCATCGGCGGCTCCTTGATTAGCCGTCGTGACATTCGTGTCACAGTTTGCTTATTGTTTTGCCTAGGCTGTTCCATGCATCGATACCTTACATCTATTTCAACGGGCCTGCGCCGCCGGTCACTACCGCGTAATCGAAAAGAAGACAAGTTGATCAGCCGCTTATGTGCTGGTGATCCAGCGGCGTGGGTACAGTTGCTCGATCATTGGAGCCCCTATTTGTATAGCTATGTTCTCTACAATGTGAACAACGACGCCGAGGCGCGCCGCGTTGTACGCTTGATTCTTTCGGATGTCATCCATACCTTGGCTAGCTCACACCGTATTGTGAGTTTAACGATTTTGATCTTTTCCATTGCTTATCAACATGTGTTACGCTATCGTCGACATTTTAGTGACCATGCCCCTGTGGGGCAGCATGCCGTTGACCAAGAAACCGGCGATCACCCTGCCCAACCAGCGCGGTTCTATCGGCTTTTTCGTCAATGTACACTAGAAGTCCAGCAGGTGTTGTTGCTCTACTATCTTTGTGGCGTAACGTTGTGGGAGTTAGCGCAGATTGTCGAGCAATCTGAGGAGACTGTTACCAAGATCGTAGATCGAGCCCGTTCTTATTTTCGTTGATACAGCAGCGCCGTAGCCCAATGAAACTGGAACGAAATATTGCGTGGTACGTCATCTAGCATAGGATGTGCCTTGATCGGTTGGGTGCTATGCGCTAGGTGAAAGTCGCGGTTGGCGCCATTGCTAGGCTTGGTTGGAGACGCCAGACCAGTGAGTACAATTCTCCTAATTTACCTATTTTTATCGCTATTCGCCTCCCTTCTTTTCTACGCGGTTTGTGTCATGGCAGCCCGCGCTGATCAGCGCGCCCTCAAAAATGATAAATCCGCGCGCCGCTCTTCCCTCAAACAGCCATCAGAGATCGAGCGCTAAGCTACGCCCTACCTGCCGCGGCGCGCGCCGCGTTCTATCTAAATTTGTATCGTCTGGTAAACGTCGGTAATTCGTATAAATTACCCGTTACCAAAATAAAGTGTATTACGTCATCTTTGGTGAGCTGTGGCGCGGCGTTGCCTTGGGTTTACTGTGCCCCGTGACAAATATAAATAGAAGTTACGCACTTGGACCAGACCTGACAGGTTTGGAAAACCTGTCAGGTCTCTGGTCACGCCGATCAACTGCGTAACTTCTAATAAAATTTGGCGTCGATGGCTCTTGATGCAATGCCGAATCGCATTGGCGTGTCCTGCCCAAAAGACTCAAGAGACTCAAGTTGGCATCCTATGACTACTTCCATCACACACCGCAATCCTTCTGCGTTTGATCGAGGTACACCGCTGCGCAGCCATTGTGTACCACCTACACCGCTACTATCACAAGCCATGATCCTGTTGGCCGTTAACAACGGCTCAACGCGCACATTGCTCTATGACGGCTTGACCCAAGCTGGCTATGCCGTTCGCTGTGTCGAGAGTGAGCGCGATCTCTTTGCCTGTGTCACCTACATGGCCGTCGAGCTGATCTTGTTGCACACCGACTTGGCTGATGCTGATGTCTTTGACCTCTGTGTGAAACTGCGCGCTGAGAGTCATGTGCCGCTAATCCTGCTCTCTGAGCAGAAAAAGCTGAATGACATGATCGATGCTCTTTTGCTAGGGGCCGATGATTATGTCGCGCTGCCTGTGACATTGGCCGAACTCAGTGCGCGGTTACACGCCAACTTGCGGCGCGCCGGCTTGGGCAAATATCCCTATCTACCCAGGACATTGAACCCCTCCATTTATCTGAATAACCAAAGTCGAACGGTGTGGATCCGTGAGGAAGAAATTCCACTAACGCAGATTGAATTTCGTATGATGTATTATCTGTTGCAACACGCGAATGCCCCGGTGACCAAAGAGGCATTACTGGCGGCCGCGTGGGGTTATGCCGAAGCGGATGAAATCAATTTTCTCGAAGTGGCGATCCGGCGGCTGCGGCAGAAGATTGAGCTGAATCCATCTCAACCAGAATATCTGGTCACTGTGCGGGGTGCCGGGTATAAACTGAATGTCTGTTCTCGGAGTGAACCCCCCGCTTTATAGACAAGCTGCTTTTGGCACTATGCCACTGGTCGGTACGGCCAGAGACCTGTCAGGTTTGGAAAACCTGACAGGTCTAGAGCGGCGTAATTCCCATGTTTTGGCACTATGCCATTGGTCGGTACGGCCAGAGACCTGTCAGGTCTTGTCTCGACATTACGAACGATAATCGCCGTTAATGCTCACGTATTCGTGGCTGAGGTCGCAGGTCCAGACCGTTGCGCTGCCACTCCCTAGCCCTAATTCAACCCGAACATCCAACTCCGGCTGCGCAAAACGGGCCGCGGCATCCGCTTCTTGATAGGCCAGGGGTGTCCCCGCTGCGACTAATTGTAACTCGGGGAGGCGTTCGCCTTGGGTAGCCCCGCCAGTGACAAAGAGTGAGCAGCGTTCCGGTTCGACGGCAATCCCCGCCCGGCCAATGGCCGCCAAGATCCGTCCCCAGTTGGCATCACTGCCAAAGAAGGCCGTCTTCACGAGTGGGCTGGTGGCAATGGTGTTAGCACCGCTGTGCGCTTCTGCCACGCTCACAGCCCCATTCACCTGAATCGTGACAAACTTCGTCACCCCTTCGCCATCGCGGACAACGGCCTGGGCTAGGTCGATGCAGATCTTGGTCAATGCCGCGACAAAATCGGCATAATCACTGCTTTGCGCACTGGTGATCTCTGCATGACCCGCTACCCCATTTGCCAACAGTAGAACGGTGTCGTTGGTGCTTGTATCCCCGTCAATACTGATGCAGTTGTAGCTCTGGCCTACCGCACTGCTCAACGCCTGCTGGAGCAAGGGTTGGGTCACATGGGCGTCGGTCACAATGGTGCTGAGCATGGTAGCCATGTTGGGATGAATCATCCCCGCGCCTTTGGAGATCCCCGTAAAGCGGACTGGCTGTCCAGCAATGGTGGCGGTGTGGGTAAAGAGCTTGGGGCGTGTGTCGGTGGTCATGATCGCGCGGGCGGCATCTTCCCAACCGTCTGGTCGCAATTGCTCCACCACTTTGGGGATGCCGCCAAGCACTTTCTCCATGGGCAACTGTACACCGATGACGCCCGTGCTCATCACAAAAACCGAGTTGTCGCTCGCACCCAGTGCTTCGGCAACTGCCTCGGCCGTGCGTATGGCGTTGGCGTTCCCTTCCACCCCAGTACAGGCGTTGGCACACCCACTATTGATGATGACCGCATGGATGCCGGTTGGATTCAAGGCCAACACTTGACGATCATAGATAACGGGAGCCGCGGGAAACTTATTGGTGGTAAAGGTTGCCGCCGCGCGACAGGGTGCTTGGCTGGCAATCAGCGTGAAGTCGGGCGCACCAGACTTTTTGATGCCTGCGGCAATGCCCGCTGTATCAAAGCCAGGCACGCTGTAGGAAGTGGTCATTGGTTTCTCCTTGTTGATCAGAAGGTAGCGCAGAAGACAGAAGGCAGAAGATAGAAGACAGAGAAGACAGAAGGCAGAGGTCAGATCGCTTCTGACCTCTGCCTTCTGTCTTCTGCGCTCTCATCACTTATTCTGCATGTGCATCAAGGCATCGACTTTGAGGGGGAGGCCAAAGAGGCGGATAAAGCCGCCAGCGTCGGCATGATCGTAGTCGCTGCTTTCTTCAAAGGTGACATAATCGACGCTGTAGAGGCTATAGGGGCTCTTGCGGCCAGCGAGAATGATATTGCCCTTGTAGAGTTTCAACCGTACTGTACCGGTGACATTCTCTTCCGTCTCATTGACAAAGGCGGTGAGGGCGCGGCGCAGGGGGGTGAACCAATGACCATTGTAGACAAGTTCGGCAAAGCGTAAGCCGATCTGTTGCTTATAGTGCAAGGTGTCGCGATCCAAGCAGAGCTGTTCCAGCGCGGCGTGGGCTTTATAGAGGATCGTGCCGCCGGGGGTTTCGTAGACGCCGCGGCTCTTCATGCCAACCAGGCGGTTTTCGACAATATCAACCCGCCCAATGCCATGCTTGACGCCCAGCTCATTGAGGCGGAGAACGAGCTCAACCGGCCCCATTGCTTCCCCATTCAGCCGGGTGGGGAAGCCTTTTTCAAACTCTACCTCAATATATTCGGGCTCACTTGGTGCATCTTCGGGCGCAATGGTCCATTCGAACATGTCCGCCGGCGGCTCGTTCCACGGATCTTCCAGCGGGCCACCTTCGTTGCTGAGGTGCCACAGATTCTTGTCTTGGCTATAGATGCGCTCCATGGTCGCTTTGACGGGTACATTGTATTCGGCAGCATAATCCAACGCGTCTTTGCGGCCACGGATATTCCATTCGCGCCAGGGGGCAATGATGCGCAGCTTGGGGTTCAGCGCCATCACGGTCAGCTCAAAGCGCACTTGGTCATTGCCTTTGCCCGTCGCCCCATGGGCAACCGCGTCGGCCCCTTCGAGTTCGGCAATGCGCACCATATGCTTGGCAATAATCGGGCGGGCGAACGAGGTGCCCAACAGATAATCGCGCTCATAGATCGCGCCAGCTTGCAGGGTGGGGAAGACATACTCCGTCAAGAACTCTTCGCGCAGATCTTCCACATAGCATTTGCTCGCGCCGGAAGCAAGGGCCTTCTCTTCGAGGCCGACCAACTCATCGGCCTGCCCCAAATTGGCGCAAAAGCAGACAACTTCGCATTGATAGTTGTTTTTGAGCCACGGCACAATAATACTCGTATCGAGGCCGCCAGAATAGGCTAACACAGCTTTTTTGATCGTAGGTCTTGGTTTCATGGTAATACGCTTTCCCTTCTTTTATCGACCAACAAAAAAATCTACCCAACAAAAAACGCCACCCGGTCTAACCGGCGTGGCGTTGTGGAAGCAATGAACGCAGATACAATCTAATGCGAGCAACACAAGATTGTGTTCCCTCTTAGGCAGAACTGTGTCCGCTTCCAGCGGACGTTTTCCTAAAGCGCAGTGGGTTCATTCGTTGCAACATGTGAAATAGAACAGTTCATCTACAATGCTTCATATCCAGCGCTTCATATCCAGCGCTTCATATCCAGCGCTTCATATCCAGCGCTTCATATCTAGCGCGTTGATAACTCATCAGGGCTGCACTGTAGGATAACTCACATTGCCAGCGATGTCAAAATAGACGGCAAATAACATACGTTTCTGATACAGGGCTCGTGTCAGAGACCGAAGTTTCCTGCTTCACCTGTGATCACAAGTTGGGGCAGGCTTCGCGAATGACCCCCGTGATATAGTCGATTTCGCCGCGTGACAAGGCGGTGGCGGAAGGTAGATAAAAGCCATCGCGGCAAAGCGCCTCGGCAACGGGGTAGCGCTCGCCCAGGAACTGTTTCCAATAAACCGGTTGACAGTGCATGGGAATAAAAAAGGTGCGTGTTTCAATACCATTGTCGGCGAGCACCTTGCGCAGTTGGTCGCGATCCATGCCATAGGCCGCGGCATCAACCAGAATGCCGTACATCCAGTAGACATTCTTGGCCCAACTGGCCTCGGGGGGCGTCTGAATGCCGGGAATGCCTTGCAGGCGGCTGCTGTAGGCCAGGGCATTCTGGCGGCGTCTTTCCACAAAATCATTGAGCTGTTCCACTTGGGCCAACCCCACCGCGGCTTGGAGATTGGTCATGCGATAGTTGAAACCCACAAATTTATGCCAAAAGTGGCGCTCGCTGCTAAAGGCATGATCGCGCAGATTCCAGGCCAACTTGGCAATGTCGCGCCGATTGGTGGTGACCATGCCGCCTTCGCCCGTGGTGATCAGCTTGTTGCCATAGAAGCTAAAGCCCGCCGCGTCACCCAAACTACCGGTACGGCGGCCTTTGTACTCGGCCCCGTGGGACTCGGCGGCATCTTCAATGACTGTAATGCCATGGCGTTGGGCGAGTTCCATAAGCGGGTCCATATCGGTCGGGTGGCCGTAGATATGCACCGGCACAATGGCTTTGGTACGCGGCGTAATTCTGTCCGCTACTTGGTTAAGATCCATCTGCCAATAGGCTGGCTCCATATCGACCAAGACCGGTTTTGCCCCACAATAGGTGACGGCATTGGCCGTGGCGATCATAGTAAAGGTGGGGATGATCACTTCGTCCTCTGGCCCTAACCCCAAGGTCGCCAGGGCCAGGTGCATCGCCACCGTGCCATTCGCACAAGCGATCCCATAACGAACGCCACAGGCCGCGGCAAATTTCGCTTCAAAATCGCGGATAAAGCTACCGGCAGAAGAGATCCAGTTGGTCTCCACCGCTTGTTGCACATATTTGAGCTCATTGCCGGCCAAGGTTGGTTCGCAAACGGGGATGATGGCGCGGCGAGTCGATTGATCGGTGCGCTCCTCGAAGTCGGGGATGGGGCGATAACGGACTTTGACTTCGGGGTCTGCCGCCGGAATGATCGCGGCTAGATCACCCATTTCTTCGAGGGTGAGTTCGGCTGGTTGCAACATTAGTTTCGATACTTTCCTAGAATAATAAGCGTGGTGGGTTGGCGCTTTTCTGGCTTGTCATCCCAAATTATAGCACTAGCTTACTGAATCTCCCGAAAGAGACGCCAAATGGTCGCGACATACTTGCGCCCCTTCACCAGATAATCCCATAGGTTGACACCCGTTTTGCTTTCGCCGGTAGTGCGGGGTACGCAGACGTAAGGAACTTCGCGTAGGTTATACCCCGCTTGGGCCGCGCGACCGAGCAGATCAATACAATATTCGCCATAGTCACCCCGGAGGCGCAGGCGCGTAAGGACGGTCGCCCGTGCCGCAATAAAGCCACTGGTATAGTCATGGACCTGATTACCCAGGAGGAAGATGGCAAAATGGTTGATGAGCCAGCTCAGGGTGCGCGCCATCCGTCCATGCGCGACATCGGCTCCGCCTGCTATCCAGCGCGAACCAACCGCGACATCAGCCCCCGTTAGCACTGCCTGGACCAACTTGGGTACATCGGCAGGGGGCATGGAGAGATCACAATCCATCCAGGTGACAATGGCCGCTTGGTGGGTGTGGATCGCTTCGTCGATCCCCCGCTGGATGGCCGAGGTGAGTCCCTTTTCCCCAACCCGGCGCACGAGAAGCACTTGACGGGTTGGATCTGGGTTGCCTTGGGCGATGAGCTTTTCCACAACCTCACTCGTGCCATCCGGCGAATTGTCATCGACTACCAAGACAAGGTGGGGCGTAAGCGCACTGGCGAGAATGCCTTGGACTAGCGGCCCAATATTTTCGCGCTCGTTGTAGGTCGGTAAGACGGTACAGACTAGGGCGGATGAATCGACACTCATAGCGGCTTTCTCGCGATCACATAGAGGCTGATGCCAAAGGGTAAATTACAATGACGGAGGAGACGTGCTTCCCACTGGAGGGCTTGGGCGACTGATTGATTCAGCCGTGGCGCAACCGTGTGGTTGCTGGAATAGGCCAGCCAATGCCAGCGCTGCAACAGTCGTTGTAAAATGATGGGGGGTGCTAGCAGAAGGTTCGCATAGGTAAACCGTTCGACCTGAAAGGCGGCGGCTTGTAAGGTCGCCGCGACTTCGGCACGGTGGTAGCGTCGCCCCGTGTTAAAGGCCCGATCATGGGCACTATGTAGCCACGGATGGGCACTGATCCGCAGCACAAGGTGGCCGCCTGGCTGCAGGACGCGCCAGCTTTCGCCGAGGGCACCCCGCAAATCCACTTGCCGTTGATCAAAAACATCTAGTGCAACAAGCAAGGCAAAGTGGTTGTCGCGAAAAGGTAATTGTTGCAGGTCCGCCTGGGTCAGCTCGCCCGTATTTGCGCGTTGCGCGGCAAAGGCCAAGGCCATCCCATTACGGTCAAGGCCCACACAAGGCTCTGTCGGGGAGCGCTCCTGTAATTCACGGAGAAAAAGCCCAGAGCCACAACCTAGCTCCAGCCGCGGCCCCGGCTGGAGCTGACTGTGGGCTAGCAATGTATGGGTGATCGCGCGCATCCCTTGGCTCCAGCCATGGGCTTCGTCCATAGCATAGAGCAGGGGCAGCAGCGTTTGGCGGGGCTGCGGGGCTGTGGCTGACCGCTGGCGCACCCTGCTGGCTGGTGTGGGTTGGCTACTCAATCTGGACTTCTCCTAACATCACCCCGGTGCCGGTGGTGGGCAAGCGTTCCCCGGTTGGTTGGTACAGCCCAATGGCAATGGTATAACTGCCTGGCGGTAAATCGGCTGGGAGCGCCAATTGATACTCATCGAGAATTTCCCAACCTGCTTGCCAGCGTGAGGTTGGCAGCGAGCCGCCGCCTGGTTGGCTATCCTGCCCGGTGACGCGACTGCTGTTGCCCGCGGCGTCCACCTGGCGCAAGTGGGTAAAGACTGTCCAGTCCGCGCGGGGGGTGGCGGTGACTCGCCAATATAGCTGGAGATAGAGAACTGTGCCAACCTGTAACGGTGTCGGCTGGAGATCATAGCCAATAAGATCGATCCCATCGCCCAAAGTGGTGGCAAATTCGTGTTGGGGTTTTCGCTGCGTAACGGTGCCCGCGGCCCGTTCGTAAAGCCGCGCGTAGGGATTGCCTTGGCTGTCCTGAATTTCGGTGGTAACCGTGGCCGTGGGGAAGAGGCTGGGCAAAAGGAGGCGTGTCCGAAAATCTTCATGCTCGATCACGGCGTACGCTTCGGCGCTCCTTGTCTGCTGGGCGGCAAAGGGAAAGATCTGGCGGCCATCAAAGGTGACCGGTGGTTGGGCTGCTGTGGGCGCGCGCGTCGTCCAAGCAAAGGCCAGCGTCGCATGGTCAGCACTGCGCGGGGTTAAGTAGAGGGGGGTAGTCGCCTGCGCGGCCATGGTTTGCCCTACTTGCCACAGTCCTACATCAAAGGCGTAGAAGAGATCGGGCAGCCGCGCCCACCGCACAAAGTAATTGTAGCTTTCTGTCACACCCCCGCCGATGAAGAGCACCAGGGCCAACCAGTGCGCATAGGGTGCTCGGCGTGGTCGCCATTGCCAGAGCCGATCGAGGCCAATGGCACAGAGGAGAGCTGTGGGCGCGGCGGCCCCTAAAATGCGATGAAAGTGGGGGGCATATTCACTGAGGATGCCAGGAAGCAACAGCCCGCCAAGGCCGATCAGGGGAATGGCATAGGCGGGTTGTCGGCAGCGCCAGAGCGCTAAGGCTAGCCCCAGATAAAAGGGGAGCGCCAGCCAGACGCTGAGGGCGGGCAGCCCTGGTACATTGCGGCGCGGATCGAGATCGCCTGATGCACCGAGCGGGCCAAACATTTTCGCCGTGGCCCAAAGCGCCGCACCCACGCCACTATCAGCGGGACTGCTGGTCTCGCCCACAATGCTCAATTGCGCGGGCCGTGTCAAAACCAGCTCTACATGGTTGACAATAAACCAGCCCAACGGGGCAAAGAGCAGCAACGCGATGCCAGCCGTTACTGCGCTGCCTAAGAAGTGCTGCCGGATGGATGGTGTGGGTGCGGCGCTTTGCGGTGACCGGTTTTGGTCCAAGCGTAGCCAAGCCATGGTGGGGATCAGGAGAAAGGGGATGATCCACGCGCCTTGGTAGGTATACATGGCCGCGGCCAAAACAAGCCCACTCAGGGCAAAGCTCCACCAACGGCCTGTGCGCCAGCCGTGCAGAAAAAAATAAGTAGCCGCGCTCCATTGCAGGGGAACGAGAATCGGCTCGATGCCCATGCGGCTAAAGTGGAGATGCCAACGCATGATCGTTAGCACCGCCGCGGCCCACAAGGGAAAGGCTACCGAAAGCGTCAGCCGTGGTCTTGTTAGCAGCCGTATTTCATGGGCCAGCCCATAGAGGGCCAAAATCCCCAAGAGGCCAAAGCAGACGGCTGTCAGGCGCATGGCAAGCGGTCCCGCACTGCCGCCAAAGAGCGGAACGATAGCAAACATGAGCGCATTCGCATAGGCATTCAGTGGGGGGACACCAAAGTTGCCCTCTAAAAAGATCGGGCGATAGGCGGGGTCGGTTAAGATGCGCCAAGCCTCTAAGCCTTCAAAGGCTTCGTCAAAGTGGAAACCAGGCGGGAGCGTTTGAATCTGCCAGAGACGTAGCCCAAGCGCTAGCCCCATTAATAATAGTAAGCGCCATAAGTGTTTGGATGATCCGCGTAATGACATAGGCAGGGAATCATACCATACAACAAAAAAACGGGACAGTTGCGCAACTGTCCCGTTTTTCTCAGCGCTAGGGTAAGGTGGTTATGCAGCCACGCGGACTGGCTTGGGGGTTCGTTTGCGATTATTTTCGCGCACGTCATAGGCTGGGAATTTGACAAGATATTCAGTTTGGGTTGGCCGTTGACGGGTGGGTAGTGAGTCCTGGACCAACGCACCCTTTTCTTCCATCACCGTCACGGGCAATTCGGCATAGACGACACTGTTATCGGTACCATAGCTGCCTTGGGCGAAGCCATCGGCGTTGTAATCGGTCTTCCACTGGCCATCAATGATATAGCGGAATTGATAGTGCTGGCCCACGGGTAGATCGACCACAGCCCGCCAAACACCGTCGCGTGCTTGATACATTGGGGTCGCCTTTTCATCCCAATCATTAAAGTCGCCGACAAGGAAAATGCGATCTGCCCATAAGCAAGAGGGCAACTCAAAACTGACCCGAACATGACCTGGGCATGGAGACGATTGTTTCTGAATCATTGTACTGCTCCTTTGGCCTTACAGCTACTTCCAACACTTTCATGGAACTTGGACGCTACAGGAACACCCTGATACACGTAGTACACAGCCAAGTGTGGGGGTATTTTAGAAAAGTCCTTGGTTAAAAATCAAAAAATAAGTTCGATTTTGTGGGTGCATACGACTGGTGCATACGGTCCTTCATGATCCTGTGGCTTCATTTCTCAAAGTGTAGAAGTGTGCCGTCCTTTCTGCCCTAGCCTATCAGGCGTCCGTGGAAGGGACTGGTCTAGGTTGCCATGGAATCCTTCGATGGGATTCTTGCGTTCATCCACCATTATCTTACGAATCGTTCCGAAAAACAAGAGACTTTTGTTTAAAGTTTGGTTAATATTTATTGGGTATGTTGAACAATTGTGACCGATTATTAGCGGATTAACAGAAGAAATCATCCAATTGGTGAGAATGATCATGGGCAGTTCGCACAATGATTCCCTGCAGCGATTTAGCGCTGCCCAATGATTCCCTGCAGCGATTTAGCGCTGCCCAATGATTTTGTTGCCTTCACCTGCTGAGTTGTCACCCTGACGCATCCCAGGTACAATAAGCGAGCGAATGGTCAACCGCTAAGTCCACACCTATGGTCTATGAATGAATTACCACCAGTCGCCATTGCGTTGGCGGCAAGCCACATTCCCTATCGGCTCTTTCGCCATACCGGCCCTGTTCATTCCCTAGCAGAGGCAGCCCAAGCGCGCGGCCAGCACCCAAGCCAAGTGGTGCGCACGATTCTCTTTCGCCTGCGTAGCGCTGACTATTTCTTGGTGCTCATGGCTGGCCCCGGCCAGATCGATTGGCGGGCCTTGCGCCGCTTTGTCGGCCAATCACGCCTGACCTTGGCAACCGAGGCCGAAGTACTCCAGATCACCGGCTACGTCATTGGCGCGGTGGCACCCTTTGGCCTGCCCCAACCCTTGCGCGTCTTGGTCGATGAGAGTGTTCTTGCCCAAGCCGAAGTCTCCATCGGCTCGGGCCAACGGGGGGTGGCTGTCATTCTGACGGTGCCCGATCTTATGGCCGCGCTCGGTAGCGCCGAGGTCGGCCACTTTGGGGTCGTTGCGCCAACGGACGAACGTTAGGTCGAACTGCTACTAGAAACCAGCGGTGCCGGGGACGGGCCACAGATTGGTCCCCATTGGCGGCACAGTTGGCCCGTCCCCGGCACCGCTGTGTGACACGGTTGGCCCGTCCCCGGCACCGCTGTGTGACATGGTCCCCGGCACGTTTACAAAACCAGAGGAACAGAACCCAAGAGGAGAAGCCCTATGCCCCAGCGTATTAACCGCGCCATTGAACTTTTAGAACAAGGTCAGCCAATCTACTACACCGGTGGCCATACCGGCCATCTGTTAACCTATGCACAAGGGGTGGCCGATGCTGCCACCTGGGCCGACTACATCAATATTGGTATGGAGCACGGCGCGTTTAACATGGCCGGGCTTGATGACTATATGCGTGGCCTCGTAGATGGCGGCCCGACCCGCAGCGGCCACCGCACCCCCGCCGTGATTGTAGAAGCTCCGGTCGAGGGCGTTGATGCCGCGCATGTTCGCTATAACAGTTGGCAATTCCGCCAAATCTTGGCCCGCGGCGTCCATGGTATTCTGCTCTGCCAAGCTGAAAGCGCGGCCGCAGTACGCGCCTTTGTGGAAGCCTGTCGCTACCCGATCCACCAACTGGGGCGTGATCAGGGTCTGGGCGAAGGGCGGCGGGGGGTCGGTTCGGAACCATCCGCCGCACCCATTTGGGGGCTAGACCGCGATGGCTATCTGCGCAAGGCCGAACCGTGGCCGCTCAACCCTGAAGGCGAGCTGCTATTGGGCCTCAAGATCGAATCGGCTGCGGCCATTCCTCACATTGAAGCGATCCTCAGTGTCCCCGGCATTGGCTTTGCCGAAATGGGACCCGGCGACCTGAGCCTCTCCCTGGGGTATTGGCAATTACCACGCCCCCTGCCGCCCATCATGATCGAAGTGCGCGAACGGGTGATGGCCGCGTGCCGCGCGAACAATATTGCCTTCCTGGAAGGGGTGACGCCTGAAAATGCCCTAGACCGGATCGATGCCGGGGTACGCGTGGTGGGCGGCCACAACGAAGCCATTGCCCAACAAGGCCGCGCCCACACCGGGCGGACGATGCTGGTGTAATCTAACCTAACTGTTCCAATACATTCTTCGTAACCTGCTGAATGAGCGGATCCTGATCCAGGCCATAGGCCCAGTCGGTGGAGCCGACGTTAAAGACGGTGCCTTGACCGCGGGTAAAGTAGCCCATGACGGCATGCCCGTGGGCGAGCCGGGCGACGTTGGCGGGCGAGGCCTCGCCAAAGAGGCCCATGGCGAGGCTTTCGAGATCGCCGGGGCCATCGGGGTCGGCCCAAATGGCTTTGGGAATTTCGCTGTAAGCGGCTGTTTGCGAGAGGAGCCGCGCGGGCGCGGTCGCCAAGATGGTAAAACCGGCGGGTGTGCTGTCGGTGTAGGTCGGCACGGGCAAGCCATTGTCCAACGTCAGCGCACAGCCATCGACCTCGTACCCAACCACATACGCGCCCAAGCCCAAGGCATCGCCATAGTGCAGATCCGTCCCGGCAAAGGCCCAATGCTCGGGCCGGTAGACGGTGTACGCGCCCGAGGAGCGGGGGGTGCCACCACCGACGCGGGCATAACCGCCATGGGTAAAGCTCAGTCCAATGGTGGTACTCTCGGGTCGCCCAATCAACGGGCTGGACCAAAAGCTCGTCAGCCGCGCCTGTTCGGCGGTGCCCATGACAGGATCCTTGAGGTGGGCCTGCCCTTTGTAACAGACCATAGTCTGGCCTTCATCCGCAAGCCGCACCTGCCAAAAAGAGGTATTGCCCGAAAAGATGGCATGGTTGCCACCCGCTTCGACAAAGGCATCGATCGTGTCGCGCATGGCCCACGACCAATATTCGTCATGCCCCACGCTCAGCAGCAGCTTATAGCCGTCGAGCACTGTGGGCCGCAATTCCAGATCACTGTTGACGGCATAGTCGAGCGCCAGCCCATTGCGCTCGGCCCACTGGACAAAGCGGCGCTCCCAATTATGCCAGCCCCCCGAAGCACACCAGAGTGGATACTGGTTCGTCTTCAGATACGCTAGCAAACGATGATGTTCGGGGTCGCCAGCGGGCTCAATGCTGGCAACCCGGCCATCATAGGCCGCGGCTGGGCGGGTGACAAAGCCCCGCTCCAGGGGGCGTTGAAAGGAAACCTGGGTCGCGCCGGTGTAGAGACAGTGGCCGCCCCATTTGTTATAGGCTTGGTAGGTGTTGGTGCTGAGGACTAGCAACCGTGAAGCTGTGCGCCCCGGGTGGGCCGTCCGCACCACAAAGCAGGCATGGCTGGTGGCTGCCGGGCCGGTTACGCCATGGGCTTGGAAGGTCACTTCATAGAAGCCGCTCGGCCAATCCGTGGGAATGCGCAGCGCAAAAGTCACCGGCCAGCCACAGCCTTTGGCATAGGCATCGGCGGGGGTTGGCTGTTCGCGGCCAGGAAGCTGGTCACGTCGCCAGACGACGATGCGTTCTTTGCCAATGCGGGCGATCTCCGCGGCAAAGGTCGGCGTGCGTGCCGAACAGTGCAAGGTCACTTCCTCGCCAGGTAAATAACTCTGGCGGCCTGGGTAGCCCTCAACGGCCAATGCAAGTGTGTTATATTCTACAGGTGCCATCGGTATCGCCTTTCTGCTGTCGCGCCGCTTACCCACGGCCATTCGCTTATCCTTTGACAGTGGCGACACCCACTGTAGCGGCTGGACCCACAAGAGGCCGACCGGCTTGTTGATTGGGTAACAAGAAGACCAACACCGCCGTGATCAGGGGCACAATGCTCAAGAGCAACATGGCCGTCGTCAAGCCCAACCGCTGTGGTTCCGCTAGCCAGCCGGTGACTTGGAGGCCAATCCCACCCATGGCAAAGACAAAGCCGAGCGCCACACCCGAGCCAACCCCGGCATTCTTGGGGAAGAGGCTTTGGGCCAACACCAGCATCGGGGGCCAAGCCGCGCCCGAGGCAAAGCCCAAGAAAGGGGCCACCCAAAAGGCACGCCAGTCACCGAGCAAGAACATGAGCGCCATGAGTGGGGCTGAAACTAACATCGAGACCGCCATTACCTTGACACCCCCAATGCGGTCGGCCAACATGCCACCGGTGAGCGTGCCAAAGGCGAGGACAAAGAGCATCACGGAGGAGAGTAAACTGGCTTGGGCCTTGGTAAAGCCCGCGATATCGACAAAGAATTGGGGCGTAAACGAAGAGAATGATTGCTGGGACATGGCGCGCAAGGACATGACCAAGATCAAGGCCAGGACGGCGGTCATGGTGAAGGCCGGATTCAGCTCGATGCGCCAACTGGCTGCATTCTTTTTCTGGTTTCCTTGCTTTTGGGCGCGGCCCGTCAGAAAATAGAGAAAGGGCGCAATGAAAAGCCCAACCAACCCGAGCACGGCTGTCCCACGGACCCCCATGGCTCCCATGACCAAAGCGGCCAAGATGGGGCCGACGGCAAAACCGCCGTTGCCGCCTAGCATAAACATCGCCACCCCGGCGGATTTCTGTTCACCCGCGGCAATGTTGGCCCCCGATGCCCCTTGGGGATGAAAGGCCGCGGAACCCAACCCCGCCAGCGTGGCAATGACCAGGGCGCTTTCAAAGGTCGGCATAAAGCCGACCAACCCCTGGAGGATGGACATCCAGATCACGCCGCCCACAGCAAACCAACGACCACCATAGCGGTCACTGAAATAACCAAAAAGGGGCTGCGTCAGCGATGAGGTCATTTGGTAGGCGCCTAAGAGCAACCCAATTTGGCCGAGGCTGAGGCCCAGCGCATCTTTTAGATATAGCCCCACGGCAATCGGCATCGCGCCGGATAACATGTCAACGCTAAAATGACCGAGCGTTAAGCTCCACAAGGTGACATTGCGAAGTAGTAAGCGCATTTAATTCCTCAAATCAATCACTGGCGGTGGCAGGCGTAAAAAGGGAAAGACAGGGTGGTGGACGAGGCGTCTTCCTGATTGCCTCTTGTCCATCACCCTGTCTTGGTGCCTCCAACCTTCATACAAACAATAAATTTATGGTAGCAACTATATCATATCTCCTCAGCCGCGCCAAAGCGGGAGAAATCTGCTAACCGATCCTGGGGACGGCTGTGCTGGTAGCGCGACCAAAGTTCTTGCACAAGTTGTGCAGGGTCATTCTCTACCCCCTGCGTGGCAAAGTACTGACAGACACGCACGATGTCCCGCTCTTCCTTTGGCTTGTCAATCCCTTTTTTTGATTTTCTTGCCTTTTGTTCTTGCGGAGCGAGCTTGTGTTGTTTTTCACAATTTGTCTAAATTTGTGAAATCTTTTACAATGCTAACTCTACTTTGTTGTACGGCTTTCCCATCATTATTTAATCAGAAACATTTCCATTCAATAGCGATCTTGCATAGGAGGAAGATCATGCATGATGGTATTCAGTTGGACAAACTGCCGCTTTTGCCGCAGGCTGCGTTTTTGCACACCTTAGTGCCAGCGCTTTGGCAACGATCCGATGTGCTCGGGCTTTGGCTAGAGGGGAGCCTGGGCCGTGGTAATGCCGATCTGTACAGCGATATTGACCTCTATATCGGCGTGACCCCCGCGTCGCTCGCCGCGTGGCGTACCTTGGCGGTTGCTGATCTCTTTGGCGATGCCTATGCCGCTCACCATTTTTCGCCCTTTGCCGAAAACTTTTTTGTCTACCATGTCTACCTGACCGCGGGCGGGATCTATGACCTCCATATCCAGCCGCGAGATCGGGAACTGCCCAAATCGCAACGCTTGCTCCTCGCCTGTCGCGACGATGCCTATCGCGCTGAACTCTTGGCCGCGGTCCCCGATACGGCGGGCGCAACGCCTTTTGGCCCCCAGCCTGTCGATCCCGCGGCGTTGGCCTCGCAACTCGTTTTCTTTTGGATCAATGTCGATAAATCGCGCAAAGTGATCTACCGTCATCAGGACTTTACCATCTATACAGGGATCCATCTGTTCCGCCAATTATTGGCGCGTCTGCTCTTTATTGAACAGACCGGAACCGACTGTGGTGACTTAACCCGCCCTTCCATCCATGGGCTGAAAGCCGCGTCGGATGTGCTACCCAAAGCCTTGGGCGCTGAACTAGGCCAACTGATGGGCGCACCAACGACTACCCGTCTCGAAATGTGGGAGGCGCAGGAGCGGGTTTGGGCTGCTGTGGCGCGGGCCGGTCGTGTGGTCGCGGCCCAGTTTCAGATCAATTATCCCGAAGCGCTGGAACAGATTGTGTTGGAGAACTGGCGCAAATTTAAGCAAGAAGAACTCGGGTTGCCTGGTTAACCGCCGTTGGTGCTTCCGAGACCTGTCAGGTTTGAAAAACCTGACAGGTCTCGTGTTCGGGGTGCGCAACGCCCGCGCAAGCGGGCTTTAGCCGCCGTTGTTCGGTAGCCCAACGGCTGATGAAGGGTAAGCAATTAAACCGGTAGACCTTACGCGTGCGCTTTCGCGCCGCTTGACCGA
>JAHBVH010000046.1 GCA_019637645.1 Caldilineaceae bacterium
ATCGACTACTCGTGTACGCAAATTCGTCGCGTTATTCGTTGTCGCTTTCTCATAAATCGTTCTGTATACCTTTCAATGCAAAGGAGAAGGCAAATGGAGCAAACTGATCGAGCCCTATCGCGACGCACCTTTTTGAAAGCCACTGTAGCTGGTGTAGGGATCACCGCCTTCGGTGGGTTATTGGCGGCTTGTGCGCCATCCACAGGGCAAACAGGCGGTGGTGCCGCGGCACCCGGCACAGCAACCACGGAAATTTCCTGGTATGAATGGGGGGATGTGCTGGACAAAGACATTGCCGACCGCTGTATTGCCGACTTCCAGGAAGCACACCCCGGTATTACGATCCGCCTCGAGCAATCACCGACAGGCTACTATGATAAATTGCAAACCGCACTGGCTGGTGGCACCGCGGCTGATATTATCAACAACCAAACATGGCTCTTCCAAAGCTTTTCCGCCAAGAACGTCTATATGGCGCTTGACGAACTACGCGCTAGAGACGATTACAACACCCCCTATCCTGACGCCTGGCACGATGTCTACGAAGCCCAAACCAAGTTCCGCGGTAACTTATATGGCGTGCCTTGGAACATGAATGCCATGGTCATCTTCTATGCGAAAGCGCCTTTTGACAAGCTCGGCATCCCCTATCCCACTGACGATTGGACCTACGACGAGTTTGTTGAACTGACCCAAAAGCTCACAGGAACCATTGATGGCGTCCAACATTTTGGCTACCAAACCAATGTCTCCTACGAGCGTTTGGCCTGTTGGATGCGCTTGAACGGAGATAAAGAGTGGGACCAGGAAATTGAACCCAAGACGGCCATGTGGGATCAAGAGTACATCATGCAGATGATCAACTTCCAACTCTATCAGTCGGTAAATGAATTCAAAGTCAGCCCAACACCCGCCATGATGGAGGGGGGCCTGAATCAATTGGATTCTGGCAATGTGGCGATGAAGATGGAAGGCCCCTGGTTCTTCCCCAAGATGGCCTGCGGTGAATGGGCTTGCACCGAAGAGCAACAGGCTGACGGTGGCGTTCCATTCGGGGTGGCGCAACTACCCCTGTCGCCCACCGGGAAGCGAGCCCATATGGTCTTTGGTCATGTTCTCTTGATGAATGCCAAGACGCAAAACAGCGACGCGGTTTGGGAATTCTTAAAGTTTGCAGGCAGTGAAGACGCACAAAAGTATGTTGCTTCCTCAGGCCGCCAACCCGTCACGCCGGAATTTAATGATAAGTTGTGGGTGCCCGCGACCCGGGAAAAGTGGGGGCTAGAAGAGCTGCAACCCTTTATTGACGCCTTCCAAACGGGTATTCTCCATGAGGCGGGCGAGATCGATGACCGCCTTATCACCAATGAGGTCTTTGGCCCGGCGCGCGACAAGATGGTCGCAGGCCAAGCCGACGCCTTTACCGTAGTACCAGAGATGAACATAGCCCTCCAAAAACTACTAGACGATTATTGGGCCAAGCAGGGCTAAGCAAGGTTATTCTTGTTGGCGGTTGCGCAGTTAGCAGCATCTACCAACTGCACCATTCTTGATTGTATAGATACCGCAGCGGATTTAGGTACCAGCGCCTTTGCCCTATGATTGGCAGAAGCCCATAGGGCAAAAGGGCTATTACTTAAATCCGCTGTTGCGTTGCTTTCAGGCAAAGGATAGGGAGTATGCTTGCTGAACAAAAACATCCAAAGATCAACTGGTACCGCACGCCGATCGATCGTGCAACCTTGGCCGAGTTAAATCAGCGCAGCGATTTCTGGGGAACCCTACAAACGTTGGGGCATTTAGGCTTGCTGATCCTGACCGGGGCCGCGGCCTTCTATGCCGCGGCCTATCTGCCCGTGTGGGTGTTACTGCTGGTGCTGTTCCTCCATGGTACCTTCTACGCCTTTTTACTCAACGGCTTCCACGAGCTATGTCACAGCACCGTCTTTAAGACAAAAGGGTTGAATACTTTTTTCCTCTATGTCTTTAGCTTTTTAGGTAGCTTTAACCATGTTCTCTTTTGGACAAGCCATCAGGAGCATCACAAGTATACCCTCCATCCTCCGGATGACTTGGAAGTGATGCTGCCCTTCAAAATTACCATGGATGGGTTTCTCAAAAGCGCGATAGCCAACCCCTGGGGCTTCTATCAGCGGGTCAAGGGTGTCCTGCGCCTCAGCCAGGGCCGCCTAGAAGGGGAGTGGGAAAATCTCCTTTTCCCCGAAACTGAGCCAGAAAAACGCCGACGTTTGTTCGGCTGGGCACGCTTTTTGTTGATTGGTCATGGATTGTTGATTGTACTTTCGTTGGCGCTACACGGCTGGTTGGGAATGAATCTCTGGCTACTGCCCGTGCTCATTACCGTAGCGCCATTTTATGGGGGATGGTTACTCTTTTTATGTAACAATACACAGCATGTGGGGCTGCAGGACAATGTGGCCGATTTCCGCCTCTGTACACGCACTTTCCGCGTGAATCCCTTTGTCCAGTTTCTCTACTGGCATATGAACTACCACATTGAACACCACATGTACGCGGCCGTGCCTTGCTATAAATTGGGGAAATTACACCGTGCCATTGCTCATGATCTGCCACCCACACCGGTTGGGTTGGTCGCCACTTGGCAGGAGATTATTCCCATTGTGCAAAAACAACAGGTAGATCCGACTTATCAATATGTCCCGTCGGTACCCACCCCCGTAGCCGGTTCCGTAGGGCGAGCAGGCTTGGCGTCTTACGGATAAGGGGAAAACAGGCTGCTGACTTCTCACAAACCAACGAATGTCGCGCAAACGCAGGCTAAAGCCCGCTTTAGCCTGCGTGTTCCCTAGCCCTGTGGCTTTAGATCAAAGGGATCATCTAGATCTTCATCTGCCAGATCTTCTGCACCAGTTTCACCCTCCCCCTCTGTCCACCCACCGATCACCACAATAAACTCACCTTTCAGGGCGCTTCCATCCAACGTGGCGAGGAGTGATGACAGGCTGCCCCGCTGCACTTGCTCGTAGAGTTTGGTCAGATCATTGGCAATGGCCGCGGGTCGGTCGCCGTAGACTTCTAGGGCATCTTTCAGAAACTCGACCAATCGATAGGGACTTTCATAGAAAATTAGGGTGTGGGGCGACTGTTGATCCACGGCGAGAAACCGTTGGCGCTGCCCTCGTTTGCGGGGTGGAAAGCCACGGAAGGTAAAGCTATGGACCGGCAGGCCGGAGAGGACCACCGCCATGATCAAGCCCGTGGGGCCGGGGATCATAGTGACGGGCAGTTCCTCTTCCAGCGCACGGCGCACGGCAATAAAGCCAGGATCGGCAATGCCTGGTGTCCCCGCATCGGTCACCACGGCCACGGCCTTCCCCTCGCGCAGCAGCCCCATGATCCGTTCAACGGCCTGCCGTTCGTTATGTTCGTGAAAAGCGATCTGTGGTTTGCTAATCTCGAAATGTTTGAGCAGACGGCCTGTTTTGCGCGTGTCCTCGCTGGCGACAAAATCGACCGTGCGCAGCGTTTCCAACGCGCGCAGGGTGATGTCGTCGAGGTTACCGATGGGTGTTGCAACAAGATAAAGCATCATGACTGGCTGACCATCCCTGGAGCTTGCGAATTTTTGTGGTATTATGCGCCCAAAGTAGGATAAGTGCAATTCACCGGGGATGTGCCAGCAACGCAAGTGCGAACTTCATGATAACCGCGAAAAGCGCCTGCGGGCGCTTCTCGTTGTCAGCCGCGGGTTTTAACCCTGCTGATTCAGATGTGCGAGCACTTTCCGCAAATATTGGCCGGTATAGGACTGCTCACACTGGGCAATCATTTCTGGCGGGCCTTGGGCGACGATGTAACCGCCTTGCTTCCCGCCCTCTGGCCCCAAGTCGATAACCCAATCGGCACTTTTGATCACATCCAGGTGGTGTTCAATCACGAGAACACTGTTACCCGCGTCAACCAACTGATTCAGGGCATCGAGCAGCCGTTGAATATCAGCCAGGTGGAGGCCGGTTGTCGGCTCGTCTAGGATATAGAGCGTACGCCCACCCCGCTTGATCTTCCCCAGTTCATGGGCCAGTTTGATCCGCTGGGCTTCGCCACCAGAAATCGTCGTTGAAGATTGACCTAATTTCAGGTAGCCCAACCCCAGTTGCGCCAATACCCGTAGTTTGTGGGCAAGCAGCGGCGAAGCGTGGAAGAACTGCACTGCTTCCTCAATCGACAAGTCAAGCACCTGGGCAATGTTCTTGCCTTTGTAGGTGATCTCCAAAGTCTCTTCGTTGTAGCGAGCCCCTTTACAAGCATGGCAGAGCACTTCCACATCGGCCATAAACTGGAGGGAGGTGACAATCATCCCTTGGCCGCGACACTCTTCGCAACGGCCCCCTTTCGTGTTGAAACTAAAACGCCCCGCAGCGTAGCCACGCCGTTGACTCTCTTCCGTAGCCACAAAAAGAGCGCGAATGGGGTCAAAAAGCCCAACATAGGTGGCCGGATTGGAGGTGGGCGTGCGCCCGATGGGTGTTTGGTCAATGTCAATCACCGCCTGGATATGCTCTAGCCCTTCAATCCGTTCATGCGCGCCAGGCAGAATGCGACTGGCATAGAGGGCGACCTGTAGTTGTTTAAAGAGGATCTCATTGATCAACGTGCTCTTCCCCGAACCCGAAACGCCTGTGATACAGACCAGCAACCCCAACGGGATGGCGACATCGATACGCTTTAGATTGTTCTCCGTAGCACAGTGAACGATCAACCGCTGCTCGGTGCGTGGGCGATATTGTTGGGGCAGGGGAATCGAGCGCTGCCCACTGAGAAATTGCCCCGTGAGCGAAGTTCCTTGCTGTATCAACTGGGTAAGGGGGCCTTGGGCGACAACCTCGCCACCATATTGGCCTGGCCCTGGCCCGATCTCAATAATATGGTCCGCCGCGCGCATGGTCTCTTCGTCATGCTCGACCACGATCACGGTGTTGCCTTGGTCGCGCAGCCGTTGGAGGGTGTAGATCATCTTGCGATTGTCACGTGGGTGCAGACCGATGCTCGGCTCATCGAGGACATACAACATCCCCATCAACTCCGAGCCAATCTGAACCGACAGACGCACCCGCTGGGATTCACCCCCCGACAGCGTCGTCGAACGGCGGTTGAGGCTGAGATATTCAATGCCAATCTCGATCAAGAGATCAAGCCGTTTGCTGATCTCGCGCCCAATCTCGGCCCCGGCTTGGGGGTTGCGCTTAAAAGGGGCAAGGTTGGCAAAGAAGTCGCGCAACTCGCTCAGGGTGAGATCGCCGAGTTCCATGATATTCTTGCCCCCAATGGTGCTCAGCAACCGCTGCGGTTTGAGCTGACGCCCCCGACAATCGGGACAAGTTCGCTCGACCATCACCCGCTTCATATACTCTTCGACCCAGGCATTAGCAGTTTTGTCGCGCCGATAGCGCCGATAGCGCCGTTCGATCTCGCCCACGATCCCTTCGTAGGGGAAGGACTTGCCAATGTGGTGGCTATGGCTTGGCGAGCTGCCGGGTGGTTGCAGGATGGTGATCTTTTCCATGCCGCTCCCCTGCATGATCACTTGGTGTGCGGCGGCAGGGAGATCCTGCCAGGGCGTATCCAGGCTAAAGCCATAATGGGCAGCCATGCTATGCATCATCCGCCCAGCCCAGCTATCCTTGTCATAGTGAAAGGCTTTGGGTTCTAGCGCGCCGCCCCGCAGGCTCTTGGTCTTGTCCAACACCAGCAGTTCGGGCTGGACATACCAATACATGCCCAAGCCAGTGCAGGTGGGACAAGCCCCCACCGGCTCATTGAAGGAAAAGTAGACCGGCTCTAACTCACCGCCGATAATTTGATGTTCGGGGCAGGTAAAGCCAGCAAAGAACGCGTCCGTCCCGCCTTGGACGGGCGTGAGAATCCGCAAACGCAGAAAGCCTTCGCCAACCCGTAAACCATTCTCGATGGCAACCACCAATGGCTTGAAGAGATCGGGCTTGACTACAAATTTGTCAATCACCGCTTCCATCTCATAGGTGAGGGTCTCATCCACTTCCAACGCTTCACTTAGATCGACCAGTTCATCGTCGATCCGCAGCCGCCGGTACCCCTTCGTACGGATCTCGCCAAAGAGATAGGGGTAATCTTCGCCATAGATCTTAAAGATAGGGGCATCGATCTCCACCAGCGTCCCCACCGGGAGCGCGAGAATATGTTCGGCAATCTGCACCGGCGTGCGCGTGGGCACTTCAGTCCGACAGTGCGGACAGTGAGCTGTGCCGGCGGTAGTAAAGAGGACACGCAGATAGTCATAAATGTCGGTCATGGTGCCGACGGTGGAACGGGGGTTGCGGCTCACTGATTTTTGTTCAATGGAAATTACGGGCGAGAGACCATAGATGGCATCGACCTTGGGCTTTTGCAATTGCGCCACATACTTGCGCGAATAGGCAGAAAGCGATTCTAAAAAGCGCCGTTGCCCTTCGGCATAGATCGTTTCAAAGGCTAGCGAGGACTTCCCCGAGCCACTGAGGCCCGTCAAGACCACCAGCTTGTCGCGCGGGATCTCGACATTAATGTTTTTTAGGTTGTTCTCACGAGCACCCTGGACCGAAATCGTCTGTCTCACGTTTTGGCTCCTTCAAGACTATGAACCACGGTTTGAGAAAGAGTATACAGGTAGATAGGATAGCGTGGTAAACTAATAGACAACCCATTTCAACGTCGCACCTTTGAGGCTGCTTTGGCACGAGAACGCTTGGACGACTTTGAAGGGGTTTATCTAAAAGGAATATCTAACCACCAACAGATCAGAGCCAAGTTCACAGCAAAAGGTTACCCAACAGAGAAATGATTCAGATTGGTCTCTTTTATGGCAGTACCAATGGGGCGACGGCCGCCGTTGCCGGGTTGATTGAGCAAGCCTTTACCGCCCACGCCATCCCGATCGATTGCTTTGACATTGCCGACTATCTGTTAGAGACGATGCTCGACTTTGATCAGCTGATCTTGGGCGTCTCGACCTGGAATGTCGGCCAGCTCCAGAAAGATTGGGAAGCGGTCTTTGCCGAGTTTGATACGCTTGACTTGCACGGTAAACAAGTGGCGCTCTTCGGCCTAGGCGATCAGGTTGGCTATCCTGATACCTTTTTAGATGCGCTCTTTTTCGTCGCCGACAAAGTACGCGAGCGGGGGGCGACATTGGTGGGTGCTTGGCCCACGGCAGGCTATACCTTCACCCAATCATGGGCCGTCGAAGCCGGCCATTTCGTGGGGCTGGCCCTGGATGAAGATAATCAAGCCGCGTTAACCGCAGCCCGCGTAGAAACTTGGGTGGCGCAGCTCCGCGCGGAATTTGCCACCGGATGACCTCCCCGGTTGTCATCAAGCCAGCCAGTTACTACCTTGAGAGAGCGTGGAAGAAGATAGTCATTCCGGCATTCTGTTATAATAAGCTGGTGTTTTGCTTTTTATCGGCCATAGAGGTAAATAGGGGGAGCTATGTCTATCATCGCCATGATTATGGTTGCACTGGTTGCGCTCATTCACGTCTATATTTTGGTATTGGAGATGTTCTTGTGGGATAAACCGGCGGGGCTGCGCGCCTTTGGGCAGAGCCAAGAGGCCGCCACTGCCTCCAAAGTCTTGGCAGCCAATCAGGGGCTGTATAACGGCTTCCTCGCCGCGGGCTTGCTTTGGGGACTCATCCAGGGAGCAGCCGGTAAAGATGTCACGATCTTTTTTCTGAGCTGTGTCCTAATTGCTGGTCTCTATGGCGCCGCCACAGCAAGCCGCAAAATTCTTTTTGTCCAAGCACTCCCCGCGGCGATTGGGTTGCTCCTGGTTCTGTTTACCTAGGCCATAGGCTGAAGCCCTGTGGTTGGCAGCGGAAGCCCACTCAAGCAGGCTACAACCAGCGTGTGCTTGCCCTAGGCGGCGCTTGCCGATTGATTGACAGGAAAAGTAAAAATCGCTATACTGCCACCATTGTTTTCCTTGCTACCCAATCTCTTTTGCCATCCGAAACAAAGACCGGAAAACTTCTGCAGCCATTCTATCCAGCCAAGGCGCGCCTGCGGGTGGCGCTGGGCGGGAAGAATGAAACGACGATGAAATGACGGAGATCAATTGTCATGAGCACCACAACCAATGCAATCCCCATGCGCGCTGTGCCTGGCTACTATTCGAGCACAGCTGGCATCCAGATCGCGATCCAAACCGGCGCTGACGCCAGCGACGAAGATCTACAGTTTTTTCAGCAGCTTGGCGTCGAATGGGCCATGGTCGGCATTCGCCACCAAGAGCAGCATAATCGTGACTTCTACAAAAGCCTGGTGAAACGCTTTGGCGATTATGGCCTCAAAATTTACCGCATTACCAATATGAGCGTCCATAATGTGCCGGAGATCACCCTCAACCTGCCTGGCCGTGATGCCAAGGTCGAAGAATTTAAGCAATTTATCCGCAACTTGGGCGCGGCGGGCATTCAGTATAACACCTACGCCCACATGGCGAATGGTATCTGGTCTTCGGGCCGGGCCGTGGGCCGTGGCGGGATGGATGCACGTATGCTCGATATTAACAATGCCGTGGGCCGCTGGGGAGACAAGAGCTACACAGGCGAATTGACCCATGGCCGCGCCTACAGCGAAGAAGAACTGTGGGACAACTATGCCTACCTGATCCGCCAAATCGGGCCGGTCGCCGAGGAAGAAGGCGTCTATATCGGCATTCACCCCGACGATCCGCCCGTCTATCCGCTGGGTGGCATTCCTCGTTGTATGTTTGGCAACTTTGCCGGCTATCAAAAAGCCATGGAGATCGCCGACAGCCCGAACATCGGCGTCTGTCTCTGTGTGGGGTGCTGGCTCGAAGGCGGCACCATTGGGATGGGCGTCGGTGTTGTCGATGCGATCAAGCACTTTGCGGCGAAAAACCAACTCTTCAAAGTCCATTTCCGCAATGTATCGAACCCCATGCCCGAGCCGTGGGTCGAAACCTTAATCGACAATGGCTACCAGGATATGCATGAAGTGATGAGAGCGCTACGCGAAGTCAAGTTCGATGGCTGTATCATCCCTGATCACATTCCGGCCATGTTGGGTGGGCCTCGGGTGGGTACCGCCTATTCGATCGCCTATATGCGGGCCTTGATCCAGGCCGTCAACAACGAATTTGGTGGCCCAGCCTAATAGTCAATAGTCAATAGTCAATGGCCGTTAACCATTGACTATTGACCATCCCTTGGGGCTTGATAAGTACCATCATAATAGTAGGCCGCTTCATCCACTGTCACCTGGCTTTTGACCGTCAGCCGCACCGGTGACGGCACCTTCTGAATGACCCCTTTGTCGGCCAACCACTCAAAAATATTGCTCAGTGGCTGGTTTTGGACTTGTTTGTGGAAATAGGTTTCGATCTCACTAGTCGTGCGGATGCCTTGCGCTTCCTGGAGATAATCGAGCACGGGGCCAAAGAGCAACAGCAGATTTTGATCAAGATATTGGTTGATCAGGTCGAGCGCTTGCTGAATGGTCGCCTCATCTTTTTTGCCGTGGATCAGATCATGGTAGATCGGGTTGAAGAAGGTTGGGTTGATCTTGGACGCTTGCGGAATGACTTCCCGGCTGGTAATCTCCCCTTTGAGCAATACCTCAATCTCCGCTAAATATTTGATCGCATACATGATCCATAAAAAGCTATACGAAATATCCTTGCGGGTAATGAGCCATTTTTCCGCTTTCGCCAGCGTATATAATACGCCCGAACCCGAAACCATGAGACGCAGTTGCCGATCGCGCGCGCCAACACTTTGGGCATTGAGATAGAGTTCACGGATCGAATCATCGGTCGTGTAGATCAAGGTGCTCAGCGCAAACGCGGAATGCAGAAAAGTTCCTTGGAGTGCGCCTTCAATGCTCGCCCGGAACTTACTCCGTGGCACCAGATCGACATGAATGTTAACGCCATTCTCGACCAAGGCAAAGTGGCGGAGCGGCTTTTCATCGCGCCCAACTAACATAATATCAATATCGCTCTTGCGCCAAACCGTGTCATGGGACAAACTGCCATAGAGAATAGCCGCGATGATATAGCGATCTTGTTTTACCTTGGCAATAAAGGCATCGAGCGCTTGGTTATAGAGCGCCACCGTTTCGGCAAATTGTTCATTGCGCGAAGGACGTTTCTCTTGTAGGGTATCACGGACCATAGCTTCCATTCCTTCTCGTAGTTTCTTACGGGCGTCAAAGAGCCGTTTTTTCACGGTGGTAACGGGTACTTCTAAAAAAGTAGCTATCTCGTTTTGCGAATAATCCCCAACATAGAAGAGCGCGGTGACCATGCGCTCATGTTCGGGCAAGGCGCGAATCGCGGCATAGACGCGAATCTGGCGCTCGACTTGTTCATAGGTGAGGACCGGATCCGAATCGCGCGCGGGCAGATCCCAAATCGCATCCAACGAAACCAAGTCCAGCCGTTTGCCACGCGTCAGGCGGTTGCATTGCGTCAGCACAATCCGTTTAAACCACCCTGGGAAGGCTTCCGGTTGGCGCAGCTGATCAAGGTTGCGCCAAGCACTGAGAAAGGCTTCTTGGGCCGCATCCTCGGCTAGGTGAAAATCACCAAGCACGGCATAGGCACAGCCAAACGCGAGATCCTGAAAACGTTGGACCACTTCGGCGAAGGCCAGTTGTTTATCCGCCCGCGCGGTGCGCTCAGCCGCCGCCCTGGCAATTAATTGGCTAATATCTTGCAAAGATCGATCCAATCTACGGTTACTCCGCCTGGTTATAGGTGCATTCTTACCACCGGCGAGCCTGCTTTGGTTTGTTCTGTCCTGCTTGACAAGCTTGTTATCATCAAGAGCCAATTTCCTACGCAAAGGATACCAACAAGGATGTAGAAACTGTTCGGCGCTAGGCAAGACAAACCACAACGCCTAACAATAATCAAAGCTGACATAAATAAAACGCAAAGATACAGAAATAACTAAAGAGCTACTGTAAAGCGAACTCTATTTTTACCAAAACTACCCGCCATCTTGTCAGGAAAATGCTATTGCTAGTCCTTGGTTACTATGTTATACTGGAAAACGGAGAAGTTGTTGTGTGACTTGATGAAGTGATAGGTCAGTTACCAGTACCAGCGATGGAGCACACAACCATAGGAAAATCGGCGCATTTGCGTTATTTTTCTCGGAAAGAAATAGGTGTATTTACATTGATGATTCATCAGCGACACCAACGTTGGCCTAAATCCATCCTCTCTTCAACCTGATCCTTCAAACGGGTCTTATATTTTGTCATAGTCTAAGACAGTGAGTCTAAGGCAGTGTCACACCGCTGTGTCACCACGCTTTCTTCCCATATTCATTGAGATCCTCCCTCATGCTCATGATTTACCCTATTTCTGTTTTAATGCACCTGCTAGGTAGGAAACCGTGACTGCGCCAAGCGCTGCTAGAGGGTGGCGGTTTGCCTATCACCCAATGGGCGGAGAGTGTGCCCTTGTGTCGATGAAATGGGTGGGGTGACCAGAGCGCTGATAGGTTTTCACAACCGGTCAGCGCTTGTCCAAGTCCGTAACGCATAGAAAAATATGAGGCACTCGAAAATTTTTCGAGTGCCTCATCAAGGCATCTTCTCGCGTTCCTGCCTGCGCTGGCAACGACCGACAGGAACGCGAGCTGTATAAAACCTTTGCACAACAGTGCAAGGGCGGTTTTATATACCTTTTTTTATTATATCTACTTTTTTTTCACATCGCAAGTCAGACAAAAATTGCGGCAATATAGCATGTTCCCAAAACAGACAATCCAAGCAAATCGTAAATTGTCCAAAAATGTTGGCTAGGCCCATCATCCAACCAAGGCCCAAATTTTCGCCGTATTTCTGCATCATCAACCCCTGATTGCTCTGGAAAGTAGGGTGAAAACACTATGCTGACGGGCATAACGGATCTTGACAATTATTGTCAGGAGATTGAATCATTTACAACACCCATTTAATGGTACAGTTGACCCAGCTTGTCGCTTATACAGTAGGCCGCCTAACAACATAGGCCGCGCAGCAGCTTTGTTTGGGATCGCGTGGAATCGGTACGGCGCACATTCCACGTAGGCTAACCAGCCGTTTCAAGCGCTAACGGGGATAAAGTGCGTAGCATAAAGTGGTCTCGATGAAAACGATTTTGAGTCCAAAAGAGCAGCCGCAACGACGCGGCTTGCTGAGCTTACCAGGCGAGCAAGCGCGCGATTGGCGTTGGGGGCGCATCTGCCTACTGGTAGCCTTGATCTTGCTGCTGTCCATGTTGTTGCCAGCCGACCCACCACCGGAGAGCCATACCCCCAAGCAGCCAAGGGCACAGGTGGATGATTCTTATCGCGATACAGGAATAGCAAGACTTGCAACAGCGCTAAAGACAACCGAGCATGCGCGCACGCGGGTCAACGCCCGCCATAACGACAACCGTCGCGCTGGGTTACTCATTGGATCCAGTGACGTTGCTGCTGATTCCAACTGGCATTATTCAAGGGGAAAGATCGCCAGCCCGATCAGCCAACCGCGCAATGCGGCCCATCTAGCTACCCTTTAGTGGCCTACGGAGCAAAAAGCCACGGATAGCAGTTGGGGTGCAGCACTAGTTTCACTGGTGCTGCTTTCATCATTTCTGTGTTTGGGCGAAGGATTGCTTTGTCATTATTTATATTCTTGAGGTTGTACGAAAGGTAGGCGTTACGCTTTTGGGCAAGCTCGATCAGAGCTGGCAAAGCGGACAGCGCACTGGCCGTATCGATCAACGGCGTAACCACTACCAGGGTTGGATGAGGAGAAAGAGAAAATATGGTACGTCTACTAATACTACGTCTCTTAGAAAGCTATTTTCGCCACCGTTGGCTCTATCTGCTGCCTTGCCTGCTGATGGCAGGCGCAGCGTATGGGTATCTTACCCTGCAACCAGCCAACTACATTGCGCGAGGCACAATTTATGTACAAGACAAAACCCTGCTGGCCGCCTTAACCGCCAGTGGGAATGAGGGCTTCACTTGGGTCACACCAGCACAGATCACCGTTGGGGAGTTAACAGAATTGCTGAATACACAGGCCTTCCTGCGCGCGATTATCAAAGAGAGCGATCTGGAAGTTCGGGTAACAAATAACCCCGAGACCCTGGAAGATACCATTAAGGAAGTGCGCAAAGCCCTATGGACCCAAACGTTGGGCGACAATCTAGTTTCGATCAGCGCCGCGCATGAAATGCCGCGCGTTGCCCACCAGATCGTAGCCGCAGCCATTGAGACCTATATTTCTTGGAAAACCAATCTTTCCCGCAGCGATAGCGTTGCGGCGCAAACTTTCTTTGCGGATCTGATCAAAACTTATGAAGCAGATGTGGAACCAGCGCGTGCCGAGCTAAACACCTATCTCCAAGCTCACCCACGCCCCGTACGCGGCGAACGGACAGAGCAAGAAGAAGCGGAAATTGCGCGCCTGCAAGGCGCAGTGAATCGCGCCGAAGAACGCCTACAACGCGCCCAGAATCAAGAAGAGAGCGCACGGTTGGCGCGTGTACAAGCCGAAAGCGATGTGCGTCAATCGTATTCGATGGTAGATGCCCCGATGCGCCCCTTGCTCCCCGAGCGTGCCTTGAAGACGCTTTTGCTGACCTTCATGATCTTTATGATCGGCGGCTTTATCCTGACCGCGGTTGGGGTTGCAACTGGAGCCCTGTTGGATCAGAGCTTCCGCTTCCCTGTCGAAGTCAGCAATACGCTCGACCTGCCTATCCTTGCAACCGTGCCTATCAGCCGGATCGAGACCTTGGAAAGAGTCACGCAGCCGATTGGAGAGGAGCGAAAAGCCCTTTATACCAATCCCGTTACCAAGGCGCTACGGCCAGCCACACTGAACCCAGCCCCAACACCTTTGTTGAGTAGCCAAGCCAACCAGCAGCAGATCTTTGGCTAACCTGAAAATCTATTGTCGACCAAACCACCGATTGCGTCACCGACGCCATACAACACAAACGCCGATAGATAGGCGTAGCAGCTGGTAGTTTGTTGGATGAGCACAGAGAGACAAGCATGTACGAAAGTATGAAACAAGCGAACTCACGGTGGGCTGGCCCCCGGCCCACGCCTCCCACCCAGCAAAATACGTCGGCTTTGCAGACAAGCCAATATGACCTATCCACTAAACCGATCCACACAACGTTTGTGATGGAGCAGCATTTAGGTCACGCCACTTTCTATCAAAATCTGCGCCGCTGCCTCCAAAATGAAGCAGCCTTACACGCGCGTTGGGTAGAAGTCACCTATCAGGATCACAGTCTTTGGTCAAAAGCGACGGCCTTTCTCTCCAACCACCATCAGGGGATTTTAGCCGGTCAGCGGCAAGTATTGGCGGGGCTCTATCAACAACCCGATGATGTTGTCTTTTTTAATACCCAGGTGCCAGCAGCCTTGGTTAGCCATGCCCTCCGTCGGCGGCCCTACGTCCTCTGCACCGATATTACGCCGATCCAATATGATCGCATGGCCGCGGCCTATCACCATCAGCCCGACCGCAATCCACTAATGAAGACGATCAAACATCAACTCAATCGTCAGCTCTTTCGCCGGGCGACGCATTGGGTGCCGTGGTCGCAATGGGTACGGAAGTCGCTCATCGAAGATTACGATGTTGCACCGGAACGTATTACGGTGGTTCCCCCAGGGGTGGACATTGTGCAATGGCAACCCCAGCAGCATACGCAGTCGGGGGGTCCCACCCAAATCCTCTTTGTTGGTGGCGACTTTTATCGCAAAGGTGGCGAATTGCTCCTAGAAGCCTTTCGCGCTTTGCCAGCCGGCAGTGCGGAATTGGTCTTGGTCACACGCTCACCCATCCAAGGGGGAGAAGGGGTCACCGTGCGGCAGGATCTACAGCCCAATTCGCCGGAACTCATTGCGCTCTACCAACGCAGTGATCTTTTTGTTCTGCCCACCAAAGCGGAAGCCTTTGGCATTGCCGCTGCCGAAGCCGCCGCCGTTGGCCTTCCCGTCATTGCGACCAACATTGGGGGCGTTAGCGATATTGTACGGCATCAGCAAACTGGGCTGCTCATGCAAAGCTACACGGTTGAACACTTACGGTCACTGCTCGAGCGCTTAATTGAAAACAGTGAGCAGCGCCTAGCCATGGGGCGAGCCGCGCGACAACATGTAGAGACCCATTTTGACGCCCAGAAAAATGCGCGGCGTATTCTTGATCTGCTTGTGCAGAGCGGACAACACCAATCGGATAGCAGCCCATAGCCCATCGCATTGGCTGCCACCACAACGGCCTAGCGGCCACGCTTCCACCACGGAAGCGCGTTCTGATGAAGGAAAGGTATTCATGCAGGCTTTTCTCCTCGCTACCGGCGAAGGGAACAAACTGACACCACTATCGACGACCCTTGCAACACCGATGTTGCCGATTGCCAACCGTCCTGTCATGGCGTATAGCGTTGAGCTCCTCGCGCGCGCAGGCGTACAGGAGAGTTTTGTCAGTTTGTATCAATTCCCCGCAAGCATTGAAAACTATTTCGGCAACGGCGAACGGTGGAATCTCCAACTTCATTATCTTTTACAGCGTCAACCTTGGGGAGATGCCGGTGCGCTGAAACGCATGGCAGCCACCCGCAATGAGACCATCTTGCTCCTGCCCGCCGATGCACTCATTGATCTGGATCTGTCCGCGGCGCTGGCCTTTCATCGGCAGCACGGTGGCGCGGCAACCGCGATTGTAAGCCGCCATCACGCGGCGGCCGCGATTGTAAGCCCCCCGGCCAGGCCCCTGCTGCAACTGACCCCACAAGGCCACATTCAGCTGCCGACCGGAGCACACCATGCGTCGGCCAACCAGGACGATTTAGCGAGCTATACCGCGACGGGTGCCTATCTCCTGGAGCCCCAGGCACTTGCGCATATTCCCACCGGCATCGCTTTTACCATCCAGCCCCAGTTGCTCGCGGCTTTGGCACAGGCCGGTGAGGCCACCTATGGCTATGTCATGGCTGGCTATTGGAATCCTTTGCAGACCTTTGCCGATCTACAAGCGGCCCAAACGGCTTATCTACAAGGGCTGATCGGCTTGGGGCAGTTGGAGCAACCGCAGACGTTGCGGTATCTCTTTGCCGAAGGGTACGAAGTTCGCCCAGGGGTTTGGTGTGGTCCCAACAGCACCATTCATCCGACAGCGCGCCTAACGCCGCCAGTCTATGTGGGTGCCTATAGCCGGATCGAACGCGACGTGGAATTGGGTCCCCAGGTCGTCATTGGCGATCGTACCATTGTGGATGAAGGGGCGACCTTGCGCGAGAGCACCGTGCTAGCGGATAGCTATGTGGGGCGCTTTCTGCATGTCGATCAACGTCTCATTCATCAAGAGCTGCTGATCGATGTACAAAGTGGGCAATATCTTCAAATTATCGATCCTTTCTGGCTGGCAGAAAACGATACTCAGTTGGCGTCGCGTGTGCTCAAGCAGGTTGCCGAACGCGCCTTGGCCAGCCTGCTCCTGCTCCTCGCGCTGCCGCTAGTGCTCCTTTTGGGCTTGCTGGTTGGAATCGCGACAGGTCAATGGCCCTTGGTCCGCCATACCTATGTGGGCAGCCGCCCCCACCGCGGCAAAGCGCAGCGGACAACATCGCCCCAAACACTGACCCTTTTTCGCTTGCGGACCCGAACCGAGCCGCATACCCCTTCGGCCTTGGAACGCTGGCTAGAAGCCAGTGAGCTACACCGTCTACCCGAACTCTGGCAGGTGGTCTGTGGCGAGTTAGGCTTGGTGGGTGTCAAACCCCTTACGCCAGAAGAAGCCAACCAAGTCACCGAAAGCTGGCAACAGAAACGGTACGATGCACCGGCTGGCTTTACAGGTCTATGGTACACCGCGACGGTTCACCCAGCCAGCTTTGAGGAGATTTGCATCCTCGATACCTATTACGCGGCGACTCATACTTGGTCGCACAAATTCCAGCAGTTGCTTTATACCCCCCGCGCTTGGTGGCGGCATCTGCAAACCAGACGCGCCGTCCCGTCAACCGCGGCTTCAACAGCGAAAGCGGCTAGCGCCTATGGCCCCCTGCTCCATCCACCGATTGGGGAAACAGCCGCCCGTAACTCGCGCATTCACTAGTACCGACGTACACAGCACGCCGGTTCCCTAGAGAGGTCCGAGAAGAGTCACACCTGAGTATAGGGGAGCCCGCCCGCTTGGTGCGACTTTTTAGAGGGTAGGCGTTACGCAGTTGGCGAAGCAACAAGAGAGCGGACAGGTTTTCCAAAGCTGTCCGCTCTGGTTCAACTGCATAATGCCTAAAGGAGTTTATCTATCCGGCGTTTTATCAGCGACAAGTTCACTGAATTCATGGCTACCATCGTTCAATCGCAGTGAGGATCGTCTATGTTACAAACCCTTTTTTCAGCCCAACGCCCCCAATTTGATGCCCTAGCCAACGCCTGGTTGCGCTCGGGTGCAACGGCCGTAAGTGTCTGGAGCCAAGAAGGGTTACTCGATCATTGGCCCCCCGACTCGGCGCTACCGACGAGCAACTTTAGCGAACCCATTCGCATGGGTAACCAAACCATTGGGGAGATTCGGGTGGCAGGCTATCAAGATGCCCCAGCCCACCGGCAATTAGCCTTCACCACCATGCTGATGTCGTATTTGACGGAGCTTGAAGTTGAGTTAGCGCTCGCTAGAAATGTACAGACCGGCTTCCTGCCGCTGAAATTTCCCCCCATTCCCGGGCTACAACTCTATGGCGAATCGCGGGCGGCCAAGCAAGTCAATGGCGACTACTACGATTTTATTCCGCTCTCCAACCATCAACTCCTCTTTGCCGTAGGCGATGTCGTCAACAAGGGGATGTCTGCCGCCTTGTTGATGGCCGTCATGCGCAAGGTGATCCGTACCGCGATTAAGTTAAGTGACACCCCTGCGCCCGCGGCCATTCTGAGCTATGTCAACACCGACATGTATGAAGAATTTGATCGCAGTGCGACCTTTGCCACCGCCTTTGTGGGCCAATTTGACGCCACCCACCAAAAGCTGACCTATGTCAACGCTGGTCATGCCCCCGTGATCTACCGGCCAGCCCAAGGCAAGGCCCAGCTTCTCCAAGCAGAGCATTTTCCGATTGGGATCACGGCCCAAAGCACCTATACCAACGGAACACTCCACCTCGCGGCGGACGATCTATTGATTATCGCCACCGATGGGTTGATCGAAGCCAGCAATCAAGCCGGCCAGTTCTTTGAGATCGAGACACTGTTGGCTCTGATCGATCAGCATAGTGACGATTCTGCCCAAAATCTGGCCGCGGTTATCTATGCCGCGGTCAATCAATTCTCCGCTGCCGCCGCCCCCGAAGACGATCAGACCGTCGTTGTTTTGAAGGGAACACCCCCACGCCCGTTTAGCGAAGGATAGGTTTGCCACGGCCCGCCCCAGGCACCGAGAGATACCACGGAACCCTGGCGCAAGCGCACCGTCGCGCGTATGCCATCGTGCATACTTCGGCGCTTGCCCATGGTTACATCCGGTGTCGATTCGTTGGTGTCCATACCTATTCAAAAGGAAACCAAATCAGATGAAGTTGCTTACCAAAATTGTTCTATCCTTGTTTGCTGTACTCAGCTTGGTCCTCTTGCTAGCCTTTAGCTACGACTTGGCGGCCACACCGCTTGTACAGCAGTTGACCCAGGTCTTGGTCAACGACAATACAGTCGATCCAGCCGCAGCCGTGGCAGCTTACAGCAGTGTTTACGCCGCGGCGGCCCCGCAGCCACGCGATGCCACCACCGGTCCCTTCCCGAGCCTCGTCGCTCCAGCGCTCCAAGCACCCATTTGCTCTGTGCCGGATACCCAAGCAGCCGCGCGCAGTGAACAAAGCGAGAGTGACACGGGTTGGGCATTTATCGAGACCTTTGATGGCGATCCGAGTGCGCCTTCCCAGGATCTGCTGCCCCGCACCTTTGACTACGCCGTTACCCACCGCACTTTGCCAGGTCAGCATGAGCGCACCTTTGTCCCCTACCCCGCCGACCATGGCATGGACTGTAGCGGCCCCAACCCGGCAGTCTCACCGTTGCCCCAGCACATGGTAGTCACGTCGCACAATACCGATGGGGCAGTGCCAGATCAAAGTTTTTTCATCTGTAAAGATCACCTGATGTCGTCGATGGGGGATGTGGAGGGCTATTCGGTGACCGCCTTCTGGCCCAAGCAAGCTTTCGACTTTAGCAATGGTGGCGTGCTGGAATTCGATGTCAATATTAGCGCCAATCATCCTCGCAGTTGGTGGGAAGTGTTGATTGTACCCCGCAATGAGTTACGGATTGGTCCTGCCCACGAGTGGTTACCCATTGATGAAACCTACCCCAAAGAGCGGCTGCTCTTTAGCTTTTTCAATAATGTCCGCAACATTCAAGTGGGGGCCGGGGCGATCGATCCCGCTGGCCGGCTCGTGGATGAGAGCGATTGGAGCGATTGGGCGAGCCGCTATCCCGCTGATCCCGCGAACCAAGATCGGCGCATTCGGCGCACCATGCGCATTACCTTTGGGAAAGGTGAGATCACTTGGTCGATCCGCAAAGAAGATGGCACCTTTGATGACTACACCGTTGCCGTCTCCCAATTGCCCTTCACCCAGGGGCTTGTGCTATTTAAGACCCATGCCTACACACCAAACAAGGATGGCAATCGGGATCAATACACCTTCCACTGGGACAATATTCGGTTTAGCGGGCCTGTCGTGGGAGCCTACGAAGCCTATGAAACCACGGCGCTTGCCGACCTCCAAGTCGGCGAACAGAGCAACATAGGTGCTACGACTACGTTGGCAATTAGCCTGCCGCCCACCAGGACCAATCCGTTGCTCTTTGGGCAGGTCCACAACGCAATGCAAGGGCAGGTTCTCCTGAGCATTAACGATGGGCCGTTTATGACCATCAATCCGCCCGAGTATAACGTCAATAGCTGTTACTCCACCGATTGGCGTTCGTTTCTGCTGCCCCTGGATCCGAGTTGGCTGCGCGAAGGCGAAAATACTTTCACCTGGAAGGTTGGTCCTCGCCCGACTTGTGTTGCGGATTGGGTACAGAATGGCTTTGCCATCAAAGGCCTAGAGGTACAGCTCGACCGCAAAGCAGGGCCAGCCATGCCCTATACGGTTCTTCTACCGATGGTTGACCAATAACCGGATAGGCAGCGCCGGAAATCCACGCATGAACGCGCCAGCGCTGGCCGGATGATTTTCTTGCCCCTCATCTAAACCGGCCAGCGCTTTGGGCCGCCACCGCCATGGGGTGGTGCGCTTAGGCCGTTAAGGTGCCTTTGGTGCTCGGGACATCGCCACGGCGGGCATCCACTTGGGTGGCGGCGTCGAGAGCACGGGCCAATGCTTTGAAGAGCGCCTCGACCTTATGATGGTCGTTGCGGCCATAGAAGACTTTGGCATGGAGATTGAGGCGGCCATGGATGGCAAAGCTTTCAAAGAGGTGAAAGAGTAGATCGGTGCCCAACTGGCCGACTTTGGGCGTCACAAAGTCGGCCTCAAAGACACAATAAGGCCGTCCGCCCAGGTCGATGGCGACCAAAGCCAGCGCTTCATCCATGGGGACAAAGCTGTGGGCGGTGCGCACAATCCCCCGGCGATCACCCAGCGCTTGATCGAGTGCTTTTCCGAGGCAGATCATCATATCTTCGGCGGTGTGATGGTCATCAATCTGCAGATCACCCGTGGCCTGCACCTTAATGTCAAAGAGCCCATGACCAGCCAAGAGCGTTAGCATATGGTCCAGAAAACCAATGCCCGTATTGACTTCGGCCCGGCCACTGCCATCCAGGTCAATTGCCACCGCGATTTGGGTCTCTTTGGTTTGTCGTTCGAGCTGCCCTTGGCGGCGTAGTTGCGTATGTTTCATCAGTTGCTTCTTTCTTCCGTTGTTTATCTTACCCCCGTTGCGCCGCGACCATCGCCGCAAAGCGCGCACCAGTTGTATGGGCTTGGGCTAAAAATTGCGCGGCATCAGCAATGCCAGCATTGCGCATGGATACTTCATAGCTCATGGGCTTGGCATAGGGCGATTCGGCAATGAGCGCCGCCGCGAACCCCCAATCAACGACGCCATCGAAGAGCAGACGGTGAAGATCAGCCTCACCGTCATTGTCATGCAGATGGAGCACAGCCAGGCGGCGCATGAGCGGTGCTAGGCGTCCCATCCGATTATGGCCGAGGATGGCATGGCCGGAATCGTAGCAAAAGCCAAGATACTCAGGCGGGTAGTGTGCATAGAGCTGTTCGATCAACGCAAAGTTATCAGCCGCCGCGGCCCGGGTCACAGCACCGGCACTGACGCCGCGAAAATCGATCAGATTTTCTAACGCAATCCGCACGCCGCGCGCCAGCGCATAAGGTTGAAGGGCATCTAAAGATTTGCGCACTTGCTCCCAGATCAGAGGATTGAAGGGCGCTAAGGCCGGATCTTGCGTCGGAGGGTAAAGATGCATCACCACCGCATCGGCTCCCAATTGGGCGGCAAAGTCGATCCGATTTTTGACCAATTCGACACCGGCCAACCGCGCATATTCGAGCGGTGAATACCAGAACTTCTCTTTCCCCTCGGAGCCATGGATGTCGGCCAATTGGAGTCCATAGGCGGTCAGCCAACGTTGGATCTGGTCAATCTCGGCGGCATGATACACAAAGTCGGTATTCCATTGGTGACACCAGTGGATATGAGTAAAGCCCGCTTCCGCAATGGCCCGCAAGAAGGGCTCAGGATCACCGAAATCAAGTTGATAGTCAGTCGTAATGGAGAGCGCGGTCAAGTAATTGCTCCGTTTCAGCAATAGATGGTTCATTCGGTCAGTTCATGAAGGTGGGCCAAGCCACCTAGCAGCGTAAGCCAGCTCTTCCCGAACGGAGGCACAGCCCATTCTCCAGCAACAAGCTACTCACTACCCCTCTCGGGAAGGCGGTCGATGGTGGCTCTTTCCCGCCACGCGAAGCTGTTCCCACCCCTAGGGAAAGCGGCTGATCCTGTGGTACAGACCTACCGAATCAACCCACAAATGATGCTATGACGAAATATACACCTTACTCTTGAAAGTATATTGACAGGGTTTTTCCTCAAGAACAAAGCTATAGTTAACCTAGAGAGGGACAGTTACCTAAAGCAAGGGTAAACAAAAAAGCAGGGACCCTACTCTAGCAAGTGCAAGAAAGGAATCCAACCGTGAGTCCGCCCAAAGTTAGTATTGGTCTGCCTGTCTACAATGGGGAAGAGTTTTTAGCAAAGGCCATTGAATCCATCTTAGGGCAAACTTTTACAGATTTTGAACTGATTATATCAGATAACGCCTCGACTGATAAGACGGCGATGATCTGTCAGACCTATGCTGCGCAGGATGCGCGCATTCGCTATTATCGCAATGCCACGAATATTGGGGGGGCGAAAAACGGTAATCGCACTTTTCTCTTGTCGGAAGGCCAATACTATCGCCGAGCGGCACACGATGACATCTGTGCGCCGACATTGCTCGAAAAGTGTGTGGCAGTGCTCGATCAAAATCCAGAAATTGTGCTCTGTTATACCCAAACCATCAATATCGATCAACAGGGCCAAGAATTGGATTTGGTGACGCTCAGCCGTGCGACCTCCGATCAAGTCACCAAGCGGTTTCGGGATCTCGCTTTTCGCAACGACTTCTGCGAACCCTCTTATGGGGTTATGCGCAGTGATATTCTACGCCAGACACGCCCAGAACAAGATTTTACAGGCTCCGATCGGGTCTTATTATGCGAGCTAGCCTTCCACGGAAAATTTCATGAGGTGGCTGAGCCCCTCTTTTATAAACGCCACCATGCCAAGAATATTTACTTGGATTGGCGAGCACGGATGGCTTGGTTCAATCCAGAGTTGAAGGGCAAGATCACCTTTCCGAACTGGCTACAATTTTTAAATTATTTACAGATTATCCACCAAGGACCGCTCTCACCCTTAGAAAAAGGGCGTTGCTATCTCACCATGCTCGAATGGCTGGGCGTTCACGGCAAAAGCATGGTAAAAGACGTCACGGTCGCCCTGACCATGGCGCTACATAGTAAGGAATGGCGAAAAAATGTACAAAGCTACAACTGGGAATAAAAATTTCCACCAACCACACTGCCGTTTTTGTGGCAATCCTTTGCACCACACCTTTGTCGATCTCGGCATGTCACCGTTGTGCGAAAGCTATGTGAGTGGCGAACAATTAAATGCGATGGAGCCCTTCTACCCGCTCCATGTTTATGTGTGCGATCAATGTTTTCTAGTGCAATTAGAGGAGTTTGTGAGCCCGGAGCATATCTTCACCGAATATGCCTACTTCTCATCCTATGCCGATAGCTGGCTGCAACATTGCCAACGCTATACCGATCAGGTTGTCGAGCGCTTTGGCTACAACCAAACGAACTTTGTCGTCGAGCTGGCCAGCAACGATGGCTATCTGCTCCAATATTTTGTGGAAAAGCAGATCCCAGCCTTGGGCGTTGAACCAGCGGCCAATGTAGCAAAAGTAGCTATCGAGAAAGGGGTGCCGACCCTGGTAGAGTTCTTTGGCACAGCCTGTGCGCGCCAGATGGCGGCCAATGGACAACAGGCCGATCTGATTATCGGCAACAATGTGTTGGCCCAAGTCACGGATCTCAATGACTTTGTCGCCGGGATGAAGCTGCTGCTCAAGCCGACCGGTGTAATTACCATGGAATTTCCCCACCTGAGCCGGTTGGTGGAAGGCAATCAGTTTGACACGATCTATCATGAACACTTTTCCTACTTTAGCTTTTTCACAGTGGAAAAGATCTTTGCCGCCCACGGCTTGACCCTCTTCGATGTGGAAGAACTGCCCACCCATGGTGGCTCCATCCGCATCTATGGTCGCCACACGGAGGATAGTTCCAAACCAGTGGGCGAGCGCGTGCGCGCCATGCACGCCACGGAAGAAGCCGAGGGCGTTACCGGGCTAGCCTATTACAGCGCTTTTGCCGAACAGGTCAAGGAGACCAAGCGGAAGTTGCTGAATTTCTTGATCGAAGCCCGCGCCGATGGCAAACAAGTCGCCGGTTATGGTGCGCCAGGCAAGGGCAACACCTTGCTCAACTATTGTGGCGTACGCACCGACTTTTTGGACTATACCGTCGATCGCAATCCCTACAAGCAGGGCAAATTCCTGCCGGGTACCCATATTCCGATCTTTACCCCAGAGAAGATTCAAGAGACAAAACCAGAATATGTGCTGATTTTGCCCTGGAATTTCAAGGAAGAGATCATGACACAAATGGCCTATATTCGCACCTGGGGCGGCAAATTTGTGGTGCCGATTCCCGAGGTAACGGTCTACGCCTAAACGACGAGCAACGCTAGCGCCGTGAGCTACCATCCGGCAAGGAGGAAATCAATGCGAGTTTTAGTAACAGGTCATAAAGGCTATATCGGTGCGGTCCTCATGCCCATGTTGGCCGCAGCAGGCCATGCAGCCGTCGGCGTAGACAGCGATCTCTATGCGCGTTGTACCTTTGGCCATTCGTTAGCCGAGACCCCTACGCTCTATAAAGATCTTCGCGATCTAGAAGTCGATGACTTGGCCGACTTTGACGCTGTCATTCACTTGGCCGCGCTCTCCAACGATCCGTTGGGCAATCTCAATCCCGACTTGACCTACGCCATCAATCAACGGGCATCCGTACGGCTGGCGCGCTTGGCAAAGATCGCAGGCGTCCAGCGTTTTCTCTTTTCCTCCTCGTGCAGCACCTATGGCGCGGCGGGGGAAGCCATGCTAACCGAAACAGCCACCTTTAACCCCGTCACGCCCTATGGTCATTCCAAGGTGTTGGTGGAACAAGAAGTGGCAGCGCTGGCCGACCGCTCTTTTAGCCCAACCTATCTGCGCAATGCCACCGCCTATGGCGTTTCACCGCGCCACCGCTTTGACATTGTGCTCAACAACTTGGTGGCTTGGGCCTACACCACCGGCAAGGTTTTCATCAAGAGCGATGGCACGGCGTGGCGTCCAATTGTGCATATTGAAGATATTTCGCGCGCCTTCTTGGCCGTCCTCGAAGCGCCGCGGGAAGCCGTTCACAACGAAGCGTTTAATGTCGGGCGGAATGACGAAAACTATCGCATTCGCGAGTTGGCGACGATTGTCCAAGAGACCGTGCCGAGCTGTGAGATCGAGTATGCGAAAGATGGCGAGCCCGACAAGCGCACCTATCGCGTCGATTTCAGCAAGATCGAGCGGGTGTTGCCCACCTTCCAACCGCAGTGGACGGCGCGACGGGGCGCGCAGGAACTATTAGCCGCCTATCAGCAGAGCGATCTGACGCTGGATGAGTTTGAAGGCGAACGCTACAAACGCATCGACCACATTAAATATCTGTTGCGCACCGGCTTGCTCAGCGCGGAACTGCGTTGGCAACGCGCCGCCGTGACCGCCCAATCGTTACCGCGGCAGGAGAAGATGGCCGATGCTGTTCCAGCCGACTAAGCTCGCCGACGCCTACCTAGTTGAGGTGCAGCCGATCAGGGATGAGCGGGGCTTCTTTGCCCGGGCGTGGTGTGTCCAAGAATTTGCCGACCATGGGCTCGACACCAAGCTGGTGCAATGTAACCTTTCCTTTAATCAGCAACGGGGTACATTGCGGGGTATGCACTATCAACAGGAGCCGCACGCCGAGACCAAGCTGGTACGGTGCATCCGAGGGGCCATCTACGATGTGATCATCGACTTGCGGCCCACCTCACCGACCTATTTACAGTGGCTAGGGGTGACGTTGAGCGCAGCGAATCGGTCTATGCTCTATATTCCCAAAGGCTTTGCCCACGGGTTTCAAACGCTAGCGGATGAGACAGAAGTCTTTTACCAGATGTCCGATTTCTATGCACCGGCGGCGGCCCAAGGTCTGCGTTGGAATGATCCACACTTTGGGATCGACTGGCCACTACCGGTAACGGTGATTTCGGCCAAGGACCAAGCCTATCCCGATTTTCAGTAGGTAGGGCAAGCTATGGAAAGTACAAGTAACCACGCAGCAGGTCAGGCGATGCATCAGTTGATGGCCGCGCTCTATCCGATCTGCCGCAGCATTACGGGCGACGGTGTCCGTCACTCTTTGCAGCTGCTTCAAAAGGAGATCCCGCTGACGCTCCATGAGGTGCCGACGGGAACGCCGGTCTTTGATTGGACGGTGCCGAATGAGTGGAACATTCGCGATGCCTATGTCAAAAATGCACGCGGCGAGAAGGTGATCGACTTTCAAGCCTCGTCGTTGCATGTTCTCAACTATAGCACGCCCATTGCCGCGCGGATGTCGTTGGCAGCGTTGAAGCCGCATCTCTTCTCGCTGCCCGAGCAGCCCCAGCGCATCCCCTATCGCACGTCGTACTATCACGAAACCTGGGGCTTTTGCCTGAGCCATGAAACGTTAGAAGGGCTGGAAGAGGGTGAGTATGAGGTCTACATTGACAGCACCTTGGCGCCTGGGCACTTAACCTACGGTGAATTGGTCATTCCGGGCATCAGCGCAGAGACGGTTCTGATCTCTTGTCACTGCTGCCATCCGTCGCTCTGCAACGACAATCTTTCGGGCATGGTGGTGAGCACCTATCTGGCAAAAGCGCTACTGGCGCAGCAGGCAGTCCAACCCCTGCGCTACACCTATCGCTTTCTCTTTATTCCGGGTACGATTGGCTCGATCACCTGGCTGGCCCTACACGAAGACGCGGCCCGCCAGATCAAACATGGGCTCGTCGTTGCCTGTGTCGGCGATGAGGGCAATTTTACCTATAAGCAAAGCCGCCGCGGCAATGCCGAGATCGATCAGGTTGTCAGTCACTATTTGGCGCAGCGCCAAGCGCCCGCGACGATCCTTGACTTTTCGCCCTTTGGCTACGATGAGCGACAGTATTGCTCGCCCGGCTTTAACCTGGCGGTGGGCAGCCTCACCCGGACTCCCCACGGACGCTTCCCCCAATATCATACCTCGGCGGACGATCTGACCTTTGTCACGGCAACGGCCTTGGCCGAGTCGCTCACCGCCTATCGAGACATTTGTACCATACTCGAACAAAACGGGACTTATCGCAATCTCAGTCCCTATGGCGAGCCGCAATTGGGCAAACGCGGTTTGTATAGCGCCTTTGGCGGTAAGAAAGAGGCCAAAGCCAGTGAGTTAGCGATGTTGTGGGTGCTTAACTTTGCCGATGGCAGCCACTCACTGCTCGACATTGCGGAAAAATCGGGCTACCCCTTTGCGCTCATCGCCACGGTTGCCCAGACGCTCGAAGCGCATGGATTATTACGGCGCAGCGCCGAATAGCCAAGGTTGCAGATCAGCCTTGGCTTGGCTATTCAGCAAATTTTGCGAATTTATCGCTTTATACGGGAGATCGATGATGAAAGTTGTTCTTTTCTGCGGTGGTCTGGGAACACGCTTGCGGGAATATTCCGAAACCATTCCAAAACCTTTGGTAGACATTGGCTATCGGCCGATTATGTGGCACCTCATGAAATATTATGCGCACTTTGGTCATAAGGAATTTATTCTTTGCTTGGGCTATCGCGGGGATCTGATCAAAGAGTATTTTCTGAAATACAACGAGTGGCTCTCCAATGACTTTGTCCTTTCGGACGGTGGGCGCAGCATGCAGCTGTACAACCACGACATTGCTGATTGGCAAATTACCTTTGTAGATACCGGGCTCAACAGCAATATTGGCCAGCGCTTGGTCGCGGTGAAAGACTTTTTGGGCGACGATGAGCAGTTTATGGCGAATTATACCGATGGCCTTTCGGATCTCGATCTGCCCGCCTACATCAACTTTTTCCAAGAGCAGAACAAGGTTGCGAGCTTTTTATCGGTGACGCCGTCCCAATCATTCCATGTTGTCTCGGGGCAGGAAAATGGGGTTGTCGAGACGATCAAGCCCATTAACCGGGGTGATATGTGGATCAATGGCGGCTTCTTCATCTTCAAACGTGCGATCTTTGATTATATCGAAGAGGGCGAAGAGTTAGTCATGGAGCCTTTCCAACGGCTCATTCGCGCCAATCAACTGGTCACCTATCGGAATACCGGCTTTTGGGCCTGCATGGACACCTTCAAAGAGAAGCGTCTGTTTGACGATATGTATGCCAATGGCAATATGCCGTGGGCCGTTTGGCAGAAGACCGAGGAGAAACGATGTTTAAGTTTACACCTGCCCTTGCGCATGGAACTCCCAAGCACCTTCTCTGCCTAGGCGCGCATAGTGATGATATCGAGATCGGCTGTGGGGGTGCCTTGTTGCGCTTGACCCAAGAGCACCCCGGCCTGACCGTCGATTGGGTAGTATTGAGCGGTAGCGGCGTGCGGGCCGCCGAGGCCCAAGCCAGCGCCGAGCACTTTTTGCAACACGCGGGCCAAGCCAATATTCGGCTGCAAACCTTTCAAGATGGCTTTTTTCCCTATACGGGAGCGGAGATCAAAGGTTATTTTGAACAGCTAAAACGCGAGATCAACCCTGATCTGATTTTTACCCACTGCCGCCATGATTTTCATCAAGATCATCGGGTGGTCAATGAGTTGACGTGGAATACGTTTCGCGATCATCTGATCCTGGAGTATGAAATTCCCAAATACGATGGGGATCTACAGTCGCCCAATCTGTTTATTCAGCTTGATCGAGCGATCTGTCAGCAGAAGATCGACTACTTAATGCAACACTTTGCGACGCAGACGAATCGCTATTGGTTCACGCCAGAAACGTTCAGCAGCGTCATGCGCTTAAGAGGCATTGAATCTCGAGCCCCCGAAGGCTATGCCGAGGGCTTTTACTGTCGCAAAGTGGTGGTCTAAGGAGCGTTACGCAGTGCGGTTGACAGAGAGTACGGCCAGAGCTGACAGGTTCTCAATACCTGTCAGCTCGCTCGACATCACGTAGGCAATGTCAGTAGGAGAAGGTTGATTGTGTTACGTCTAGTTTTATTACGCGTGTTAGAAAGTTATTTTCGTCATCGGTGGCTCTATCTGTTGCCCATTGTCTTCATGGCCGTGACCGCGGTTGGTTATACGGCATCGCAGCCAGCCACCTATGTCGTCAGTGGCACGTTATATATTCAAGATAAGAATCTCCTTTCTTCCTTGACCAATATCCGTAGTGATGGCTTCACCTACATCACACCAGCGCAGGCGACCATGGGCGAGTTATACCAACTGCTGAATGCCAAGGCTTTTCTGCGGGCCATTATCCAAAAGACGGATATGGAAGCCAAGATGGCGCTGGATTCAACCACAGTCGAGGCGACCATCCAAGAAGTACGCGAGGCCATTAGCGTTGAAGAGCTGGGCAACAACTTAGTCAAGATCGTGGCCAAACATGAGATGCCGCGCACCGCCCAACAGGTGGCCGATGCGACGGTCGAAACCTATATCCAGTGGAAGATCAATCTCAACCGCGAAGAAAGCCTCGCTGCGCAGAACTTCTTTGTCGATCTGGCGAAAACCTACCGTGCCGAAGTTGAGCCAGCCCAACAAGCCTTGGATATTTACTTGCGTAACCATCCAAGGCCGCTCCAAGGCGAACGCCCCGACGAAGAGACCGCCGCGATCCGGCAATTGCAAGCGGCGCTTGACGCCGCCGAAGAACGTCTGCAACGGACAGAAAATCAGGAAGAGAGTGCGCGTCTGGCCTTGATCCAAGCCGAAAGCACCGTACGGCAGAGCTACTTTGTGGTCGATGAACCAACACGGCCCTTGAAGCCCGAACAAGGCAAGAAAGATATGCTGCTGACGATCGGGATCTTTCTCGTCGCGGGCGTCTTTCTCAGTGGGGTTGCTATCATCGGCGGGGCGCTACTGGACAATACCTTCCGCTTTCCCGTTGATGTCGAGCATGGGATGGCGACACCGGTATTAACGATGGTTCTCGAAAATCCGGTCGAGGAGATCAACATTCAGCGGGCATTGGATACAACCCACACGCCCCGTCGCCCATCCACGGCAGCGCTCGACAGCCCAACCGGCGCTCCAGCCCGTCCGGCTATGCCGACACCAGCGCGCCAACCCGCCGTCTATACCCTCGCAGGAGCACCATTGGCGGAAGCCAGCGAGCCCTATCTGATGCACCAACCGGATGAACCGGCGCAGAGAGCCCCTCGCCATACGCAAGGGTTGCCTGTCACTGGGGAACCACACCGTCGCAAGAGCATTTTTGGGTAATGGCCCAGGCTGAAGCCCTAGGGCTGGCCGAAGAAGCCCCGCTCAAGCGGGCTACCACCGCAACCGTGCGCTTGAGCGCAGCTTGCCACTAAACAGGCGATGGTTTCAACCACTGCCGGCCGCCGGTTTTAACCTTGATCAGGGCGGTGCGTACAACGAACGCCAAAAAACTTTGTAAATAGTGAATTGATTGGTACACAGTCAAGTTTTGGATAGAATCATGCTAGGTCATACAACAAAGAGTATTGCCAAAAACGCCTCCGTTCTCTTTGGCTCACAGGTGCTCATGTGGTTGCTGACGATGGGATTTATGGTCGTCATGCCCCGCTATTTGGGCGTTACGGGCGTTGGTAAATTACAATTCGCCACTTCCCTTTGGATGATTGTCGGGATTGTCACCGCCTTTGGCACCGATATCCTGCTCACCAAAGAGATTGCGCGCCAGCCGGAAAAGACAACAGCGTTATTTGGCCGGGTGGCGATTTTACGCGTGCTCCTCTTTTCTGTGGGCTATGGCCTAACGCTCGTTGCCCTTCGCTATTTTGACTATCCCGCCGACACCATCGAAATTGTAGCCATTGTTGGTCTCTCTACGCTTCTCCGCCAATTGATCACGGCGGCACAGGCTGCCCTCCAGGGCTTGGAAAAGATGGAGTTTTTATCGATCGGCGAAATCGTAAGCAATGCGCTCTACACGGTTGTGGGGATTGGGCTCTTGCTCGGCGGCTGGAATATTTACGCCATTGCCACGCTCATGGTGATTGTTGCTGGGGTCAACCTAGCCATTCAACTCTTTTATCTGCATCGCTTCCATCCCATCCGGCCAAACTTTCAACTTGGGCAGAGCTATGCATTGCTACGAGACGGCTGGCCCTATCTGCTTTCCAGCTTCTTCTTGGTCGCCTATATGCAGGTCGATATTTTGATCATCTCGGCCTTGGTCGATGAAGAGGCGATTGGGTGGTATGGTGCGGCGGACCGGCTCTTTGGCACTTTCTTATTCATCCCATCCGTCTATATTACTGCCGCCTTCCCGGTCTTTGCCCGGATGTTTATTAACAACCAAAGTGGGTTGCAGCGGCTGATTGCCAAAAGCTTTGACATGCTCTTTCTCGTCAGTGTCCCCATTGGTTTGGGCATCACCATTATTGCCAATCCGTTGGTCGTGCTCATCTTTGGGGAAGCCTTTGCCAATAGCGGCCCAGTGTTGGCAGTGCTCGGTGTGGTGCTCATCTTGACCTATCAAAATATTCTGATCGGTCACTTCCTGACCTCCACCGACCGCCAGAATGCCTGGACCAAGGTGATGGCGATGGCGACCATTGCGACGATTCCCCTCGATATGCTGCTAGTACCATGGTGCGAGAGTACCTTTGGCAATGGGGCCATTGGGGGCGCGCTGGCCTTTGTGGTGACCGAGCTAGGCATGATTCTTGCCGGGCTCATGCTCCTCCCATCTGGAGCGCTCACCCGGACCAATCTGTGGACAGCCCTCCGCACCTTGGTCGCGGGCTTGGGGATGATCACCATTGTCTGGCAGTTTGAACATCTCTTTATTGGCATCCAAATTTTCGCAGGTGTGATCGCCTATATCACTTTTGTCTACCTACTACGCATTATTCCGCGTGAAGATGTCAAGCTATTCCAGAGCTTGCTCCAGAGTTTGATCAACAAGTTCCGTGGCAGTGCGGCGTCAATTGCGTAAATGCTGACAACGTTCCAGCATGAGAAAGGAATTTATCGATGTTTGAAAAACGGTTGCAACCAGTTCCACGGCGGAATTTTGCGGATTCGCTCTTAGCAGACGAGGATATCGTTGAGTTTATTGCCGGAGGCAGCGATACGCTCTATCGCTTCCCACCCCATTTAGTCCATTCGATCCGCCACATGGTGACAAAGTTAAACCATGCCCAGAAGTTACCGAACAAGGTAGCTGTTGTCTCGGCGCTGCGTCAGGAAGGGGTATCCTTCACCGCCCAAGCACTTGCCACGATCATGGCCCATGATCTGTCACAACGCATCTGCTTGGTCGATCTCAACTGGTGGTGGCCGAGTGAAGCGATGCAAAAGCTAGCCAGCCACAGCCCAGGGCTGCTGCCTTTGTTACAGGGGGGCATTACCTGGCAAAATACGGTGGTACGCACCAACTATCCCAATCTTTCGGTCCTGCCCGCCGGGGCCATTCCCATGGCCCAACGGCCTGTGGTCGCCCGGAGTGAGGCCCTGCAAAAGTTGCTGAGCACACTAGGCCAACACTTTGAGCATGTCATTTTGGATGTACCGGCCCTCTTTGGCACGAGCGACGCCATTTCGCTAGCCTCCTTGGCCGACGCCGCTTGTGTCGTGGTCCAGCAAGGTGCCACACCGCGGCCGGTTGTCAAGCGCGCCCTGACTGAAATTGAGCATCTACCTACGCTTGGGGTCATTATGAACCGCGTCGAAGTCGCTACGCCAGGGTGGCTGCTTAAGTGGATTCCCCAAATCTAGGGAAGCCGCAAGTGGCTTCCCCCAATATTAGGGAGGGACAACCATGAAGCTCTTTTTACTTTTTCTCTTGGCGAGCTTTATCTTCGGCATCACCGCCGATCAGATGACAGTGGCGCAACGCCGTTGGCTCATTTCTGGCTTGGTCTTGTTCGTTACCATGACCTACTTTTTCTTTGACCAAAATATTTGATATGAATTTCAAATTTCTTACACCCATTTTACTCTTCTTGCTCGTCCTTGTTGGCTTGTGGACCGCGGTCTTTGCCGCCCAGCGCGAATGGTCGCTCACGGCTGAGCCCAATCCTGCAGCGGCACTCGCGGCCCCCAATGCAGCCGCCGCCCCGATCGCGCCGGCTACCGCTGGCACGGTTGCGCATACCACCGGGGAACAAGCCGCCACCCAGCCCACAACACCGGTGAGGATCAAAAGTGAATATCTCATCTATGACGATACCTTGGCCGACGACTGGCAGGAATGGTCGTGGAGTGTCACCAGCCAGTGGGACGCCACCGAGCCAGTGCAACAAGGGAGTGCGGCGCTGGCCGTGACCTATGACACCGGCTGGGGTGCTTTCTATTTGCATCGCAATACCTTGATCAAAAGCGACGACTATGACCTGTTGCGCTTCTGGATTCACGGGGGCAGCCAAGGTGGACAGCAATTCCATGTTGTCCTGGCCGACGACAGTAACTCCTTCTTGAGCGAGAGCAAAGCCGTGACCGCCCAAGCCGGGCGCTGGACCTTGGTTGAAATCAATCTCAACGAACTCGGGGTCGAGGGGGGCATTAGCGGCATTGCGTGGCAAGATAGCACGGGCAATGCCCAGCCCACCTTCTATCTAGATGGCTTAGCCTTGATCGATCTGGATCTGCCGCCGACGCCGACACCTGTGCCGAGCCAGGGACCAACGCTGCAAGTCGATCTCAGTGCAGAGCGCTATCCGATCCAGCCAGGGATTTATGGCATCAACTATGCCGAAGAAGCATTGGCGACCGCGGTAAATTTACCGGCACGGCGCTGGGGTGGTAACGCGACTACGCGCTATAATTGGCAGAATGACACGGCGAATCGCGCCAGCGATTGGTTTTTTGAAAACATTCCCGAAGAAAATCCAGCGCCAGAAGAGCTGCCAGACAACTCCGCCGCCAACCGGTTTATCGAACAAGACCGCCGCACGGGCACCCAGACTTTACTGACGATCCCGATGATCGGCTGGACCCCCAAGAGCCGTGAGACGACCTGTGGCTTTAGTGTCCAGCGCTATGGCCCGCAGCAGCAGACCGATGGTTGGCGGCCCGATTGTGGCAATGGGCTGAAGCCCAACGGCGACCCGCTTCAGGGCAATGATCCGACAGACACGAGCATGGCCATTGGCCCCAGCTTTGTCAAAGAGTGGATTGCTTATCTGACGGCGCGCTATGGGACCGCCGCGGAAGGGGGCGTCACCTACTACAACCTTGACAATGAACTCATGCTTTGGCATCACACCCACCGCGATGTCCATCCAGAGCCCGTTGGCTATGACGAACTGCGCGATCTGACCTATACCTATGGGGCGGCGGTCAAAGAAGCCGATCCCACCGCGCAAACCCTTGGCCCGGCGGCTTGGGGCTGGACAGCCTATTTTTTCTCTGCCTTGGATGGCGCCGAGGGCGGCACCTGGTGGAATAAGGCCCCTGATCGAGCTGCCCATGGGGGAATGCCGCTCGTGGCTTGGTATCTCCAAGAGATGCAACGCTATGAGCAAGAGAAGGGGGTGCGGATTCTTGATTATCTTGATCTGCATTACTATCCCCAAGCCGCCAGTGTGGCGTTAACCAGTGCGGGGAATGTCGATACGCGGGCTTTGCGCTTGCGCTCCACCCGTTCGCTCTGGGACAGCACCTATACCGACGAGAGCTGGATCGATGAACCTGTCCAGCTCATTCCACGTATGCGCGAGTGGGTCGATACCTATTATCCAGGCACCAAGCTAGCCCTGAGCGAATACAACTGGGGCGCGCTTGATCACATCAACGGGGCTGTGGCCCAAGCCGATATTCTGGGAATCTTCGGGCGCGAGCGGCTGGATCTAGCCTTCCTCTGGGCCCCACTTGCCATAGACGATCCCTATGTCTTTGCCTTCCGCATGTATCGCAACTATGATGGCGCGGGCAGTGCCTTTGGCGATCTGAGTGTACGCGCCACCAGCAGTAACCAGGAGCAGCTGTCGATCTATGCGGCGCAACGCAGCCAAGACCAAGCCCTCACCGTCATGGTGATCAACAAGAGCACCCTCTCCTTGATCAGTGAAGTACAACTCACCGGCGCAACAGTACCGGCCACAGCCGAAGTCTATCGCTATAGCACAGCCGACTTAGAAAACATTCAGACGCTGCCCGCCCAAGCTGTGGTCAATGGCCGGATGCAGGCAAACTTCCCGGCCCAGTCCATTACACTCTTTGTCTTGCCCGCCAACAGCGCCCCATAAAACGTTATGCATTTGGGATAATCCCTTGTCGTCGTTGACACCGGCATACACCCCAACAAAGAGCTGTCAGGTCTAATCAACCTGACAGCTCTTTGTTACATTTTATCAGCCGTGTAACACCTATAATGATACCGTAAGTTGTGACATCTCGACCTGGCGCAGTCGCCACACAAACCGATCTACCATGGGATGGACACACCTTGGGAGATGATAATCAAGAGTGATGACAATGATAGATGCATTTGCAAACGAAGCGATTTTGCGTACAGTCCAGGTTCAACGGCAGCGTGCAGCGCGCTTTTGGTGGCTTTGGTTTGCCCTCATCATGGGCGTCACCGCAGTGACGGCGCTGGCAATGATTACTGGTGTCCCAACCCTAACTCCGGTGCCCTTGCGCTTGGTCGTTGCGATTGGTATGCTCGTCGCCACGGCCTATGCCCCGCGCTATGGCATCTACCTGATCCTCTTCTCAACGCTGGTTGGGGATTCGCTCTTGCTGCCAGCCTATCCCTTCGTCAAAAACTTCTCGAGCATCGAGTCGCTATTCTATATCAACGGGGCCTTGATCTTCAGCCCGCTAGAGCTTTCCCTTGTGCTGGTGCTGGTCATCTGGTTGGGCCGCGGAGCCATGCAACGGCGCTTGAATTTTGTCACCGGCGTCTTGTTTTGGCCCATGATCTTCTTTACCCTGATGTTGGTTTATGGCGTAGTCTACGGGCTTGGCACCGGCGGCAATATGAACATTGCCCTCTGGGAAGTACGGCCAATCTTCTACCTCATTCTCATGATGGTTTTCGTCAGCAACCTGTTAGAGAAGCCCTCTGATTTTTCGCATATGATGTGGGCATGCATGATTGCCCTGAGTATTGAAGGCATCATCGGTACCCATTACTTCTTTGCCGTCTTGCAGATGGATTTGAGCATGGTTGAGCGGATTACCGAGCACTCAGCCGCCATCCACATGAATACGCTTTTCGTCTTCATCCTGGCGGCTTGGCTCTATCATGCTTCGCCAACCAAACGTTGGCTCCTGTTGCTCGCCGTGCCACCCGTACTACTCACCTATTTGGCAACGCAACGGCGGGCGGCCTTTCTATCCCTAGGGATTGCACTCGTCTGTCTAGCCATTCTCCTCTACCGAGAAAAGCGCCGTCTCTTTTGGCAAATCGTCCCCATCGTTGGGATTCTGGCCATCGGGTATATTGGCGTTTTCTGGAATAGCGGTGGGGCCTTGGGTCTACCGGCCCAAGCGATCAAATCGGTGGTGGCACCAGAGCAAGGCAGCAGTGATGCCCAATCGAACTTGTACCGCGAGATCGAGAATCGCAATGTCAGTTTCACCATTGAGAATGCACCGTTCACAGGGGTGGGCTTTGGGAACAAATTCTATATTATCCAGCCCATGCCCGATATTAGTTTCTTTATTTGGTGGGAATATATTGTCCATAACTCAATCTTCTGGATCTGGATGAAGACAGGCATCTTTGGCTTTTTATCGATGCTTTTTATGATTGGCTTTAGCATCATGACCGGTGTCCGTACCCTGCATCACGTCAAAGATGCCAACCTAAAAGCGGTTATGCTCACGGCCACCTTATATATCGTTATGCATTTTCTCTACGCCTATGTCGATATGTCGTGGGATAACCAAAGTATGATCTATGTGGGCGCTATGCTTGGCGTGATCAACGCGATGGCAACTGCCGTGGAAAAGAAAAAGTGGGAAGTCGATGAAGCATCTCTGGCACGTCCTGCGTGAAGAAGTCGCTGAATACCATCTTCGCCTACAGTTGGCGCAGCTGCTCATGGCTCCGCTACCTCCGCATGTGGGCAATCGCTTGCGCGCCGCCCTACTCCGCTTGATTGGCTTTCGGATCGGGCGAGGCACCGTTTTCTGGGGAACGCCCACGATCACGGGGAGTGGGGCCCTGTACTCGCGGCTCACGATTGGTGAAGCTTGCTGGATCAATGGAGGCTGTTTTCTCAACTTGGGCGCGTCTATCACCATTGGCAACCACGTCGCCATTGGCCACCAAGTGATGCTGCTGACCGATACCCATGCCATTGGCGATGCCACGCGGCGGGCCGGGCCGCTCTATGCCCAACCCATTCAGATTCACGATGGAGCCTGGATCGGTGCCCGCAGCACGTTGCTCCCCGGCGTGACCATCGGCGAAGGGGCCGTCGTTGCGGCTGGGGCGTTGGTCACCAAGGCGGTCCCCTCCCATGCATTGGTGGCGGGCGTACCGGCACGGCTGCTGCGCGCGTTAACCGAGCCAGAGACGGCGCTCAACGTCCAGCGCGATCGGAAGCATGCTACGATTTCTGATCAGCCAGAAGAGCTGCCATCGCTAGCCAATCCGCCCTTGTCAGGAACCGCCATCGGGCAAAAGGAGCAGCGGCATGAAACCGCATGAACTCTGGCACAATGGGTTGGCCGTTTTACAAGCCCAGTGGTCCTTGCGTACCGCCAACCAAGTGGGACCCAAGGTGCGTGTATGGGGCAGACCTGTAATCCAAAATCGCGGGCGCATGGTCATTGGGGAACGCGTCCGCTTGGTCTCTACCATTGCAACATCGGAATTAGTGGCCGAGGCCGGTGGCCTCCTTGAAATTGGGAACAGCGCCTTTATCAACTATGGCTGTTCCATTGCCGCCACCCAGTTGGTGCGGATCGGCGCCCGTTGCAATATTGGCACCTATGTCATCATGATGGATAACGATTTCCATCGTCTGGAGCCAGAACAGCGCGATGAATATCCGCCTTCGGCTCCGATTATCTTAGAAGAGAATGTGTGGCTTGGCGCGCGGGTGATTGTGCTACGGGGAGTGGCGATTGGCGCCGGTAGCGTTGTTGGTGCTGGCAGTGTCGTCACCCGCGACATCCCCTCACGGACGTTGGCCGCTGGCGTGCCAGCCAAGGTGATCCGACAGTTGTAGAGATCATACCAGATCCGTGCAGGGGATTGCCCGCCCAGCTAGTCACGGCACAATCGTGCCATCTGCGGCTTGCCAGTGGTATCACGAGGATACAAAGACATTATGCCCAAAGCAAGTATTATTTTGCCAACCTATAATCGCCTGGCGCAATTGCAACAGGTCTTAGCTGGCCTCGCGGCACAAACCCAACCGACGGTTGATTTTGAAGTCGTTGTGGTCTCGGATGGTTCGACGGACGGGACCAATGAATTTCTGCAACGCTATGCTGGCCCTTTACAGCTACGAGCCTGTGTCCAAGCCAATGGCGGGGCAGCCGCAGCGCGCAACCAAGGGCTGGCCTTGGCCCAAGGGGAACTTGTCATTTTCCTCGATGACGATGTGGTGCCCGCGCCACAACTCGTGGCCGAGCATTTGCGCACCCATGCCCAACAGAGCACAGCGTGTGTAGTCTTAGGCCCCATGCTGACGCCAACCGATTTTGCCATGCAGCCCTGGGTACGCTGGGAGCAGGCCATGCTCTATAAACAATATGGGGATATGGCCGCAGGACGGTGGGAACCGACCGCACGGCAATTCTATACCGGCAATGCCTCGGTGGCGCGACAACATCTAGCCGCCGTGGGGGGGTTTGACACCACCTTCCGCCGCGCCGAAGATGTTGAGTTGGCCTATCGCCTAGCCAAGCATGGGCTTGGCTTTCTCTTCAACCCCCAAGCCATCGGTTATCACTATGCGGTCCGCAGTTTTTCAGCTTGGCTACAGATTCCCTATCTCTATGGGCGCAATGATGTTATCTTTGCCCGCGACCTAGGGCAAGATTGGCTGCTGCCAACTGTGATGCAAGAATTTCGCCAGCGGCATCCGCTGGTCAAACAATTGACCGGGCTCTGTCTCTCGCGCCCGTGGTTGCGCAAACCAGTCGTCACCTTGCTGCGTGGGATGGCAAGCTTGGGCAACCACTACCAGCGGTCCCGACTGGCCCACTGGTCCTACAGCGGCATTTTCAATCTCTGTTACTACCAAGGGATGGCCGATGAATTAGGGGGACGCCAACACTTTTTTCAATTGACCCGCCAACCGGCAACCGCGGCAAATACGAATGGTTTTTTCCTATTTGAGGGGCAATGATCATGTGGAAAGCCTTTAAACAAGATGCAGCACGTTGGGTTGTCCCTGGCTCGATTGCCAATCCCGATCAGCTGAGCTGGTCCCTGCTCCTAAAGCTTTTATTGCGGCACATGCCACTACGCGCCATGGCCTGGTATCGCCTGGCCACTTGGTGCAAAGCACGCCACATTCCCTTTGTCTTTGGCGCGATTTTACGTTGGATCTTCATTCGCTTTGGCCTTGAGCTGGGCGGCGAGATCGGTGGTGGCCTCTATATTGCCCACCCCGTTGGTACGGTGATCAATGTCAAGCAAATGGGCGAAAATTGTAGTGTCATTGCCGCTATTACGATTGGCATGCGCAACGAGTGGGCCTTTCCAGTGATTGGCAATCAAGTGTTTGTGGGCGCGGGTGCGCGCATTTTAGGTGATATTCACATTGGCGACCATGCCAAAATCGGGGCGAATGCCGTTGTGTTACACGACGTACCAGCGAACGCGACTGCCGTTGGCATTCCCGCCCGTGTTGTTAAAATTGAAACGGCAGAGATGGATAAAGACAATGATTACACCACAGTATGCACTCATGATCAGGCCGCAGCCGAAGCCGGCGCCGCGGTCCCAACTCTTGCGGCTTTTTAAAGTTACGTGGCTGCTTTTTGGCTTGGGTTGTTTGCTCACAGGTTATCGACTGGTGGCAAACGAGTTTCCGGCGATGAATGTGCTGCAAGCCGCCGAAGGCGTCCAAGCCGATGAAGTCGCCGACGACCAAACCGTGACACCCATTCCGACGGTAGCCCTGCTCTTCCGCACCGATGCCGTCATCTTGCCGACGCCCAGCCTCCCGGCCTTGGTGCTGGTGCCAACGGCCACCCCGGTTGCCCCGGTGAAAGCAACCCCGGTTGCCACCGACTACCGAGAAGTGGTCGTCTATGGGGATGAGCTAGACGCCAATTGGAGCGTGGAGCATAGCACCGATACGCAGATCAACTTGTGGGATACGAGCCACTGGTTTCAGCCCCTCCAAGGCGAAACAACCAGCGGTGCCACCAGCATTGTGGTATCGCCCCAGGCCGACTATGGCAAGCTGCTCTTTAGTGTCCGCCCAGAGAGTGGTCTCCAATATAAGCGCAATGATGTCATTGGGGTTAGCTTTTGGTTGAATAGCGGTCAAGATGGGATTACCACCGCCGATCTCGCTGTCACCCTCCAAGGGAGCAATGACGTTCCTTATTGGCAAGCCGATGATCGCTCCGTCTTTGGCGATAGCACGGGTGAATTCTCGGAAACACGGTTGTACTATTTGGATATTAATCGAACGATCCCACCGAATACTTGGGTAAATGTGATTGTTTGGCTCAATCAGTTGCAATTTGATCCGGCCTACCAATATGTCACCGGCTTTTATATTAAGAATGACCTAGGCTTTCGCAACACCTATTATATCGACCAAGTGTCACTGCTCATGGCCCCCTAAGACGCCTGCCAGTAAGACGCTTTTATCGTAGACCACTTGGAATAAGGGATCGTTATGAGCAAATCACGCACCTATACCTTTGGGTTCTTATTAGAACAGACCTTAGGGCATCGTACCCACACGCAGAATCTACAGACCAACGTACCCAAAGACCCAACCGTCCACCCCCTTTGGGGGCCAATTGAATGGGATCTGCAAGGATTGGCGGCCAAGATACCTGTCTATAATAGTAACTGGACCGTACGCGCGGGCTTGCGGGCCCGGCAAACTTTGCGGCGGATGGAACAGCAGAGTCCGTTGGATGTGCTCTTTATTCATACACAGGTGCCAGCGGTTTTGCTCAGTGATCAGATGCAGCGGCTGCCCACTATTGTTTCGCTGGATGCAACCCCCCAGCAATATGATGCGCTGGGAGCCTATTATGCCCATGCGCGCGGTGCCAGTTGGTTGGAGACGTGGAAGTGGCGCGCCAATGCCCGTTGTTTTGCCAAGGCCCACCATTTGGTCGCCTGGTCGGATTGGACCAAACAAGGGTTGATCCAAGAATATGGGGTACCTGCCGAAAAAATTACGGTGATCCCGCCTGGCGTCAATAGCCAGGCTTGGCTGCGACCCACGGCGCGCGTCCCGCAGACAGGGCCGACCAAAATTTTATTTGTGGGAGGCGATCTACAGCGCAAGGGGGGTGATCTCTTGATCGAAGCCTTCCGTGCCTTGCGCCAACAAGGTCATAGCACCCTAGAGTTACACTTGGTGACGCGCGACCCTGTGTCCAGCGAGCCGGGCATCTTCGCCTATCATCAGATGCAACCGAACAGCCCAGCGCTGAAGGATCTTTTTTATGCGGCGGATATCTTTGCCCTGCCCACCTTGGGCGATTGTCTGCCCATGGTCTTGTCCGAGGCCGGGGCCGCGGGTCTCCCCTTAATCGCGACCCAAGTAGGTGGCATCCGCGAAATTGTGCAAGATGGCGAGAATGGCTTTCTGATTCCGACCGGGGATGTAGCCGCCTTGACCCAAGCCCTGCGCACGCTCGTGGAAAATCCCAACCTACGGCTGACCTTGGGCAGCGCGGCAACGACATTCGTGCAACAGACCTTTGATGCCGAGCGGAATACCGAGCGCCTGCTAGATTTGATGAAGAGCTGTGCAGATCAAGTGAGGGTCCAGGTGCGCAAGCCAGATGTCGCGCTCCGCCCGGCTACCGAGAAATTACCATAGGATTTACACAGGAAATTACGTAGGAAATCACATAGGAAATGACGATGGCCGATGTATTGATCACTGTTTCAGGCACCATTGCCACTGATATAGAAACCCAAATTGCCACGGGGCAACGACCACGCGCCGACTACCTGGAACTGGCGCGGACTTTTGGCGCAGATCTGCTTGACTATCCACGCGCGCGCCAGTTGGCTGGCCCGTTGGGCCGTTGGATCGAGCGCTTGGGTGGCCCCAACCTGCTCTTAGCCTGGGTTTGTTTTCGCCAGCAAGCAAAGTATCGCGTGATCTTTACGGATGGCGAACAAGTGGGGTTGCCCTTTGCTCTGCTCTGTTCGCTGACTGGGCGCAAATCGGTCAAGCATCTCATGATCACCCACATTCTATCGGTGGGCAAAAAGATGTGGTTGATGGATCGCTTTCACCTGCAAAATGCCATTGACACCTTTTTTGTCTATGCAAGTTGGCAGAAACGCTTTATCGAAGCCCGCTGGCAGGTCTCACCGGTGCGCGTGGTCTTGACCCCCTTTATGGTGGATAGCCAATTCTTTGCCCCGCAACAAGTCACAGCACAGCCACGGCGGATGATCTGTGCGGTGGGGCTCGAATTTCGCGATTATCCCACTTTGTTGGAAGCCGTGCGCGATCTCGATGTCGAGGTGGTGATCGCCGCTGCCAGCCCATGGTCGAAACGCAGTGATAGCACCCAACAAGCCGCCATTCCGGCCAATGTCACCGTGCGAAAATTCACCCAATACGAGCTGCGCCAGCTTTACGCCGATAGCCGTTTTGTGGTCATGCCGCTCTACAACGTTAATTTTCAAGCCGGGGTTACCGCGATTCTAGAGGCGATGGCTATGGGCAAAGCGGTGATCTGTTCACGCACCCCCGGCCAGACAGATGTGATCGAAGAAGGGGTGAACGGCCTCTATGTGCCCCCGGGCGATGTGCAAGCACTCCGGATGCGCATCCAACAGCTGCTCGATGATCCCGCCGAGGCGGAACAACTAGGCCAGGCGGGCCGTGTGCTCGTCGAGGCGGAGATGGAGTTGAGCCGCTACGCTCAGCGCCTGCAGCGCCATCTCCAAGAGCCCTTGCAAATGGCAGACCCGGCGCGCGATTCCACACCGGCCTTTCGCCATTCTAGCCTGTTATCCTAGAGAAAGGGGTAGTTGCGTGCTTAGCTGGATATTTTTCTTTCAACTAATGCTGTGGCTTGTGGGTGCGCTGTTGGCCTTGCCCATTGGCTATCTGCTGCTGCTGACCGTGGCGGCTTGGCTGAGCCCCAAAACGACGCCGCGGCCAGTGACCGGGCCGACCCATCGTTTTGTCTTTCTTGTGCCGGCGCACAATGAAGAAAAGCTCTTGCCAGCCTTGTTAGCCAATCTGCGTCAACTGGATTATCCAACGGCGCTCGTCACCTTGGCGATCGTAGCCGACAATTGCACCGATCAAACCGCAGCCTTGGCCCGGGCAGGCGGGGCGCGTGTCTATGAACGCTTTGATCAGCACCAAATTGGCAAAGGCTATGCCCTGCAATGGCTGCTAGCTCAACTACAGGCAGAGGGGCTTCCTTTCGATGCAGCCGTGATTCTCGATGCCGATTCGGTCATCTCACCTAATTTTCTGACCGTCATGGACGCCAAGCTGGCGCAAGGTGAGCGGGTGATCCAAGCCCATTATGCCGTTTTGGAGCCCAACCGGAGTTGGGTGATGGGGCTGCGCGCCGCGGCCCTGGCCTTGGTCCATTATCTGCGCCCCCTGGGCCGCACGACATTGGGGGCGTCGGTGGGGCTGAAGGGCAATGGCATGGTCTTTCATCACACCATTCTTGCCGAACACCAATGGTCGGCTTCGGTCACAGAGGATATTGAATACCACATGTCCTTGGTGTTAGCGGGCGAGCGGGTGGCCTTTGCCCCCGATGCCACGGTTTGGGCCGAAATGCCGGGCAGCTTACAAGGTGCCCAAACCCAGAATGTCCGGTGGGAACAGGGCCGTTTCCAGTTGGCGCGCCAATATGTGCCGCGCCTGGTACGCGCGGCTTTTCAGCGGTCCTCCCAAGCCAAAGTGCCTACCGTTTTTGTGCTCTTGGACAGTGCGATGGAACATCTCATCCCACCCTTTACAATCGTTACCGGCATGACGGCGCTCTATCTCCTGTTCACCTGGCTCCAACCGGCGTTCGCTTTGCGGGCTTTCGGGCTCATCCTGTTCGGTGGTCAATTACTCTATATCATGGCTGGTCTAATTTTGGCCCGCACGCCGCTCCGAACTTACTTGGCCTTTTTCTATGCGCCGATCTTCCTGCTCTGGAAGTTGCGCTTGTTATTCCGTGTGATGACCCGTACCGAGCAGCAAGGCTGGGTGCGCACGGCGCGTGATGGGGCCTAACCTTGGGCCACTAGCCATTTCAACCGCACAATGCGCGGAGGAGAGGTTTGTATGACACAACCGTTTCTAACTCATAAGCCACTGAATGAGCCAGCCGATCCAAAGGTGGCGCACATTCTACAGATGTATGCAGCCGAAGAATTTCCGGCAACCCGCGCCGAACGCCGCTTGCAAATGCGCCTTTTGCTCTGGAGCATTCAGTTGCAGATCGTCCAGCGCCTCAAGCGCGGCCTTGATCTTGTCTTAGCCAGCGTGGCAGTGCTCGCGCTTATGCCACTCATGCTGCTCACGGCGTTGGCCATTCGGCTCGAGTCACCTGGCCCTGTGATCTTTAAGCAGGCGCGCGTGGGTAAATGGGGCAAGCCCTTTACTTGCTATAAATTTCGCTCGATGTGTATTGATGCCGAGGCCCGGAAAAAAGAGTTGCTGAAACAAAATGAAGTCGATGGCCCCATCTTTAAGATGCAGGTGGACCCACGAGTAACTCGTGTAGGACGGATTATTCGCAAATTGAGCATTGATGAATTGCCGCAACTCTTTAATGTCATCAAAGGCGATATGAGCTTGGTCGGGCCACGCCCGCCTGTGCCCCAGGAAGTCAGCCAATACAAGTTTGATCACTTGCGCCGGTTGGATGCGATCCCAGGGTTAACTGGGCTGCAACAAGTCTCGGGCCGCAGCGACCTTTCCTTTGAACGCTGGGTAGAGCTAGATATGCAATATATTGCACAACAGAGCCTGCGCAAAGATATTGAAATTTTACTCAAAACTATCCCAGCCGTCCTGTTAGGCAAGGGAGCGTATTAGGCAGTAAGTCTGTAGACAGTAAGGGCAGTAGGTAATCGAGTCGTGAGGTAGGGAAATCGGTAGATGAGTGGGAGGACGGCTTCTCCACACAGCTACCGATTTACGCTTTTCCCGTAAGCCGCTTCTGCCTATCTCTAGTTCCTGGCAGATTGGACTTTGGTAAGCCGTGTGTTGTGTGTGTGCGCGTGGTCGGTTTTTTCAAACCGAACCGCAGTTGGTGGTGCGGAAGTCCGGATAGAAACATAGCCAGGCGTAGGCAGTCATTCATTTGTCGTATGTAGCGACCATCCTCCTCTCTTTTCTACTGAGCGGTTCCACCCTACATTTCAGTAATGGAAAAGGCAAGTCACCACGCCTGCGCCATTTCTCTCTCCTGTAATTACCCGATTTCCTCGAGCATACCCCAAGCAAAATTGCTGGCTGATATGATGTTGTCAGGTTTATCAGCTTAACTTCATGATACCATTAAATCATACAAAAGAACTACACACGACCTACGTCATACGTTCTCAACCCATGCGCTTGGCCTGAGACGATTGTGTAGATAAGGAGGTAGCTGCAATGCTTATGCGTAAATTGCTCATCATCTTGGGTACACCCATTGACGACATTAACATGGATGAAGCCTTGAATCGAATGGAAGACTTTATTGCCGCTGGCCGTGTCACCGGCAAGGGTCACCAAATCGCGACGGTCAATGCCGACTTTGTGGTGAAATCACTCCACGATGCAGAATTACGGCGCATTTTGCAGGAAGCCGATATGGCTACCGCCGATGGGATGCCCCTTGTTTGGAGTGCGCGCTTGTTGGGCGTGCCCATTGAAGGGCGCGTTACGGGTGCCGATATGGTACCCGCATTGGCCGAGCGAGCCGCCCAAAAAGGCTTTTCCATCTACTTTCTGGGCGCAGCACCAGGCGTAGCCAAAAAAGCAGCCCAGATCTTGCAACAGCAATATCCGAGCCTTAAAATTGCCGGGATCGCGTCGCCTTCGCCAGAAGAGGTCCAACAAGGGAATCCAGCCATCATTGCCGCGTGCAAAGCAGCCAAGCCTGACATTTTGCTGGTGGCCTTTGGCAATCCCAAACAGGAGAAATGGATCTACCGCCACGCCCAAGAGTTAGGCGTTCCGGTGATGATTGGCGTCGGCGGCACCTTTGACTTTATTGCGGGCGTTACCAAACGGGCCCCCTATTGGATGCAACAGAGCGGGCTCGAGTGGATCTATCGTTTGCTCCAACAGCCTGGCCGCCTCTGGAAGCGGTATACGACCGATTTCTTTGGCTTCGGCTACTTTTTCTTATGGCAGTGGTGGATCATGCAGCAGAAGAACTCTTCGACGCCCTTGTTACCAACCTCTGAGCTGATCACCGTACGTGAAACCGTCATTATGAATGTCAAAGGGCGGTTGGACCGCAGCAATCAGGACAGCTTTATGGAAAAAGCGTACCGTGCACTGGCCGAACAGCCCTATCTAGTTGTCAATTTGGCACAGACGGACTTTCTGGACAGCTCGGCCATTGGTACGTTAGTGGCGCTGTGCAAACAGGCCCGCGAGCGCGGAGGCAACCTCTGGCTGGTCAATGTACCCCATACGATTCAACAGGTGCTCTCACTCTTACGGCTCGACCAATTTTTCACGGTCTGCCCCACCATCGAAGAGGCATTACAAGATCGCCACCAATGGCGTATGGCCAAAGTGACCCACTATGCCATGGAACAAGGACAAAACAAGGTTATTGCCCTGAACTGAGCCAACAATTGTCAATCTCATCCGAGTGATTGGCTGGTTATTTTTACCCATCAACGACCGGAACAGAGACGGATCAGAGCGAAGCTGATTTGTAAAAAGAAATGTTCGCAGCGCAAGAGGGTTCTGCCCTTGCTATGCCACGCGATAGCACGTTGGAAAAGGCAGCAGCGCTCGTTACGTTCGGATGAAGACGAGGGAGTTTAGAAATGCAAGCAATTTTGATTGCCACCGATGAGGGAAAAAATCTATACCCACTAACGGCGACCATGCCCTCATCGCTGCTACCGATCGCAGAGCGCCCTATTATCGTCTATGCGATCGAATTGCTGGCACGCGCCAGCATCTGTGACATCTTTATCGCTGTCGATGACCCGACAGGAATGCTGGCCGCAACGTTAGGCCAGGGCGAGCGGTGGAATGTCCAACTCCACTATCACCTCCCGGCTGCCTTGGATGAAACCTGCCTCGTGCTGCCCGCCGATGCCCTGCTCGATCTAGCGATTGAAGATGCTTTGGCCTATCACCAAAGCCATGGCAGGCCGGTCACGGCCATTCGCGGTCGGCAGCAGTGGCGCAACGCTGAAATTCGCGAGACCGGTGCCTTTCTTGTGGAACCCACTTGGCTAAATACGCTGCTGAAACCAGTAGCTGCGGCGGAGCGAGCCCAGTTGCTGGCCTCGTTGCACCAAAGCCACACACCGGCGGCTGATTACGTGATGACAGGGTATTGGAATGCATTGCGCGATTTCGGTGACTTCCAAGCCGCCCAGCAAACCGTCTTGGCGAGTCTGCATCCCATGGGCGCAGCGGCGCCATCATCCCTGCTGCGCTACCCCTACGTCGAAGCAGGCGAAGTGCAACCGGGCATTTGGGTTGCACCGCATTGCATCATCCATCCCACGGCCCAGCTGACAGCACCGCTTTTGATCGGTACGGGTTGCCGCATTGGCCCCCACGTAGAAGTCGGGCCGGGAACCGTGCTTGGGGCAGGGGTTGTCTTGGATGAGGGCGTTACGATCCAAGCGAGCACAGTACTCCCTAACACCTATGTCGGCCAATTCTTGCACCTAGCTCAACGTGTCGCTTATCACGCGGAACTGATTGATATCGAAACCGGCACGAATGTGCAAATTGCCGATCCTTGGCTGTTAGCCCAAGTGAACCCAACCTTGGCCAGCGATCTAGCGCAGACGATCAGCCAGAAAGTGCAGACGCTGGTGCTTGGCCTCTTGAAACCCTTACTGGCCTTGATCGGTTTCGTGATGGGGCTTGTGCTCCCAAAGCGCGACTTAGGTCACTTTGGACAGCAGGGGGCAACGCCCACACCGTTACAGACAAACAGTGTTTATGAGTTCAAGGCCCCGCCTGCGACCGCAACAGCACTGAATGCAAACCAACGGTTGGAATTGGCCGAGCTCTATCGGCGACCTGAATAGGACACTGCTGCGCTGTCACAACGCAGAAATAGAAGTTTTGCAAGGAAAGAAGAAGGTACGGTCGTGAATTTACAGGTTCATGTCTTTGATCATGTCACATTAATTAAAATTGCTGGTCGCATTGATACGCACACCGCGCAGCGGTTGCGCCAACAATTGCACGCGAGTATGGAAGACAGCAATAAAAATATTATCCTCGATTTGGGTGGCGTTGACTTTATCGATTCCAGCGGTTTGGCGACCATCGTACATGCCATGAAGCAATGTCGTGCCGGTGGTGGCGATCTGCGCCTGAGCAAACCACCGCAAACGGTGCGGATGGTCTTAGAGTTGACTCGGCTCGACAAAGCCATGGACATCTATCCGACCACCGAAGGGGCCTTGCTCTCTTTTGTAGCGCCTCAGGTTGTGACCGAAACCCAACCGGCACTCCCGGTTCTCTAAGCGATGGTTGGAAAAGGAGCCCGCAAGGACCCCATAGCAGTCGGCGGCCATTACGGCAAGAAATTCTGGTGCCAATTTGCGATTCATCCGGTAGCCACCATAAAATGGTAGCAGTTATAAACCCGCTAGTGGCAAACGGAGTTACGCATGGAGAAACCGGAAACTTTTTGGCTGAAATTGCCGGCGCGCTTTCGCTATCTCAAACTCATTACGGATGGCATTGAACTTTTGCTCGCCGAGTTACCCCAACGAGCAGCCCAGGAAACTGTTGTCTACGGGCTGAAACTAGCTGTCCATGAAGTCGCCAATAATATTATTGAACATGCCTATCAGGATGAAGAGGGGCTTCTCGAGGTGACCTTACAGTTCGACCCCACATCCGCCCGTTTCACCGCCCACCTAGCGGATACGGGGCTTCGCTTCGACGCCGCCCAAAGCACGACGCCATCCCTTGACGAGCCGCAGGAATCTGGGTATGGCCTTTTCCTCGCCCAGCAGTTTATGGATGAAGTTACCTACACACGGCAAGCAGATCGCAACCATTGGCGGTTGAGCAAACAGCTTGTCTAAGCACCTATTGAAAAGGCACCCTCTCCACCTGACAGGTTTTTGAAACCCTGTCAGGTCTCTGCCAACTACGCTCACGCTTATAGCCGTTCAGCAGCCAAATGCCGTACCATCATTGCGCGATAGGCCAACAAGGGTGGGGTGGCTAATTCTGGCTCTTTGCCCATTTCATCCCAAGCACGCATGCGTAATTTCGCTTGAAATAGCGGATCTTGCTCAAAGGCAGCGACTTCCGCGGCCGTCATGGGGCCGCCTTGATGCTTGAGCGTTGCCGTGCTGGCGGCGGAGAGTTGGGCCGCATAGTTGGCATTGGTCGCCACCAAATAGCGCTTTGCAGCAACATGCGCACTCACCAACTCGGCCAGCTTCGGCGAAAAGCCACGGCTATGCAAAAACCGAGCGCCAATCCCTTCATGATCGATCATGCCGATGCCCGCGTCCATCTCAGTGGCGGTTGGATCACAGAGATGACCAATATCGTGCAAAAGCGCGGCAAGAATCAACTCCTCATCATTGGTCACGTCCGCCGCAAATTTGGCACATTGCAAGGCATGGTCAAGCTGCGTTACCCCTTCACCGTAATAAAGGGTGCTGCCAGGACCAGCCAGCAATGCCAGAATCTCCTCGACCACGGCGGTTGGATCTGTCTGCATGGGGTGGGTACCTTTCTTAACGCTTAGTCCATTAGCCGCGTTTCAGATACGCCGCAACACAGCGAGGAGTTGATCGGTTTGCGCGGGGCGGCCTACGGAGATCCGAATACAGTTATCCAACCCCGGTTTGTTGTAGTAGCGCACCAGGATACCCTGTTGCTCGAGGGCTTGTTTCAATGCGCGGGCATCACGCGTCACCACGCGACAGAGGATAAAGTTGGCTTGGGTCGGATAGGGCTGTAAATAGGGGATGGTCTGGAGCGCGGCAAAGAGCCGGTTCCGCTCGTCTTTGATCTGCCCGACCACGGCCATGATCTGATCGACGTAGCGCAGACTAGCCAAGCCCGCGACGGTTGCCGCGACACCCACATTGTAGGGCTGCTTGAACTTCCACAACTCCTGCATTAACCACAGGGGACAAATACCATAGCCCAAGCGCAGGCCAGCGATCCCAGCCGCCTTGCTAAAGGTCCGCAATACCACGAGATTCTCATGCTCCAATACCCAACTGGCGCGGCTGGGTTGCTCAGCAAATTCCACATACGCCTCATCCAGAACCACCAACAGCGGCAAGGCCAACAAACGCCGTAGTTCAGCATCGGGCAACCAATTGCCCGATGGGTTATTGGGCGAGGTCAGGAAAAGCAGCTTGGCCCGTAAGGGTTGCTCAGCCGTTTGGCCGCTACTTTGGGCCAGCCGTTCGATTTCAGCCAGGTTCAGTGAATAATCGGGGTTGCGCCAGGCATCCAATACGCCAGCACCGGCCAAACCGGCGTCAATACTGTACATTCCAAAAGTCGGTGGGCAATTGATAATCGCGTCACCTGGTTGCAAAAAGAGCCGACAGAGATAATCCAACATCTCATCAGCCCCATGGCTGGGCAGAATATGCTCCGCTGGCACGCCCACAAAATGGCTCAACGCTGCCCGCAATTCCGTTTGCTGCGGGTCAGGATAGACATGATAGTAGGGATACTCGGCCAGCGCTTCACTGACAGCCGGTAACGGCCCATAGGGGTTTTCATTGGCATCGAGTTTGACGATGCGGTCGGCCGGAATGCCTAGACGCTGGCTAAGGACCTCAAACGGTTGAATCGGCACATACTCTTCCAGACCGGCAATTTCTGGGCGCAATAAGGAATGAACGGAAAAGGGTTGAGCAGTCATAAAGGGTACGCTTTCCATGCTGATGGTTGCATAGGAGGGGGTAAAATCACGGCTTTCATTCTACGCCCAATCCGACCATCCGCCAAGTACGGTTTTGCACGAGCAACATTCGCGCTTATACTACCTTTATGCAACCATCAGCTTTTGCGACCCAACTCCAGGCCAACATTGCGCGCGTCATCATTGGAAAACAACAGGCCGTTGAATTGATGCTGGTCGCCCTGCTCTGTGACGGCCATGTTCTGCTCGAAGATGTGCCGGGGATTGGAAAAACCACCTTAGCCAAAGCCTTGGCGCGTAGCATCGATTGTCGCTTTGCGCGCATCCAGTTTACGCCGGATCTGCTGCCCAGCGATGTGACGGGGATTAATTACTATAATCAGAAGGTACAGGAGTTCCAATTTCGGCCCGGGCCTGTCTTTCACCAACTCCTCCTCAGCGATGAGATCAATCGTGCCACACCGCGTACGCAGGCGAGCCTCTTGGAAGCCATGCAAGAGAAGCAGGTGACCATCGATGGCGAAAGTATGGCCTTGCCCCAACCGTTTTTTGTGGTAGCGACCCAAAACCCCATTGAGCTAGAAGGCACTTTTCCACTGCCCGAGGCCCAACTTGATCGTTTTCTGCTCCAGATCCAGCTCGGCTATCCAACCTTGGCGGAAGAAGAAGAGATCCTACTGCGGTACGAACAGCAAGAACCATTGGCCGCCTTACAACCGGTCACCGATGCGGCCACGGTCGTTGCGCTACAGCAGCAGGTGCGCACCGTACATGTAAGTGCTGATGTGCGGCGTTATATTTTGGCGATTGTCCGCCATACGCGGGAACATAGTGCCGTGCAGCTTGGTGTTTCGCCCCGTGGCACCCTGGCGCTCTATCGGGCCAGCCAAGCCCTTGCCGCGCTACGCGGGCGCGACTATGTGATCCCCAGCGATGTGAAATATTTGTGCCCCGCGGTCCTCAATCACCGCATTCACATCAGCGCCCAAACCCGTCTTCGTGGCCGCACCACGAGCCAAATTATTCAAGAGATTGTAGATGGCACCCCCGCGCCGGTGGCATCCTAAGCCGGTACGATGGGGCCAATAACTCCTTGGTGCCCAATAGACGCGCAGCAACCCATCCGCGCGGCGCAATCCTATAGTACGGCCCTCAAGGTGGCGCGGCAGGGCGCGGCTTGCCCCGATGAACCACTGCCCCTCACGCTCCTCAGCCAACATACCAATGCATATAACCTGATCACCGCGACCGGGGTCATTCTTGCCTTGGTGACGCCACAACAGGGCAATGGGCCTTTTCAGATCGTTCTCCCGGCCCCCCTACCACCCTTGCCACCGGCAGGCCAACCCATTCACGGGACATGGCACCAGACAAAACTGAGCTTGGCCCATTGGCAGATCACCCTAACCACCGCCCAAGCCTGGAATCCTCAAATACCCAAGCTTACAGCCGCGAGAGCCAACGCCTATCAGACCCTGGTTACAATCACCCAGCCTTTTCCGGCTTCACCGCTTGCCCCTGGCAACGGCCCCTTCGCCCAACGCGCCCAACAGGGGCTCGCAGCTTTACAACGGGGCTTGATCACACAGAATGATGACCAAGTGAGGAACGGCGTTATCCAGCTGGCTGGGCTTGGCCCCGGCCTTACGCCCGCCGGTGACGATTTTTTGGTCGGCCTATTAGCTGCGCGTCACGCGCAGCACGACCAGCGCGCCACAGCAATCGCCCATTACGGTGCCCTCATCGGCGCAACCGCAGCCAGCCGCACCACCCGCCTCAGCGCCACCTGGCTACGCCATGCGGGTCAAGGCAACTTTGGCGAAAGGTGGCATCAGCTCATTACGGCCCTGAACGCCGGCCCACCACAACCGATCATCCAAGCCACCCACCGTATCCTCACCACCGGTGCCACCTCTGGCAGCGACGCCATGTATGGCTTTCTCTTTGGCCTGGGATTGGAGACTTAGGCAAAGCTAGATCTGAGAGGTTTTGAAAACCTCTCAGATCTCACTCTCCCCTACCCTCTTGCCGATAACGCACATAGAGTTCGCGCGTAACCTCATCGGCGGTTAACTCAAAGGTAACCGGTGGACCCGCGGGATTCTGTTGCGGATCGAGCAACTGAATATCCCAGCGACCGGCTTGAGGCTCAACAAAGACGACATCCAGATTGGCAAAGCGCGTATAAGGCCCAGGCTCATTGCGGGTTTGGACTGGTACGCCAGCCGTTGACACTTTATCGACCGTCAGGGCAGAGCCATTATGGGTAACTTGGAGCGTATAGTCGGCCAAGCCATAGGTCTCCGGGGCATAGACATACAGATAGATCCGCACCACATTGGCTGTCAGCGAATCGGTCGGGAACTTCTCGGCAGCCTCAAGGACAAAGCGAAAGGCTACCGTAGCCGTTGGTTCAGGTGTTGGCGTATCGGCAGGTGTATTGGTCGGTTCGGGTGTTGGGGATTCTGCTGGCGTTTCGGTGGGTGTTTCGGTTGGGATTGGGGTGGGTTCGGCTGGCACCGGCGTATCGGCTGGTGGTGGCGGTGGCAGGGTTGCCGTGGGTGTGGCTGGTAGCTCAGCCACCGGCGTATTCACCGACGGCTGCTCAGACACCGTAGGCGTCCAGGTGGGAAAGGGTGTACGCGTTGGCGTCGCCTCGCGAAAACTACAACCACTCCCTAATACCAGGAACAAAACACAGGCAACCCAATGTACCGGCATAGCAGGGCATGGGGAAAAAAGGGTGCGATGATGATTTCGATCACCCATGATAGCATAGCCTCCTCAACTGAGCCATTGTTGCACGACAGATTTCCTTGCACATTATGTGCGCCAGTATACCACAATTCTCAGCAAAATGGCCTAGCAGGCAATGGGATAGATGGCAAAGTCAGTGGGATTCCTAGAAAAGAGCTGTCAGGTTTTGGAAACCTGACAGCTCTTGCGTTGGTGGTTGTGGGAAGCACAGAGCCAACCAGATGACAAGCTCTTGCGTTGGTGGTTATGGAAACCACAGAGCCACCCAGTGACAAGCGCTAAGCTCCCATCCATGCTATTCTACTGTGACACTCTTGGCAAGATTGCGCGGCTGATCGACATCGGCACCGCGGCGGACTGCAATGGCATAGGCCAAGATCTGCAGGGGCATCACGGCCAGGATTGGAGTTAAAAGTTCGTGAATTTTGGGAATCGGCAGGACAATATCCGCCTTTTGGCGAATATAGGGATCATCGGCATGAGCAACCGCCAAGACCAAACCACGCCGGGCTTTAACTTGCTCTATTTGGCTCACCATCTTGTCATAGACACTATCACTCGGCGCAATGACGACCGTCGGCATCTGTTCATCAATCAAGGCAATCGGGCCATGTTTCATCTCCCCTGCGGGATAGCCTTCGGCATGAATATAGCTGATCTCCTTGAGCTTGAGGGCACCTTCGCGGGCAATGGCGTAGTTAATGCCGCGCCCGAGATAGAGAAAATTATGGAAAGAATGAAATTGCTCGGCCAACCGTGCATAGAAGTCGCTCTGCCAAGCTTCCTCAAGCAACGCACCGGCTAGCCCCGGCAAGGTAGCAACCGCTTGTAACAATTCGGTCCGTTCAGCGACGGTCAAAGTGCCGCGCTCTTGGCCCAAATAAAAGGCGAGCAGAAAGAGATCGGTCACCGACGCCGTAAAGGCTTTGGTGCTAGCCACGCCGATCTCTGGCCCCGCCTGCATGTAGATCACCCCGTCACAGAGCCGCGCCGCCTGGCTACCAATCGCGTTGACAATGGCAGCCGTAAAAGCGCCGCTAGTACGTGCCTCTTCCAGCGCGGCCAAGGTATCGACCGTCTCCCCACTTTGGGTAATCGCCAACACCAGATGGTTGGGCGACACCAAAGGCGAGCGATAGCGAAACTCGCTTGCATAATCGACTTCCACGGGCAGCCGCGCGAGCCGCTCAATCAGGTATTTACCGACGAGCCCCGCGTAATAGCTGGTGCCACAGGCCACAATCGTCACCTTTTGAATGGCTTGTAATTTTTCGCCATCGAGGTTCAACGTCTCTAGACAAACACGCTGCTGGACAAAATCGAGGCGGCCACGCAAGGTATCGGTGAGGCTACGTCCCTGCTCGAAGATCTCTTTTTGCATGTAGTGGGCAAATTCCCCTTTCTCCGCAGCCTGGGCGTCCCACTCGATGGTGGTAGCCGTTTTCTGCACGGGTTGTCCCTCTAGATCCCAATATTCAGCACCTTGGCGAGTGATCACCGCCATTTGGCGCGTCTCCAAAAAGACGACTTGGCGGGTATGTTGCAAGAGTGCGGGAATATCACTGGCAATCAAGGTCTCTTCTTCGCCCAAGCCAATGGCAACGCCACCGGCATTCCCCAACCGCGCCGCAATCAATCGATCGGGATAATCCTCACACAAGAGCACAATCGCGCTTGGCCCTTTGAGATCCGCCAAAGTCTTGCGCACAGCCGCGGTCAGATCCCCCGCACAGCCATTGTGATAGTAGCGATGTACCAGATGAACAATCACCTCGGTGTCAGTATCGCTGTGAAAGATATAGCCTTCGGCCTGTAAGCGTTCACGCAGCTCGACAAAGTTCTCAACGATCCCATTTTGCACCACCACCATTCGCCCGTCCGGGCTCCGATGAGGATGGGCATTACGCTGGCTGGGCGGGCCGTGGGTGGCCCAACGCGTATGCCCCACAGCTATGCCCCCTTCCACCGGGGTTTCGGCGACCAGCTTCGCCAAATTGCCTAATTTCCCCACCTCGCGGCGCACCTGAATTGCGCCGGTCGGATCCAACACAGCCAGCCCAGCTGAATCATAGCCACGATACTCTAGCTGGCGCAGTCCATTCAAAACAATCGGGGCCGCGGCCCGCGTGCCAATATAGCCAACAATGCCACACATTGCCTATGCTCCTTGGAAAAGGGTGAGCGCGTCCAGGAAAGCAGCCATGATCTGCTTTCAACGCAACTCCTATGTTCGGTTTTTGCTGGGCCGACCCCTTTAACCAAAGCAGCGCTTGTCTTTGCGAGAGCGCTTAAAAAGGGAAATAGAAGCACTCCACAGCTGATAGGTTTTCCAAAACCTGTCAGCCCTATCGGGTACCTGTTCAAACCGTTTCTAGGCGGCAACTATAGAGCCGTTAGCGGCAAAACGCCAACGACAGGTAGGCCAACAACGCCCCATTGGGTCTATGCCCAATGCAAGCAACGGCCACAATTACCACCACTCCTTCAGCTGCGATCTGGTCAAAGGGTTCCACTGCTTCGTGCTTCTGTACCGCCGGTTACCCAGCGGATTTAGGCACGTGCTTTTCCAAGAAGTTGGATATGAGGAAAGATAACACCCAAAAGAAGCGTTCCTTTGGGTCAGGCCGGTGGAAACGGCCTGGGGGCATCCGCTGATCAATCGATTTTCCTGTAGCACGCCTGCCGGGTGGCTCTCCGGCTACAGTTATCCTGTGTTGCATCATCATGGATTTTCGTAAACCCGATGACTCGGCACAGGAACCCCATCCTCGTCACCCGCAACGTCCACCCCAATTACCGTGGCGAATTTTTGCGGGCCATGCGCTCTCTTTCCTAATCAGCTAGTTTATAACGTTAGGCACCTCCGCTACAGTCTACCAAACAACCAATGGGCCCAGTCTAGCAGAAAATCCGCGGTTTGACAACCCTCATTTTCTGTAAGGAGCTGACAAAATGCCGACAGGGCTAGTACCCAAGGCCCATGCCAGAAACGGGTTTATTCAGTCTTTTGATATCTGGTGTGCGCACCGCCCTAATGAAGGTTAACCATTAACTTCGGTAAACCAGCGCTGATTGAAATCTGGGACTGCTCGGTCAAGCTGCGCTTCAGCCTGGGGCTTTTCCACCATTCTCGTCAAACACACGCTCTCTTTCCAACACTTTGACGGAGAAGGCTGCTTTTGCCTATAATGGAGCGTGTGGGCTATGTTGAACACGTCATGTCAGCCATTATCAGCAAGAAAAATCCACGGTTGAACAAATGGTTGAGAAAAATAGTTGGCAATTGTTGAGGAACCGCGATGAAGACCTTATCCATCATTCGTCACGCCAAGGCTCTTGCACCAGAAGAAGCCACGACTGATTTTGATCGGCCACTGACCAAACGGGGCCAGAAAGACGCCGCGCAGTTGGGTCACCTCTTGGCAACTTTGCAGCCCGAGGTTGATTGGCTGATCAGTTCGCCATCCCTACGTACTCGCGAGACGACAGATTTACTACGCAGGCCGCTAAACTACACAAAATCCATTCAATGGGAAGAGAGCGCCTATCTCGCCGAGGCCGAACAGTGGCTGACATTGCTCAAACAAGCACCACCGGAAGCGCAACATATTGCCATTGTTGGGCACAACCCTGGCTTGGCCGAACTGATTGCCGGGTTAGCCGCCGGGGCCGCGACCCATCTGAACTTTGCCCTGCCCACCGCGGCCATCGCCCATTTGGAATTAGAGATCTTTTGGTGGAGTCAGATCCGGTGGGGCTGTGGTCAGCTTGTCTTCCTGTTACCACCGAAATTATCACGCAAATTGCAAGAAAGCTAATCATCATGAGTAGTGATGTTACCCAACAGAAACAGCGCGCCGCCGACCATGCCGCGTCTTTGGTGCAATCAGGGATGGTTATTGGGCTGGGCACTGGCTCAACCGCCATCCTCTTTGTCCGGCGCCTGGCCGAACGGATTGCCCAAGGCGAACTAACCCACCTGGTCGGCATCCCCACCTCAACGCAAATCGAGGCGGAGGCCAAGCGCCTCAACGTTCCCCTCACCACGCTCGATACCCACCCCCACATCGACCTCACCGTGGATGGGGCGGACGAAGTCGATCCACAGCTCAACCTCATTAAGGGGGGCGGCGGGGCGTTGCTCCGCGAGAAGATGGTCGCCCAAGCCAGCCAACGCGAAGTGATCATTGTCGATGAAGCCAAACTTTCGCCAGCGCTGGGCACCCAATGGCCTGTGCCAATCGAGGTAGTTCCCTTTGGTTGGCGCGCCCAGCTGACCTATTTAAGCGGGCTAGGGGCCAAAGTTGTCCTCCGCCAAAGCGCCGAGAACAAGCCCTTTATGACCGACCAAGGCAACTATATCCTTGACACAAACTTTGGACCCATCCCCGCTCCGGCAGCCCTGGCCCAAACGCTCAATCAGCGGGCCGGTATTGTCGAACATGGCCTCTTTATTCAGCTGGCCCACACCGTTATTGTCGGCACCAACAGTGGCGTACGTATCCTGACGCCAGCCGCCTAAGCGCGGGTAGACTATACCAAAGCTGGCAGCTTTTGAAACCTGCCAGCTTTTACGACTACGCGCAATATCTCTCCCACAGCGACCTCGATGACCTTACTTACTTGAGCGTACTGGCCTTCAGTTCACTTTATTCAACCGGGCTGAGTGCCGCTTTAACCACTACGATGCATCCAATCCGACTCATCAGAAGGGAACAAGTATGACTATGGCCGCCACCAATGACATTTACGCCGAATATGGCATTAAACAAGTCATCAATGCAATGGGACATGTGACACTCTTGGGGGGCTCCACCCTTTCGCCTGCGGTCCAAGCCGCCATGGAGGCCGCCAATCGGGGCTATGCACCGCTCGAAGAAGTGATCGATAAAACAGGCCAGACGATTGCCGGGCTGATTGGCACCGAGCACGCCATGGTTACCTCGGGCTGTTTTGCCGCGCTAGTACTCGGCATTGCCAGCCTGATCACCGGTGATGACCGCGAAAAGATTGCCCGCCTGCCCGAGACCACCGGCATGCAGAATGAAATTCTCCTCCAGAAACGGCAGCGCTACCACTATGATCGCTGCATCACCGTACCGGGTGGAAAGATGATCGAAGTAGGCGACGAAAATGGCACCACCACCGCGCAACTCGCCGCGGCCATTGGTCCCAACACCGCTGGGATCTACCACTATGCTCGTGGTGAAATGGTACCAGGCGTGTTGCACCTGGACGAAGTGGTGAGCATTGCCAAAGCCCACGGAACCCGCGTCATTGTTGATGCCGCAGCCGAGATCTACCCCATTGAGCGGCTACACGAAGTAGCCAACAGCGGTGCCGATCTGATCTGCTTTGGCGCAAAATACTTGGGCGCACAAAATTCGGCAGGCATCCTCTGTGGCCGCCGCGATCTAATTCGGGCCGCCAAATCCAATAGCTTCATTGGCTATGAAGCCGAGCGCTCGCGCGCGGTGGGCCGGGGCTATAAACTGGACCGCCAAGAGGTGATCGGGGTGGCCGTGGCCGTCAAAGAGTGGGTGACGATGGATCACGAAGAGCGCCTCCAACTACAAAGTGATCGCATTGCCACCATCCAACAGGCATTGGCCGACTTGCCCAACGTGGAAACCGAACAAGTCTGGAATCCCCAACGCGAGGCGTGGATGCAATTGCGGATTACGGTTGCGGGGGCCGATGATGCCAAGCTCAACGCCATCTGTACCGAGTTGCGCGACGGCGACCCCAGCATTTGGCTCCGCCCTACCTTTGAAGGCGGCCAACTAGCGGTGATGGTCAACACCTTCCAAACTGGCGAAGCCGAGCTTGTGGCGCAACGGCTGCGGGAGGTGTTAGCATGAGCCAGGCGATCACAGTCTTGGGGGGTGGGAACACCGCCTTTGCGGTCGCGGCCAATCTAGCCTTGCGTGGCTTTGCGGTTACGCTCTATGAACATCCAGCCTTTGCCAGCGCGCTAGATCCCATTCGCCAACAGCAAACTATCCGGCTGATCGGTGTGGCAGAACAGGGCAACGCCAAACTCGCCCAAGTGACTGACAGCCTGGCAGAGGCCCTCCGCAATGACCTGCTCCTCCTGATTGTGCCAGCCTATGCCCACAAGCCCTTTGCCGAACTTTGTGCGCCTCACTTGCGCGATGGGCACATGCTAGTCATCACGCCGGGCACGCTGGGCGCGTTGGAATTTGCCCAGATCGTCCGCGCCGCGGGCAATCGGGCCGACATTGCCTTTGCCGAAACTGATACCGCGCCCTATGTTTGTCGCAAAACCGCGCCCGACACAGCAACGATCTGGGGAGTAGTGAGTAGCCTGGGCCTGGGGGTCTATCCAGCGACTAAAACCGAAGTAGTCGCCGACGCGCTGGCCGAGCTTTTCACAACCACGGGCCGCACCGGCGCGCCCACGGCCATCACCCCCTATCCCAATGTGTTGGCCTGTGGGCTCTGTGCCATGAATCCCGTGGTGCATCCGCCCGGCGTCCTGATGAATGCCGGACGCGTTGAATATAGCCGGGGTGAATTTTACTTCTACGAAGAAGGGGTGACGCCCACCGTCGCGCAGGTTATCTATGGCGTGGATGCGGAACGCCGCGCGATTGGCCGCGCCTTGGGCTTCGCCTTGCTGCCGGTCGATGCAGCCTTTCATGCCGCAGGCTTTGGCCCCAAAGGCGATCTCTGGGCAACCATCAATGGCAGCCGCATGTTGACCCAACTGCGTGCGCCCGGTGCCATCAACACGCGCTGGCTGACCGAAGACATTCCCTATGGCATTGCGGCTTGGAGTCTGCTCGGCCAGCAGCTCGGCGTCGCGACCCCGTTAATGAACGCCCTAGTCACCCTAGCCAGCGTGGCGCTGGGTCAAGATTTTTGGCAACGAGCACGCACCCCAGCCCAACTAGGCTTAGCAGACATGGACGCCACAAAGATGTTGCAGCATTGTATCTAGACGGGGTCTGGTCTAAAAGTTGGTGCGCCAAACCCGCGAATCATCACAAAGGAAAAGTTATGTCCCACCTAGAACCCTATCTCCAACGTAAAGCTGAGGTTTTGGCCCAGCGGCGTGAGCATTTTCGCGCCGAACCAAGCGCGGCGTTAGTCCGCTTGAAAGCAACCTCACAAGTCGCCGGAAACACCGGTGTTCGCCCGGTCAAGATGGGTGATTATATTGTCATTAGCGATTCCGCGCCTGGCCTTGCCGGTCATTCGCTCGGGCCGAGTTCACCGGAAATGTTGTTGGGTGCGCTGGCTAGTTGCTTGGTCCACACCTACTTGCTCCAAGCAACGCTGTTGGCGATTCCACTAGATCACATTGAAGTGGTGATTGAAGGCGCGTTGGATATGACCGGCGTAGTGGGTTTGCCAGCGCCGGGGCCGCTTCAATTAGAAGGATTGAGCTATACGCCGACGGTGACTTCATCGGCCAGTGCGGAAGAGATTGCGCAGTTGCATGAGGCGGTCGAACAGACTTGTGCGGTGCTGAATACCTTGCGCAACCCGACACCAGTCGTGCGGAAGAGGTAAAATGTGCGCAAAAAAGAGCGTGTAGAGGTTGTTACGACCCATACACGCTCTTTTTTGCGCAAAAGAGGGGGATTCTGTCCGGTCAAATCGTTGCTGGTTGCAAAAGAACCGGCAGCGGCGGTTGGGCTTTCTGGGCGGGTGACGATGGAGCCGTGGCGGCGGGTGGCTGTGTCCAGGGTTTGTACTCAGGAGCCAGGGTTTGGAGGGCTTGCAGCAGGGCTGGTACCTCGTTCTGCTCGGCGTGGGCCACCAGCGTATCGATCAGGCTATCCAACTGAGCTGGCACTGAAGCACCCGCGTTGGCGGCCATGAGAATCTTTGCATGGCTGGTCGTACGGTACGCTTCGCCTGGCGTAAACATCTCTTCAAAAAGCTTCTCCCCCGGTCGCAACCCACTAAAGCAGATCTCAATGTCACGTCCCACGGTATAGCCCGAAAGTTCAATCAGATCGCGGGCCAGATCCACAATCTTCACCGGCGCCCCCATATCTAACATAAAGACTTCGCCCCCCTTACCCAAGAGAAACGCCTGAAGCACTAGTTGCACGGCTTCGGGAATGGTCATAAAATAGCGCACCATCTCGGGATCGGTGACCGTCACCGGTCCGCCAGCGGCAATCTGCCGTTTGAAGGTGTGGATCACACTGCCCCGGCTGCCCAACACATTGCCAAAGCGCACAATCTGGTAGTGCCCGCGGCCCTGCCGTGCCGCCTGCAAGACCAAAAGCTCAGCGACCCGTTTGCTGGCCCCCATCACATTGGTGGGATTCACCGCTTTGTCCGTCGAGATCATCACAAAACATTCAACCTGGCTACGCTGGGCCGCCTGCAACAAATTGCGTGTGCCCATGACATTGTTGGTAATGGCCTCCAGCGGATGGGCTTCCATCAAGGGCACATGTTTGTGAGCCGCGGCATGAAAAACAATCTGCGGTTGATATTCGGTAAAGACCATCTGCATACGCTGGGCAAAGCGCAGATCAGCAATGATTGGCGTAATTTGGGTCGCGCTCGGATCACCCCCATCGGCCAGAAAACGTTGGAGTTCGCCCACAATCTCAAAGACCGAGTTTTCCCCATGGCCCAATACCAAGAGTTGGGCTGGCTGACAACGCAAGATCTGGCGACATAGTTCGCTGCCAATCGAACCGCCACCGCCCGTCACCAAGACTCGCTTTCCGTGCAAGCGTTGCATCACTTGCGCCGTGTCAGTCCAGATTGGCTCCCGCCGCAAGAGATCTTCGATCTGCACATTACGCAAGCTATTAATGGTGACCACCCCGGTCAGCAGATCGTCCAACCCCGGCATGATCTGCGTCTCTACAGCCAGTTGGCGACAGAGTTCAACAATGGCACGGACGGCTGTGCCTGCGGCGGTGGGCATGGCAATGATCACGCGATCCACCGGCACTTGTCCCGTAAGGGAGGCCAACGTATCGCGACCACCGAGCACCGGTACCCCATGGATCTGCATCCCCCACTTGCTAGGATCGTCATCGATAAAGCCCAGTAGATTCAGTTGGAGTTGCCCATTGTTGCGAATTTCATGCGCGACTTTGGCCCCCGTGCCGCCCGCGCCAAAGATGACCACATTCTTGGCAACACTGTGCCGGGGTTTTACCATCCAGCGCATGCGCATATGCTCGGAAAAACGGACACTGGCACGAAAGCCACCGACCAAACAGAGCACCAACAACGTCTCAATAATCGGCACAGAGCGGGGCAAGTCAAACCACGGCAGCGTGAGCCGCGCCGCGAGAAAGCTCACGGTGATGAAAAAGAGGGCAATAAAGAGCGCGATCACCAGTTGTGCCATCTCGAGCGCGCTCGCATAGCGCCAAAAACGCCGATAAAGATTATAGCACGAAAAGACCGCTAACCGAATGAGTATGGCTAGCCCGGTGTAGAGTGCCAGACTCGCGGCAGCGGCCCGCAAAGCGACCAGATCATCAGTTCGTAAATAGAGCGCCAGCGACGGAGCCGTCGCAAAAACAGCCAGATCAAAGAGCAGAAAATGGCGGTTGCGCACCAATAATAACCAATGAGCAAAGGGATATAAATAGGTTCGAGGGCTCTTGGGCATAATCTTTCCTTACTACCAAACTTGCATACGCGAATCACTTGGTCATCCTTGTCAGGCAATCATGGCGTGGTACAACAGTCAAGGAGAATTTTGCCCTTGCGATGCACTGAATAACGGCGGCTGAGGCTACTTCACTATACCCTACTTTCTATACTATTTTTCTTACACTTTCTTTGTGGTTTCTTAGGACTTCCTTAGCACAATATTTCCGTCAATCGCGGTCTTGACACGCATGTCCAGTCGCCAGTAGCCTTTCCTGCCCTATCTACCAGTGGTATACTACCAATCTATCAGTAGCCAACCTAGCCCAGTAGCCAACCCAGCCCAGTAGCCATCGTGTGTCTGGTCGCTGCCGAGCTACTTAATGAACCGCAAGAAAGGGTTTTTCCCATGGAAATTGCTATTATGCTTGAAGGCCAACATGGCCTGACTTGGCCGCGCTGGCAGCGCATTGCCAAAGCGGTGGAGGAGTTGGGATTTGTCGGCCTCTACCGCTCGGATCACTTCACCAACGCCGAAGCGCCTGATATGGACTCCCTCGAGCTTTGGGTGTCCTTTACTTGGTTAGCCAGCCACACCAGTCGGATTGAATTTGGCCCCATGGTCTCGCCCGTTTCGTTCCGGCATCCCGTCTTTACCGCGCGCATGGCCAAAGATATCGACGATCTTTCCGGCGGTCGCCTCACCTTGGGCGTTGGCGCTGGTTGGCAGGTGCGCGAGCATACGAACTTTGGCTTTGATCTGCTCGACCTTCCCCAGCGCTTTGCGCGTTTCGAAGAAGGGCTAGAGGTGATCACCCGCCTGCTCCAAAGCGACCAACCCGTCGATTACAGCGGCGATTACTACCAATTGAACGAAGCCATTCTACTACCCCGCCCCCAACGGCCCGCTGGCCCGCCGATTCTTATTGGCGGCAATGGAGAAAAGCGGACACTGCCCCTGGTGGCGCGCTTTGCCAACGAATGGAATGGGGTCTTTCTGCCCGCGACACGCTACCGGGAATTAAACCAGCGCTTGAACGAAGAGCTGGCCGCGGTGAACCGACCAGCGACCAGCGTCCGCCGCTCGTTGATGACCCGGGTGATCTTTGGCCGCACCGATGCCGAAGTTGCCAGCCAAGTTGGCCCTACCCAACAAAGCGCTGCCGACTTACGCCAGCGAGGCATCGTCGTTGGCACGGGCGCGGCCATTGTCGAACAGCTCGGCGCAATCAGCGAAGCCGGTGCCCAGCGGGTCATGCTCCAATGGATGGACTTGGATGACATCGATGGCTTGGGCGCGTTGGCCGCGGCTATCCTCCCCTAGCGCGTAGAGGCCGCTGGAAAAGGGCACCTAGCAGGGCCAGAGCTGACAGGTTTTGCAAATCTTGTCATCTAGTTGGCTCTGTGGTTCCCACAACCGCCAACAAAAGACTCTGTCAGGTCTATAGGGTATCTTTTCAAACCGTTGCTTAGCGCCGATAGGTAAAGTACCAGCCCCCGCCCAAGAAGCGCACACGTTCATAGCTCGGGGTGGTACGCACCAGCAATACCCCCCACTGATAGGTACGTGGCTCAAGCCGATCGCCCAATTGAATGTCAAGCAGCGGCAGATCAACCATTGCATTATCCTTGCGGGTGGGAGCGGCCACGCCAAAGCCCTGCCGCATAGGATCCTGGTTGGTCGGCCAGAAGATCAGTTCAAAGGCGTAGCCGTCCGCTGGCATAAAATCTGGCTTCCATTGGAAGAACTGGCGGGTGCCGCTCGCTTCATTATCCAAAGGCGTCACCAAGGTCACTTTACCAACGACCGGTGTAGGCGTTGGCGGTGGTGGTGGCTTCGTAGCCGTCGCGGTGGCGGTGGCCTGGCGAGTTGCCGTTGGTGGGAGCGTCGCAGTGGGAAAAGGGGCCGCGGTCGGCGGCGGGGTTGCTGTCGGTAAG
>JAHBVH010000047.1 GCA_019637645.1 Caldilineaceae bacterium
TCGGGCCGACGGGAGCCGGAAAGACCACGTTGGTCAATCTATTACCCCGCTTCTACGATGCCACAGGCGGCAGCGTAACCATCGATGGGGTCGATGTGCGGGATGTCACTTTACCCAGCCTGCGCCGCCAAATTGGGGTCGTCCTCCAAGATAGCTTCCTCTTTAGCGATACGGTGATGAATAATATTCGCTTTGGTCGCCCAGAGGCGAGTGACGAAGAGGTGATTGCCGCGGCCAAATTAGCCCGTGCGCACGAGTTTATCGAACGGTTGGGGGATGGGTACCAGACCGTTTTGGGGGAACGGGGCAGTGGCTTGAGCCAAGGCCAACGGCAGTTGCTTTCTATTGCGCGGGCGGCGTTAGCCCAGCCGCGTATTCTGATCCTGGATGAAGCGACCAGTAGCGTCGATACGCGCACCGAGCGGCAGATTCAGGCGGCGCTCGAGCAGATCATGCAGGATCGTACAAGCTTTGTGATTGCCCACCGCCTCAGCACCATTCGCAATGCCGATCAGGTGCTGGTTTTGGTCAAAGGGGAAATTGTCGAGCGGGGTCGCCATGAGGAGCTACTGGCGCAGCGTGGTGTCTACTATGATCTCTACATGAGCCAATTCCAACGCCAAGAAGAGATGAATGCGGCGGCGAATGGGCATGTCCAGGCGGATGCCACGTCGATGACGGTTGGCACAGTTGACAACGGGTAGAAATGAGAGCCCGCGCCCCAGCGCGTAATGAGGCGCGCCTCATTACGCGCTGGGGCGCGCACCGTCTTCAGTGCGCGGCCACGGACTAGCCTAGGTGGCTTGGACTAGCTGCTCAAGCAAGCGAGCACTGAGAGGGCCGTAGGCTTGAAAGTAGATCTGCCGCTTTTCTGGCGTTTCGGGGGCATAGGTCAGCGTAATGGACAGATGATCCGCGGGCAGCAGAGAAGCAACCCGTTCGGCCCATTCAATGATGACGATCGCGTCCGGCTGATCGAGAATTTCCTCCAGGCCCAAGAAGGCGGCCTCTAACGCCCCGTCTTGGGCCGTCGGGCTCCCTAAGCGATAGCTATCCATATGAATCAAGCGCTCACGATTGGGCCGCGCATATTCACTCACGAGCGTGAAAGTGGGGCTAGTCACCCGCTGTTGAATCCCTAAGCCAGCAGCGATCCCCTGCGTTAATAAGGTCTTCCCCGCCCCAAGCTCACCATGGAGCGCAATCATTTGGCCCGCGACGAGCCATTGGCCCAGCTGTTGGCCGAGGGCAAAGGTGGCTGCCGGGGTTGTCGTTTCCGTTTGGTAGGTTACCATTGGTTATATCGCTGCATTTTGTAAAATTTCGGCGAATTTCTGTTCATAGATCTGGATCAACTCGGCAGCACGGCTCTCACTAGCGCCTTCGGCCAGCACCTCAAACTGGGGTTTGTCGGGATTGGGGGAAAGATGAACCCACTCACCGTTGTCGAGATGAATTTTCAGCCCATCAATTGGCTCCAGCCGCCGGTCTTTATAACGCTCACTAAAGATCCGCATGATACGGCCTTTGGCCTCCCAAGGACAATGAACCGAAACACGCGCTAAATGCATGGGCGGTAAATAGCTGACCACTTTGTTAAGCGGCAATTGACGTACAGCTAGATATTCGAGCAACCGCGCCGTCGCCATCATGCCATCAACGGTCGGGTGAAAGTCGGGAAAGATAAAGTTACCGCCGCCATCGGTTGCCAGCAGAATGCCCGCGTCATGGGCTCCGAGCATAAAACGATGCATCTGGTTGCCAATCCGCGCGAGCTGGCTGCCATGCCAACCGGCAATCGTATCAAAGGCGTTGGGCAAAGTAATGAGGGCTGCTACCGAACGGCCTGGATTCGCGTAGAGCCCCAACTCCACCATGAGCGCAGCGGTGGTGGTATCTTCTAACATATTGCCTTGGTCATCGACCAAAAAGATCTTTTCGCCACCCACATCGAATTGTACACCCAGATCCGCGCCCAGCGCACGTACAATCTTCGAGACGCGCTCCTGATTGGCCTTAAACTCGCTTTGTAACATGGCGAGCTTGGTCTCGTCCATGCGTGCGTTGAGTTGTAGCACATCGACGCCCAAGCTGTTGAGAATAGTCGAAAAGGTATCCGCCGTCAGCCCATGGGAGTAGTCAACCACCACCTTGAATTGGCGGTCGCGAATCCGCTGCGCATCGACATGCTGGAGAAAGCTTTGCGCGTATTCGGCTACGGGGTTGGAGGCATATTGGATGAGCCCGATCTCCTGTAGGAAAGCCCGGCGGAAATCTTCGCGGAAAAAGTTGCGCTCGATGACGCGCTCATCGTTGCTGGTTTGATTCATGCCCTGGCTATTCATCAGCCGAATATCGACAACCCGTTGGTCGAAGGGGCTAATCCGCACATGGATGCCCGCCGAGGTATCGGCATGGGTACGGACAAAGGAGCGCGCCACCGGAATTGGCACCGAGCCCAGATCCCAGACATTGGTCCCCGAACTGACGAGGCCCCCAATCAAGGCCCGCTTGAGCATGCGTGAGCTACGGTTGGCATCGCGATTGATCACCACAAAGCTGCCTTTGGGGAGGGTTGCTCCCAAGGCAGCACTGAGTTTAGCCGCGTATTCGGGTGTCAGATCGACATTAACCACCCCAGAGATGCCAAAGCGGCTAAAGAGGGAGCGACGCCCTTGGTCACCCCAGATAATACTTTCCTTGACCGTTGCTCCATCATCCACCTGTTTATGCGGCCATAGCTTTACATCGGCATGCAGAACACACCCTTCGCCCAGCGCACAGTGGTCGCCGATGACCACTCCTTCGTACATCACCACCTTGGGTTTAATCGTACATTGGCGGGTGACGATAGCGCCGCGAATTTCGCAATTTTCGCCGATATAGTTATTGCGCCAGAAGGTGCTCCGCTCAATCCGGCTGTAGTTATCAATCACCGTATTGTCCCGAATGACGCTAGGGCCATAGATCTGGACATCGCCTTTGATCTTGACCTCGTTGCCCAAGAAGATGGGGCCAAAGAGTTGGGCGCTCGGCGCAATTTCCACATGATTACCCACCCAAATTCCACCACCGACATGGGTGCCAATCGGTTCGGCCAATTTGACGCGGCCATAGAGCAGATCGGCGATCGCCCGCTGATATTCTGTGATATTGCCCACATCGCACCAATACCCATCGGCAACATAGCCAAAGATGGGTAGGTCGTTCTCCAACATGGCCGGAAAGAGTTCATTGGAGAAATCATAGGGTGTATCCGGTGGGATCAGGTCGAGGGCCTTGGGTTCTAGCACATAAATGCCTGTGTTTACCGTATCCGAAATAAGCTCTGCCCAACTGGGCTTTTCGAGAAAGCGGTCGATATAACTCTCTTCATCGGTCACCACCACGCCATATTCCAGGGGGTTGGGGACATGGGTTAGGGTTATAGTCGCGAGGACATTCCGGGCTTTATGCGTCTTGATAATTTCGCTTAAATTAAAATCGGTCAGGGCATCGCCACTGATGACGAGGAAGGTATCATCTAGGTAGGCTGCCGCATTTTTGACGCTGCCCGCGGTGCCGAGCGGCGATTCCTCGACGACATAGGTGATATTCATCCCAAGATGGCTGCCATCGCCATAGAAATCTTGGATCACCGAGGCGAGGTAGCGAAGCGTGACAATGACTTCGGTAATGCCGTGGCTTTTGAGCAGATCAAAGATATGCCCCATGACCGGTTTATTCACCACGGGCACCATAGGCTTGGGGCGCCCAATGGTCAAAGGGCGTAGACGTGCGCCATCACCACCAGCCATTACGACTGCTTTCATCCAAATCTACTCCTTTCAACGGAACCACGCTCGCGTGGGTAAGCCAATCGGATCTAATTGAAGAAATGCGCGGATATGCCCGAGGCCGTGTTGCCGATCCAAGGGCAGCAAAGCATTTCCCTACCCGCAGTCTTGGCATACAACCTGTGGCAAAAACACTTTGTTCAGACGGGAGGCCAGGGATAGTTACGTCGGTGGGGTTGCGGAGTGGGGTAAGTTGCCTTGCGAATTAACTGTTGCAAGCGAACTAGTAGCGCTTTACATTCGGCAGCACTAAGCAACTGGCCCAACTGCTGCGCGAGCGGGCTATCCTCATCCGTGAGCGATTGGCGCAACGCGCACATATCTTCCAGCAGCTTTTCGTCAATCGGTTCACCACTAAACTCCCAGATCACCGTACGCAATTTATATTCTGTATGAAAACAAATACCGTGATCAATGGCCCACAACCGTTCATCAGCCCCAATTAAGCAGTGGCCGCTCTTGCGATCGGCATTGTTGACAATGTAGTCAAAGAGGGCGAGTTGACGGAGAGTTGGAGCAAAACGGGCATCTTCCTGGACGGTAAAATAGTGGGATTCAGCATTGTGGTCAATATAAAATTGCACGCTGCCGAGGCCACGCGTGCCCGCGCGCAACACCGTGGGCGGCACAAGCTGCCAGCCAAGCGCCGTGCCGATCAAATAGGCTGCGGCTTCGCGCATGCAAAGGGTGCCATAGGCAAAATCCCAGCGGGGGTCTTCACCCTTTTGGAGTTTGTAGACGGCCGGTAAGGTAAGCTCCTCAGCTTGCACAACAACCAGAAAGCTATGATTTGAACTGTAGGGCAGTAAGCCTTTTTCTTCCAAGGTGCCTAGGGTTAACGTGCGCAACACCTGGTCTTCTGTCAGTGGTATTGAGTCAGTCATATATTGTGGCCATCCTACCTAGTCAGGCAAGCAGTTACTGGCAGCGCCTATCAGAAGATGATTGGCATCGCATGACCATCCGAGCGCGCGCAAAAGTGACCATTTCGATCAATGGGGCGGCCACATAAGGGGCAAACGGGGCGCCCTTGACCAATGATTTCTAGCGCATGTTCACTCATGGCGCGCATTTGCTCGCGATTGGCGACAAAACGCACGCCGGGAACATCGTCCCGGTTGGGATCGACAACTTCGTCGGCGTCATTCACCATCAAGGCTTTGGCGATCAGCCAAACCATATCTTCGTCATCGTCATAACCGAAGCTTAGTTGTCCAACCCGAAACAAGGGCTCCATGGGCTGTTCAGGCCGTAGCGGCTTTTTCTGTCCGGGTGTAGAACGTTCCGGGTGAGTTTTTTCTAGCTCCTCCAGCAATTGTAAAACACTGACGGCAAGACTGCCAACTTCCTGTTTTTCCAACACAATACTAACTACTTGTGAGCCAGCACGTGCTTGGAGGAAAAAGGTCCGTTGGCCAGGTTCACCAATAGCATCAGCGATAATGTGCTGAACAGGATTGAGATCGTACAAATAATTGGCCATAGATAATCTGATGCTCGCATAAGGGCCCCGTTATCCCCAGGGCTTTTGATTACTGGGGCTACGTCCTAGCCGTGGTTACGCTTCTTTTTTATCGCTAGTTTTAATTTCTATCTTTGCCAACACCGGTCGATAATTGACCCCTAGAACGGCTGGCACTTGCTTGGCAAAAAGCACGGTACTGACAGAGGCGGTGCTGATAATGACACGCTGAAAGAGATCAAGCGGTGTTCCTACGTAATGAGCAATGGTAGTACGAATAATATCACCATGACTAAAGACGGCCACAACGCTATTCGGGTGAGCATCACGGATCCGTTCGATCGCACCAACAGCACGGCCTTGCACTTCACGTAACGTCTCGCCTTTGGGAAACCGGAAGGTGCTCGGGTAATGTTGCACCATCTGCCACTCGGGGAGCTTTGCCAGCTCTTTCAAATGGCCCGCTTGCCATTCCCCATAATCAACCTCCACAACATCTGGTTCAATCCGAACAGGAAGGTTGAGCACTTGGCCCAACGGCTGGGCAGTTTCGACACACCGCTCTAATGGGCTTGAATAAATCGCGGCAATTGGCTGCTGTTGCAAGAATTGAGCCAGCTCCTCCGCTTGTTGTCGCCCTTTTTCATTCAAATGGACCGCTGGCGAACGCCCAGCGAGGCGATCAGTGCCCACCCAATCATTCTCACCGTGCCGAATTAGCAACACATAGGTCGTTGATTCACTCATCCTTAGCCCTTTACTTGCCGTTTGCGCTTTGCCCATTGTTGTTTGTACATTCTCAGGTTGTACATTTCCAGTGGGACAATGCGCTGAAATGCGCTGATTGGCTGATGTCATTTGATCGCAGCCAGCATAACATAGTTTTGATCTCGATAGAAGTGGCTAAACTTACCTTCTCCGGCACGGGCAAGCCGAATCGCCCGCGTGCGCCGGTACGCGCTCACCCCTGGAGCTGAGCCATACCCCAGCCGAGAAGTGTCCAGTGTGGGAATATTGTCGATCATGAGTAACCATGCTATACTGGACAAACCTTGTCAGCTGGTTGGCTCTGTGGTTCCCACAACCGCCAACGCAAACCTTGTCAGCTCTCTAGTTACCCAGCCAACTGCGTAACTGCTAAGAAGCTGTTTCAAAAGAGGGTTGACTGGTCCATACCTAACCGGTTCTTATGAGGGTTAAAAATTAAATTCGGTAAAGCAGCGCAGCTTCCTCGCGCAGGCGCTGCTTTACCGATAACAAATTACGATGACAAACGCAGTTAGCCGATAGATTCTGGCGCGCTGTCGTCAAATATGGTTCTTCGATGAACCATGATTCACAGATCAATGGAACTAGCCTACCCGTTATCACGTTCACCTGTCAGCGGGAAGCTGTAGCACTAGTTTTGCTGCCTGAACTCACATCTGTGGTGATGAAGTATCCTCTATGATACGCATAAAAGTCATTTTAGACAAACGTTCTGCTTGGTGCTGGAGCGCCGGTGGCGTGGCAAGCGCCTTATTGCTCTTTCTCCTGCTTTTGACGGCTTGTTCGCAACAGGAAGCGCCTGATCCGCTGTTGCGCTATGCACCGGCCATGCGCCCTGAGTTTCAAACTCAGTTGAGCGATTTAACCCAGTTGCCCCGCTATGATATTTCAGTGAATCTGAGCGTGATCTCGGAAACCTTGACGGGCGAGATGCAGGTGCATGTGGTCAACACCAGCTCCGATCCGTGGCCCGTTCTGGTCTTTCGCCTCTATCCCATGATCAGCCAATACAATGGCGGGTTACAAAATGTCATGCTGATTCATCGGGCAGCCATTAATGGCAAAACGATCAATGTTTCTTATATAGCCAACAATACCGCGGTTGAGTTACTCCTGCCCGAGCCACTACGCCCCAATGAAGCCGTGGATGTCCAACTGCGCTGGGCGATCGATATTCCCCTTTGGCCCGATAACAGTGGAGGCTATGTCCTCTTTGGCAAAAGCCAACAGATGATCAGCCTGCCCCTCTTTTATCCATCCCTAGCGGTATACCAACCCCTACGGGGGATTGAAGCCGGGCGGTGGTGGCAAGAGATTGGGACAGTACGTGGCGATACAGCATTTAATGTCGCCTCGCTTTTTGTGGTCACGGCGACCATGCCCGCCGATCAGATGCCGGTAGCCAGCGGCACCCTGATCACCTCTACGCTCATCAACGCGCAAGAAGCGCGCCATGTCTGGGTGACTGGCCCCTCGCGCGAGTTTTTGCTCCATCTTAGCTCGCGCTTTGGCTTCGCCCATACCGAAGCTTATGGAACCCGCATCACGAGCTATTGGCTCCCCGGCCAAGAAGCCATGGGGCGGGCCGCGCTCAATTATGCGGTTGCCGCGTTGCGGATCTTTAGCGATCTCTTCGGCCCCTATCCTTTCCGCGATATGCGTGTAGCACCGGCCCCCTTAAACTATCGCGGGATGGAGTATCCCCAAGTCAGCCTCATTGGCGTAGAGCTTTACGATCGCTATCGTGATAGCTTGGAAATCTTGGTCGTCCATGAGGTGGCACACCAGTGGTGGTATCAATTGGTGCACAATGATCCCATTAGCGAACCCTGGCTTGATGAAGCACTGGCAGAGTACTCGGTTAAGCTCTATCTGGAGCAGGTCTATGGCGGGGCAGCGGCCAGCACCATGCAAGAAAAACGCTGGCAACTACCGATCACAACGATCAAAGGCCAAGGTGGGGATCGACCCGTCGATCAAGCCGTTGGGGAATTTGCTTCAGCACCGCAATACGAAACCATTATCTATGGGAAAGGCGCGCTCTTTTATGATGCGCTCCGCGAAGCGCTAGGGGAACGACGCTTTAACCGCTTTCTACAGGACTACCTGCGCGATCATGAATATCAGATTGTCACAACGGAAGATTGGCTGGCGGCTATCCGCCAGTTGAATACACCTGAGATCGAAGTATTATATGATACTTGGGTCAAACGACCACCCCTCCTACCACCGGCAACAGCCACCCCAATACCACAGGCGAATACACCGTAAACTACGCTAAAAGCGAAGACGAATGAGTTACTGAGCAAAAAAATGAAATCCACCCCCTAGTTCGCCTAGCTTTGACAATTCGTGGGGGGCGTGATAGCATCTTCTGTTGGTTAGGGAGTAGCCGCCTGTAAAGGAACATCGCTTCGGTTGTCTATCTATGCAGGTTGATTAATCGTCAAGACAGAGCAGTGCTGCTCTCGGTTAATCATACGTATTATACGTTGGCGAGACTACCACGTCAGTTACCTTGGGCCTTCGCGGGCAAAGCGAGCGCTCTGTTGTCGTGGGTAGTCTCTTTTTTTGCCCACGATCTCTCCTGTAGGAAAGGCACTATAGACAATGTTAGGCGAATATGTATGGTTATTGGTTGGCTTTAATCTTTTTGTATTGGCGATGCTTGCCCTCGATTTGGGGGTCTTTCATCGTAAGGCACACAGTGTCTCGGTCCGTGAAGCAGCCACGTGGAGTGTCGTGTGGATCTCCTTGGCGCTCCTCTTTAATTTGGGTATCTACTTCTTTTGGCATGATCTAGTTCCCCATACAACCTATAGCAATCGGGATGCCGCGCTGGCTTTTCTCACAGGTTATCTCATTGAAAAATCCCTGAGCGTGGACAACATTTTTGTTTTTGTTCTTATTTTTGGTTACTTTGCCGTCCCGCCTATTTATCAACACCGGATTCTCTTTTGGGGGATTCTGGGTGCGCTGATCATGCGTGCCCTCCTCATTGGAGTAGGTGCCGCCTTGCTCGAAGAATTCCACTGGATTATTTACATCTTTGGGGCCTTCCTGCTCTTCACGGGCATTCGCATGGCCTTCCACAAAGAAGAAGAGATTCAGATCGAAGAAAATGCTCTTGTTCGGCTCTTTCGACGCTTCATGCCTGTCGCGGAGCGCTATCATGGCAGCAGCTTTTTTATCAAAGAAGCGGGTAAGTGGGTAGCGACTCCCCTATTTTTAGTCTTGTTAGTAGTTGAAAGCACCGATTTGGTCTTTGCCCTCGATTCGATTCCGGCCATCTTTGCCGTGACAACAGACCCCTTCCTGGTTTATACCTCCAATATCTTTGCCATTCTGGGCTTGCGTTCACTCTACTTCTTGCTGGCCGGTGTCATCGATAAATTCTATTATCTCAAATTAGGGCTAGCGGTTGTCCTGACCTTTGTTGGGGCAAAAATGGTCATTGTCGATCTCTACAAGATTCCTACCCCGGTCTCGCTGGGCGTTGTGGCTGGGGTGTTGCTCATTGCGGTCATGGCATCGCTCCTCCGTAACCAACGGATGACCAAGGCTGCCGAACTCTCGGCTGGTCATTAGCGTAGCAGGTTCAAACCTGTCAGGTTTTGCAAAACCTGACAGGTTTTTGTTGGCGGATCAACTTTGATGCACAAGTGCAAAAGATAATCGATCGTCCCCAGCCATCATCGTTTCCTCACTTCTTCGCCACTACCGTCCCGCCATAAAATCCCAGATAATCTGGTGCACAACGGCTTCGACAGGAGCCCGATCATCCGTAAAGATCAGGGCATCGGCTGGTGGCTGGACAACCCGCGTTCTGGGTAGCGCCTGTTGGACAAAGGCCAAGAACTCTGGCGGCCAGGTGGTTGGCAGCTGACCAAGGCGTGCCGCAACCATGGGCCATTCTGTCGGCTGCCCAGTCGCGACAAGCAAAGTGTTGCCCAAGGTATCCGTTGGGCCTGGTTCATCAATGGCGTAAATCGTGGGAAAGAGTGGTGCAAGGGTCGCGGCCAAGGCATCGACCAAAGCATAGTTGGTGGCCGTCCGCCCCACATTGATCGCCACCACCCCCTCTGCCGACAAATGACGCCGGAGCAAAGCAAAGAACTCAACCGTTGTCAGATGAAACGGAATATACGGGGGGCGGTAGGCATCAACGACAATGATATCCCACTGCGCCGTTGGCGGCTGTTGAAGCAACCAACGCCGTCCATCAGCGGCAATGGCCGTCAAATTGGGCTGATTCATGCCAAAGTACTGTTGGCCGACCGTAATAATCTGGGGGTCTAGTTCAATGCCAGTCATCGGCAGGGGCCCATAGAGATTCGTATATAGTTCACTCACTGTCCCCGCGGCCAACCCAATAATCAGCAGGTTCTGGGGAGTAGGCAGCGTAGCGGCTTCACAGGGCATTGTTGGGCAGGGCTGAAAAAACGGGGCGAGCAGAAAATAATCCCAAATCCCTAGGCTCAAGCGTGTCTCGGGATGGTACACACTATGAATGCCCACCCCATCGTTCAATTTGAGATGTCGTTCACTGCCCCATTGGCGGACGGCAATATAATTATAGAGACTTTCATCTTCATAGATCAGCGTGCCCGTGCTACCATCATCCCAGCTGCGCCGAATCGACGCGTCGGTTGTGGACCAGAGCGCGAGCGACAGGATCAAGAGGAAAGCAGCCAACGGCACCCAACGATGCGCTTGACGCCAAGTCCCGCCCACCAAGACGGCCAATAAAGCCAAGGCTAAGAGGTAGAAGGTCCAGCGTGTACCATAGGCAGGGATGAGCCACAACACCGGCAGGAAGGTCCCGATCAAGCTGCCAGCCGTGGCAATGGCATAGAAGCGCCCTGCAACCTGACCAGCATGGACGACATCGGACAGAGCTAGCCGTACCACCCACGGGCTCACTGCCCCCAACAAGGTGATGGGGATACTAAAGAGCAGCAAGACACTCAGCAAAGCCCCCACCAAGGCCGTCGTTTGGAATTGTTCCAGGCCCAACGCCGCCCATTGCAAAATGAAGGGGCTAATGGTGGGGATTAAACCCACACCCAACGCGCCCAAGGTTGCTGTAATTTCTAGTCCACGCCGATGGGGAAAGCGGTCGGCCAGTTTTCCCCCCAACCAAGCCCCCCCAGCCAAATAGAGCAGGATCAACCCAATTAACGCAGCCCAGACCACTTGATTATTGCCAAACGCTGGTTCCAACAGCCGCGACGCACTTAACTCAACGCCTAACGTCACCGCGCCAGTGGTAAAGACCAGAAGCGACAGATATTTCACAGCACATCCCAATCTGCTATAAAAATAGGACACGGATCTACGCGGAGTGACGCGGACTTTTCTCTATCCGCGTCACTCCGCGTAAATCCGTGTCCAAAAATTTCCTAGGTTGCGCAAGTTCCCCGCGTAGGTCTTGCGGGGCGTTCAATTTAGCCGTTCAATAATACCAGCCGCGCCCATGCCACCGCCAATACACATCGTCACCAAACCAACCTGCTTCGCCTGGCGGCCCAATTCATGAATGAGTTGCACGCTTAATTTGGCACCGGTACAACCGAGTGGATGGCCTAACGCGATCGCACCACCGTTGACATTGACTTTTTCTTCATCAAAGCCCAATTCGCGGATCACGGCCAGTGCTTGCGCGGCAAAGGCTTCGTTTAACTCGATCAGATCGATATCGGCCAAGCTCATCCCCGCCAATTTCAGCGCTTTAGGCACCGCCGCGAGGGGGCCAATCCCCATCACTTCGGGGCGCACACCACCAACGGCAAAGCTGACAAAGCGTGCCAAGGGGCGCAGGCCAAGCGCCTTGGCTTTGCTTTCGCTCATGACCAAGAGCGCAGCGGCCCCATCGCTGGTTTGACTGCTGTTGCCCGCGGTCACACTCCCTTTCACATGAAAGACTGGCTTCAGTTTTGCCAGGGCCTCGAGCGAGGTATCGTGGCGAATCCCTTCGTCTGCGGCAAAGGTAAAGTCACTCGCTTGTACCGTATTCCCAACGCCCGTTTTCAGATATACTTGGACTGGTACGATTTCTTCTGTAAATTTCCCATTGGCTTGGGCTGCCGCCGCCCGTTGATGGCTGCGCAGGGCAAAAGCATCTTGCTCAGCCCGGCTCACTTCATATTGACGGGCGACATTCTCCGCTGTCATCCCCATGCCGATATAGACACCTGGGTATTCTTCGGCCAAGGTAGGGTTCGCCACAAATTTGTTGCCAATCATCGGCACCATACTCATACTCTCGACGCCACCCGCAATGATCGAATCGCCCATGCCCGCCATAATTTGTTGCGCCGCGCTGGCAATGGTTTGGAGACCACTAGAACAAAAGCGATTCGTCGTTTGCCCACAGACACTTTCGGGCAAGCCCGCGCGCAGGGTGGCAATGCGTGCTACATTCATCCCCTGTTCTGCCTCGGGAAAGGCACAACCGAGGTTGACATCCTCAATTTCAGCGGCCTCTACACCCGCGCGTTCTACGGCAGCCTTGATCACCGTTGCGGCAAGATCATCAGGGCGCACAGTACGTAAACTACCACGGGGCGCTTTACCCACTGCGGTACGCACCGCCGCCACAATCACTGCATTTTGCATAAGCTTCTCCTATCAAGCAAAGAGAGGGCCTTCCAGCCGACTCTTGATCATGCTACGCTCAATTACGCAACGGTTTGCCGTTCTGCAACATAGACCAAATGCGCTCTTGGGTTTTCGCTTCGCCAGCGAGACTGATCAAGGCTTCGCGCTCTAGATCGAGGAAATACTGTTCATCCATCCAGGCCGGAGCGCTTAAGTCGCCCCCACAAAGCGTAGAGGCCAATTTGGTCGCGATCTTGGCATCATGTTCACTAATAAAACCACCAATCCGCATCGAATAGATCTCAATCTGGGTGCTTGCTAGCACATCGCGGCCAGCCGCATAGACATTATTCTTCACCACCGGCGGTTGGTACCCTTGCGCGGCCATGCTCACGACGGCTTGCTTGGCCAGGCCCAGTTGATGTTCACGGTTCATGACAATCTCGTCGCTTGGCAGCAAAAAGCCCAGCGCTTGTGCTTCAGCGGCAGAGCTGGAAACCTTGGCGAGCCCAATGGTCTCAAAGACTTGGCGGAGATAGGGAGTTGGATTGACATTCGTGGCATGCATGTGGGGGCTAAGGTGGCGGCGCACCATTTCTTTACAGCCACCCCAGCCGGGAATGATCCCCACGCCCATTTCGACCAACCCCATATACGTTTCGGCATGGGCGACGATCCGATCCGCCGCCAGACAGACTTCGACGCCCCCGCCCAGCACCCGCTGAAAGGGCGCGGCCACGACCGGCTTAGGTGCCGTGCGCAGCGCCATAAAGGCATCTTGGCCTTGACGCAGAACCTGTTCCAACTCTTGCCATTGGCCTGCCTGCGCCAACATCCCCAGCATCAAAAGATTCGCCCCTACGCTAAAGTTCTCGCCCTCGTTGGCAATGACCAAACCCGTAGCCTTACCATAGAGCTTATCGATGGCCTGCTGCATCACGGCGAAGCTGCCCGCATCAAGCGCGTTCATCTTGCTATGAAATTCGAGCAGCAACACGCCATCGTCCAGTTGCAAGAGGCTGGCTGATTCGTTTTCAGCCAACTTGCTCTTGGTGCGCCGAAGATCATCTACTTTTAGCACCAATGGGTTGCGCTCGACCGGCACATACCCCTTAGTCAGCGGACTATAGACCATGGGCAGCGGGCCAGGGTGCGCATAAAAGGTCGTGCAACCGTTAGCCAACATCTCTGTAACCCACGGCGCGACCGCTAACCCATCCGCAGCCATGCGCGTCACGGTTTCGGCAACGCCCAGGCGATCCCACGTTTCAAAGGGGCCAAGCTTCCAGCCAAAGCCCCACTTCATGACATTATCCAGGTCGGCGACACTATCGGTGATTTCAGGAATACGTTTTGACGCATAGGCCATGGTGTGCGACAAGGTGTGCCAAATCAATTTCCCAGCCGGATCGTCGGCGAGAGTCAGCGAGACAAGCCGATCAATGATCGGCTTGTCTCGGAGCGCACCCACACTTTCCCAACGCGGTTTGGCGGGCGGCACATAGTCGATTTGCCCCGCTTCGGCGGCCTTTAGATCCAAGCTCCAGAACTCTTTTTCACCTTTAGCACCCACAACCGTTTTGTAAAAACCTTGGCCCGTTTTACTTCCCAGCAATTTTTGGTCGATCAACTGCTTGAGTACGGCGCTTGTCCGCGGCGCGAGCAAAATTTCGCGATCCTCATCCGCGGGGATCAAGGGATAGAGATTTTGATTGACCAACGCCATAACGTCAACACCGACGACATCGCCTAGGCGGAAGGTACCCGTTTTGGGCCGCCCGAGCAGATCACCCGTCAAGCGATCAACCTCTTCGACCGTATAGCCTTGTTCTAGGGCATATTCGATCACATCGCTGATGATAAAGCTGAACATGCGATTGGCAATAAAGTTGGGTGTATCCTTGCAAATCACAACCCCTTTGCCCAACACCCGCTCACCAAAGGTACGAATCCGCGCCACCATCGCCGGATCAGTCTCCGGCGTGGGGATCACTTCGAGCAGAGGCAAGTAGCGCGGCGGATTGAAAAAATGGGTGCCCAGAAAGCGCTTTTTAAACGCAGCACTCCGCCCCTCGCTAATGACGTGAATGGGAATACCCGAGGTGTTCGTGCTAATCACCGCATGGGCCGGTGCGGCTGCTTCAATCCGCGTCATTAGCGCCTGTTTGGGCGCTGGGCGCTCGACAATGACCTCAATGATCCAATCGCTTTTGGCAAGCGTCGCCGCGAAATCGTCCTCTAGATTCCCGATCTTGATTCGTTTCGCCACATCTGGGGTAAAAAGATTGTTAGGCCGGGCCTTGATCATTCGGTCAAAGCCCGCTTGCACAATCCGATTGCGGACGTTGGGGTGCGCCAAGGTCAGGCCAGCACGCTCCTCGTCAGGCGTTAGCGTCGTCGGAACCATATCCAGCAGCGTCACGGGTATGCCCGCATTGGCAAACTGCCCTGCAATGGCTGCCCCCATGGTCCCGGCACCGATGACGGTGACATGGTTGATGCCCAAAGGCATAATGCGCTCCTTTTCTTTTTTGTAGAACGGGTAGATACAACTTGGATCAACGTTTCGTTCGTCTACTTTAACCACCTGCTGTTTTGGTATCGTTCTCGTATAGTATACGCTGAAATTCAGCCAATGTTTGAAAAAGTAAGCCAAGAAATTAGGCTATCGCAAAATATAAAGTCCAATGGCAGCATGACAAACACTTCCTTACGGTGGGAGAACTCTGATAGCCAAGTCTCTCCTATCATTTTTCGACAAGTTGGTGTAGCGCAAGACGGCACAATAAAAAATTATGTGGCTAGTGGAGTTGGCATTTTTTTAGAGAGGCAGGTTCGACAGATACTGTAAGCTCTTATAGTATCAATGGGGCTCACAAAGGCGATAAGTCACTCATGAACATAGACTATACCGTGCTTACTTTCCAATTGATCAACCTACTCCTCTTCTTGGCATGGGTCACATTAGTGGTAAATGGCAGAGACGCAACATGTTGCGTCTCTGCTAGACCTGACATATTAGGCGTCTTCAGACGCAACATGTTGCGTCTCTGCCTTTGGCTCTACGTGAATCAACGCCTCGTTGACATTGGCGACATTCGCCCGAATCTGTTCTTGTAATTGTGTACTTAGCTCATGCGCCTCGGCGACAGACATTGCGCCACTAGCCATAACTTCGAGAGTCACAAAGAGTCGCCCTTCCACCTGACGCACGAGAATATCATGGGGCTCGCTCAGGCCGGGCAAGGTGGCAACCGCCTTTTCAATGACTTCGACGACACGGTGTTGGAGGCGATGACTGACATGGGCGCTTGGCAAAATTTCTGAACTATTCGCCTCAATATGGCTGTAGACTGAATTAAGCTCAGGCAATCTTTCGAGTAAAAGCGCCTCTAAACGGTCCATCAACGCGTGGGCATCGGCCACCGTTAGATTAGGGTCCACCCCCACATGTAAATGTAGGCCCAATTTCCCATCAATATCTTGTACCCACCATTCGTGGATCGCCAAGCCCAGTTCTTGGGCAGCTAAGCGGCTGGTTGTGTAGAGATCCAACGCACTTTCTGCGGCCCGCTCGGCTTCGGCATGGACGGTCACATCGCCAACACCGGGCAGGGCCAGCAAGCGCCGCCGCACTTCATCAGCAATAGCATTGGCATCCTGCATCGACAACTGTGGGGAAACGCGTACATGCAAATCAATCGCGACATTGTCCTGTGGGCCACGGCTGCGAATCCGATGATAGCTTTCCACCCCGGCCACGCCAGCCACAATATCACCAATCTGCTCAGCATCAATTGGGGCGCGGTCCACCAAAGCAGGAATATTCTCGCGTACCGTATCCACCCCAATTTTGGCAATAAAACCCGCTACCAGCAAAGCGACAACGGGGTCGGCCCAGACATAGCCCAATCGCACCACGCCCAAGCCCACCAAAACCGCGGCGCTCACGCCAATCGTTGCCAGCGTATGGCGCGCATCCGCGAGTAACAATTCGCTCTGCAATTGACGCGACTTGCGCCACTCCCACCAGCCCGCTATGCCTTGGACGACCCCACTAAAAAGCAACGCAAAAATACTCCACTGGTTGACCACAACTGGCGTTGGGGTAATCAGCCGATCAATGGCACCCGTGGCTAGCTCCCACGCCGCGATAAAGAGCGCCGACGCAATAAAAAACGCGGCGATCGTTTCAAATTTACGATGACCATATGGGTGATCGTCGTCGGGCGGTTGGCGGCTAATGCGGACAGCAATCATCCCCACCAAGTTAGAGAGGCCATCAAACAAGGTATCTAGCCCATCAGCCAAGAGACTCAATGAGCCGCTCCAGATCCCAACGCCTAACTTGGCGATAGTGGCTAAAATATTTAGAATAAAAGTAACAATGAGGACGCGCTCAATGGCGGCGTAGTCGCGTTCCATAGATCCAACCTAATCCACTAGCTCATGTTACGCAATTAGCTTTGCCCTTGGGAAGTGCGTAACGGATATTTACGGTAAGGCTGCCCCAATCATTAGCATGAGCGAGGCAACGTTAGCTTGAACTCCAATCATACCTACTTACGCATCGATTGAACAATTGGAGAGAGAATGGAGATCAAAAAAGGCGGCTGCATTGAGTGCAGCCGCCTTGCTCTTAGCGGGCATAAGCGCGGAAAGGGTTATCCCGTGTCAACAGGGTAATGGTTGCTTCGTCCATGCCCGCTTGCCGTAGCTTCGGCAAGAAAAGCTCACACAGATAGGTGTAGGGCTGCGGTGTCCCACCACCGGGCTTGGATGGATCATACCAGCCGCGGTCATGGCTTAAGAGCAATTTTTCGCCATAACCAGCATCGATCAGCCGGAAAATCCAGTCAATCACTTGTGCATCGGCCAGCCCAGGGCTCCCAATCGCATCATATTCCAGCCACGCGCCCCGTTTTGCCATGGCAAGATGGAGAGCAAAGTCAGGCTCGGCTTGGGTATGAATCCAAATAAAGCGGTTGGCCGTATAGCCCGCATCCTCAAGAATATCGAGTTGATCTTGCACGACGCGCCCGCGGATGGTATGGCTACCGATGATCGCCTGCGTATCGGCACCAGCCCGCGCCGCCGCCTGCAAGATCTTCTGCTCACATGCGGTAATCCCATCATCACCAGCACTCACCTTAATCCAGGCTGCCGGAATACTACACTGCTCAATTTGATCGGTTAGTTCCCCTAACATCCATTCATAGAGCTGCGTTTCGCTGGCATCGTGGGCCCATCCTGGCACCCACGGCTCCCGATAGATCCCCGTTGGCAACACGACTGGCAGCGCGGTAGCCTGGGAAACGGCCAAGTCAATATCGGCACGCCGACCGACACCGACCGGCGTACATTCGACTAACGCCGTAATTCCTAGCAGCTTGATCTTCTCGAGCTCTGGGCCCATTACTCGGATCACATCGGCAGGGTCAGCATAGCGATAACTCTCGGCTGCGATTGGGCCTAAATCCACAAAGATATGCTCGTGTGGCAGGATCATCCCTAGTTGCTCGGCGGTAAAGTTCCCTAAAGTTGTTCGGAGCGTCGCCATTGTCATTCCACCTCATCTACAACTTGGGCCACGGCCTGCTTAACTGCCCAGGTACGCGTCAATCGCTTCTTTGCTAATGCGATACTGAGTGCCAATCTTTTTGGCTTTGATCTCCCCACCGTCAATGAGCGCTTGTACATCCGTTGGTGCAACCCGAAGATAGGCAGCAGCCTCATCGAGAGTCATCACAGATGGCACGGCACTCGCGGCGCTACTCGGCGTGGCTTGCCCAGCCTGTTGCGCGCTTGTCATCGCGTTAGCAATCATTCCGGCCATACCCGCGCCCATGCCAATTCCGGCACCAAGCCCCAAGCCTTCGCTCGAAGCGCTACCAGACTGTTGGGCGGCGTCGCCAATCGCGCGGGCCGTTTTGAACTTCATATAGGCATCGACATTCCCAATCGCGCCCATACTAGCCCGTTCGTCAATCGCTTTGGCGGTCTCATCGGTGGGATTGATGGAGACCACCATAAACTGTTTGAGGGCAATGCCAACTGCGGCAAAATCATCTTGCACTTTGGCACGCATACCCGCCCCGATTTCATCAAACAGGCGGGGCAAGTCAAAGATGCTGGTCATGTTTTCGCCGAGCACATCCGTCAAGCGGCTCACGATGGCATTGCGCAGGTAATCTTCAATCTGAGCCGTTGTATAAACACCCTGTGCCCCGACAATTTGATCGACAAAACGCTTGGGATCAATGACCTGCATGGTATATTGGCCAAAGGCCCGGAGACGCACTAGTCCCAAATCGGTATCACGCAGACTGATTGGTTGGGGTGTCCCCCACTTGAGATCGGTAAACTCGCGCAGATTGACAAAGTAGACTTCAGCCGTAAAGATATCTTTGCCATTCGTCGCAAGCCGCAACAAGTTCGACAATAACGGGAGATTCATCGTCGTAATGGTGTGACGACCGGGGTCGAAGACATCCAATGATTTGCCATCCCGGTAAAAGACAGCCCGTTGGCTTTCGCGTACAATGACTTGGCTGCCCAAGCGAAAATCACCAGCCCCTGTTTCGGGCACGCGTAAAACTAAATCACTCGCCCGCAGGTCGGGCGCATCAATGACATCAATAATCCGCGGCATACATTATTTCTCCTTATCATCATTGCTTAACATTCGAATCAGTCTCTGATCATAGCGACTGCACACTATTAGGAATCTGGTGACAGAATGGCTTCCCGCCGCCGGTTAAAGAGCGTGTCAATGGCCGTCACCGCTTGCAACAGTTCTTGTAGCGCCGGTTGGAAGGTGTCGCTATTAGCTGGTGCCGTCTGCAACCGCGTCACCAGTTCGGTCAAGGCCGCAACGCGGTTGGCGAGTTCCGTATCAAAGGTATGTAAGGTAGCCAGCTGTTCCTCACCGATCCGCACCGCATCAAATAAGCCCGCATAGCCCATAGTAGCCGTGCGAATGCGATCCGTCACAATTTGGAGCTTCTGGATAATCTGGTCTACCTCATCAAGCCAGCGCAGACCACCATTGCTCAAAAGCTGTTTTTGCAAAGCAAAGAGTTGTTCTTTTTGTTCCGTGAGTTGGGTTGCAATCAGTTCACGGAGCCGTTTGTCGGCATCGCGCCGCAACTCTTTATTCACGTAGCCACTAATACCAGGCAGCCCTTTTAACAGCCGCTCTAACACATTCATATTAGCTTTTGCTTGTTCAACAAATTGGTCACTCATGGTCTATTCTCCTGTTACCAACAGTTCAGGGGGATCACATCACACAACCAGCGGCTACTTAGGCCGTGGTGGTCGTTGCGGCGGCGCGTTTGGTTAAAAAGACTTCGCTCCCACAATAAGGGCAAACGACTAGGCCCTTGCCCGCAAAGGTCAATTCACCCCCACAATTGGGGCACTTCCGATCGCCTGTCAACGCCTGGCTTTCAACACTATAGAGAATACCTTTCTCCCAGTTGATGGCGCCGCTAAAGAGCTGCTTACCCACGAGATTGCGGATCATATCTTCAACAGTTTCACGTGGGGCCTCTAGTTCCGCCACCAATTCAGGGATGGTCACCTTCCCTTGGGTCAGCACCATATTCAGAATTTTCTTCTCTTGCTGGACATTGGCAAACTCAGCTTGTTCGGCTGTTCCTTTGCGGAACAGATAGGCCCCGATCCCAAAGACAGGCGCTAAGATAGCCAAGGCAAGAACAATCCCGATGGCCATCCCGCCACTGGATGTTTCGCCTGTGCCGAGCGCGACTGACACCCATGCCCCAAAGGCAATAAGGAGAATAGCACTAAGGCCCATTAGCACTATACCTACAGTTCGTCCACCGCCAATCATGCCTTGCTCCTTCTGTCCTATTTATTGCGGTTGTTATTGTAAAGATTGGGTAGTACCAGCAAAGCCGTCAGGTTTCCCTCGCCGGACGGCTTTGCCACGTGCGCCACAGCGACGATAGAACAAAAGCTGGAAGTTGGGAAGGACTTTAGCCAAAGCCACCACTACCGCCGCCACCGCCACCTCCCCCGCCGCCACCACCGCCGGAGAAGCCACCGCCACCACTGCTCCAGCCACCGCTAGAAGAGCTGGCGGGACGGCTGGTCATGGTCGTACTGGCACTGGTAAGGAGAGCACCAAGGCCAGCACTCATGCTGGTGAGGCTAGTGCCTAGGCCGCGACTCATATCGCCCAAGCCACCACCAGCGCTCCCGCCTTCGTTCTTGCCCCCACCACTCGATTCGCCACGGGGGGAGCCGAGGACAGGCCCCCCAACCCAGGAGCCATCGTAATAGCGGCGGCGATAGGGCTCATACATGGTTGGGGATGGAATATACCAACCAGGCGCTGGCGCATCGACCTTTTCAAATTTGCGGATATAATCGCGATCAATGCCAAAAGCAATCGCATAGGGTAGCCAGCGATCCCAGATCGTTTTTTGCGCCTCAAGATCGGAATATTTGTCAATATTTTGCAGATATCGTTTGAAGGCTAGCCATTGGGCCGCGACTTCGGCCCCACGCTCCGATTTGCGTGGCATACTTTGCGATAGAATGAGCAAGCCGATCGCCGTGACACCAAGGCCAATGCCTGGCAAAATGGCCGCTGCGGTCAAGTCCCCAAAGATGGCGAATAAAAACCCACCGACCACAACAGCACCAATGAGGGCAACAACACCAAAGACAGCGTAGGTTTGGCGTACGGTCTCGGGGTTGCGTGGGAATAGCCCCGCTTCGGTAACGGCTCTGTACAGGCTAGCTTTGATCGAAGGCAGCTTGGCATAAAATTTATCTTTCAAGGCCGAAAGCTTCACCTCGTCTTTATAGCCAAAAACCGCATTCAGCAAGACTCCTTCGTACGGCAAGAGCGGCACATCATCACGTTCGCGACGGTAGGTAAAATCGACACTTTTACGGAAGAAACTATCTTCACGCACCTCGGTGATGCTAATTGCCCGCCGACGCGCTAGGTCCACTAAGGTGGCAATAATGTCTTCCATATCGACCGACTCATCCAATAAGGTACCGGCCATCCCTGGCGAAAGTTCATCGGGCGGCTCGGGCAAATAATCCGCAACCGTCTCCACCGGCTTATCACGGCCAGCACGGAACCAGAGGAGATAGAGGCCAGCTGGCCCCCCCAACAAGAACAGAAAGCCCAATGCACCAAAACCTAGCGTCGCCCACGGTCCCCATTGGTCACGATAGGCTTGGGCAGCCGCGCGTGCTGCCTCATCCGCATCAGCCTGCTGTTGCCAAGCGGCGGCAGTGCCAGCCACAATGCCATGTGGAAATTGGACTCTTACTTCTAATTCCTCACCGGCATCTAGACGTTGCTGTAGAGTAAACACGATACGCTTGGCATCATCACGGCGCGAGGCCGTTACATAGTTACCTTGCCGGGCATCGGTGCCATTTATATAGGCCGCCCATTCAACAATTTCTGCCGCAGCGGGGACGTCCACCTGCACGCGCCCAGCTAGCACCGGAAAATCGCGGTCCCCATAAATGGCCTTCCACCACAATTGATCGCCACCTTCATAGAAGCGCAGTGCCTCATGCACCGTATAACTGACGCGATAAGTTTCGGTCGTATTTTCTTGCGCTGGAAAGTACCAACGGATGGCATAGCTTGAGCCAGTATTATCAACGGTAAAGGTGTAAGGGGTTTCACCACCATCCGCCAATTGATAGGAATTGCCGTTCCCATCTGTGACAGCCCATTGGGTGATGTAACCCAAATTATGAATGGGGAGTTCGCGGTAGCCAAAGGTGAAGCTACCACTGGTAAAGCGAATGGTCTGGCTTTCTTGCACATTGATCGTGCCGTCTTGGTTGACGACCAAATCAACGTCAAATCTTTCCCAGACTAATGATTTGTCTTGTGCTAGCAATGGGGGCGCATAGAACAGCGAGCTTAGCAACAAACTCATTGTCAGCCAAAGAAACGCTGACCAACGCCGCTGCCTTATCATAGATCACTCCTTTAGCTTCGTCCTTGCTTTGGGGTCAAACAATCAGGCGCATACAATCACTTCTCTATCCTACCATGATCGACGTCGCATTGTCTGATAGGTAACCGACAGTTGCCTGAAATTCAGACAAAAGCTGACATGAAAAATAGCCACATAAGCATCGAAATCAACTAACGAGCCTAAAATGGTCATCGTCTACCGATTTGGCACTTATGCATAACGAGTGGCCTGTCACATCAAGCCTGGCGTAAGTGCTACTCTTTTATTGACGGAGAGATGAATGAGTGGTTGGGAGTGTGTGCGATGAAGCTGTTTGAAAAGTAGCCTTTGTAGCTGCGATGGATCGTACCTAGCTTTCGGCCAATACGGTGGCAGCCCACAAGGTATCGGCTTCTGTCGATTCCAAGGTGGGCAGTTCATGTAAGCCCGTTAACCCAAAATGATGCAGAAAAGCTTCGGTTACGCCATAGAGAATGGGGCGCCCCACCCCTTCTAGACGACCACTTTCTTCGATCAATCCGCGTTGCACCAAGGAGCGCAAGATGGCAGAACTATCAACACCGCGTACTGCCTCGATTTGGGCCCGTGTAATCGGCTGGCGATACGCGATAATGGCTAGCGTCTCAAGGGCAGATGCACTGAGCTTGGTCGTTAAATCAAGATTGAGAAAAGTTTCAATGAGTGTAGCCAGTGTTGGGTTTGTCACTAACTGAAACTTGCCATGATATTCTTGAACACGCAGCCCACGCCCTGTTTGCAAGTAATGGTAATCAAGCTCTTTCAGATACTGAATCACAGCCTCATTCGACATTTGCAGGGTTTTGGTCAACTGTCCAATTTCTACTGGACCTTCTGCCACAAATAACAAGGTTTCTAGTAAAGCTGGTATCCCCCAAGGTTCGGCGATGATGTCTCTAGCGGGCTCATTGGTTGCCGAGATGGGCGGTTGCAGCTCCGTTTCAGCAGCAGAAAGATCAACCTCATCACACACTACATTGGTCACTACAGTTTGCTCAATCATCATCAATATTTACTACGCATGGAAGGACAGCTTGTTGCAAAAACAGCAAAACCTAGTATACGTGCTAGCTACCGGCCAAACTTGGCTCAAAGGGCGCACAACGCATCTGAACATCCAACTTGCCTAAGGTTAGCCCAATATCTTCTTCCACCACATCGCGGGCAAGCGCAACAACTTCATCTGTTTTGGTTGGAATATCAACTTCAGGGGTCACTTCAATTTCCAGACGAATATCGACTGCCCCACCTTTGGCGCGCACAGTTGGAACAACGGTATTGACTTCGGCAACTTGCTCAAGATGCCACTCGAGCCGTCGGCCAATACTAGCAGTGTCTAATTCAGCTAGGCCGCCAGCAGCGGTACGAATACGAACACCGCGATTGCGCATCCCCCAAAGCTCCACCCATAGGAGGATGCCAAAGAGCAGAATGGCCGTAACTCCAATCGTAGCTTGGGCAATGATGAAATTATCAGGATTCGTAGCTTTCCACGCTTGAATCTGTAGTGCGGCAACAGTCAGCCATTGCTGTAGCCACTGAATCGTTTGCAAAGGAATGATAGCAAGCGCGCAAATAGCAACCAGCAGAAAAAACCAGAGTAGCGCAGCTATAATTCGATTAAACATTGCCATAGTTACGATCCTTCATTAAACCCAAGATTGCATTGCTGGGAAACGGTTGGAAAAGGTCTTCTACAGCTGACCAGCTTTTGAAAACAGGTCAGACGTGGACTGTTCCTATCGTCTTCGCAAAACGTCTCTGTGGATTATACCTAAGTTTCCCCAACAAGGCGAAAGAATTGGCGCGAAAATGAGAACAGCTCCCTACCGCGCCTAACGGGCTCCAGAGAAAACAAGGGTAAGCGCCCAAGCACGTATTGAGCAAATCAGGTAGATTTTCACTGCTTTGATCTGCTTTGCGCTGCTGCCTCTACTAATCTACCTTCTATGCTTAGGACGGACCCATTCTAGCCCTAAAAAAAACACCGACGCTGGAAGTAGCGTCGGTGTTTCACGTGAAACCCACAACCGTGATTTACAGGTAGTCGCGCAATTTACGACTGCGGCTAGGATGGCGCAAGCGGCTTAGTGCCTGCGCTTCAATTTGGCGAATGCGCTCGCGCGTCACGCCAAACTTCTTGCCTACCTCTTCGAGCGTATAACAGTAGCCATCGACCAAGCCAAAACGCAATTGCAGAATACGCACCTCACGTGGCGTAAGACTCTGGAAGATCTCATCAATGACTTCCCGTAAGATTTGCTGGCCAGCCGCCTCATTGGGTGCTGCAGCATCTTCATCTTCGATAAAATCGCCCAAATAACTATCTTCTTCTTCGCCAACGGGCATTTCCAAGCTTAGAGGCCGTTGACTAACGCGCATAATATGCTCGACTTTGCGCGGAGAAACCCCAAGCTCTTCAGCAATCTCCTCGGTAGTCGGGTCGCGTCCAAGCTCCTGCACCAACTGGCGACTGGTTCGCGTCAGACGATTAATCTGCTCATACATGTGAACAGGCACGCGAATAGTGCGGCCTTGATCGGCAATGGCCCGTGTCACAGCCTGACGAATCCACCAAGTAGCATAGGTGCTGAACTTATAGCCACGGCGATAATCAAATTTCTTCACCGCACGGATCAACCCAATATTGCCCTCCTGGATCAGATCCAAGAAAGGCACACCGCGCCCGACATACTTCTTGGCAACGCTCACGACAAGACGGCTGTTAGCCTTGATCAAGTGCTCTTGGGCAGCCTGACCATCGCGAACAAACCATAATAATCGTTCGCGCTCTTCCCAATCTTCAACACCCTGCGCTAATTTACGACGTGCATCGCGGCCTTTTTCCATACGCTTGGCCAACGAAACCTCTTCTTCCGCCGTCAATAAAGGGACGCGACCGATCTCTTTGAGGTAGAGGCTAATCGAATCATCAATTTCAATCTGGCTGAGATCAAAATTATCTTCCTCGATCATCTCTGCATCAAGATCGGTCATGTCCTCGGCTTCTTCCTCGCGGACTTGGCCAACTTCAATACCCTGCTCAAAAAGAGAGGCAAATATATCTTCCACCTGCTCCATGTTATTCTCAGCTTCAGGCACTAGACCCAAAACATCGTCATAGGAAACAAAGCCTTGGGTTCGCCCTAAGGTTAGAAGTTGGCTCAGAATCTGCTCAGGCGTCAAAACTACGGGCGGTGCTAACGCAACATCGCCATTTTCACGCAGTTCTGGCTCCTGCTCATCAAGCTCATCAATTTCGTCTTCGAAATCGCTTTCATATCTCTGTTCGAAGCCGTTATCGAAGTCCATATCGAAATCGGCATCCATCGAGAAATCCAGCATTCTTTGCTTACCCATATGTAAAACCACATCTCCTTACGCACGAATAACTCACTGATAATCTCTATAAAGAGGTGGAATCTACGCGATGATTTTCCACATTTGATTAAATTTCGATATACTTCCGAACGCTACGTTTAACTATCTCTACTTTTGCGTTAAGCCTCAATACACGGTATAATTTAATTTTACGTCAACACACTTCATTATTGCGTATATTCATTTAATTTACCGTATTGTGAGTCTCTTTTCTGCATCTTCGCGCACGATTCCAGAAACGGTATTTTTACTTTTGCAATGCGGTCGTAAAAGCACAGCTCACAAAAGTAATAAATAAAGCGCAGTTATGGTTCTGACCTAAAGAGAATCATTCTGCGCTTTAAAATCCCAAATGCCATTTTTCTTTGCATAAGCAGCATTGCATTGTCTACAAAGCAGTTGCCCTTCAGTTACAAGCTGAAAAGCTTCCGCTCGACATTGGGGACAGCAAAAAAGCTCAGCAATAGCGGTTCCATTCCCCGTAATAGCTTGGGGGACACGGCCCTGATTACTTGTTGCTTGGACAAATACGCTAGGGGCTAGCGGATAATGCCCCCCCAATCGAAAAAAAACGCTATCGATTTGGGCCAAGTGCGTCGGGTTAACACGTTGCTTCAAGAAAGGTAAGCGGAAATGAGAAACAGCAAGTTGCTGCTGACGTACAAGGCCACTCTTCGTCATCTGCTCATTCATCCACTTCGGATGAAAGTCAAAATTTAAAGCCACAAACTCAAGAGGGGTTGGTGTAAATGGCGACCACGACTGCCTTCTTAGCAACCAACGAGTCATAGCTTTTAAGTTACGCTTATTAGCATATTCCAATACAGCTACACTGCGTTTGTGAAGAACACGCTCCAACTGCTGCAACGCTTGCGGAATATCCGCAAGGTGATGCATGACCCGAATCATAACGAGCGAGTCAAGGCAACCAGTCGCCAATGGTAATTGATAAAGATTGCCAGCCACAAAAACAAAGCGGGGATCATGTCCCCACCGGCTGACTGCATCTTCCAATAAAGTACGGCTATAATCGAATAAGATAATCTGCTCGTACCCTAAATATAAATCGGCTAAGCGACCAAAACCTGCCCCAATTTCGGCAATACGAACCCCATGCTGTGGCAATAAACGGCGAATCGCGATTCGTTCAGCGGCGTCCTCGTAATCGCGTCCTTGACCTTCCCAAAAATCTGTTTTGTATTGACTATTTTCATAGTCAATGACCGGAACGTCAAGTTGATCTTCGGAGCGAACATTGCCAGCGATTGTCATTGTTGAGTATTACCTGCTTCTCTATATTCGCTTAATTCACAATGATGTGGTAGAATTGCTTTATATAGTTATAGAGAAAAGTCGCTGATCGGCGCTTTCCTTGCAGGCTAAACAGCATTGTAAAGAGCCAAGCCACGCCTGTAAAGAAGAGCAGACTGACAATGGCAAAAAAAGAGCGGGAGCATTCTCCCACTAACTATTGCTGCTACCTGTAGATGTGTAGATTATAGCAGGCTTCAGTAACGATTTCAACCCCCAATTTAATATTATGAGACAATTATTTTTGCCAAAATTGCTTTAGACCTTTCCGCCTCGCAAGCAAAACAAATCGTTTTTGCGCGGTGGCGCGCAGAGCAATGCCCCTGCCACACAACATTCTCCCCCAAACACCTACCGCAATTAGCCAATTTATCAAAAATTATCATAGCCAGGTTGACACTAGGGACACCTCATGCTACACTACCCATTATGATGACAGCTAGTGTTTCCTTCCATTACCTAAGCTTTAGGCCGTACCGCGTTCCTATCGGATGATCCGACCTGGAAACAGCGCGCGCGGTTTGACACCCAGCAACTAGCGAAGCTCTCCAGACGGAGAGCTTTTTTTATTTTACAGCATTCACCCGCTGTTTATGGCCCAGTAACCCTCGTTTAGCGAGGCAATCACCGAACAGCTGGGTCGCTTTGAGGATAGGCTTGAATCATCCTCAGCAAACCGGTTCTTTCTAGAATGGAGTAGCGTATATGTATAAGGCAGGCATAGCTGGCGCCACCGGCTATACAGGGATTGAATTGGTGGGGCTGATTCATCGCCATCCCCATTTGGAAATTGGCTGGGTGACGAGTGAAAGTAAGGCCGGCAGTACCCTGTCCGATGTCCATGCCGTACCGTGGAATTACCCGTTGATTAGCCTAGAAGATGGGATTGCGCGTGCCAATGAGGTAGATGTGGTTTTTCTCTGTCTGCCGCACGCCGCTTCGATCGAGCCGGTACGGGCCTTTCAAGCCAGTGGCGTCCGTGTGATCGATCTCAGTGCCGACTTCCGCTTGGTGGATCAGGATATCTACAAACAGTGGTATCATACAGAACACACAGCACCAGAATTGCTCTCGCAATTTGTCTATGGGCTCTGTGAGATCTATCGCGAGCAAATCAAGGGGGCCCAACTGATCGCCAACCCTGGCTGCTATCCGACAACGGTTAACCTTGGCCTTTACCCACTGGCCAAAGCGGGGTGGCTGGGCAAACAAGTGATTGTTGACAGCAAAAGTGGCACCAGCGGCGCTGGGCGCAAAGCTTCGCTGCCCTATAGTTTTGTCGAAGTCAACGAAAATTTCTATCCCTACAATATTGGTTATCGCCATCGCCACATCGCCGAGATGGAACAGGTATTGAATCATGCCACCCCCCATGGGCAGGGCTTTCAATTTCTCTTTTCCCCCCACCTGCTCCCAATCAATCGCGGCATCCTCAGCACCATGTATGTAACCGTGACCGCGGATGTGAGCGAAGGCGATATTCGCCACCTTTATGCGGAAACCTATGCCAATGAGCCCTTTATTCATCTGCTGCCCGCGGGTCAGCTAGCAAGCATCCGCCATACAGCGTACACCAATCGCTGTGCCATTAGCCTCCTACCGGCCAATCCGCAGATGCCCAAGGATGGTAGCTATATTATCGTAGTCAGTGAGGACAATTTGATCAAGGGTGCTAGTGGGCAAGCGATCCAAAATTTCAACATTGCCGCTGGGCTCAACGAGACAGACGGCTTGCTATAACAAAGCTTCTTTGCCGACACGGTCGCTGGAGATACAGCTACGAAACAGGTTTGCAAAAAGGCAGCCTTGCCAAAGCGTCGCTACCGACCGTGAGCAGATCAACCGATACAAATGGAAACGATCACCATGAATCAAGCAGAGCCAGCGCAAACAACCCCAGAAACTAGGTATATTGTTGTGCTCAAAGTGGGGGGCAATGAGCTTGACGACCCGTCCTTTTTATTTGGCCTAGCCCAAGCGGTGAGCGCGATCTTCGCACAGGGCTATTTTCCAGTCGTAGTGCATGGCGGTGGCAAGGCTATTGCCGACTATCAACAACGGCTGGGGCTAAAAACTGCCTTTATTGAAGGGTTGCGCGTCACGGATGAAGCCAGCCTTGATGTCGCCGAAATGGTCTTAAGTGGGTTGATGAATAAACGGATCGTGCGGGCTTTGGTCCATGCCGATATTATGGCAGCTGGCATCAGCGGGGTGGATGCTGGCACCATTTATGTCGAAAAATTATGGCATCCCCTCGGCGACTTGGGTCGCGTTGGTGATATTCGCGATGTCAGTGATCAATTGTTACAGACCTTAATCGCTGGCAACATCGTCCCTGTGGTCAGCCCCATTAGCTTTGGGGCCCACGATGCACTGAGCTATAACGTCAATGCCGATCACGCAGCAACGGCCATTGCCGCCAAACTAGGTGCCATTAAATTGGTCTTTATTAGCAATGTGCCCGGCATCTTAGTGGCTGGGCGTGTGGTCCGTGCCGTCACAGCCAGCCAGGCCGAGCAGTGGATCGAAGAGGGAATCATCACGGGCGGGATGATTCCCAAAGTGCGTAGTGCTACGGAAGCGGTCCGTAATGGTGTAGCCCAAGCGGTGATTACCAACCTCGCCGGTGTCCAAGAAGAGAGTGGCACCGGGATTGTTGGCTCCAAGTAAACAAAATAACAGGGTTGAGGAGGAATCGAGGTCATGGATAAGCAGAGCGTTATCGAAATGGAACAGGAGTATATCCTTGGGGTTTATAGCCGCCCCCCGTTCGTGCTAGCCAGTGGCAAAGGCAGCACACTCTATGATACCGACGGCAAAGCGTATATCGATTGTGTGGCTGGGATTGCGGTGAATTCCCTGGGCTATGACGATCCAGGGGTCAAGCAGGCAATTCAAGAAGCGACCAGCACCGGCATGTTCCATGTTAGCAATCTATACCACACCGAGCCCCAAGCGCGCTTGGCAAAATTTCTGTGTGAAAACAGCTTTGCGGACAAAGTTCACTTTAGCTTAACCGGTGCTGACGCCAATGAAGGAGCCTTTAAATTTGCTCGGCGCTATGCTCGTGAACATGGCCATGAGGATAAATATCATATCCTGGCCTTTACCAATGCCTTCCATGGCCGCCTCTTTGGCAGCTTGGCCGCCACACCTCGCCCTAAATATCAAGATGCCTTCAAGCCATTGATGCCTGGGGTGCGCTTTGCCGAATTTAATGATCTAGCAAGTGCCAAGGCCCAAATGGACGAGGGTGTCTGCGCCATCATCGTCGAGCCCATCCAGGGGGAAGGTGGCGTCTATCCGGCTACCCTGGAATTTCTCCAAGGCTTGCGCGCATTGGCCGACCAATATGATGCCCTCCTGATCTATGATGAAGTGCAATGTGGCCTCGGGCGCACAGGCCACTTGTGGGGCCATCAAGCCATTGGTGCAGACCAAGCCGAGACCATTGCCCCAGACCTGATGACCTTAGCCAAGCCATTGGCGGGTGGGTTACCGATTGGAGCCATTTTGATGCGCCAAAAGGTGGCCGATACGATTCACAAAGGCGACCATGCGAGCACCTTCGCCGCTAACCCCTTTACCACCCATGTGGCCCACCATGTTGTCAGCCGCATTGCCGAGCCAACTTTTCTCAGTGATGTGAGCGAAAAGGGTGACTATCTAAAAGAGTTGCTCGAAGAACTCAATAGCCCCCACATCAAAGAGATCCGGGGCAAAGGGTTGCTGGTTGGCGTCGAGATGGACATTGAGGTGGGGCCCATTGTGGAAAAGGCCTACGACAAAGGCGTGATCCTTGTGAGCGCGGGCACCCATGTATTGCGCTTTGTACCGCCTTTGATTATCAACAAGGATGAGTTAGCCCAAGCCGTTCAAGTGGTTGGCGACATTTTACAGACACTCTAACCCAATGACCTTGCTCCGGTCATTAGGCTTCAAAAACCCTAAGACCGGAGCAAGGGCCGCCCCCGCGCGGTGTAGGATAAGCGGAAGTAGACGGTCCGAATCAAATCGGCGCTCGTTTCGTATCATAGTTGTATCATTTGGATGGAAACGCGGGTTATCGGCTGCTCGATAGATTTTGTTGACATTAGATTTTGTTACCCTTGACAGTACCGCCACCGGCGGCTAGCCGTCCGCGCGTAGTTACTCGGCCACTCGGAAGTTCAGAAGGCACAAAAAACCTAACCTTGCTAAGCAGATTAGGATAAGAAACAGGTGATTAGATGATGGCCCCAAATCTAGGTTGGTCGCTTTCCCATAGCAGACAAGGGTTGTTGCCCAATGGGCTCACCCTTCTCGCCCAGCAGAGGAAGACGCGACGCGTGTTCTTTACGTGGTTTCGTTCCCTCCCGTTCGACCGACATGGTTGACGGCGGGACAGCCAACATTTATCGAAGAGGATAAAGTCAAGATGGGAATCGCTATTCGTTCCGCACAAGAACAAGATATCCAGTCCATTGTGGAGCTGGTCAACCGTTTTGCGGCACAAAACATTATGTTACCACGCACCGAAGAGAGTGTGCGTAAAACCCTAGCCGATTGGCTGGTGGTCATTGAAGAAGCCAGCCACCATCAGCAAGAACAAGTTGAAACCCTCGTCGGTTGTGGCGCTTTGGTGCCGTTAAATGATAAACTTGTGGAAATTCGTTCGGTCGCGGTGCACGAAAGTCAACATGGCAATGGGGTAGGCAGCATTATTGTGAACGAGTTAGTCGCCGAAGCGCGGGAACGCGGCTATGCTCAAGCGTGTGCCCTGACATTGCGGCCAAACTTTTTTGAGCGCTTAGGATTCGAATTGGTTGATCGCTGGAGCATCAGCCCCAAGGTGTGGCAAGCTTGTATCTATTGTCCCAAATTTCACCGCTGCGACGAAGTGGCGGTGCTGATGAATTTGGCCAAACAACCAGACGGCAGCGAAGAACAAGCCATGGCGCGCAGCGCAGGGTGGAATCGGCTGTTAAAACATCGGGAATGGCAGCCATTACGGCTAGCCTATCGCTATGAACAGTACGCACCGCAAACAAAACCGGTGCCCCAAACCTGACTGCTCTACCCGGGACAATCAGCGCCAGCCCCATGATTTACCGGCTTGACAGACTCGATGAGACGATCAAAGGACTTGTCATATGGCTCTTGCCTCCAACTGGCAGCCATCTGACAAGTCCTTTTAATGAACGACGCGCACAATGAAGATGCGACCATACAATGAAACGGCCAAACTATGCGGAGTAAAGGGTATCCCGAATGAATGAAACAAATCAACTAGGCAAAGCGATCCTGGTCTTGGCGGATGGAACGGTCTACGAAGGTGCGGCCTTTGGCGCTGCCACCACCGTTGTTGGAGAAGTTGTCTTTAATACCAGTCTGACTGGCTATCAAGAGGTCATTACTGATCCTTCCTATCGTGGGCAAATGGTCTGCATGACGGTTTCGCACGTGGGCAACACCGGCATCAACGCCGAGGATGTAGAAAGTGATCGGCCTCAGATCACGGCCTTTATTGTGCGAGAGATCAGCCCCATTGTCTCCAACTGGCGCGCCAACGAGACGCTCCAAAGCTATCTCGCGCGTTATGGTATTCCGGGCATTAGTCAAGTCGATACACGTGCGCTGACCCGTCGCTTGCGCGACAAAGGGGTTCTCCATGCCGCCCTTTGCACGGATGGGAGCAAAAGTGTCGACGAATTACTCACCTTGGCGCGCACTTGGGAAGGGCTGGATGGCCGCGATTTGGTGCGCGAAGTGACCTGCCAAGAGAGCTATCATTGGGTCGATGGCACCAAAGTAGAATGGTCTCCCGTTGCGGCAGGCAAAGCGGTAGTCAACACCGCCGAAGCCAGATCTGATCAAACCCCGCTCGTCGTCGCCTATGATTTTGGTATCAAACACAACATCTTGCGGCGCTTGACTAGCCACGGGCTGCGCGTGACCGTTGTCCCTGCCACCACACCCGCCCAAGAGGTACTAGCGCTGAATCCAGATGGCATTTTCTTGAGTAACGGTCCCGGCGATCCGGCTGGTGTTCCCTATGCCGCCCAAGCGGTGCGCGAATTGCTGGACACCAAGATTCCCACCTTTGGGATCTGTCTGGGGCACCAAATTATCGGGCTGGCCCTGGGTGGTCAGACCTATAAGCTCAAATTCGGCCATCATGGTGGCAATCAACCGGTCAGTGATGTCGATTCGACTAATGTTCAGATTACAGCCCAAAATCATAATTATGCCGTGGGGCTCGATGGCCTGCCCGCCAATGTGGAAGTCACCCATCGCAATCTGAATGATGATACGGTTGAAGGATTACGCCTGACGGATCGCCCTGTCTTTTGTGTGCAATATCACCCCGAAGCCAGCCCAGGTCCCCATGATGCCGACCTGCTCTTTGCGCGCTTTGCTGACCTTGTGAAGGAACATGCCCAACACACCGCGGCCAGTGCGTAGGCTCTGTGCATTGGCCTGACCGTACTTTTTGGTCTATATCAAAATAAACACCGGCAGCGGCTAGAGACGCCGCGAAGGTAGGCGTCTCTAGCCGCTGCCGGTGTCTACAACAACTGGGCGGCCTTTTCTTGGAAATCCCGCGTTAGTTAGGCTCTTCGATCAGCTGTGTGCTTAAATTAAATTGCTGACCATCACGCCAGAGCGTAACCGTCACCTGATCGCCCACGGTATAATTATCCTCCAGTAAGGTCTCCATGCCATCTAAGGTATCCACCACCTTACCATCAATCGCGGTGATAATGTCGCCCCCGACATAGACGCGCTGATTGCCCACCACAATTTCACGCTGCGCCCCAAGTACCCCCGCTTGACCAAGCGGACTATTATCATACAGTTGGACCAAGAGGAGCCCCTGACTAATCGGTAGTTCCAGTGCGTTAGCCAGACTAGAGGTCAGTTCATAGGCATAACGTACCCCCAGCCAGGGATGGCGATACCGCCCCAATGCCAGGAGATCAGGCAACAAGCGTTTTAGCGTATCGACCGGCACCGCAAATCCGACGCCAGCACTGGTGCCGGTGGGGCTGAAGATAGCGGTATTGATCCCAATCACGCGGCCACTGGAATCTAATAAAGGGCCACCTGAATTACCCCGGTTGATCGCGGCATCGGTCTGAATAATGCCGGTAATCGTCCTACCATCTGAGCCTTCTAGGGTACGATCAAGAGCACTGACCACACCAATGGTCAACGTCCGTCCAAACTGACCAAAGGGATTGCCGATCGCGATGGCCCGTTGCCCAACTTTTAAATTGGTGGAAGTACCCAACGCCACGGGGACCAAGATCTCAGCGGGAGCGTCTACCTTCAGGACGGCAATATCATTACGGCGATCAACGCCGACAATCGTTGCGGAGACAACATAGTCATCGTTGATGCTTACATCGATTGCTTGCGCATTCTCAATGACATGATAGTTTGTCAAGATATGGCCGGTTTGATCCAAAATAAAACCCGTACCGGCACCCTCTTCGGGCAGTTCAAAGAAGAAGCCACGCCGCAGCACTTGGGTTGTAATGCTTACCACCGAAGGGGCGACCCTTTCGTAGACATCGATCACACGGCGTTCCGCAATATCGAGCCCGGCGTCGTCAATGAGTGCGCTAGCTTGGAGCTCAGCACTCATTGCAGAAGTAGCAGGCGTGGGTGTAAAGGTGGGCACCAATGCGGGCGTCTGCATTGGTGGAATCAATTGTTGCAATTGCCCTGGCTGACAGCCTGTTACCCCAAAGACAAGCCAAAGCAGGAGAATGAAACAAAGATAGGAGAAAAGGGTTCGGATGTTTACTTGCAATTTTGGGCCTTCTTCAAACACATAGACGTTATGCACTTGGGGAAGCGCTGAAGATTTGGAAAATCAGCCAGCGTTCTAGGTGTACCCACCAACTGCGTAATGTCTAACACAAATACCCTGTGAATGCTCTTCCTCAAGACAACTAGCCACGCCACGGTACATAACCGCATTAAGCGTTCTTTGACGGCTTTACCTTCTTACCATTGTACCATGCGGGCTAGAAGGAAGAGCAAGAATAGCGTATTCCCCGTAAAACCAACTGGTAAAATTAGCCAATAAAATCGATGCGACCACACGCTCAATCCACAAGTGGCGGTTGGGAGCCGCGGGGTAAGCAAATGAGCACACAGGCTGCGCCGTTCACCAAGCAACCTGCTTGAAACAAAAATTCCCTTAACTGACCAAATTCCTTGGTTCGTTAAGGGAATCGATAGGCTAAGTTAAGAGAGAGGCGGCAAACTTAGTAAGGGGCTACGATCTTTTCATTATCGGGAAGGGTGTCATTGACCGAAACAGAGGGGCGATAGGCTGGGGTAGTTGCTTGGGCTTGCCCTTTGTGACCTGCAATGGTTGTTTCTGGCTTCAACGGTTTTGTACTAGCAAAGCGATAGCCAATCCCACGGACGGTGAGCAAGCGATCAGGGCGAGCGGGATCCTTTTCGATCTTCTTGCGCAGCCGACTAATGGCAACTTCAACCAAGTTCGAGCCATCCGTCGAATCGTAACCCCAAACAGCTTCTAGCAGCTCTTCTTTGCTAACAGTTTGATCGGCATGGGTCATTAAAAAGTGGAGCAACTGAAATTCAGTACCCGTCAACTCAACCGGCACACCGCTGACGGTCACTTGATGGATTTCACTATTTAAACGAATATCCCCACGTTCAATAATCTGGAATACATATTGATTATTCTGGTAGTTTGTGCGGCGTAAAATGGCCCGTAATTTTGCCTCAACCTCTTTAAAGGTAAACGGTTTCACGATATAATTATCGGCACCGATCTCTAACCCACGGACAATATCATCAGGGCGGCTTAAGGCAGTCAACATGACGACGGGAATGTCAGAGCGCTTCCGGATCTCGGCGCAGGCAGAAAATCCATCCATGCCTGGCATGAGTACATCTAATAAAACAAGATCAAAATGATTGCGATCAAATAATTCAATAGCCTCAAGGCCATTCTCGGCGGTTACCACATGATACCCGAGCCGCTGGAGCGACATGGACAGCAATTGCAGCATCATTTTTTCATCATCAGCAACCAAGATGCTAATCTTATCTCCTGGTTGCGTTGTGCTACCGCTCACGCCATTTTCACTTTCTACACTCACACGTTTTTCTCTTAGAGCAGAATTAGTTTGCTGAGGGTTCAATGTCTCGCCTCCAATCACACGCGGGCCAACACAGCAATCATGGCGGTATTTAAGCTAGGAAGAATTTTCTTGCCGGTATGAAAATGCATTTTATGTAAGCATCCATCATACGACATACCGCGGCGGTTGTTCTTCAATACTCATTTTTGCATGTTGAACGCCATTCAGCATCTGCAAAAAGATGAATATTGATCCTAGCAAAAGAAGCACCAATAATCACCCGTTCTAAGACATATTATGCAGGATAGCCACACGTTATTGTTAGGAATTTGGAATTTTTGTAGAGCACCAAGAGGGTAGTTCAGTTGATTGATAGCCGGCGAACAAGTTGAGACCTACCATTTGCTCGCTTCTTCCAAATTGGTTAATCCTTCTTTTAAGGCATAGAGCGCAGCTTGCGTACGATTGGCCAGGTGCAACTTACTTAAAATATTGCTTACATGAGTGCGCACCGTTCGCTCACTGATAAAGAGCGCGTTGGCGATATCTTGATTCGAATAACCCCGGGCGACAAAGACCAATACTTCAATCTCACGTTCCGTTAACGGTTCATCCGCGGGCGGTAGATTCGATGGGCGATTCAACTCACGGATCAATTTACGGGCAATGGCAGGGTGCAAAGATGATTCGCCGCGATAAACATCGTGGATCGCTTGTAGCAATTCTTTTGTCGAAGTTTCTTTTAATAAGTAGCCTAACGCACCGGCCTTAATCGCGGCAAAGACTTTCTCATCATCCGAATAGCTCGTCAAAACAAGAATCCGCGCATCGGGGTCCTCTTGTTTGATCTCTTCGATGGCTTCAATGCCTGTTTTGCGCGGCATCATCAGATCCATCAAAATCACATCAGGATTCAGCGATCGAGTTTTTAAGACAGTCTCTACACCATCAGCAGCTTCGTCGATTACATCTATGTCCTCTTCCGTTTCTAACAACGCACGGATACCACCCCGCACTACATGATGATCATCCGCAATTAATACCCGGATCCGTTCATTCATACCATTCTCCAACACGCTGAGTTAGTACGCTCTGGCTTATTTTGAACAATGTTTTCATCAGCCATTGCTCCAATAACCGAAACACAAATCTCATTAGAGTGCTGTACCAGCCGTATAAAATAATTCCTACTTATATAGCAGTGCATCTAATCACTTGATAAGATAAAGCCTAAGTATTATAACAGCATATAACTATTATTTCCTCCGATAAATTGCGGGTTTTTCTACAAGCCACTCCCCTGCAATGCTCGTAGCACTCTATTGCTTTCTACGGAACGTGCTCAAGCAGCTCAGTGAACTTTCGGGACAAAGCCAAGTTGACGAACCACCAACCCCACAATCCAAGCCTTACAGCAACCTATTGTAGAATAAACGAGCGCCAAAGGCCAGCTTACCAACCGATCAATAATAGGACTTACGCAGTTGGTGGGTACGACCAGAGACCTGACAGGTTTCCAAACTTGTCAGGTTTTGTCCAAGTGCGTAACTTCTAAATAAGTTCGGTATGTACCAATAATCGCGTTAATTCGGTATTTTTATGGAGGGAATATGCTGGCTAAGTTATCCCCAATTTCAGAAATTTCGTTGTTGAAACTGGGGATAACTTAGCTATGCTGAGGATAACTTCTTTTCCCAGGTTATCCCCGCTTATCCCCAGTCTAGTATTATGGAAAAGCTCGTAATACTAGATCTAGCGAAGGGCAAGCGGCCGCGAAAAAGTTTCCCACATCTTTCCCAATTTATTCCCAAAGTTATTCATGCATTATCCCAAGTTTTCCCAAATCCACGCGACTAGATAGGGTACTATTCGGGCATGCGCTACCAATATCTAGGGGGTTATGTTATTTCGGCGAAGAGTTATCCCCATTTCCCCAGCCCCTATGACCAATACGATAAACTTATTATAATAATGACACGGGAAGCTACTGAAAGATGCTTTGCGAATAACGGGAGCATTTCACTACACGGCAAGCCTAGGGACGCCGCATCTGTTTCTGTTCATATACCATCCCGTGTGGCAAGAATGAGGGAAGCGGGTTTTCTTGGTTTTCGGAAGGAAAAAGGAGCTTGGCTGGGTTTAGGTAGGGTAGCGGATCGACAAAACCGCCCCAACCGTCAAAGCGATTAAAGGGCTTGATCCGAATACCAAAGTGAAGATAGGTCGAGGAAGGTTGGGCGCGTGAAGCTAGTGTGATTGGTTCGTCCATCAGGGCCAGCTGGGCACCACGCGCAACCGCTTGTCCTGCATCTACCAAAATAGTATCGATATGGGCGTAGAATGACTCTCCCCAGCGGTGTTCTACTTTGAGGTAACGGCCTAGGCCACCCTGTTCCTCGCCAATTTCGGTCACTCGTCCGGCATCGACGGCAAGCACATAGGTTCCGGGGATAATGAGAAAATCAATCCCATTGTGGCCCTTGAGCGGAACACCATTATAGGAGAATTGACCGTAATGATCACTCTGTTCACCCCAGAAGTGGACTGCCATACAATCACCAGCGAGGGGCAAGCTGAGGTAAATTCCTTCGGGTTCGTACGCGCCATCTTCGAGGGGACGCACTAAAAACTTATAACTCATGTGGATAGCTTACCCCTAGATGTATGCTCCTGCTTGTTTGTGGTACAACTGGTGGCATACGACTTCTAAATTCGACAAGAATTAGGTTGACGATTATACTCCTATATTATACTATACTACACTCATTCGGGCATTTACCCTTATTCTACGCTGGGTAGGGATAAATGGGAATGAGGGGATTTGATCCATTGCGTGGCTGCGTAAGGCGCCAAATAGGGAGTGAGTTGTATGCCGATCTACGAGTTTGTCTGCCGGAATTGTCACCATGAATTTGAACAAATTTTGTCTTTTTCTGCAACATCAATGCCCAATTGCCCCAACTGTAGTAGTAGTGAAGTAGAACGCCGTGTGGGGCGCCCCGCGATTCATTTCAAAGGGAGTGGCTGGTATATTACGGATAGCAAGGCAAGCAAAGATTCGGCCAACGCTACAACGAAGACAACCGAGAAAACGACAGACAAAGCATCAGACAAAGCATCATCAGATTCTTCTACGGCTACGCCTGCTAGTGAAACCAAAAGTGAGAGCAAAGGCGAGACAAAGGAGAAGTCCACTTCGGTTGAAAGTGCAAGCTAAGTGAGCAACAAGCTGAGCAACAACCGACAGCATCCAGCATGAAATCGTACTTTGAACGTGTACATGAGCAGTTCAATGCAGCTCTAACCTAAGCCATGGTTGGAGCGTGGTTAGTTGGTCTATTTCTGCCTAATCATCCTACAGGAGGAGTATCATGAGTGTACCGAAGCGCTTCGGTGTGTTACGCGTCATGGGGACATTATTAAAAGTAATTGCCTGGATCTTTTTAATTCTAGCCATCTTAACGGCGATCGGTCTTGGCTTGACTGCCATGAGCGGTGACCTGCTGAACAGCTTATTAGGCAACACGATACCCCCAGAGACTTTGGCAGCGCTCGGGCCAGCCGGCGGGATTGTGGCGGGTGTGGGGGCTTTACTCTTCGGTTTATTCTACTTCTTATTGCTCTACGCTACTGGGGAAAGCCTGCATTTACAACTTGCCTTGGAAGAAAATACCCGTCTAACCGCTGCTCTCCTCCTCCGTATGCACCAAGAGAGCCACCAAGCTGACCCACGCGCCACCTATAGCGGTTCCGGCTTCACCAGCGACCCATTTGAACGATAAGATACGCCTACCTCTTCGATCAGCACTGGGACTGCAACGCGGCTTCAATGGCAGCATGTTGCAGTCCTTTCGCTTCTCTCCTACTCTCTCTAATTTCTCTCTCTAATTTCTCTCTACAGTGCCTTACAACAGCACCTTTAACTTATCATAGACTAGCTCAGCCGCAAAAGTACGTTCCTGGCTGCCGTCAAAGCTGACCGATAATCTGCCGTCATCGTATTGGGTGACCGTGCCAATGCCAAAGCGCTCGTGTTGGACACGCTGGCCGATCTGATAAGTGACTTTGGGCACTTTGCGCGGTGCTGCTTGGGGTGTGGTCTGTAGTTCAGCTGTCAGCCCTGTTTCGCGATCACGCCAACTTTCGGCCAAGGTTGCCATCACTTGCTCTGCATTTTTGCTCAGGCTGCTATGGACCTTGACGGCGCGGCCGCGCGCTTCATGTAAGGCCGGCATCCATTTCTGCTTTGCTGGCATCGCCTGTTGGCTTTGGGCCAAGACGCGGCTGGCGCGCGTGAGGGCTTGTAGCAAGTGATCCAGCTGCTTCCGCACATCATCAGCTGGATCAATCAAGACCAACTGAACGCCATTTTGTCGACAAAGCTCGACACGCGTTTCATCGCGTTGTTCGGTTTCTAGCACCTCCCAATCGCTTTGACGCCCTTGACCTTTGGCTAATAAGCCGATAAAGCGAATGGCAATCCCAGCTTCGGGATAATATTTATCAAGCTTTAAGCGGCGACGTGTGGCTGGATTCACCAACCATGCAGGGCTAACATTGTCTTGTTCCGTAAAACCTATAAAGATGCGGGCAAGCATCTCGCGCCACGCATTGATTTCGACATACATAGCGAACACCTACCAGATAGATAGAAAGCCGAAAAGGATCGATGCTTATCGATAAATTATAGAACATCTGTTTTGTTTCGGCAAAGCTACAAACTAATCGACAACCCATTTAAAGCCACACATTTGAGGCGGCTTTTCCATGAGAGCGCTTGTGCGACTTGGCTGGGGTTTATCTTAGAGTTACGCACTTGGACAAGACCTGACGGGTTTGGAAAACCCGTCAGGTCTCTGGTCACGTCAGTCAACTGCGTAACTCCTATATCTATAAGAAGCGTGGGAATCTCCCCTCACCATCCATAATCCAGCGCTAGCGACCTCCCGACCGCTAGCGAAATGCATCCATGGCGGCGGGCCGCTGCAGGATGCGGGCCGGTGCTGGCGCAGTATGGGCCGGCAATTGGTAGCCACGGACGATGACAACCGGCTGTCCCTCGTTGCTTTGGCCCATGACCAAACTGGCCGCTGCCGCCAATTCATCGACAATACACTCTTCGCTACTCATCAATTCGTAGCCAAAAAGATCCCGCAACCCGCGTTGATTCCACAGCGGTGGCAGCCCCGCACAGCCGATGCTAATCCCCACCGTACCCATCCGCCAAGCACGACCATGGCTATCGGTAATGATCACCGCGGGGGCAAAACCAAGGTGTTGGGCTACGGCTTGGCGAATGCTTTCGGCGCTAGCATCGGCATCGACCGGGAGCAGCGTCAAATACTCATCTCCGTTCGGGCCTGGCTGGACGTTGCTACGATCGACGCCCGCGTTGGCGCAGATCCAGCCGCCCTGCTGCTCCGTGATCAGCAGTCCACGACGGGTGCGGATCACGGCACGGCTATCGTCTAGAATGACCTTGACCACCCGTGGGTCTTTATCGACCAGCGCGGCAATCCGGTGGGCTTCCTCATCGGGTTCCACATCGGCTAGGCGGACTAGGCGCCCCTCCGCCTTACTCACAATCTTTTGTGCGATGACAACAATATCATCCGGTCGTAGCTTTTCCTGGCTAGCCGTTAGGGCTTCAACAATCAGCTTACCTAGGGGATCGCCGGGGCGAATCATGGGTAGGCCAGGAACCGGAAAAAGTTGTAGCGATGGCATAAGTCAGTCCGTTCTCATGGTGGTAAAAGAGGTTCCGTCAATTGACGTAGGCAAACCGTAGAATTACGGTCTGCATTCTTGGTAAAGTACCCTTATTATGCAGGTAGGCTACGTTTGGTGGCAATGGTACAGCCGTTAACAAAACGTGCAGCAATAAAAATAAAGTTGAGTTACGCTCTTCTTTGGCCCTGTTGCGCTAGACGGCACACTGATCGATAAGCAATTGCGTCTATAAGCGATGCTAACGCAACGAACTATCAAGCAACTTGACCAATTACCTCATCGGTATACTGCACCGCTCACTCCTATAGCGCGCCGCTGTTGCCTAAAAAGCAAACCAGTCGATGCCTACAGATCACTCAAATAAGAGGAGCCTATGAAACGCTTAGCTTTATCAACTCGTCCTGTAACCTTCGCTCATTCAGCCGCCCATCGCCCACGCGTTTGGTTTTGTGCCGTGGTGATGAGCACTTTGCTCAGTGTTGGCCTTCAGGCCCAAGCGCAGGCTGCCTCCTGTACGAATCTGGTCGTTGACAGTGGCTTGGAAACAGGCGCGGGGTGGGTGACCCAAAGCAGTAGCAATTATCCCCTCCTGAGTAATCGTTTAACCCACACGGGCAAACAAGCCGCGTATCTCGCTGGCACAAATCAAGCGCAGGATCTACTGGCGACAACCATCACCGTGCCTGCCAAGCCAACCACACTCACCCTGACCTTTTGGTGGCAAATCCAAAGCCAAGAAAGTGGGCGCTACCAAGACAGCTTAGCCGTCATGCTCAGTGATGCGCAAGGAAAAACACCCCAACTCCTCACTACCTTATCTAGCCGTGAGATGTCCAACCAATGGCAACAGCGCACCATTACGCTCGTGGGTGTGGCGAACCAAACTGTGCAACTCCAATTTCTTGCCTACACGGATGCTGAAGCGGCTACCGACTTCTTTTTGGATGATATCGAAGTCGTTGCTTGTCAATAACAGCCGTTATGCATACAGGGCAATCGCGGCCTGATGCCCGGTATGCATAACAGCCTGATGCACATGCGCTACTCCCCTTACTCGGTCGAGCTCTCACCCGCGCTAACGGTCATCAACGTAGTGGCGGTAACGCCTTCGGTTGTGGTGAGCGGCAGCGTTTCGGTGAGTACGCCACCTGCCGTCGTGCCTGCACTACTCGTCTCGGGGGTCCACGTTGGCGTCGCCTCGAGCGGTGGTTCAATCGGCGCTGTCGGCGTTTCCACCGGCGGCAGTGTCCAGGTTGGTTCTGGGGTGGGTGTTTCGGGCGGCGGTGGCAGTGTCCAGGTTGGCTCTGGGGTGGGCATTTCAACCACCGGTGTTGGCGTGTCGGTCGGTAACGCGAGCAACGTTGGCGTTGGCGCAACCACGGTCCACGTCGGGGTCGGTTCAACCGCTGGTGCTGTTTCATGGGTAACAAAAACCCGCACCCGCTGTTCGCGTTCTGCACCCGCTCGGTCACGGACGACAAGGCGCAGCGTATGGGGGCCGTCCTGCAGCCCTGTCGTATCCCACTGCCCAAGGATGTTATCAATCACCGGATTGCCATAGGGCCCGCTAATGGGCGGGCTAAACGCACCGGGATCGTGGCTGATGCCATATTGCAGCTCATAGCTCGCAAAGGCCGGCGCGTCAGCGCTGCCCCACACCGTCACCACGCCACTCACAATCTCCCCTTCGACAGGGACCCGGATCACCAACTGGGCTTCCCCCGTATAGACATCACTGGCATCCTTGGGCGGTTGGGGAATGCCATGATCCTCGGCCCATTGGCGATATTGGTCAGGATAGACTTTGAAGACCTGTTCTTCAATCGCATCGGCAGGGGTGAACTCAGTCGCCAATTTACCGGTTAACTTATCCAGCTTAATCTTCTGATACAAATCCCGCTCTGGGGCCAAGGGGAGGCGATCATCGGCAAACCATTGGACACTGCGCTCAGGACAGGCTTCGCTCGGTTGGGTGCCGGTTTCGGTACAAACCTCCACTTGACGCACGCCAGCGGGCACAGGAAATTCTAACGCTGGTTGATTCGCCAACGCAACGCGCATAAACTCATTCCAAATGGGGGCGGCACCGGTAATGCCAGAGATGTTGATCATTGCGCTGTTGTCGCTGTTACCCACCCAAACCCCTGTGACCAATTGCGGGGTGTAGCCCATGGTCAACACATCGCGGAAATCATTGGTGGTGCCGGTTTTGGCCGCGGCGGGGCGATCCAGCCGTAAGAGGGAATTGGGGCCAAAGACTTCGGCGCGGGCATTGTTGTCGCTGAGGATCGTGGTCATCAAAAAGGCATCCACCGCGCTGATCATTTGCTGTCCGCTGTTGGCATTCGGTTGGCAAGGGGTTGCACTCCCCTGTTCACAGCGCACAAGGCCCGTACTATCGACAATCTTCAAGATCGTAATCGGTGCCATATAGCGGCCTTGGTTGGCAAGCACCCCAAACGCGCCGGTCATCTCCACCAAGGGAATTTCACCGGCGCCCAAGGAAAGACTAAGGCCATAGTCCGGGCGTGTCAGGGTTGTGATCCCAAGGCGGCGCGTCATATCCAGGAAGGCCGGGAGGCCAACCGTTTGGAGCGCGCTCACGGCTGGAATGTTCAAGCTATTCCCCAAGGCCCGCCGGACGGTTACCAAGCCGCGCTCGCGATTGTCGTAGTTTGTGGGGACATAGGGCGGGTTGGCCCCATCGGGAAATTCGGTGCGAATATCCGCCACCAAGGTGCCGGGCGTCCAATGTTCGGCCACCGGGCGGTCCCGTTGCTCGAAGGCCGTCAGGTAGACAAAGGGTTTGATGGTGCTGCCGGGTTGGCGGGGGGCCAAGGCCATATTGACCTGCCCATCAATCTCGACGTTGTTAAAATCGGCACTGCCCACCAAGGCCAAGATTTCGCCGGTTTCGGGCCGGATGGCCACCAGGGCCCCATTGGAAACATTGCGATCAGCCACCAGCGCTACCTGTTCACGGACAATCCGTTCGGCTTCGGCTTGGAGGCGGGGATCCAGCGAGGTCGTGACACTGAGGCCACTTTGGTACATGGCCTCTGGCCCCAACAGCGATTCCAACTGTTGGCGCACAAAAAGGGTAAAATGGGGGGATTTTAGATCAAAGGTCACGGGGATATAGACGAGCGGCTCTAACCAAGCCCGGTCCGCTTCGTCTGGCGAAACAAAACCAGCTTCCACCATGAGCGCCAATACAACCCCTTGGCGGCCTTTGGCGCGGTCGGGGTTTGCGTAGGGGTCATAATAGGCTGGCGCTTGGGGCAGACCAGCCAATAAGGCCGCTTGGGCCAAGGTTAGGTCGGCCACATCTTGCCCAAAATAGGTCTCTGCGGCGGCTTCCGCGCCATACGCCAAATTCCCATAGTTGATCTCATTGAGGTAGGTCTCGAGAATCTTGTCTTTGGGGTATTCCCGGCTAATCTCGGCCGACAGCACCGCCTCTTTGATCTTGCGGGTAATGGAGCGCTCCGGCGATAAAAAGAGCATCTTGACCAACTGCTGGGGAATCGTCGACGCCCCCGAAACGACATCACCTTCGCGCACGGCATAATAAACGGCCCGCACCAAGGCAAAATAGTCGATCCCACTGTGCTCATAGAAGTTCGCATCTTCGGTGGCAATGGTCGCTTGGCGCAAATAGGGCGAGATCCGGTTGAGCGCGGCATAGGTGCGGCGGCCAGCATTGATATTGGTCACATCAAAGGCTTCGTTGAGGAGATTGCCTTCGCGGTCTAGGATGCGCATGCTCTGGAAGGTACTTGTGCGGCTCGTCAATTCATCCGGCGAGGGCAGGGCACTGGCGATCGTCGCATAGGCGATTAAAAGCCCCGCGACCGTGAGCATGGCGGCAATGAGAAAGGTTACCGAACCGATCGTCATCCCCCGGTTAAAGTCGCCCCGGCGCGCTTCCCCGGGCTTGACTTCCCCCGGTTGACGACGTGGACGGGGCGGTGGTGTTGCTTTTAGTTCATACATAAAATCACCTAAGATTGAGGACCACAGACAGCAGGGCAAAGCTGCGTCTCTTTCCACATAGAACTTATGCACAAAGTTTGGTCTGCTACCCAAACGCTATCAGGTTTTTCAAACCTCAGCGCGCTGGCTTTGCGTAAGCCCTAAGCGATCCGTAGAAGCATTTCTCAAGACGGCCATGCCCAAGGTAAGGTATTCTGATAGATCCACGCCGTCAAATGAAACCATTGTAGCATAAGCAAGGGAATAGTTCCGGCTTGTAAGTCGCTTAGATCCATAAATTGGCGCGCCAACAGCATGACCAGCCAAAGGGTGGTTGGCATGGTCGCCAGGCTAAAGAGATCCCCATCGCGCTGACCGCCATAGTCTGGATTCCACATCCTGATAAAAAGTAAGTAACTGCGGCAAGGTTTGTGGATAAAACTGTGGATAACTCTGGGGATAAGTGGACTGGATCTGGGGATAAAATGCACCGCTTGCGCTGCCAAACCGACCAGTCGGCATAGAGCAGAATACCAGCGGCAGCAAAGCGATAGTTTTCCAATATATAATAATGAAGGGCGAAGAACAATAAGATTACACCATGCAACGTGGCAACCAGCGGATGTTGTCTTGCTCTACATCTGCGGTGGTGTACAGGCGGCACAGTACGCTTGGGATGGGTTGGTTGTGGTGGTAAAGTCATTCCCAGGTAGGTATGGGAGCGGTATAACGAACAGGGTTTACAGAGACCGTGACCAGCAGAAGCGTACTCGCGCCATTTCCGCTGGTCACGGTGCTCATTCTCGCTTATTGACCGATGATCAAGAATTCAGCGGCCACCCATCCCCCTTCGGGATTATCGCTATTGGAGCCAGTGGCGGGCGGAATCTGCACCCAAAGCCCATCACCGCTGGTGGCGATTACCTGATAGGTCTCCCCATCATACGCATAGCCCACAATCGGCGCGTCGGCGGTCGGCTCGCTACGCACACGCAACCGAATCCCTTCGGTGCTAACCCGGGCAAAGCCAGGTTGTGGGGTCGGCACCAATGTCAGGGCCGGAGTGGCTTCTACCGCGACACTGGTGGTGCTCTCTGTCGTGTTGGTAATGGTCGTTGCACTTTCGCTGCCAACGGCTAGACCTGTAATTTCACCTTCGACCGTGACAAAATTCGCCGATACCCAGCCGTTGCCCTCGGGTGCGCTTTCAATAGCTAATTGAACCCACTGGCCGTCGTCGCTAAGGCCAATGACACGATAGGTCTCGCCGGCGGCAATCCCAGCCACCACTTCGCTGCTTTCATTGGGCATTTGGCGCACCCGCAGCGAGCGGGTCGCAACGGTGGCCGTTGCGCTGCTCTCCGCCGGAGCCGCTTCCGTCTCTGTGGTGGCTGTCGTATCACTGCTCGCACTGGGTTGGGGAATGGTGGCAGTGTTGAGCGGCAGCGTACACCCACTGATAAGCGCGATCAGCGACATGGACACAACAAAAGTAGAGACAAAAACTCGCAAATTCATTCTAGACTCCTTCAAACAAATTAGCTGCGATTGTTTAGCGCTTGTATCAGCTCTGCCCACTGTGGGCAAAACGCAGACAAGGCTCTCCTAGAAAGTATGAACAATGCACCTTCAGGCGGTGCAGGATAGTCAACTCAAAAGTCAATGCTCGGCAATCGTCGCCGGCTGTCGCCTAGCCATCGGCGTGACTGCTTGAAATGAGCCCTTGAAGCGAACCGGTGGAACAAACCGCTGGCGCGAATCGGCGGAGAAATCCCTTTGAGCCTACTTTAAGCCAAGGATACGATCCGCTCAGTTTAATCCGATTGTGAATTATGGCACGCTTTTAAGGATATGACAAAATTGCTCGCGCTAAAGCAAATCGTCATTTTATGGTGAAATGGCCCGTCATTGTGCCTATTACTAGCGCCAAGCTACTCGAGAAAAGGGACGGTTGATCTGCTTTGCTGCGGCGAGGGCGCGGCTGACAACACAACCTTGGTCTTGTTACAGTTGACCGAGAATCGATCAATTGTCAAGGAGGCGTAGGGAGATCGATGGCACCGGCCTCGGCACCATCGGCTTCGGCATAGAGGATGACGCGCAAGTGCGTGGCTGGGGGCGCATCCACGGGGGGGGACAGATAGTGGACATCACGGATGGTCTCCCCTGGTAGCCACGTCGTCGTCGGCGCAACCAAGCGTAAGGGGTAGCGATCGGCTTGCAGCAGCAAAGTATCACCCTGATAGAGCCGTAGCGATAGTTTGTAGACTTTGGTCAACGGCATGGTTGGTTGCCAGTACAGCGCCAAGCGCACCGTGCGGCCACCGGCTTCATCTAGCCAGACAAAATCATAGCCTGTCAATTGGAGCGTTCCCTCGATAAACGCCTGCTGCAGCGCGTGTTGGGGAGGGCCAACTTCGGCTTGCCCACGCGGCCATACGCGCACCAGCGGCCCCTCTCCGCTAAAGCTATAGTAGTCGGCAATGCCGGCAACTTCCTGGGTAAGATAGGTGGGATAGCCTTGGGCCATGCTCTCTGTTACCGCCGCCAAGCGCTGCGCTGGGCGATCCGCGATCACGGGCGTGGCTTGCCGACCCAAGTCGGTCGCCGCCTGCATATAGCGCAGCGCGGTGGCCTGTCCTTCCAGGGCGATGACACGGCTGTCGGGGGGAAAGGCGACCTTGGCTAGCGCCACCGCATAGTTATGTACAGCCCACGCCTGACTGCGGTTGATACCTTCCCCGCGGCCACTAACACCGAGCCAGAGTAGGAGCGTACAGAGGCCAGCTATCCCATGGCGTACCCAAGGCCAAGTCGCCAAACGCGCGGTAGCAGCACCGACACCCACGCCCACCAAGAGCGAAAAGCAGAGCCATGCGGGCAAAAGAAAGACTTCTTGATCCCCCACGCGATAGGTTAGCGTAAAAATGAGGTTGGTCAACAAGATCGCCACGATGCCGAGCCCCGGCCAACGGGGTTGACTACGCCAAAGCAACCAGACCAGCCCTACTGCCCCTAAGCCCAAGCCTATGCTGCCCAACTGTGCTTGCCACAGCTGTAGCCAATCGCGGGCGCTGCGGGTTACGCTCAAGTCGTTTTGGCTAAAGAAACCGGTGTAACCCTGGGCTAGGACATGATGCCAAAAGCCCGCCCAATCGTTGATATAGCTGCCATGCAGATCGTTCCCCCCCATGGCGGCGCGTAGGGGCAGGAAGAGATAGAGGAATAAGGGTGCTAGAAGCGCACCCAGCCCCGCCAGCCATAGCCACTGTGGCCGCCAAAGCCACCGCTGACCTGCCACCATCAACGCCACGCCCGGCGCGACGAGGACAATAGTTCGATGGTGGGCTAGGCCCAAGCCAAAAAGGCAACAGATCAGCAAAAATTTGCGGCGGGCTGCCGGTGCAACGTCGCCTGAGCTGACAGGCTGGTCCGCCAAGTGGAGGGCAACGAGCAGGATGGTAGCGACCAAGAGATTGTGGAGAGCATAGACTTCGGCAATCGTGGCCTGGCTCCACCAGACTGGTCCCAACCCAAAGGCTAAGGCTGCTGTTAGCCCCGGCCAAAAGGTGCGCGCTTGGCTGGGTGTTGACCAAGCCGCTAGCCGCTGGGCCAACCCAAAGAGCAAGGCGACCGTAGCCGCCGCCGTCACCGCGCTGAAGAGATTCATGCGCCAGGCCCAGTTCCCAATGGGCAGCAGAACGCGGCTCCAGAGTCCGCCTAGCATAATATAGAGGGGATAACCGGTGGGGTGCGCAATGCCAAAGGTGGGGCCGACCAATTGAAATTCGAGGCTATCATCATAGAGCTCAACAATACTGGGCGCGGTGGTCATGGCATAGAGGAACAAAAAGCCAAGCCCGACCAGGGAGGGCCAAAGGGCGTGCTGACGTAGCCAACTCCGTATGCGCTTAAAACTCCCGCCGGTGCGCCGTTGGTTGGGGGCACTGACCTGCGGCGACATAGCGTTGGGTAAAGGACCATCCATGGGCTGCCTAAAAAGCGTTTATACGACCCTTCCGTCGTATGATATGATTAATCGTATGCTCACTATACTGTAACAGTGGCTTGATAACCAAACCCAATCAGGTAACAGGAACCGAGTTTACCGAGAACGATGAAAATAGTGGGACGTGGATTTACGCCGAACGACGCGGATGTTTCTTCATCCGCGTGCCTCCGTGTAAATCCGCGTCCTATTTTCTTCACATCCGACTGTCGCCTGAGCAGCAAGCAAAAGGAGAACCTATGTCTAGCCTTTCTGTCCAAGCTATGCTGGACGAATTGCGCCAATATGATACTCCCTCCATCACCAATGTGGTGGCGACCTACCCCGAAAGCAAACTCTGCCTGGGGCTCTATAATCCCTGGACGGAGAATTGGTATACGGATCAGACGCTCCGTTGTATGTATCCCGAATTAGGGGCATTGGTTGGCTATGCCGTCACCTGTGTCTACGGCTTGCCCGACCCCAATTTCAAGCGGCTGACCTTTATGGATGTCTTGGATGCGCTCGATGCCGCGCCCAAGCCAACCGTCTTGGTTCTGCAGCAGAAATTCCCGCCTGAATTGGCGGGCAAGGTCGGCTTGGCCGGTGGTAACATGGTCTCGGCCATGAAGGCGATCAACTGTGTGGGCCTTATCTCCAATGGCCCTTCGCGGGACATTGATGAAGTGCGCCCGATGGGCTTTCAATATATGCTCACCGGCATTACCCCTGGGCATGGCGCCCAGGCCGTTCAAGCGATCAACGTGCCCGTGTCGGTCTGTGGCATGGATGTCGCACCCGGGGAACTGATCCACATGGACGAGAATGGTGCGTGTAAATTCCCCGCGGATAAGTTGGAAGCGGTGTTGCTGAATGCCCGGGCCTTGCGTGAGGAAGAGAGCGAACGGATTGGCCGCCTGCAAAAGGCTAGATCCGCGGCCGAGCTGCGCGCTATCTTTGGCGGCCACAGCTACGCCGCCGAGAAGAAGGGGTAAGATCCTGAAACGTGAGACGTGATCACCAATCACGCCTCACGTTTCACACCTACGCCACGCCCCGGAAGCGGCGATCCGCCCACCCCACGGCATATTGGAGTTGCATAATATAGCGCACCCGATCCGAGCGGTTGGGCGCGCCGCGATGCCACGTTTGGTGATTGGTCAGATAAATATCGCCAGCTTTGCAGAAGACCGAGGTCGGTCCTTGGCCTTCAAACTCCAATACTTCTGGTGGTTTGCGTCCAGAGTAGTGGCTCTTGGGGACAAACTGGGTGGGGCCATGTTCCTCGCTGTCAATATCACTCAACGCAACTTGGACGGTCATCCACAAGACTGGCATGCGGATCCGTGCATCAAACCGGGCAATCTCTGGGGGCAACGCAAATTCTAACACATCGTCGACATGCCACCGGGCGATGGCCTGGCCTGGCCCATTGCGGATCACATTCAGGGCGTTAAAACGCGCATCATTGCCCAACACCGCCTTCACGACCTGCATGATAGTGGGGTGGGTGGTCATGGCTTGGAAGAGGGGATCGAGTTCATGACAATAGCGCAGGACAAAGGCGTTGCCAGCCATGGTTAGATGTTTGCTGGCCGTATTGGGGTCGGCGGCATAGTCATCGGTCTTGGTGCGCAGCGCTGTGACTTCCGCTGTGGTCAAGATGCTGGGAATCAAGACCCCGCCTTCGCGGAAAAATTCATCGGTAAACGCCGTCAAGGTTGGCTCATCAAGGGTCGCGGTCGGTACCACACTCATCTGGAGATTCCTTATTCTTCGTCTAGTTTTAACACGGACATAAAGGCTTCTTGCGGAATCTCAACACTGCCCACCATTTTCATCCGCTTTTTCCCCTCTTTTTGTTTTTCCAACAATTTTTTCTTCCGTGTAATATCGCCCCCGTAGCACTTAGAGAGGACATCTTTGCGCATAGCCTGGACGTTGGCCCGGCTGATCACCTTGTTGCCAACCGCGGCTTGGATGGGTACGACGAACATTTGGCGCGGGATGATCTCTTTCATCTTGGTGACGAGCCGTTGGCCTTTGTGGTAGGCCGATTCGCGGTGGACGATCACGCTAAGGGCATCGACCGGCTGTTCGTTGACCAGAATGTCGAGCTTGACCATGTCCGATTCGCGGTATTCATCCAGCGTATAATCCATGCTGGCATAGCCACGCGTGCGCGCTTTGAGCTCGTTATAAAAATCGACAATGATTTCCGAGAGCGGAATCATACACGAGATCTCGAGGCGTTTGCTATCGAGCCAATTCTGGTTGCGGAGCTGACCCCGGCGTTTGGTCACCAAGTCCATAATTGCGCCAATGTATTCGGAAGGAGTAAAGAGGCGCAATTCACACCACGGCTCCTCAACCTTTTCCAGGTGGTTGGGCTCGGGCAGGTCGGCGGGGCTGTCGATGATCATAACCGTGCCGTCAGTTTTGGTAATGCGGTAGGCTACCGACGGCGCGGTAAAGATTATGTCCATATCATATTCGCGCTCGAGCCGTTCCTGGACAATCTCCATGTGAAAGAGGCCCAAGAAGCCCAAGCGGAAGCCAAAGCCCAACGCTTGGCTCGTCTCCGGTTCGTAGACCAACGCCGCGTCATTCAGTTGGAGCTTTTCCAACGCCTCACGTAGATCCACATAGTCATCGGGATTGGAGGGGTAGAGCCCGGCAAAGACCATGGGCTTCATTGGCTGATAGCCCGGCAGCCGCTCGGTGGCTGGTTGCTTGAGTAGCGTGATGGTGTCACCCACGTCAATATCTTGCACCGCTTTGAGGCCGGTGGCAATGTAACCAACCTGACCCGCGTGGAGCTGAGAAACTGACAACATGGCGGGCGTTAAGACCCCAATTTCCAGCGGAATGATTTGCTTGCCGGTGACCATGGCCAGCAGCGTGTCGTTGGGGCTAAAGGTGCCATCAATCACCCGGATATAGGCAATCACCCCTTTGTAGGCATCGTATTGGCAATCAAAGACCAGGGCACGCAGCGGCGCGTTGAGATCACCTTTGGGGGGCTGCACTTGTTCAACGATCTGCTCCAACACCAGTTCAACATTCAGACCGGCCTTGGCACTAATGCGCGGAATATCCTCGGCAGGATAGGCCAGCATATCTTCCACTTCTTTGGCGATCTCATCGGGCATGGCCGCGGGCAGATCGATCTTGTTGAGCACTGGCACAATCGTTAGATTTTGTTCCAGCGCCGTGAACAAGTGGGCCATGGTCTGCGCTTGGATCCCTTGCGAGGCATCCACTACGAGTACCGCCCCTTCACAGGCTTGGAGCGCGCGACTGACTTCATAGCTAAAGTCAACGTGGCCGGGCGTGTCGATCAGGTTGATCTCATATTCTTCGCCTTTGTGCTTATAGATCATGCGCACGGCGCTGGCCTTGATCGTCACCCCTTTTTCCCGTTCCAGATCCATGGAATCGAGCAGTTGTTCTTTCATTTCTCGTTCGGTCACGGTGCCGGTCATCTGCAACAGGCGATCGGCTAGGGTGCTCTTGCCGTGATCAATATGGGCGATAATTGAGATATTGCGTATGTGATCTAACTTCATAAAAGGATTAGGAATCTACTAAATGTTTCGTGCAGGTGCAACGCACCAACGCGTATACGGTGGGCAAATGGTCAGTTAAACAAAAAAGCGTACAGGGTCCATCAATCGACTGCTATTCTACCTCATCCTTGGCAAATCATTCAATAACCACTGTTCCATTTGCCGTAATTAAGGCGAACGGCCCTAAGCGGCCTAGGGCTTCTGGGTGCGCATGCTGTCAAGAATTGCTGGAAATTGTTGATCCAATTGGAGAGATTACTACTTGTTTCATAGCCGAAAGCGGCGCTATAGTGGCCTATGCACAGGAGTAGGCTGCGCAACTTGGCTTGGTCGTGTCTTCCACATCCCGCCTGAAATCCTTGGTGCCACACCCCTGGTGGTCTCTGTGGAGCGACTTTCAGGATAGAGACGAAGTAAACCACAATGCTCTTTAATTCTGTCGAATTCCTGATCTTCTTTCCAACCGTCGTTACCCTCTATTTTCTCTGTCCCCAACGGTACCGCTGGCTGCTCCTGTTGGCGGCCAGTTATCTGTTTTATGCCGCCTGGCGAGTGGAATATGCCCTCCTCTTGCTCTTTTCTACCGTCGTTGACTTTTTTGTGGCGCGGGCGATGGACCGGGTAAGTGAGCCGACAAGTCGCCGCCGCTATCTAGCATTGAGTTTGGCGGTCAACCTGGGGGTGCTCTTTACCTTTAAGTATTTCAACTTTTTCAATGATTCGCTCCGTAGCTTGTTCAGCCTCTTTGCCATTGACTACCAGTGGACTGGGATCGATGTGCTACTGCCGGTCGGCATCTCTTTTTATACCTTCCAGTCGCTTAGCTACATTTTTGATGTTTACCGGGGCAAGCTCAAGGCCGAGCAACACTTTGGGATCTTTGCCCTCTATGTCGCCTTCTTTCCCCAATTGGTGGCCGGGCCAATTGAGCGGGCCGCGCATATGTTACCCCAGTTTCGCGTCAAACATCTCTTCTACGAACCGCGGGTCAACAGTGGGCTGCGGCTCATCTTGTGGGGGCTTTTCAAGAAGGTGGTCATCGCCGATCGGTTGGCGGTCTATGTCAACCAAGTCTATAACAACCCAACCGATTATACCGGCTGGCCGTTGCTCATGGCTACCTATTTCTTTGCCTTCCAGATTTATTGTGACTTCTCGGGTTATTCGGATATTGCTATCGGCGCGGCGCGGATCATGGGCTTTGATCTCATGCAAAACTTTCGCCAACCCTATATGGCGCGTTCGGTGGCGGGCTTCTGGCGGCGCTGGCATATTTCATTATCGACGTGGTTTCGCGACTATCTCTACATTCCACTGGGGGGGAACCGTGTCGCACCGTGGCGTTGGTATCTGAACCTCGCCATTGTCTTTCTCGTGAGCGGACTATGGCATGGCGCACGCTGGACCTTTGTCATCTGGGGTGCACTTCATGCGTTTTATATCCTTATGGAGCTTTGGCTGGGCCAACTACGCGCCCGGCGCAAACCGGATGAGCCAGCCTCCCCGCCCAAGGCTTTACTGCCGGATTGGCTCCAGATTGTCATCACCTTTCACTTGGTGCTTTTTAGCTGGATCTTCTTCCGGGCCAACAGTTTGAGCGATGCCTGGCTGATCCTTCAAAAGATGGGACAGCTAGGCGGAGCAGCCGTGGCCGAAGCCCTGTATGCACCTTGGTTGGCGGCGGGGGTCGCCGATGCTCACCTAGAAATGGCGCTTTCGGTGGGCTTGATCCTCGTGCTCGAACTGATCCAATGGTTTGAACGCTATATTACCACGGTTGAGCGTAGCTTTGTGGGCAACCCCCGTTGGCTGCGTTGGGTGGCCTACGTCGCCATGGCGATTGCCATCACCAACCTCGGCGTTGCGATTGATACGCCCTTTATCTACTTCCAATTTTAATGGGGGACGTGGAACCAGAGCTGACAGGTTTTCAAAACCTGTCAGCTCTCTAGCTACCCAGCCAACTGCGTAACTTCTAGCCTAGATACTTATGGTGCGGCTTCGGTGGTAAGCTGGGCACAGTCGCTCTGTGGTATCTCTCCTGCGGCTATGCCTTGTATCCACGCTAAGGTCGCCTTGAAACTGGCTTGGCGCGTGTTGACATGTTGGATCGCGGGCAAGGTTACATAGGTCACTGGCTCGCCTTGTTCACAGAGAAAGGTGGCAAAGCGCTGTTGAGACTCGGGGGTGACGACATAGTCGGCGCTGCCCTGGAAAAAGGCCGCCGGAATGGCGAACCCCCCAAAGGTACCCGCATAGTTGGCATCGACCACGGCTTTGAAGAGCGGATAGGCTGCGCCTAGCGTGCCATCAAAGAGCGCCGCCCGGAACTCGGGCCGGTACATACCCGCCGGGTCGTTAGTGTAGTAGACGTAGATATCATCGACACAGCGTGTCATTACATCCTCATCAAAGGTCGGGAGCCATTCGGTCAAGAAGACATCTTCGGGGCCGATCACCTCTGCCCCAAAGAAATGGCGATAGGCATAGATCAGATAGGGCGTGAAGATCGGGCTTTCCCGCAACAGTGCTTCGACATTGGTGGTTGCTCCATGGCTGATCACCCCTTGTAGCGGCAACTCGGGGGCATACTCTGCGGCAAAGTCTTTGGCGGCAAAAGCGGTATGGCCGCCATTGGAATAGCCGCCAAAGAAAAGGGCATTCTGGGGCTGCGCGAGGATTTCAGCCGGGGCATCGGTGAAGAAACCATAGGCCGCGCGGGCGGCGTCCAAAAGACTGTGGGCTTCCAACTCGGCAATAAAATATTCATGGGGCCGATTGGGATCGCCGTAGCTCAGGCCGTCGGGCAAGATGCCAATCAAGCCTTGTCCGCTATAGCTCAACATGTGGGTGCGATAGTCGCCCCAGCGCCGTCCGAGCGGATATTCTTGGGAGGGCGCACAACGGTCGCCCATGCCGGTGGTGCCGGGGGCATAGCCAAAGACGGGAAAGGTCGTAGCCGTTGCAACTTGAGGAATAAAGAGATCGGCTTGGAGCGCAAGCGGCGTACCGACTTCGTCGCTGCTCTCAATGGTCAGCCGATAAATGGCTACGGCATATTGGGCATCCACCAAGTTGTCGGCGGGGTAGAAACCCGCGCTCAGGAGGTTGATATCATCGATCGCCACAACTTCGATCAATTCTGCCGCCAAGATCGCGCCAGGCTGCCCCGTGGCAGTGAAGGGAACACTGGCCGTCGCCGCTGTGGTCGTGACAACACTTGTCGCGGTTACGGCCAGTGTCTCGGAGACAGTTTCGGTGGCAGGCCCTGCGCTACTCTCTGTGAGCGGGCGCGTCGTCGTCAAAGTTGCGGTAATGGCCTCGTTAGCGGTCGTATCGGTTGAACTGGTTTCTACGACGGGTGTCGTGGTGGGTAAGACGAGCGTGAGCTGGTTGTTACAAGCGCTGCCCAGGAGCAAACTAAAGAGCATTGCGACGATGAAGCAAAGATGTTTGCCTGACATGTGAGTTCCTTCTTGCGTACCAAAGACTGTTCAGCTACGTACGTTTGGCTCAGTACCGCGCTGAGTGATAAAGCCCTTTGTCTGCTGGCCTAGCTGGGCGGCCTAGGGCTGGGCTGCCTCCGTTGCTCGCATCACAGCCGTGGCTAGCAGGGGGTTGGCAATGGGGCTGGGGGTGGCCGCGGGCGGTGCTGTGGGGGGTGTGGCGTTTTCCCCACTTGCGGCGGCGGTCGCGCGGGCAATCGCCGTCGCAAGGAGTGGATTGCCCGGCGCGGCGGCTGGGGCCGCGGGCGTGGCGACCAAGTGCGGCGTTGCTGTTGGTGTTGGTGCCAAAGCCGCTGGATCGATCGTGCGCGCCAACTGTTCCGCGATATATTGTTTGCCGCTCTGGCGTAGATGTTCGGTATCGCTAAAAAAGTAGGCGGCTAGGTCAAAGGAGAGATCGAGCAGGGGAAGCTCTAGGGCGGCCAATTCATTTTGGATCACGGCAACATTGGCGCTAAATTGTTGGCGAAAGGCTTCCCCAAGATAGACATCGCCGAATTCAGCATTGACCGGTGTGATATAAAAGAGAACGCCTACCCCGGCGGCCTGTAACTGTTGGGCCAGGGTGATCATGGCCGTTACTTTGCGGTGGGCTGGCGTTAATTGCTCCATATAGTAGTAGGTCATGAGCCGTTGATAGTCGGCATTGTCGGCCACCTCTTGATAGTAGGCAAACTGTTCGCCGCCCTCTTGGGCTACAGGCGCTACGCCGACACTGCCTTCAAAATCTTCGACCTGACCAATCGGCACACTATCGGTGTAGACGGTGCTATGTAGAAATTCATCTTGGGTGATGCTGGGTTCATAGCCGCCAAAAAGCTGAAGAGGCCGCCCCCAGATGCGTGTTAGAGGAATCCCCATGCCAAGGACACGCTTTTCGTACGTAAATTGATAGCCAGGGCGGCGATCCCATTCTGGTGAAAACGAACGCATATTGATGGGGATAATGACCAGCGCCGGCTGCTGGTTTTGGCGCAACATATAGTTGATATAACTCAGATAGACATCCATGCCATAGGCCGCGTGCGAAAGCTCACTGACCTTGCGCGCGGGGAGCTGTTCTTGCAACATTGATGCGGTGCTTTGGGTGCCAGTTGGATGCCACAGGGTGCTATCCCCGAAGTAAAGAATGTCCACCCCGTCATCTAGCAAGGCTTGAAAGTGCAGAACCGTTTCTGGCACTGGCGACGGATAGAAATAGGCTACTACGACCTGGCCAAGCAGGAAGAGCAGTGATAAGACGAGAAGCTTGACCAGAAACCTGCGCATTTTTACCCACCATTTGTCGTGGCAACCGCACAATCAGACGGCGGTGTGCCACCATTTAAAACTTCTTGCATCCAGTGCAAAGTATCGACAAAGGCATGTTGCCGTGTAACAAAATGATCCACGCCCGGATAGAGACGGTAGGTGACGCGTTTGCCCAACGCGCAAATTTGCGCCATAAACGTTTCGTTGGTACGCGGTGTGACGATTGGATCGGTGGCTCCGTGTAAGAGCAGCGCCGGTGTATTGGGGTTAATCGAGGACCCGACATAATTGAGATCGAGCACCTGTTTAAAGGCCGGATACCCCGCGCTGAGCTGACCGCTAAACAATGCATTCAAAAATTCAGGTCGATAAATCTGGCCAGCCTGCAAGGGATAGTACTGGTAGACTTCGTCAACACATTTGCTGGTAACATCTTGTGTAAAGTTGGGCAGCCACTGCGGCAGAAAGACATTTTCCGGTGAAATGACATAAGGCCCATAGTAGGTGCTGTAGGCATAGATGATATAGGGGGCTAAGGATGGCCGTTCCCGCAACAAGGCTTCGACACTAGGCGCGGTGGCGTGACCAATGACGCCTTTGATCGATAATTCGGGTGCATACCAAGGGGCAAATTGATCGGCTGCAAACGCCCCATGGCCGCCCTGCGAGTAACCACTAAAAAAAATTGCATCGAGGGGCTGGGCCAGCGTATCAGGCGCAAGCGCGGCATCAAAGAATTGATAGACCGCGCGCGCCGCGTCAAGCATCAGATACCCTTCCAAGCGTGCCACGAAATAAGGATGGGTGCGAGTCGCATCATCGTAGCCTTGCCAGAGGGGCAGGACAGCAATATAGCCCTGCGACGCATAGGAAAGCATATGCGTGCGATAGTTCCCCCAGTTGCGCCCACGGGTTAGCTCATCTAGGGGGGCACAAGTAGAGCCAATGCCGGTTGTGCCAGAGCCATAGACAAAGAGCGGGAAAGCCGCCCATTCATCGACGCGTGGAATGAAAAGCTCGGCGCGCACCGAAACCGGTTGATCGTTTTCGTCGATAGTCTGGAAGTAGATCTGGTAGCGATCGACATCGTATTGCGCCGGTACAAAGTTGGAATTCGGGTAAAATTGGCCCGACAGTCCATCGATCTCGCTCGCCGTGACGGTATCCATATGTAGGGTATTGCCCAGTCCGCCACCGTGGGCCGTCAGCACAGAGATTATGGTGGGGGTTGGGGTCACTGGTGTGGGCGTTAAGGTCGGCGTTACCGGTGTAGGCGTCATGGTCGGGGTAACCGGCGTCGGCGTTTCGGTCGGACGGAGCACCAGTTGTGCCGTTGGGGTGGGGGTTGGAGGCAGCGGCGTTGCCGTGGGGATGGCGGCCACAGGCAAGGGCGTTGCGGTAAAGGTTGGCATGATGGCCCGCACCTCCGTGGCCGTGGCCGCTGCATTAGTGACATTGGCCGCCTCATCTGCTTGCTCAGAATCACCAAAGAAATCGCAACCGGAAGCGAGGAAGAGAAGAACAGCAAGTATACCGAGTAAACAAAATTGTTTCATTACATGATTTAAGTAACTACGCATTAAACTACGCATTAAACTACGCATGGACTATCCCTACATTGGGGCTATCATTAGGTCATCATTGGGCGTACTGCAACTGGCCCACCGATCGCGCTGACAATGAATAGCTAAAACCGAAAATCGTACCAATAGACTGGTATTTCTCCGGGGATATATTTCTTTGGGTGTGACGGAATGACGTCGCTATGGGTTATCTATCACTAAGTCAATTCCGGGCGGGGAAGAGCTCGCTTGCGGTGAGCCATGAAAGGGAATGACTGTTTCGGTAAAATACAACAACAATAACCGGGTATATTTTCCCTGGTTATTGTTGTTGCGTAGTATAGCAAGCAAACGCTGACTTGTGCGTAAGCGAGCTTGTTTTTGTTGCTAATAGAAGTTACGCACTTGGACAAAACCTGTCAGGTTTCTGGTTGTACCAACCAACGCGGTTCGCCCACGCGTGAAAAGCCTAGGCGCTCCCTAGCCGCTTGGCAAACCATTCCACCGTAGTCGCCATGCCCTCATCAAGGGCGACTTTGGGTTGCCATCCCAGCACACGCTTCGCCTTTTGAATATTGGGCTGCCGTTGTTTTGGATCATCTTTGGGCAGCGGTTTAAACTGAATGCCAGCTTGATTTCCCGTATAGGCATTGATCTTTTGGGCAAATTCGAGAATGGTTGTTTCGGTCGGATTTCCAATATTGACGGGCTCTGTCTCTTCGCTCATGAGTAAGCGGTAGATGCCATCGATCAGATCACTCATAAAGCAGAAGCTACGGGTTTGGCTCCCATCGCCATAAACGGTTAGGGGTTCGCCCCGTAGCGCTTGCCCAATAAAATTGGGAACAACCCGTCCATCGTTCAGGCGCATCCGCGGGCCATAGGTGTTGAAAATACGGACAATCCGGGTATCAACCCCATGGCTGCGGTGATAGGCCATGACCATGGCCTCGGCAAACCGTTTGGCCTCATCATAAACGCCCCGTGGCCCGATGGGGTTCACATGCCCCCAATAGTCCTCGGTTTGGGGATGAACTTGGGGATCGCCATAGACTTCACTCGTGCTCGCAAGCAGCAGACGGGCCCCTTTGGCCCAAGCGAGCCCTAATGCATTATGCGTACCCAAACTGCCGACCTTGAGGGTTTGAATGGGCAATTCTAGATAGTCAACTGGACTGGCAGGACTGGCAAAGTGTAAAATAGCGTTGAGATCGCCTTGCAGATAGATATAGTTGGTTACATTGTGATGAATAAATTGAAAGCGCGGATTGCCAGCTAAATGGGCAATATTATCGGTATTGCCGGTAACCAAATTATCCATGGCAACAACGTCATGCCCTTCGGCAAGTAGGCGATCGCAGAGATGGCTGCCTAAAAAACCGGCACCTCCAGTAACTAAGATACGCATCGAACTTTTCCTTTCATGGATAGAACTTACGCACAAGAGTTGGTCTATCGCCGCAGATCTGGGTGGTTTTCAAACCCCGACAGATCTCGCTATGCGCAAGTGCTAATGTATAAAACTGACACTACTTGTCAGACAAGCTAAGGAGCGTTGGCTTCGCTTATGTACCCTGTTCTGCCCTTTGGCCCAATGACGATTCCGACGGGGCCGCTTGTTGCACTCGTCGCACTTACCGTTGGTCTTGAAGTTGCTGGTCGTGTCGGTCGGCGATTGCACTTATCAACCGATGATGTCTGGAACATCGGGTTAGTAAGTATTTCTGTAAGTTTGATTGTAGCGCGTCTCTGGAATGTGATCCAGTTTTGGGAGGTCTATCTGGCAGAACCGGGGTTGATCCTCAGCCTACGACCAAGCGGCTTTGTTTGGAGTGCTGGTCTGGCTGCCGGGCTGATTGTGGCCTATGCCTATCTTTGGCGGCGTTCCTTGGCGCCCGCTCCCATGGCGGTGACCTTTGCGGCTGGCGCACTAAGTGCCGCCGCACTGCTAGCCAGCGGAGCCTTTCTAACCGGCAGCCTTATTGGTCTGCCCACTGATCTTCCTTGGGCGCTTCCCTACTATGGGGTTTTGCGTCATCCGGTTGCCTTGTACTATGCGCTAGGCTTTGTTTTGCTCTTGGTCGGTGGTGCCGCACTCCTGAACAAAGCCACGCATGGCCGCTTACTCCTCCTTTGGCTCCTGGGCAGTGGCCTGCTTGCGGTTGGCGTTGGTGCCTACCAAGAAGGCGGAGAACTGTTTATGAGCCTGCGTGTCAGCCAAGTCGTTGGTCTACTCGTGGCATTAGCCGCCACGCTTGGCTTGGCGCGTCGTCCTTCCTTGCCCGCCTCGCCCATGGCAGCCGCGCCCGCACGCGTGGCAGATGCCGAATCCACTTAGTATGGATAGTCGGGGGGCCGCAACCATGGTTCGCCACCCGAGCTACTGCGAAAGTGCCTTCTCCCGCAGTTTACTTCCCGCGTCGTCTAGCTGACATTTAATGGTAAGGTAGAAATCGGTATTGAGAGTATCCTTATCTCAGCCAAACACTTTATCATGATTTGTTAGCACTTATGTTTGCCATTCTTAATTTTATCGGAAAATTAGAGAATAGCGAAGGATTCGGCTTCAAAATTCGATAAATAGAATAGCGTAAGAAACCTAGCTTGAACCTTGTCAGATTATGGAGTGCAGAGCTGTACTGGGTGATTCACTCAGGTTCATTTCCCCATCCTACTGATCCTTCTTCTAACCCAAAATCTTGTGATTTTCTGATGTGATGGCGACACTATGAACGATTATCGACGAATTTTAGAAGTACCCACAGATGCCACGCCAGCGCAAATCAAGGCACAGTATAAACGTCTTGTTCGTATTTATCATCCTGATCGATTTACCACTGTTGAAGATAAACAGTATGTAGAAGCAAAGCTTAAGGAAATTACCGAAGCCTATCACGCTCTCCTAAAAAATGGCCAACCATTAGGCGCAGAGCCTTTATCTGTGGGGGAGCGTCCCCTGGCATCGCCTGGGTGGCCACCGCAACCGATGGCGCTCCCTACTGCCCTCTCCTTTGGCGACCTACCGCATGGGGCGCAACGTACGTTAACCTTCCAGATCGAGAATACCGGCGGTGCCGCCGCTGGTTTGCACTTTCATTACAGCGGAGAAGATAGCTGGTTCAAAGTTGTCAAAGGTCGCCGGTTACAGCCTGATCAGCCCTTTCCCATGGAATTTTCGGTGTTGGCTGATACCAGTCAATTGGATGTGGGTAAACAATATGAAGGGTGGATTGTGGTAGAGATGGATACGGCTACCGCCCGCATCGCGCTCTCTACCCGTGTGGTAAGCCCATCGCGTTCCCTCTTAACCCCACGGCTGACGTTGACCTTTGCCATGATAGGGATCATCCTCTTTTGGGGGGCGATGAGTTTTATGGATACAGGGTTGCCCACCCTATTGCGTAACCCAAACACTGACCATGGTAGCGCCACAACGATGTTTACCATGGCCGCCAGTGCTCCCATCGCGCGTGCCATTAGTGAGACCCAACTGCCCGCGGTAGAAGTGCGGGCGCTGACGGCCCTTTCATCCACCCAACAGCTATCAGCTACGACAGCCACCACTACGGCTGTTACCACTACGGCTGTTACTACCACGGCTGTTACCACCACGGCTGTTACCACCACCACCAAGAGCGCCATTGGCGCAAAGAGTGAACTTTCCCCCACTTTGCTCATGACCCCAACGACCGCGGCTGTCTTGCCACCTCCTGTAGAGGTGCTCAGTATCACCGCTGCGCTGCGCACACCTAGCGTGACAGTAACCGTGCTGATAACCACACCATCCACAACCGCGGTGACCGCAACACAACCAATCAGCACAACGGCAGTCCCTACCCATAGCATGGGCACGCACACCGCGACGGTGCAGCCTGCGGCACTCTATACGGCCACTGCTACACAGCGCCCGACCCTATCACGCACACCAACGAATACGCCGACTTGGACAGCTACCACAACCCGCACCGCAACCGTGACCCCCTCGCCAACAAGCACGGCGACGAGCACGGCCAGCATAACGCCTACCCAGACCCCTCGTCCAACGGCAACGGCGACGCTGACGCCAGTCCCCACGCCTACGGCGACGCCAACCTTACAGCCAACGGCTACCTTGACCGCCACGCCAAGCAAGACCGCGACCGCTACACCGACGGCCACCTATACTGCATCGGCCACGGCCACGGCAACCGCCACGCGGCCCCCCACACAAACCCCCATGCCCACGCGGACGCCAACGCTAACACAAATGCCCACCGTAGCGCCCACCGTAGCACCGACCGTCACCCCAACCGCTACCCCTAGGCCAACGGAAACGGCTACGCTGTTGCCACTGGGAACGTTGACAGGGGTGCCGACGCTAACTGGCCCAGAAAATTCGGCAACCCCGCTCCCAACCTTGCTCATTACCGTACCCGACACCCACCAAGCGAATACGCGGGCCGACGTCTCCATTCAGGCGCCATTGGTTGAAGTCCTGGCAAAGGGGAGTCAATGGCGCGCAATTGGGCGCACGATCGATAACACTTGGCTGTTGCTACAGCTCGACGAAACGCGGGTCGCTTGGGTACTCATCGAAGTGATCATCGTCGATCCACAACTTTTGCCTACCCTCCCGATCGTCGTTCCCCCATCGTATCAAAATCGCTAAGGAAACGTATCCTTTCAGTATAATTGAACTAGGTTTGCACCTAAAAAGGCCGGCACATAGCGGTGCTGGCCTTTTTCCCGCGGCTTTGGCACAAGCCGAGCCGCGTCTAGCCAGCCTTGCGCATTTGCAAACTGGTCAAGCGTGCTAGGCGGCGTTGGTGCCTAGCGGGCGTGCTGACCTGTGATAGGGCACCGCTGTAGGTGCTAGCCAATAGGCGATAAGACGCCCGCTTCTACCGCTTTTTCCCTTCACCAAACTTGCGATAAAATCGGCTAGCTTGCGAGCGCGTTGAGAAACTTTTCGCGGCGCTACTGCTGT
>JAHBVH010000048.1 GCA_019637645.1 Caldilineaceae bacterium
CTCTGGGGTGATCTCGGCTTTTTCCTTCGGCCAAGCGATCTCGTTTACAGTCTGGTTGTGTATTCGTCGCTCACAGGTGAGTTTTTGGTTCGGCTGCTTTGAGGGCCAAGCTGTAATCTCGGGAAAGACATTCCACGGAATTGATGAATATAGCTTTGCAGAATTGAGTGCGGTATCAATTTGTGGTATCATGCTTGGTTATGAATGCAAAGCATCACCGCACCCTCCAAGCGATTTTTGCCCGGCCTGAACGGGCAGACATTGCTTGGCGCGATATCGAATCCTTATTGATTGCATTGGGTGCTGAACTTTCTGAAGGGAATGGTTCACGGGTGCGAATTGCCTTGCATGGTATGCGCGCTGTGTTTCATCGCCCACATCCGGAGAAAGAAACGGATAAAGGGGCTGTGAAGTCGATGCGGCGCTTTTTGCAGGAGGCAGGCATCGAACTATGATGAATTACAAAGGCTATATCGGAAAAGTTGAATACGACGACGAGGCAGGTTTGTTTCATGGCGAAGTGATTAACCTGCGCGATGTGATTACGTTCGCCGGGGAAACAGTCCAGGAACTGCGACAAGCCTTTCAAGATTCTGTGGAAGATTATCTAGCTTTTTGTGCGGAGCGTGGTGAAGAGCCTGAGAAGCCATTTTCGGGTACATTCACGATTCGTATCGCACCCGAATTACATCGGGCGATTGCTGTTCAGGCTAGGTTGTCAAACAAGAGTTTGAATAGCTGGCTTGGTGATATGCTAGCGACAACGGTTTATCAGACCGAAGGTGAAAGACATGGCGTTGGGTAAATCCAAGCATTTTTCGCCAAAGCAGCCGAACATTCGCTGCACCTGATTCGCTGTGCTCAGGGGTGATCGGGGCTGATTCCCTTCGGCGATGGGATCTCGTGTAGAAGCTGGTTGTGCTTTCATCGCTCACAGGTGAGCTTTGGGTTCGGCGGCTTGGTCAAGGCAAGCGATGTCAAGAATGAATCTGCTGTGTAACTCCTATGTCAAATGAGCAACTTGAAGAAGTGCTTGCCCTCCTCCATCAGCGTCAAGTAAAACCAGTCGTAATGGTAGCAATTGACGGACATAGCGCAGCCGGAAAATCTACGCTAGCTAGCACCATTCAACAGCATCTTGCCAGCGTAACGATTATTCATACAGACGACTTTTACCGACCACTCAATGAGGAAGAACGCGTTAGCTTAGACGCCAGAGGTGGTTATGAGAAGTACTATGATTGGGAACGGCTTGAAGCTCAAGTACTCCAGCCACTTTCACAAGGTCAGCGCAGCGAATATCAGCAGTACAATTGGACAACCAATGCGTTGGGAAGCTGGATTAGGATGCAGCCCAGCGGGATTATTCTCATTGAAGGTTGTTATGCTGCTCGCCCTGAATTGCGCGCCTATTATGACGTGCTCATTTGGGTCGAGACACCGGAGCGCAAGCGAATGGTGCGGCAGACTGCACGAGCAGATGCAACGTCAACTTGGTTAGAGCGCTGGGATGCTGCCGAGCGATATTACATCGAGCAATTTCAGCCACAGCGCTATGCCGATCTAGTAATCAGTGGCGAATAGTACAGCGGTAGAAGTCGCTCAAGAAGACGAGTGGGGAGAAAGCTTCGACTATGTTACAGGGTAGGTGAAGTAGGTGCGAAACGACAGCCGCCGAACATCCGCTGCACCTGATTCGCTGCGCTCAGGGGTGTTCACGAAGTGGGCGCAAAGCGTCATCAAGGCTTTTTCCTTTGGCGGTGGGATTTCGTTCACTTTGTGGTTGTGCTTTCGTCGCTCCCAGGTGAGCTTAGGGTTCGGCTTCCTTGGCAGGCTGATAAAGTGTCTTCATTCCCAAACGAAATTGCTCCCTCATTGGGATCGTGATAAGATGCTGTCATGCACATTATTTCGCTCAAGACACTGCGCTCCTTTTGGGAACTTCATCCTGATGCCGAACAGCCACTGAGCGCTTGGCATGCAATTGCGCGTCGTGCGCAGTGGCGTACACCCGTAGATATTCGTGCCGTTTATGGTAGCGCTAGTTTTGTTGGCAACAATCGCGTAGTCTTCAATATTAAAGGCAATGACTACCGGCTGATTGTGTTGGCGGAATATGGAAAGGGCAAATTGTTTATTCGATTTGTTGGTACTCATACCGAGTATGATCAAATTGATGCTCGTACAATCTAGAAGGAAACAGAGATGACACTCCGACCAATTCGCAATGAAGAAGATTATGAGACTGCGCTTGAGGAAATCGAAGCTTTATGGGAAGCCGAAGCCAGTACGCCAGAGGCGGATCGTTTAGATATTTTGGTCATGCTGGTTGAAGCCTATGAAGCAGAACACTATCCTATCCCAGATCCTGATCCGATTGAGCTGCTTCTTCATGTGATGGATGCGCGTAGCTTGACACGCAAGGATCTTGAACCTTATCTCGGTTCACGAGCACGTGTTTCTGAGATCCTCAATCGGCGTCGCCCCTTATCGCTGGAGATGATTCGTAAATTACAAGCAGGCTTGGGGTTACCTGCAGATGTGTTGGTCCAACCCTATGAGTTACAAGAGGCTCATCTCCAAGTGCCGGCAAGAGTATAACTCCAGTAATTTCTGTCCGATGCAGAGTTTGTGGTGTGATGCTATTTCGATCTGGCTGTGTATCGCACCACCGCCGAACATCCATTGCAGTTGCCCCCAGTAACCGCGAGCAAGTTCGGCATTATTGGCCCGCTTGGGAAATGGTTGGTGCGGGCTGTGTTCACCACGCCATCCTGGGGCAACTGAATTTGGCGTTCGGCCTCTATTGCAACAGCATAGGTTGATGAATCGAGATAAAAAAGGGTAGAAACTTTGTGAGTACAGAAAATTTTGAAGAGATTGAAGAAATGGAGTCATTCTTTGATCGCAGGGCCGCCGGCTATGATGAGCACATGCGAACGAACGTTTTCACGGAGACGGAGTTTGCCCACTTCTATCAGGCAATGTCAGCGCCGATTAAGGTTACTCAAGCGCCACTCACCATCTTGATACTTGGCTGTGGGACGGGCCTAGAAATCGAGCCACTGCTTCACCGCGCTCCCAATGCCTTGATCACAGGGGTCGACGTGTCAGGGAAGATGCTTGAGGAACTGAAGAAGCGCTACCAAGCTCATTTGGACCAGATCACAGTGGTCGTTGACTCCTATCTCACGATACCGATGAAGGGAGAGACATTTGACTATGTGCTCTCCGCCATGTCAGTCCATCACTTACTGCCTGATGTCAAACGCAATTTGTATAAGAGGATTCATGCCGCGCTGCGCGTAGGTGGCAAGTATATTGAAGGGGATGCGGTCACCACCATCGAGATGGAAGCTCAATTTCTAGACGAATATAACCGCCAGCTTGGCAGCGTGCCCGCAGCGGAAGCTGGACATTATCATATTGATGTGCCCTGCTCACTAGCAACACAAAGAATTTTACTCCGGGAGACTGGCTTTAAGGATTTTGCGTTGCTTTGGCAAAAAGATCACACAGCGACATGGAATGCGGCTGTCTATGCGGTGACCAAATGAACTGCTTCGTGAGCGTGATAGACTGGGTGGCGGCGTGTAAGGGAACTGAATCTGACTTGGGACTTAAGTGCGAGCCGGAAGCCTGATCTGAACATCGTGGGGAGCCGACCAGGGGTGATCTGGCCTCTTTTTCTGGTTGCTTACGTTCCCCTGGCGGTTCACACCGGCGTTCGGCTTGCTTGGTGTGAATGCGTAAAGTTGTCTATGACGATTTTTTGTGATTTAACAATTGCCTCACATCAAGTTCCATAGAGTACCGATCTATCCAATCGTTCGGTAGTTAAGCGGCGAATTTTGATGAGTTTGCGTGTAATCTCAAATAGAGATACAATCGTGTCATGCATATCATCTCGCGCAAGGCATTGCAAAGCTTTTGGGAACGCTACCCAGATAGCGAAACTGCTTTGTTGCGATGGTACAAAATTGTTGAACGCAGTGACTATCAAAACTTTACTGAGTTACGAGTGACTTTCCCATCAGCCGATCTGGTGAATGAGTTGGTGGTCTTTAATATCGGTGGGAATAAATACCGCTTGATTGCCTCAATCCATTTTAATCGCGGAAAAGTGTGTGTTCGGCATGTACTCACGCATCAGGAGTACGACCGAGGAGCAGGGAAAGAATGACGATCATTACACAGGAAGTGCAAACGCACTGGCAAGCGCTTAGCCCCTTGTTCGTGATTCGCAATGCAGCAGCGTATGATATGGCTGTGGAACGGCTCAATCGTTTGGTCGATGAAGTAGGAACGAACGAGGCTCATCCTTTGTATGAATTGTTGGATACGTTGGGAACTTTGATTCACACCTACGAAGAGCGGCATTTTCGCTTTGAGCCAAGCAGTGGCAAGGATGTGTTAGCTTATTTGATGGCAGAACATGCGTTGACGCAAGCGAGCCTGCCTGAGATCGGTTCGCAAGGAGTTGTCTCTGAGATTTTATCGGGTAAGCGGACGCTGAATGTACGGCAAATTCGAGCACTTTCGCAGCGTTTTGGTGTTTCGCCTGCTGTATTCTTCTAACGAATTGCCACCGCCGAACATTCGCTGCACCTGGGGACCCTCTGGGTGCGCTTTGCTCAGGGCTGATGCCGCGCCTAGATGGCCACCGGGCGGCTACGCCATCATGCGTCTTCCTTCGGTGATGGGGTTTGGTTGGCTGCGTGGTTGTGCTTTCAGCGCTCGCAGGTGAGCACCTCGAGAATTGGGCTTGTGCTCTTGGTGCCAGACGGCGGGCGGCTTGTCGCGTATCTCGAACGGAGGAGACTATGGGACTCTTGACCTTCAGCATCAATGTTACCCTTGACGGTTGCGTCGACCACCAGGAAGGAATCGCTGACGACGAGACACATGCTTTCTTCACCCGCCTTATGGATGAGGGCGGGGCGATGCTCTGGGGCCGCGTCACCTACGAGATGATGGAGAGCTACTGGCCAGTGGTCGCCCGCGGCGACCTGGCGGCACCGCCGGCGCTGCGCGAGTGGGCGGTCAAGTTGGAGGCCAAGCCAAAGTATGTGGTCTCCTTGACGCGAAATGACTTCCCGTGGACCAACAGCCATCACATCACCGGCGACCTGCGCACGGGCGTACAGAAGCTCAAGGACGCAACCCCGGACGGCGTACTCCTCGGTAGCGGCCAGCTCGCGAACGAGCTGGACCGGCTGGATCTGATCGACGAGTACAAGTTGCTTGTCCACGCCAGGATCGCTGGCCACGGCCCGACCCTGTACGCGAGTGGGCTGCCCAGCACGCGACGGCTCGAGCTGATCTCGGTAACGCCGTTCCGCAGCGGCGCGGTCGCTATGCACTATCGGCGCGCACGCTGACGCGGCGGTGGGGCATGCTGCCTAACCATAGTAACCATAGAGGATATCCATGGGTTATCCATGGGTATAGTATGCCTATTGACAATGATTCGCTTGTTTTTGGCTGAAGACGGACCTATGGGGACTGTGCATGGCATTGCAACAATGCCAAGATTACAAAGTTGATAGGGCGTAATCTTGTGATGTGTGAAGGGGAGGATGTCGCGTAATGGGGTGGGAAGTACTGGAGTACTGGGGCGACGACGTCACTCGCCTTGAACGGCTCGCTGGCGGAGTGGCCAACGACGTGTGGAGCGTGCGCGTCAACGGGCAGCTCGCGGTTGGTCGTCGTGGTGTCAGGAGCGACGCGGATCTTGCGTGGGAGACCGCGCTTCTGCAACATCTCAACCGTGAAGGTCTGACCGTGCCGGTGCCGATTCCGACAAGGGACGGTCGGCTATTTGCCGACGGTGTGGTGGTGATGACCTATGTCGAAGGTGGACCACCCGAAACGGAAGCCGACTGGCGTCGCGTGGCCGACACGCTCCGCCAGCTGCATCGGCTGACGCGAGGGTGGCCGCAACGCCCGGGCTGGCGGTCTTCCACCGATCTCCTGCACGCCGAGACCGGGACGCGGATCGACCTTGGCGCGATGCCGCCTGAGGGCGTTGCTCGCTGCCGAGCCGCGTGGGCACGGCTCGTTGGGCGTGAGACCTGCGTTGTTCACGGCGACCCCAACCCGCGCAATATCCGTATGACCGCAAAGCGGGTCGCGCTGATCGACTGGGACGAGGCGCACGTCGATGTCCCCGACCTCGACCTCGTGCTGCCCCATAATGCTGCCGCTCTCGATGACACAGCTCACGACCGTGCCGCGCAAGCGTGGGCCGCCTGGGAAGCTGCCGTCTGCTGGGACGATGAGCACTCAGCCAAGCGGCTCGCCGAAGTTCGAGTGGTCTGAGCAGCCGCGGAAGCGCATCCAGAGACGAAGATCTGAGTAAAAGAAGAAAGAACAAGACGTTTGATTACGGTACAGGAAGACGCGTTCCCATCTCTCTCTCCTGCGCGAACGCTGAACAGGCGACGGGCCTGCTGGGGCATGATCCTGCTGGGGATTTTCCTACTTCTCATCGTCGCGAGCATTGCCTTTGGCCAACACCCAGTCTCGCCTGCTACTGCCTTGGAGGCACTTTTCACCTCTGCTGATTCTTATGATCATCGCGTCGTGCGGGAAGTGCGCGTCCCGCGCACGATCCTGGGCGTGGCGGTTGCTATGGCGATGGCCGCGTCTGGCGCGCTTATGCAAGCGCTCACGCGCAATCCACTGGCCGACCCTGGAATCCTGGGCGTCAATGCAGGTGCCGGGTTGGGGGTCGTGATTGCCGCTGTGGGCTTTGGGCTGACGGCCTACACAGACTATGTTTGGTTCGCGTTCGCGGGCGCGGTGGGAGCAACCCTGCTGACATACATTATTGGCTCGCGCGGGCCTGGGGGTGGTTCGCCATTGCGGATGACCCTCACCGGTGTTGCCCTGGGTGCGGTGCTCAGCGGCATCGGTTCGGGCTTCTCCTTGCTACGGCCAACAACCTTTGCCGTGACGCGCTTCTGGTCGGTAGGCACGATTAACATTCAGGATCTGGACCTCATCCTTACTATGCTGCCCTTTGTGGTGGTAGGGTTGGCATGCGCCGGTTTATTGGCGCACCACTTGAATGCCTTGGCGCTTGGCGACGACCTGGCGATGACGCTTGGCGCGCGTGTCATCCCCGTGCGGATTGGGGTGATTGCCGCGGTAACCTTGCTGTGCGGAGCCGCCACCGCTGCCGCTGGGCCGATCCTCTTCATTGGCTTCATTATCCCGCATGTTGCGCGCTGGATCGTTGGGCCCGACCAGCGCTGGATCGTGGCCTACTCCCTGCTCATCGCCCCGAGCCTCCTGCTGACCGCCGATTTGATCGGGCGTCTTTTGTTGCCAGCGGGTTTCCTGCCCGTGGGGCTGATGACGATTGTCTTTGGCGCGCCCATCGTCATTCTGCTTGTGCGCCGCGGGACGGTGAGTGGTCTATGAGTACGCGCATCGATTTCGGGCGACGCGTGTGCCGGGTGCAGCATGGTGCGCTCTCCTTTCTCGTCGATGTGGGCTCGGTCAGAATGGTGATTGTCGTTAGTTTGCTCGCGCTGGCAGTCACCATCGTAGTCATCAGCGGCGGTGAATTGGGCATTTCGGTGGCCGAGTCATTGGGGGCCTTACTGGGTAGAGGCGACGCCTTTGCCCAGACCGTCGTACGCGAATGGCGATTGCCGCGTGCCCTGGCGGCCTTGCTCTTTGGCGCGGCGCTGGGTCTAGCGGGGGCGATCTTCCAGTCGGCGATCCGTAATCCACTGGGCAGCCCCGACATTATCGGCTTCGACAGCGGTGCCTATACGGGGGCTATGTTTGCAATTCTGGTGCTGGGGGCGTCTGGACTGACGGTTGGTCTTTGGTCTTTGGTCGGTGGGATTGCCACGGCGCTTGTCGTTTATCTGTTGGCTTGGCGGCGTGGCATCAGTGGTTTCCGGTTGGTGATCGTGGGCATTTGTATCGGCGCGATTCTGAACGCGATGAGCACCTATATGGTGATGCGGGCTGAATTGCGGCTTGTGACCGCGGCCGCGTGGTGGGGGGCGGGCTCCTTGAATGGAACGACTTGGGGAGACTTGCGGCTCGGCCTGCTGTGGCTTATTCCACTATCTGCCGCGCTTTTCCTGGTCCAGCGGCCGTTTGCCATGCTCGAATTGGGCGATGACGCAGCCAGTGCCCGCGGGATACGTGTGGAGAGGGTACGCCTCGCGACCATGGGCATCGGCGTTGCCTTGACTGCTGCGGTGGTGAGCATGGCGGGACCGATCCCCTTTATTGCGCTGGTGGCGCCACAGATTGCGCGCCGCCTGGCCGGTTCAACCGGAATCGCGCTGGTTCCCACGGCCCTCGTTGGCGCGCTCTTGCTGGGGGCCAGCGACCTCGCTGCGCAACGCCTGCTGGGCGTAGAGCTTCCGGTCGGCATTGTGACCGTTGTCGTCGGTGGTGGTTATCTTATCTATCTACTTGGCAAGGAAGGATCCAAACGGTGACTCGTCTCGCCGCGCGCCGCGCTACCCTGGGGTATGATGATGTAGTGATTAGCTCTGAGATGAACGTCGCGATTCCCGACGGTTCGATTACGGTGGTGGTCGGCCCCAATGCCTGCGGCAAATCGACCCTGTTACGGGCACTTGCGCGGCTGCTGAAGCCAAAGTCCGGGGAGATTGTGCTTGACGGCGGTGACATCCACGCCCTGCCCGCCAAAGAAGTCGCGCGGCGGTTAGGCTTGTTACCGCAAGGATCGACCGCGCCCGACGGTATTCGCGTTGCCGATCTGGTGGCCCGCGGGCGCTATCCGCACCAATCGTTCCTTGGTCATTGGAGTCGGCACGACGAAGAAGTCTGCCATCAAGCCATGGTTGCGACTGGGGTCCTTGACTTGTCCGGCCGCGTGGTCGACACGCTATCTGGTGGGCAACGTCAGCGGGTTTGGATTGCCATGGTCCTTGCGCAGGAGACGCCCCTGCTGCTCCTGGATGAGCCAACCACTTACCTCGATCTGGGCCATCAGATTGAGCTGCTGGACCTGGTTGTCAGCTTGAATCGCGACCATGGTCGTACCGTCGTCGCTGTCCTCCACGATCTCAATCAGGCGGCTCGTTATGGCACCCACACCATCGCGATGCACAAAGGTCGCATCGTGGCCACCGGTGCCCCAGAAGAGGTGCTCTCAACCGAATTGGTCTCGAACATCTTCGGGGTGCGGTGCGAAGTGATCCCCGACCCGTTCTCGGGCAGGCCACTGGTGATACCGCTTGCCAAAGCCTGAATTAGGCTTGTTGGGCAGCGCGGCGACGGCGATTGTCGGCCTCGCGGCGACGCCACCACTGCTGGATGTCGCGCACTTCGTTCCATGGTCGGAATTTGCAATTGCTACAGTAGGCTTCGGCACCCTCGGGCTCAGGGAATAAGGCATGAAATTCGCGGTGATCATCATCGTTTTCGTGGTCGTCATCATGATGTCCACCACGCGCCCGATGTTCAATATAGTGTAGGCAGCAACCACCCTTCTGAAAGATACACCAGGTGCCCCATTCCTCGGCAACGAATTCCAGTCGCGGCTTGCGCTTCCACGGCACGCCTGGCTGCGCGACAAGCGACCTGACCACCTCAACCTGATCCGCAGTGAGGGCAAAGGATTCTTGATAGGCTAGCGGATTGGCGAAGCCGTCGCTTACTTCATGCCATAGGGCAAAGCGCCCGGCGCTAGTGTTCTGATAAAGCCACTCGATGATGGGTGTTGCACTCGCTATGACAGCCGTGACCAATCGACTGTGCTGCTCTTGCGCGGTGGCAACGACCTCAACGCCCGCCTGGCCGACCCATGGGTGTCCCGGCAGCACAAGCACGTGTGTTTCAGGGTCAAACGCTGTGCCGTCAGTCCATCCGGCTGGATGGAGCCACCACGCAAGCCGCTGCCGCTCGGGCAGGAATGCCGCGCCCGCCCCGATGAGTCCGAAGGTCGTCTTACTGGCCAGGATGCCAGGGAACCATCCCGCGAGATAGGTGCCTGCGACGGCACGCGGCATTCCGTCGGCGACCCATTCGGTAAAGAGTCTTTCGGCCAATCCTCCGCTGCCGATCACTTCATCATAGGCGACGAGGCGACGGGGTGAGTCCCCATGCGCCTGGGCCTGTTCTTCATGTTCTGGATCGGATTGGGGATGGGAACTAAGGTAGCGTTCCAGCCACTCGCCAGGAGTATCCGTGGCGAGTGACATCGGATTGCTCCCTGTCTTCGGGCCGCTCAAGGCGCAATCCCCGCTTCAACCGATGTGGAGACCGGCGTCGACGGGTCGCCATCGGCAGCGGCCTCAAGCAGAGGCGGCAATGTGTCGAGTACATAGTTCCAAGCCGCCGGCGACTGGTTGCTCAGCGCCTGGGTCAGGTACTTGTCCACATAGATTTCGCGCCCCTCAACGTGTGCCGTCAGCGTGTCGCGGAGTTTGTTGTCCAGCACGGGAGTGGGGTCGTCTGCCCCGTTCACCCAAAGTAAAATAGCGCGATCTAGTTTTTGGATATCCTCGTAGGCGACCTGGCTTTCGGTTTTGAACTCCGCTGGGATGACGAAACCAAAGCTTTCCAGCAGCTGCCCGCGCGGGTGTGTGGCGTCGACGTGGAACGCCTCCCACTCGGTCACCGACACCGCCTCCAGCCCTTCCCACTCTGGATGCGCGGCTTTGATCTCTTCCAGGCGGGCAAGGATTTCGTCGATCTGCGCCTGTGCTTTTTCCTGCTGGCCGAAGATCTCGCCGTACCAGCGAATGCGCTCCTGCCAGTCGCCGTTAATGCCCGTCCACTCGTCCGTTCCTTCCATGTGCGGAATCGTCGGAGCGATTTGGCTTAGCCGCTCATAGGCGGCTTGGTCGAGTCCGCCGTTCACACTGATGATGAGGTCAGGCTGGGCTGCGGCGATCTTTTCAAAGGGCATCTCTTCCGTGAAGGTCTCGGGGTGTGCGCCGCCAAGCAGCGGCTGTGCCCAAGGCCAAATCCCATCGGGCTGGCCGCCGGTGTAGTCACGCAGCAACACGGGCACAATGCCAAAGTTAAGGATGAACTCATGGGTTTCGTATCCAACGCTGACAACTCGCTTGGGGTCAACCGGCACCTCGGTTGTGCCGTAGGCATGTGTAATCGTGCGGGTGGTCACCGCCGCGTCGGCGGAGCCCGTGCTTGGCGATGGGGTGATGGGAGCACAAGCCGCCAGCAGGGCAATCATCAGGATAGCCATGCTGCCGAAGAGAAGGCGTTGTTGACGCACTGTGTAATAGACGCGAGGAAAACTCATGAGAGTCCTTTCTCAGATTACGTGGGTTTGTTTATAGATAAACGCGATAAGTAGAGAAGGTTGGTAGTCAGCCATCCGTTGCCACTAGAGGTCACCTAGAAAAGTGCTTCCCTAATGAACAAACTGAGAAGCAGCATATCATGCCGCCTCTGGTGATTCAAGTAGATCTGTTGGCTTTATTGAATCTAATCAGCTTCGGTAAAGCCGCTATGATTGTCTAACAAACGTTTAATCACAGATTAACTACGCTTAAGAGTCGAACCTGAAATCCTGTCACCGTCCCCTTCTATCGATCACCAATTTATCCCAGCGAAATGTTGCACCGTCTCGTTCCTTTTCTCCCCCCTTTTTCCACAGTGCAGGTTTTTACGAGTTGCATCGTTGGGCAGATCCCGGTACACTGTGTTGGCAAATAACTATTTTGCTCCCAGCTTTTTATCAATGAATCAATCAAGCCGAGTGTCGCACCGATTTAATTTTTACAAATCGTTTCCCCCTGAATAGCCGCCAATAGATGGTTAGAATGGTGAAAATTAAGCGGCCAAACTAAGAGGAACAAGAATGAACGAGCGTGAACAATTTCTTTTTGACTTGCAAGGGTTTTTGTTGGTGAAAAATTTTCTCACCGCCGCCGAGCTACAGGCGCTGAACGCTGCTTTTGACGCTAACTGGGACAAGATGGTGGATGATGCCAATTCCCATGCCGCGGGGAATTTAACAGGCCCCCGCAAGCGTGGCTCTTTTCATGGCATGTTGACCTGGGCGCCGCCACACAGCCAGCCGTTCCGTGATCTCTTGGCGCATCGTAAACTGCTTCCCTATTTGAACACCTTCTTTGGCCGCGGCTGGAAGCTCGATCATGCGCCCTTTATGTTAACCGGCGAGGATGGTACGGAAGGTCTCAATCTCCATGGCTCGACGAGCTATCACCACGACGGCTCGCAATATTACACCTATAACAATGGCGTTATGCGCTGTGGCATGATCGTCTGTCAATTCCAATTGACGGACGTAAACGCGGGTGACGGTGGGCTATGTGTGATCCCTGGCAGCCACAAGGCCAATTTGCAATGCCCGCAGGATATTTTGCATTATGAAGCGAACCAGGAGTTGGTTTATAACGTGCCGTGCAAGGCTGGCGACATGGTGATCTTCAACGAGGCGACGATTCATGGCACCCTGCCCTGGAAAGCCAAACATCAACGGCGCTCGCTGCTCTATCGCTATTCGCCCAAATATCTGCACTTTGCGGGTGGCGTTTACCAGACCAGCATGCCAGAGTGGGTGAATGAATTGACCGAAGCACAACAGGCTGTGCTAGAACCACCTTACATCTACAATCGTCCCCTGATCGAGCCGGATGGTATGACGGTTGTGCGCCCGCGCCGCGAGAAAAATTACTAACTCACCTTCAAAATCCTCTAGCAGGAAAGGAATCATGAATGACCTTTGGCAGTGGCAACTATACCTATACACTCGTGACAGGCTGGGGCACCGTGCCAGCGGATTGGCAATGGGGCTGGATCGTTGGCGTAGCGGTCGATTCACAAGATCGGATCTTCGTTGCTTCACGCAGTCAACATCCGCTGGCGCTCTTTGATACCGCTGGCAACCTGCTCGAAACCTGGGGTGACGATGTCCTCTTTGCCAACCAAGCCCACGGCCTTTTTATCGACAACGCTGACAATGTCTACTTCACGGACGCGATCAATCACTGTCTCTTCAAGTTTGATCGCACGGGAAAGGTAGTGATGACCTTGGGCACCCCTGGGCAGGCCGCTGCAACCGACGGGGAACCCTTTAGCCGCCCAACCGATGCCGCGGTAGCTTCCACTGGCGAGTTCTATGTGTCGGATGGCTATGGCAACGCACGGGTGCATAAATACAGCGCCGACGGTCAGTTGCTCCTTTCATGGGGTGAACGGGGGAATGGTCCCGGCCAGTTTTCTGTTTCGCATAGCGTTCGGCTTGATGCCCAAGATCGCGTCTGGATCTGCGACCGGGAGAACAATCGCGTGCAGATCTTCGATCACAACGGCGTCTTCTTGCGCGCTTGGAATGGCCTGCTGCGCCCCAACACGATTCATTTTGACCCCCATGAACCTGTGGTCTACGTAGCTGAGTTGGGCCGTCGCCTAAGCATCTTTGCCCTGGATGCCGAAGGCTTCCCCGGTGCGTGCCTAGCCCAATGGGCCGATCCACAACCGAGTGAAACGCCCGGCTTCTGGCGCGGCGGCCCCCATGGGCTCTGCACCGACGCCGCTGGCAACCTCTATGTGGGGGAAGTCGAGTTGGGCGTTGAGGGCCGGATGTGGAAGTATCAGCGCGAACGTGGATAAGCTGGGCATATCGACAATCGCACGAATTGATGAATGGTAAGCCAATCAATGGGGAAAGCGCCCTGGGGTGATTGCCCGCTTCAGATGAACTAATAACCTATAACGTTAATCAGCAAAATACAGTAGACCGCAACGCTCTCTGGTTTCGACAAGTGTTCGCGCCTAGTCGCAGTTGCCCAGCGAGCGCTGCTCACGCCGAGTATGGCGGTCTACTGGCAAAGTAAAGGAACGATTTTCATGGAGTCCGACACGCAACTGCGCCAGCGCCTGCTCTATTTGCACGCGCGCACGCCCAGCGTCTTTTCGACCATCCTTGGTTATACGACGATTGAACCAGTCCGCGGCTATCAGGTCGAGATTAGCGCTGGCGAATTTTCCTGGCCGTATAAGACCGTCCACGAAGCCCTGATCGACGGCTGGCAAGTGGTCCAGTTTCCCCATCTGCAAGCGCCGTTTGACGACAGGGATCTCGATGTCGTCGGCTACGAATTCATTCTACAGAAGATCCAGGCTTATCCAGCGGCGACCTAACGCGTAGCGGTGGCCAAAGACCGCTCAAAGGGCCACCGCCTGTGCTATGAACCCCCACCCAGCGGGTTTTGGTCTATCAGCCCCAAGTTGAAAGCTGGGGTCATGTTTCCGGTAAACAATATTCGAGAAGCGAGGAACCAATGATGATCAGTACACTCACCAACAACGGCGTGTCCAATCACACCTATGACAAAAACTATCTCTTGACTGATGTGGAAGTCGCCAAATTTATCACCTATGGCTATCATCTGCTTGTCTTGGATGACCTGCCCGCCAGCTTCCATGAAGGGATCGCCCAGCAGCTAGATGGGCTGCAATCCAACCCCGGCGATGCGATTACCGAGACCGTGCCAGAACTGTGGCAAGTGCTGGAACATCCCGCGGTCGTAGGGGCGCTGACGAGTCTGCTTGGGCATGACTATCGCGTCAATAGTCACCGCCACTGGCACTGCAAGGAGCCCAATTCCGGCTACATGCACTGGCATCAGGATAGCACCAACAACCGCAATATCCAGATTGACCGCTTTTTGGGGCTCTACTATCCGCGCGATATTGCGCCCGATATGGGGCCAACGATCATCGTTCCTGGCACCCAGTTTCGTAACGCCCCCACCGACCGCATGGCCACCTATACCAACATCCGTGGTCAACTGCCGCTCAATGTCAAGGCTGGCACCATGGCCTTTACCCACTATGATCTCTGGCATGGGACCGGGGCCAACCGCTCCAGCGTGCGCCGCCACATGATCAAATTTCTCTTCAACCGTACCCAGCCCAATACCGCGCCCACCTGGAACCACGATCCCGACGCGCTCAACAAGGCGCGTGATTGGAATCTGCGCGACAAGGCCGAGGATGTCAACAATATTCTCACCTTTGTCAATCCCCTCGGCGTCTCCCAAAGCGATCACTACAAAGAGACCGCAATCCGGCGTCAGTGCTGGGCCGACTTACTAGGCCAGGGATAAGGGGTTCATCATGGAAGAGGGTGCGCGCCTGGCCAACCTGGCGTTCAAGGTTGCTCTGCTCGTTGACAGCCAGGCGCGCATTGTCGATGTCTATGCGGGGGATTTTGTGAGTGAGCATCTGATGCCCTGGCGAGAGGGGTAGGGAAGATCGAATTTTTCGGTTTTTGTTCCATGGTAAGGCTCGCAGAACTCTTGTTGACATCGCAATTGGAAGCAAATATACTGGCAATTGTCGCTCGAATCGTTCAGCACTACTGAACGATTCGAGCGACAAACGTTCTTGGTAAAGCAGCTTAACATAGGGTGTTTCCCTTAGAAGTGACAAAAAGTGACATTTTTTTGTTTTGCCAAGTATGTTATACGGACAACTTTTGCGACAATAGATGGAATCCGCTATTATCTATATGGACGGACGCTACAATCCATGCCAACTTCTACCGTGCAACTATGAAAAAATACATCCTTTTCGATCATGATGGTGTTCTGGTGGATACTGAATTTTGGTATTACAAAGCTGGCGCGCGGGCCTTGGCTGACATCGGATTGATTTTGGATAAAGCGCAATATCTCCGCAACATGACCCAGAGCATGGGCACTTGGGTTCAAGCCAGAGCGGCAGGGATTGATGAACAGACCATCAGCCGGCAGCGTGCGGTTCGTGATCACTATTATCAGGAATATCTGCGAACAGAAGCGATTGAGATTGCGGGGGTTGTTGAAGCCCTGGCTGAATTGTCAAACTATGTCCGCATGGCTATCGTGACGACGGCCAAACGGGCAGATTTTGAAATCATCCATGAAAAACGCCAGATCACACAATTGATGGATTTCGTCCTTGTGCGCGAAGACTATAACCTCCCTAAGCCCCACCCAGAACCATACCTCACTGGCTTACAGCGCTTCGGCGCTTCTAAAGAAGAGGCCCTCGTGGTAGAGGATTCATCCAGAGGGTTGAACGCAGCCGTGGCGGCTGGCATTGATTGTGCCATTGTCTATAATGACTTTACAAAATCACATGACTTCGCACAGGCTAGCTATCGAATTAAAACACTGAGCGAATTAAAAGAGATCCTATTTCGCTAGTAGGAACACGGCATAGCATAACCAGAGTATATATGCCTTGCGCCTGGCGAATCCGGTCATTTTGGGTCAAGAAGAAGGGGAAATGATATGGCGCTTAAGCGGATGGACAACGTGGGCATCGTGGTAGAATCCCTGGATGCTGCTATCGCTTTTTTCACCGAGCTTGGCTTGAAACTCGAAGGGCGAGCTACGATCGAAGGCGAATGGGCCGGGCGCGTCACTGGGCTGGGCAGCCAACATGTCGAGATCGCGATGCTGGTCACTCCCGATGGCCATAGCCGCCTTGAGCTCTCGCGCTTTCTCACTCCGCCCGTGGTCGCCGATCACCGGAATGCCCCTGTGAACGCGCTGGGCTATCTACGTGTCATGTTCACCGTGGATGACATCGACGATACGCTCGCCCGTCTCGCCAAACATGGCGCGACGATCGTCGGCGAAGTGGTTCAATACGAAGATATGTATCGGCTTTGCTACATCCGTGGCCCCGAAGCAATTCTCATCGGGCTTGCGCAAGAGCTCGGGTAGCAGACTTCCCGTTGAGTAGATGCGACAGGTACGTCGATTCTATCCGAGCATGTACACCACTGATGAAATAGCATGCCATGCGACCTCTGTGCTATTTGAAGCTCGTGCGCCGACAGGAGTTCCGCTTGGGGGCGCTGGCGCTTGATGCGCCTCTTTATTTCCCACGTTACAGATTCCTCACGTTATATACAACACTATATGCACTACCTTGTAAGGGTAGAACTTGTCAACTCGTCATATTTCTTTGACAAACTAGAACATGTATTCTATGATAAGCACGAAAGTCGAACACAATTTTTAGTTTATCAGGAAAAATAACTTCAGTTATGCGAAAAGTTATTGTGCTTGAACATCTCTCTCTTGATGGTGTCATCCAAGGCCCAGGTGGGCCGGAGGAAGATCCCAGCGGCGGCTTCACCCATGGCGGGTGGATAGCGCCCTATTCCGACGAAACGTTGGGAACCGCCCTGCGCAAACAGATGAACCAGCCGTTCGACCTGTTGCTGGGTCGCATCACCTTTGACATTTGGGAGCCATATTGGCCGCGCCATGGGGACATCTGGCCGAACGTCAACACGGCAACTAAGTATGTCGCCTCGAAGAGCAGGACTTTCAGCGAATGGCAGCCGTCCGTCTTTTTAGCTGGCGATATTGCGGAACAAGTCGCCGCGATCAAGCAACAGCCGGGGCCGGATTTGCACGTTTGGGGTAGTGGGAACCTGCTACAGACGCTGATCACGCATGAGTTGGTCGATGTATTCTGGCTGATGATCTATCCGGTGACGCTGGGTAGTGGCAAGCGACTGTTTGCCGAGGGGACGATTCCGGCGGCGTTCCAGGTAACAGAAAGCACCGTTACGCCGAGTGGCGTCATTGTTGTGAATTACGCGCGTGCAGGTGTAGTCACATGAAACTTTTGCTCACCTCTGGGGGTGTCACAAACCCCAGCATCCGCGCCGCACTGGTTGACCTGCTGGGCAAGCCGATCGCCGCGGCCAACGCGCTCTGTATCCCAACGGCGCAATGGGGCCACCCCATGTGTGGGCCGACTTCGGCGCGGGGCTTCGTTGTCGGTGGGCCGCCGTGGCATCATATGGTCGGCCTCGGCTGGAAGTCAGTCGGGCTTCTGGAACTCACCGCCCTGCCCACCATTGGTGCGGCGCGCTGGGTCCCCTGGGTCCAGGAAGCTGACGTTCTGCTCGCCGACGGTGGCGACGCCACCTACCTGTGCCACTGGATGCGCGAATCGGGGTTGGCGGATCTCCTGCCGTCGCTGGCCGAGACGGTTTGGGTGGGCGTGAGCGCCGGTAGCATGGTGATGACCCCGCGGATCGGTGCCTACTTCCAGGAATGGAAGTCCGCGCCGGACGACCGCACCTTGGGGGTCGTTGACTTCTCAATTTTCCCCCACCTGGACTTTTTCCCAACAAACACCCTCGCACATGCCGAGCGATGGGTCGCCGACATTGGCATCCCAGCCTACGCCATCGACGAACAGACCGCCATCCAAGTGGTCGATGGTACCGTTACCGTGATCTCCGAGGGCCAATGGCACCGGTTGACGCCCTAATAGGTGCGCCTGGGCTCGCTTCGGCCACACGGTGCCCAAGGTGCTAGGAGAAATAATATGAAAAATGAACTTTTCCTGCGCGATGTCGTGAGCGATGACCTTCCAATCTTCTTCGCACAACAACTGAATCAAGCCGCCAATCATATGGCGGCATTTACCGCAAAAGACCCCACTAACGCAGAAGCCTTTCTGGCCCATTGGCACAAAATCTTGGCAGATGATGTAGTGATCATCAAGACGATTATCTTCAACCAGCAAGTCGCTGGGAGCGTTTCGAGTTACGAAGAGGAAGGCAAACCCGAAGTCACCTATTGGCTGGGCCACGAATATTGGGGAAGGGGTATCGCGACTTGGGCGCTTCAGACGTTTTTGGCCCACCACAATCAGACCCGTCCCATGTATGCACGCGTTGCAAAAGATAATCTCGGCTCCTGTCGTGTCTTGGCGAAATGCGGCTTCACCGTGATCGGTGAAGGCAAAGGTTTTGCTAATGCACGCGGCCAAGAAATCGAAGAACTCTTTTTGGTCTTAGACGCGATCCAAACTGGCGAGATGCCATAAGCATTCGGTACACGCTTCGTTCTGCGATACCACACATCAGCATAACCTACGACACAAAGGAGCAATGCGTGCGCCACCGGCTGGTATGTGTGGCTAGCGTTCCAACGCCATGCGGCCATTGTCCAATTTTAAGTGCGCGCAGCGGTGTTGTGCTAAGAGGGATAGACGGCTTACCCCCTTTTCTTGAAGAAAGCACTTTACTTGATGACCTTTCCCTTTACCCTTTGGAAACCCTTATCGGTATCCCAAGTTCACCAGCTTTTTGAGCATGCCCCTTTTGCGTGGGGCTTTGCAGGCGGCTATGCTATCGAGCACTTTCTGGGCACCGCTATCCGGCCCCATGATGATATCGATATTGTGGTTTTTCGTCAGGATCAACGCCAATTGTATGATTGGTTGCATGCGTACCGGCTCTTTGCGGCTGATCCACCCGGCACACTGCGCCCGTGGGACGCAGCAGAATGGTTAGCCTTTGGGATCCATGATATTTGGGCATACCAGCACAATGCCAGCGCTTGGCAACTCCAGATTATGTTCCTAGAGGCCGAGGGGGATGCGTGGTTTAGCCGCAGAGACCCCGGGATACGTGGGCTACGGCGTGAACTTTTGGTAGATTATCAACAACTGCCTTGTGTTCGTGTTGAGGTACAATTGTATTATAAAGCACGCGGCAATCGCGAAAAAGATCAGCAGGATTTCCGGGCCTGCCTACCATTGCTGACGCCGGGAGCGAAGGCTTGGCTCAAACAAGCCCTCCAGCTTGAACATCCCCATGGTCATGCCTGGCTAGCTGAGCTTGCGTAACCTTCCCCCTCGTCGCGGTGATGGTGCGCAAAGAATATGTGGTAAACGCCGCATCGTCCCTCGGCTTTGTGACGATGGCGCGAATCTTTGGGATTGCCTAATAACCTGAACGACCCGAATTGACAATGACAAGCGAACGGGAGCAACAAGGATGAGCCATACAAAGGCGCAACTGGTGATTGAACCGGCTGTAGCGGCTTGGTTACAGGTGGAGAAGCTGGCTTGGTTGACCACGGTGCGGAGCGACGGCACGCCCCTACCCACGCCCATCTGGTTTTTGTGGTGTGGGGATCATTTTCTCCTCTTTTCCGAGCCGGATGCACTCAAGGTGCGCAATATCCGCCGCAATCGTCGCGTCGCGATCCACTTTAATACGGACCCCACCGGCGAGATCTTTGCCGTCTTTATCGGCGAAGCGATCAGCGACCCGGCACCCGTGTCGGCCGCGGAACGCACCGCGTATGTGGAAAAATATCGCCATGGCTTGGCAATGATCGGCGTGACTGCCGCGGAACACGCACAGCGCTGGTCAACAGTCATTCGCATCCGCCCGGATCGCGTGCGCGCCCAAATACACGAACCAACTGGCACACTCTGATGACGATCATAAGTCCGCGATTGTGCATGACTTGTATCGGTGACCCGGCTTCGTCCAACAAGGAATAATCTGCCAGCGTATTGGCAGTGATTTTGATGATTATTTCCGAGAACAAGGATTGCTGGCAGAAGCCAGTGCTACAGCCATGAAACGCGTGTTCACGTATCAAATTCAACAAGCGATGCAACAGCAGCAATTATCAAAGACCGCAATGGCGCATCGCAGGGGTACCAGCCGCACTATCTGGTTGGGTACAGCAAGTTATCTCCCTGCCTGCCGGGCAAACGCCAGAATTTTGTGTTCGGCTTTTGGATTGACAAAGAAACTCAGCTACAATTACTTCATTTAGCTGGATCTTCACCTATCCAGTTGCTACGAGTGCGCGAAAGTGTGCAAGCCGATTATCTTTTGGGCGTCGTGGCGTGATGGATAGTCTGGCGCAGGGCGGTATGCCTCATTGGCTGCTGACCTTGACTAAGGGGAACTATGACATCCCGCTTAACCTACCGGGGTTGTCATTGTTTTTTATTACTTTTCTGAAAGGTGTTGTTTGCCAAAAATCAGGTGTCTTTCTACCAAGGAGACACCCCAATCATAAAGGAAGATTTACATGGACCTCAAGCAGCTCTTGAAGATCGAACAGGCCACGCAGTGCTTACAAACCTGGCTGACTAGACACACTGAGCAGACTACGCCGAGCCAAGCTGTATCGGAGAATGGTCTGACCGTCCGCACCGGGATCAAAGCAGGAGCGGGCGGTTATAAACCTGGTGTGGCTCTTGAACTTGAACAGTAAGCAATCTGTCGCTAGGCACACCTATCATCACAAAAGAAGCCTTAGGTGATTCTTTTGGATCGAACAGGTGAATTTAATGATAATGACCACCTATAAGTTTGTCCAATTCTGTTCACACACTGGAGGTTTTTAAGCAAATGTCCATGTCATTCATCACCGGCACCTATGAGTTACTCAGCGACACTGAGGATCCTACCTACGATAAATACCTCAAAGTAACGGGAGTGAGTGATGCAGATCGAGAGTCGTGGGCGATGGTGAGACCGAAGCTGGAGATTTCCCTTTCGGGTGACCAATACACCATCAAGACGCTCTCCGAGCTAAAAAATATGGAGTTCTCCTTTCGTTTGGGCAAGGAGTTTGAAGAGGTATTGCCGGACAATCGGATGAGCGCCATCACCTTTGTGTCCCCAAAGGACAACCAACTCGTGCAGGTGCAGAAAATGAGCGGCGTGCAGGCCCAGATCACCAGAGAGTTCAGCGCCGATGGGATGACAGAAATCCTCACTGCGGGTGGTGTAACGGCCATTCGCAAATATAAGAGGGTATAACATCCAAGTGATCGCGCTGTATCCAGCACGCCAACCGAATGACGTGCCGGATACAGCGCTCCCAGGCTTTAGGCTGTGCCATCAACGCGGTAAGTTTTGCCTCAGCATCTGTTGATTTCATTAATCTATGGCCCCTCTATCAGCACGACGTGTCAGCGTTTGACGGGGTTGTGCCGAATCGGCATGGGATCTTCAGCGACAATGACGCGACGACGCTGGTGGAACACGTTGCCTCGCTCGCGCCTTGGTGGCGCGAGCGAGCGGCGCTCTTCCCCTACCCCATCATGGTGGATGGTTTTCCCGCCGGCTTCAATTTGATTGCTGCGCGCCAGGCTCCCGGTGGGGATTCCGGCAGACTTCGTTGTGCACGGGTTCTTTGTCTTGCATGCCTACCGCGGTAGTCCCGTGGCAGAGCGCTCGGCTATGGGGGGATTCAACCGGTCGCGGGGGGAATGGGAAGTGGTGACCTAAGTCCTGTGGGGGTGAAAGATGATCAAAGCCCATAATCCCTTGCGTTTTGCATACTAAAATTAAAGCGAGATATTCCATGACTGACAATACAACCTTCACGCGCAGCAAGCTGCGTCTGAACGTGGGCGTGCTTGGCCATGTTGACCATGGCAAGACAACCCTAACTGCTGCCATTACACTCGTTCTTGGGGCACAAGGCCGTGCGAAAGTGGTTAGCTATGATGAAATTGATCGGGCTCCAGAAGAAAGAAGCAACGGTCTTACCATCAACAGGGCCTATGTCGAATATGAAACGGCAAGCCGCCATTACACTCACATTGACTGCCCCACCTCTGCGAACTATGTAAAAAATGTGATCACGGCGGCGGCGCAACTGGATGGTGCGATTCTTGTCGTCTCTGCCACCGATGGCCCAATGGCACAAACGCATGAGCACATTGTGCTGTCTCACCAAGTTGGTGTGCGTTACCTCGTTGTGTATTTGAATAAATGCGATCAAGTGGCTGACGAGGGCAAGCTTGCGCTTATCGAAGCTGAAGTGAGAGCGTTGCTGACTGCCAATGGATTTGACGGCAATCGTATCGTCATCATCCGCGGCTCGGCTTTATTCTCTTTAAATGGCGAGGATAACGACCAAGGGTATGGCGTCTCTTCCATAAATAGGTTGATGGATGCGCTCGATTCGGTAATTCCTGACCCTGTGCGCGCCCTTGATGCCCCTTTCTTAATGCCAGTCGAAGATGTCATGTCTATTACTGGCCGTGGCACCGTGGTGACAGGTGTCGTCGAATCCGGTGTCATCAAAGTCGGCGACGCGGTTGAAATAGTTGGCTTAAGGCCGAGCGCGCTAAAAACCACTATTACCGGTGTGGAGATGTTTAAAAAACAACTTCAACGCGGCGAGGCGGGTGACAATGCTGGCTTATTGCTGCGTGGAACCAAAAAAGAAGAGGTTGAGCGCGGCATGGTTATTGCTCAGCCCGGAATCATTCAGGCCCACAATCGGTTTAAGGGGGTAGCTTATCTCTTAAAACCGGAAGAAGGAGGCAGAACAACTCCCGTGCAGGCAAAATATAAGCCTCAATTCTATTTTAGAACGACGGATGTGACCGGTGAGTTGGTGGAGGTCCGTGATGGGGCAGATCAAGAAGTGCTTGAACTGGTGATGCCTGGCGACCATGTGAACATGACGGTCTATTTAGCTCAGCGTGTAGCGATGGCTGTTGGCTTGCATTTTATAATTCGTGAAAGGAGTAGAACAATTGGCGTTGGGGTAATTACGGAGATTCTTGCCTAGCGCCCCCTTTTTGTTGATGCCTAAATTTATCGGCTATTGATACGACTGCGCGCCCAAGCGACTACAATCGCGTGGCTCAACAGCCAGCGCTAACCGAAGTAGCTTTGCGGCGTTCAGGCTAAGTGACTTTTGCAATAATTCCTAAAAAATCTCAATCTTATTTTATGTAGTGAGCATCCAAATCATGGCAAGAATCCTTCCGGCGAATCAAGTAAGACCTGGTCATCTTGTTGAATACGAGAATACGCTCTATGAAGTAAAACAATCTGAGCTTTCTCCCCCAACCGGTGGCACAATAACAAAGTTAGTTCTTCAAAACATCGATACCAATGCGCAGAAAAACTTATCGGTTGATGCTGCCCTAAAATTTAAGGTGATTGATGGGGTTGAAGAAGAATTTGAATACATGTATGATGATGGCACTTCAATTTTCACAAGTGATGGCGAGGAATTCCCCGTTAGTAAAGTAAGAACAGGGCTGCTTGAATTAATTGCCCAAGCAGGAAAATTTAGGGTAATCCGTATTAATGATGAAATCTACACAATTACATTGCCCCAAAAAGCAACGGTAAAGATTAAAAACACCCAACCAGCCTTGCGCGGCCAAACGGCCAAAAGCACCTATAAACCAGCAACCTTGTATAATGGGTGGATCATTCAAGTCCCAGCGTTTATCGAAGCAGACGATGAAGTGATCGTCGATACCACAGAGTTGGATCATCTAACCTACGCTGCCATCCCGACGTAATTTTGACCATAAGCCTTGGGCGGTTGCGGGCGCGCCGCGCCGCCCTACCACGATCGGACCGAGATGGGCAACCGTGTTCAGCACAAATTAACAACCGCGATGGCGCTGCCGATGGCCGACAAAGTGCTCTTGGGCAGCGCTCTCCTTTGCTTGCCGCTCTTTTGGCTGGCTTTGCGGCTTTTGGGCCTACGCCGCGTGCAAGCTTGGCTAGCGATTCCAGCCGCGCCGGAACGCACCCCACAGATAAGCCAAGCGCAACACCTCGCGCGGTTGGTCAATCGCGCCGCGCAACAACCCTGGATCCCAGCCACCTGCCTTTCCCGTTCGTTATTGTTACAATGGTTCTTAGCCCGCCACGGCATTGCCAGCGAGTTGCGCATTGGCATCGACAAAAGGGCCGGCGATTTCAATGCCCATGCATGGGTTGAATGCGCCGGGTTCCCGATTAATGATCATCCCGCGGTTGCGCAGCGCTTTGCGGCTTTCCCTGCGCTGCGCCCGGAAAAGCCGGAGTCAGCATGAGCGGCATTGTGGGCATTCTCCATTTTGATGGCAAGCCGGTGGCGGCCGGCCAAATCGAGCAAATGACGGCGGCGATGGCATACCGCGGGCCAGATGGCATAGACCATTGGATAGACGGCGCAGTGGGGCTCGGCCAGTGTATGTTACGGACCACGCCGGAAGCGCAGGAAGAGACCCAACCATTGGCTAACGAAGAGCAAAGTGTCATTTTGGTCATGGATGGCCGGGTGGATAACTGGGAGAGCTTACGCCAGCAGTTATTGGCGCAGGGGGCGGTGTTGCGCAGCCGCGCGGATGCCGAACTGGTGTTGCGGAGCTATGAACGCTGGGGCAAGGCGTGCGTCAACCACCTGGAGGGTGATTTTGCATTGGCGATTTGGGATGTCAAACGCCAAACCCTCTTTTGTGCGCGTGACCCGTTAGGCAATAAACCCTTTCACTACCATTGGCGGGGAAACACCTTCGTGTTTGCCTCTGAATTACACCCCATTTTAGCGTTGCCGTGGGTGCCGGAACGGGTAAATGAGGGGCTGTTGGCCGAATTTCTGGCCGCCGATTGGTCTACGCGGGATGAGACGCTTTGGCAAGGCATTGGGCGGCTTATGGCGGCGCACACGCTGGAAGCCAACGCGCACGGACTAACGCTTGCACAATATTGGCAGCCGGATCTCGGGATGACCTTGCCCTATACGACCGAGCAGGAATATGTTGAGCACTATCGGGCGTTGGTTTTTGAGAGCGTCCGACGCCAGTCACGCAGCCAGCAACCCGTTGCCGTCGAAGTCAGTGGCGGGCTCGATTCTTCGGCGGTCTTTGGGGTGGCCGAACACCTGCGCCGGACCCGCCATTTACCTGCGCCGGCGCTGGCTGGTTATACCTTTGCCTTTACCGATAACGGGGTTGCGAACAGTAGCGCCGCCGACGAATTGGCCTATGCCCGGGCGATTGGCGACTATTGGAGCACGCCGATCCAGGAGATCGCGCCAACGATGCCGCCCCTCGCCTGGTATGCGGAACAGGCAAACCGATATCGCGATTTTGTGGGCTTCCCCAATGGCGCCATGAGCTTAACGTTACGCCAAACCGCGGCCCAGCAGGGCAGCCGCGTCATCCTCACCGGCGAAGGAGGCGACCAATGGGCGAATGGGACGCGCTACTATTATGCCGAAGCATTATCCCAACGGCATTGGTGGGCGTTGTATGGCTGTCTCCACGCTGATGTCGCGGCCTTTGGCCTGAAGCAGACAGCAAGCTGGTTTTGGCGTTATGGTTGCTTGCCCACTCTACCAACAGCGCTGCAAGCGGCCTACCGCCGTTTCCCCCGGATTCGACCCAACTCTACCCTGCTTACGCCAAGTGCGCGCTTTTGGCTTACAGGCATACAAGCGGAAAGCGTGAGCAAACGCAGGGGGGCCGCCAACGCTAACGGGCGCAGCCTCGATCAACAGGACCTGTTAACCAAACTAACCCTGCCTTTTTACGCCCAGGTCATGGAAAGGGCCGAGCGCGATACTGCCCGGGCCGGCCTTGAGCTACGCCATCCCTTACATACGCCCCAACTCGCCCAACTCGCCTTGGCGACGCCGGCCCGCTTCCGGTTGCGCGGCGATGTAAGCAAAGTGCTCCATCGCCAAGCCTTCCGGGAGCTCATGCCCGCCACCGTGGTAGCCCGCAAAGATAAGGCAGAATTTTCCGTAGCGTTTCGCACCCGGCTAGATGAGATGCAGCCCCTGCTCACCGAAACGATCCCCCAACGGCGGCCAACGTGGATTACTGCCCAGGGCATGACGCAACTTTACCAATTTTATCAGCACAATCCACAAAGGGGGTGGCCCCTTTGGATTTTATGGTCGATTTATCTCTGTGATGTGATTTTGCCCACTGAATGAGATGTCGCTGTCAGTGCGGACCAATGTCGTATGCCGATAACAACATTTGGAGTAAAAATCACATTGAAAATTGCCTAAATTATCACGGCTGGGCGTAAGAGTTGACAAATGTTACGACTTGCCATATGATCTATTCTTCATTGGAGAGTAAGCACTTGCTGCTGTTCCTTTACAATCCACGCTTCATCATCACCTATGTTTTATCATTGACGCCACGACTTACCCTCCATCTATCACAATTTTCCTTCATAAAGAGGTCTTTTCATGCATAATTCAACCCACGCAACCGCAAAACAACCGGGGCTGCTCGCTGCGCATTCGACCGTACTGCCACAAGCGGACGTCCCACCGCGCAAAGCTGCGTATACCAAACCTGTGCTAACCACGTACGGTTCGGTTAGCGAACTCACGATGTCAATCAGTGGGTCAAATACCGATACGAATGGCGGCAGCCTCAATGTGCCTTCTGATCCCCGTGTCAAAGACAATATCACGCGCATCGGTCAACATTCCTTGGGGATTGGCCTCTATCTGTTTGACTACAAACCCGAATTTCGTGAACAATGGGGGGATGGTCGGCAATTTGGCGTCATGGCGGATGAAGTCGAAGCTGTGATGCCCGCCGCCGTGACCACGCACGCCGATGGCTACAAACGGGTGAATTACCACTTATTGGGGATCAGCCAAACCCGCAACTGAGCCACTATGCACTTTCTGATCCAACCGGCTCGCCCTTGCGTCCCACTGGCATTGCCCAATTTTCATCAGTGGATTTTGCCCGATGGGACGCTTTGGCTACAGTTTTATCGGACACCCGTAGGCTATTTATTGCGCTTTACGGATCTGGCCGATTTTGAGATTGCGGCGGATGGTCAAACAATCTCCTGTTGGCCGACAGCCGCCATCTCTGATAGCACCATCCAACACCTGTACCTCAACCAGGTGCTACCCCTCGCGTTAAGCCAACAAGGCAAGTTGGTCTTCCATGCGAGCGCAGTGGAAATCGGCGCGGTAGCGGTTGCCTTTTTGGCCCCTTCCGGTCGTGGCAAATCGACGCTAGCCACCACTTTTGCCACCAATGGCTTGCGTTTCCTCACCGATGACGGCCTACGCGTAGAGCGCCACGACGGCCACTATCAGGTGATGCCGAGCCACCCCTCGATCCGCCTGTGGCAAGACAGCGAACAGGCCCTAATCAGCCCCGATGCCATCAAAGCGCCGGCGGTGCAATTCACCACCAAATCGCGCTTCTTATCGGGGCGCGGCCTTGCTTTTTGCGAGCAACCCCGGCCATTGCAACAGCTTTATGTGCTGGGGGAAGGGAAAACCGCGCACTTTGTTTGCCGCCGTATTTCCCCCGCGACCGCCTTGATTGAATTAGTCAAGCACGCCTTCCTCCTTGATACAGAAGCGCCGACCGTATTGGCCCACCACTTCGCAGCCTTATCCCAGTTGGCCCAGCAAATTCCCTGCTACCATTTAGATTACCCCCGCTCTTTTGCAACCATAACCGCTGTCCGCCAGGCGATTATCAACCACGTAACCAGTGAGAAGCAACCCGATGAACTTACATGACAAAGTTACCATTCCTGCCCAAGTCCTCGACAATCAAATTGATGAGGAAATCGTGATTCTGGATTTGGCAAGCGGCACTTATTTTGGCCTCAATCCCGTTGGCGCCGCGATCTGGTCTGCTTTACGTGAAGGCAAAACCCTTGCCGAAACGTGCCAAGTAATTGTCGACCAATACGATGTTTCGCCGAGCGACGTGGCGCGCGATGTGATTCATTTGACCACGGAGTTGTTAGCCAAAAAGCTAGTGCATCTGCAGCAGCCCGCCATCGCCTAGGCGGGTCGCCCAGCAGAAAAGCAACTTGCACAGTAAATAAACGCGCAAACCGAGTGTACCGCACTCGGTTTTTCTGTTATAATCATGCCACCCAAGCATTCCCAATCCATATCATGACTCAGCCAGTACTCAGCCGGAGATCAAGGGAGATCATCGTGTCCGCAACCATTCATTTTGCCATGGGGGGCGCCATCTTCGGCGACTTCACCACAGAATCCATTCACCTGATCGCCAAGCACGGCCTACCTGGCGTAGAACCATATCGGGGCCACCTGATGGCCTGGCTCGACCAACCGCAAGCGCTCAAAGATCGGCTCGATGCGCACGGCATTCGGCTGATTACCGCCTCCAATGGTGGCCCTGGGCAAAGCTGCGACTTTATCGATCCGGCAAAACGAGCAGAAACGATTGCCGACCATGTCGCCTTCTGTCGCGATTTTCTGACCGTCTTTGGCTGCACCCACTTCAAGATCAATATGGGCAGCCGCCCAGCCCAACGCACTACCCCAGAAGAGATCAAAGCCATTGCCGAAACGGTGACCGAGCTCGGCAAGCGGACCCTGGAGATGGGGGTCACCATTGCCCCGCACCCTCATATTTGGGGTCCCATCGAGCGCCCAGAGGAAGTGCGCGCCCTGCTGGATCAGACCGATCCCGCTATCGTATCTTGGATTCCCGATACCGCGCAACTCAATCTCGGCGGTGGCGATCCCGTGCAGTTGATCGCCGATTACTATGATCGCCTGGCGGCCATCCATTGGAAGGACTCGAAGGCGTCCTACCGCGGCTATACCGGCCCAACCCCCACCAAGGCGATGCATGCGCAAGCAATTCTGTACAAAGACCTGGGTGCTGGTGGCGTTGATCATGCGGCGATTTGGGCCATGCTCCAGGCGCGCGGCTACCAGGGCTGGATCACCCTTGATCTCGATCCGCCGCGCCCGAATGAGGGCGAAGGGTCGGTCGATGATAAAATAGCAATCAACTGTCGCTACCTACGCGAGACGTTGCACGTGACGCACTTCTAGCGCGTCAGATAGGGCGACAGTGGCTGACTACAGCAGCCTGCAACCCATGTTGGGCGGTGGTGAAGGGGGCCTGGGCTCGGCAGGCACAATGCGCTGCCAACTGAGGGCCGTATAAAAAATCTATGACAATATTTACATTCCATTTAGGCAAGGCCCAACTTGCTACAACGGTCAAGGCGCTCTATCGCCCGCCGACGGGACAGGCCGTCCCTGGCCTGATCCACGCCGAGTGTTTGGCCAAGATGACGCTCGGCGCGCCCGTCCTGTCACCGGCGCGGATGCAACTCCGCCAGCTGGCGATGTTCGCCGCCTGGGAGAGTCCAGGCGCGATCGACGCGTTTCTGGCGAATACGGCGCTGGGCCGTACGCTCGCCACCGGCTGGCATGTGCGGCTGGCGTTCCAACGCCGCTGGGGATATATCCGCGAGTTTGATGGCCTGGCAGAAAGCGTGGGCGAGCAAGATCCCGCCGCGCCCGTGGTGGCGGTGACGCTGGCTCGCATGAAGCTGCCCCAAGTGCCGCGCTTTATTCGGTGGGGCAAGCCGGTCGAAGAATTGGTGCGCGACCACCCCGGCACTACCTTGGCGCTCGCGGCCATGCGGCTGCCGCGTACCGTTTCCACCTTTTCCGTGTGGCGCTCGCAACAGGAAATGGTCGAGATGGTTCGTGGTCATAGCGCCGTGCCGCGCCCCAAGCGCCACGCCGCGGCCATGGTCGAGCGCGCGCGCAAGGATTTTCACTTCGAGTTCACCACGCTACGCTTCCGACCCATCGCCGAGGTTGGTACTTGGGAAGGACGAACGAATATTATTCCAGGCTAACCGGGCCGCAGCCCGATGAATGTAAAAGGAAAGGAGCCGTGTCCATGACCAGAGCAGCAATCGCGGAGGCGCGGGCCTTCGACAGTTGGCAAGACTACCAAGCCGCCCTTGTGCGCGCCATCGCACCGCTCACCGCGGCACAACTACAACACCGGATCATCCCGCTCCTGCGCACGCCGGGCGAGATCGCCGAACACATCGTCTTTGGCCGCGCGCTGCATCTCTCCCGTACCTTGGGTGAAGCGGCCGCGTCCTTAACACCGCTGCTGCAGTGGGGAGAGGCCGACCACCCACCACCCACCGCCGCCGAGATTGTGCAGGGGCTCGACCGGACTTGGCAAGTCATCAGCGAGCGGCTGCGGCGCGGCTCACCCACCGAGGAGCTACCGGAGGAAGAAGCGCTGATCCTCCAGACGATCTGGGGCTTGCTCGACCACGACCTGCCCCATGCTGGCGAACTTTCTCTGCTGTTGGGCGCGGCTGGCCTGCCGGGGGTGGAGATTTAGGGGGCAGGACTTGTCCACTTGCAAAGTTTAGTTGACCGCGCAAATGGAAGCCAGTGCTGATCTGTGATTGGTCAGGCTAGGGTTTGGTAAGGGGAGAGCGTTATCCAAAGATTGGGTAGTGCCGACCTAGAATCTATGTTTCAATGTAGAGGAGAAGCGAATGAGCCAAAATGCCGTAAAGCGTCTTTATCTGATGGAGGTTGGCTCCATGCCGGAATACCAGATTCCGATTGTTTGCTATCTGCTGCAGACGGATGACGGCAAAAATATTCTGATCGACACAGGGCTACCAGAGATTATACCTGAAGAAGCCTCGGATTTCAGAAATGGGCAGGACGTGCTCGAGCAGTTAGCGCGCCTTGGCCTCAAGCCCGACGATATTGATACCATCATTTCGACGCACTATGATATTGATCATGCTGGCAGACACGCGGCCTTTCCAAAGGCGCACTATGTGGTTCAGCGTGTGCATCATGTGGACGCGGCGACCAACCCACGGTTTGCGGCCCTTCGCGCCCAATGGGATCAGCCCATCGCGCGCCTTCGGCTGGTGGACGGAGACACGGAGCTGCTGCCGGGGCTGGAGCTGATTGAGACGAGCGGGCATGTGCCGGGGCATCAATCGGTGCTGGTGCGGCTGCCCCAAACCGGGGCGATTTTATTGACGGTTGACGCGGTACCCTTTGGCGCGGGCTTTACGCGTCACGCGGCGGATGATGGTAGCAACCCCGACGGTGAAAAGAGCCGCGCTAGTACGATCAAGCTGCTTGATCTGGTGGAACGGGAGCAGATCGGGCTGGTGATTTTCGGCCATGACCAGGCGCAGTGGGAGGGGCTGAAAATGCTGCCGGAGTATTATGCGTGAGAAGGCCCGATAAACTAATTATTTCGGCCTGTTGTTATAAAAACACCCTGGGTCAGTGGTATCTTGCTTCTCAGGCAATTGTGGCGCGTCCACTGGGATTGAGATTTCTGATAAAAGGATGATTTTTCATGGAAGCCTATGAATTGATTATTGATGCCAAAGTAAAAGCCAGCCCCTTTGCGCTTGTCTCGGTAGATGATTTTCAGACCCGCCTTGGGCTGGTTGTGGACCCTCATGTAGTTTTGGAAAAGCCCAACGTAAGTTTATATTGTTTGGATCATGCTAATCAGAGAGCATTATTTGTAGAGGTTACACCTGAGGTTGATTTACTGCAAGCTCCGTTTTACTTTATTGCTCAGTATGAGCATGCCCAGAAATTAATCGCAATCCCTTACAGCACACTTCATCTTCTTGCAAAAGAGGTTAGGATTAATCCGCAACATCTTATTTTATTCTATTCTACAGGGCGTTGTGGCTCGACCTTAATTAGTAAAGTGATGAATCTAGATCCATCTATCATGAGCTTCTCGGAGCCTGATGTTTTCTCACAATTGGTGATGATCCGTACAGCAGGCCAAAGCACCGACACAGAAATTGAATCTCTACTGTATGACAGCATAATGATTATGTCTGCCAATGCCCAGAAACAAGGATACCAATATTATGCTTTCAAATTTAGAAGTTACGTACTGTCGGTAAGTGATTTATTGTACCAAGCTATTCCGCAGGCAAAAATACTTTTTATGTATCGAAATGCGCTTACTTGGGCATATTCCTTTAGCCGCGCTTTTGGCGCATCGGATGAGAATTTAGGCGAGCGTTTAGGAAAATCTGGCTTTCGCTATATGATTCCAAGTGTCAACAGATATCTAATGGCCCATGACAACTCGATTAAGTGGGTTGAGTATATAGCGCATATGTGGGTCTCAACCATGCAGGACAGCCGTTGGCTTCAGCAACATGGGGCCAACTTTGCCTCCGCACGCTTTGAAGAACTAAAAGCAACGCCACAGACTGTGATTCAATTCTTATTATTGCATTGTGGATTACCAATGCCTGCGCCTGAGAAGCTGGCGGACATTTTGGCCAAAGACTCCCAAGAGGGTACGGCAGGCGCACAGGCGAGAAGAGAACCCGCCCGCCGCCTAACCGATACTGATCTCATTCAATTGGCACAAATTATCCGCGAGATGGACGCTGAATTGTCACCGAGCACAATTTTGTAGCATGCAACTAGGAAATCTTATTGCCTGATAGTGCTTATAGGGTAGCGTTGATTAGCCGGTTGTCAATAGAGTTGTTCCTAAAGAACTTCCTTCCAGTGTGAGTACAACCCTAGGTCTGTGGTACGAATTTTATAAAGGAACAACTCTAATGTATATGATAACTAATCTGACCTACCGAGTGGCGATCCGAGCACTTGCCGCCACAAACACAAGCAGTGCCGCAACGCCAAGGAGCGCGATAGATAAGTTGGCCGCAGCGGCTACCAACCCAATCAAGGCTGGACCAAGGAGAACACCTGTATAGCCAAGAAAGGTGATCGCGGCGATCGCTAGATTGGGGGGCATGGCTGTCTGTCGGCCTGCGGCAGAAAAGAGCACGGGAACAATATTCGAGACCCCAAGGCCCACCATCCCAAAACCAGCTAGCGCGACGAGCCAAGATGGTGCAAGCACCGCCACCGCAAGTCCTGCTGCTGCACATAGCCCGCCAAATAAGAGAATTCTGAAACCACCAAGTGCTTGTACCACACGATCACCCGTCAGACGGCAGATCGCCATCGCAATCGAGAAAATCGTATAGCCCCAGCCCGCGTATGATGGTGGTACATCCCGTACCGTGGTTAGAAATACTGCGCTCCAATCGAGAATGGCACCCTCGGCTAAAAAGCAGAGTAAGCTCAGAAAACCGATAAAGAGCACTACGCCACGCGGCCATACAAATAAGGGCGCGTCACGTTCGCTACCGTAGGGCAGTAAATGGCGCCCAAAGGCGAAAAGCAACACGAGAATGAGGCTTGCCACACCAATCACCGCCATGAGCGGCGATGCACCTGCCCATAATAATCCGCTCACACCACCCGCGCCAATGATACCGCCTACACTAAACAGCCCATGAAAGCCCGACATCATCGCCCGGCGTGCCGCTTTTTCCACAATTACTGCCTGGATATTAACGGTGACATCGACTGTGCCAACACCAGCACCAAACACAAGTAAGGCGATTGCTAGGCTTGGCACAGTTGACGCCAAGGCAAGACACACCAGCGCGACACAAATCACAAATGTGGCACTCCAGATCACTCGCCGACAGCCAAACCGGGCCGCGAGTGTGCCGGTGATTGGCATGGCAATGATCGAACCAATGCCCAGACAGAGAAGGAGAAGACCTAACATTCCTTCGTCAACAGCAAGGCGTTCTTTCGCATAAGGAATCAACGGGGCCCATGCTGCAATCGCAAAACCGGCGATGAAAAACGCGACACGCGTCGCAATCTGTTCGGCAACACCGGGAGTAGTTCGTTCCGTGGAATTGGCTGTAACCATATCTTCCTTCTTTCACATTTTGAAAACGACTAGAAGTTATGCAGTTCGATAAGCCCTGACAGCTTTGGAAAACCTTGCTATCTGGTTGGCTCGGTGGTCCCTACAACCGTCCACCAAAGACGCTGTCAGCGCTCTGGTAATAACCAACTGCGTAACGCCTAACGATTTGAACGATTGCATGAAAACGATATGGCCTTTATTTGTGCTCATTGTCCAAAGCAGATTGATCCTAAATGTTAACACAACGCCTATTTTTTGTGTGTCATCGCGCGCGGGCTGCCGTAAACTCCGCATAGCTGCCATCAAAGATCGTCAGGTAGCCATCGCGTAGATCCCAGATCTCGGTTGCCAGTTGGGCAATGAGATAGCGATCATGAGAGATGAGCAGGATCGTCCCTTCATATTGTTCCAGCATCGCCTGGAGCACCTCTTGGGCAGGCAGATCGAGATGGTTGGTCGGCTCGTCCAGCAGGAGGAAGTTGGCCTCTTGGAGGCTCAACAGCGCCAAGGCGAGCCGTCCGCGCTCCCCACCACTTAAGACCGCCACCGGTTTGAAGACATCATCCCCCCGAAAGAGATAGCGGGCGAGGTGATTGCGAATGGCCGTGTCATCCAACGCCGGTTGATTGGGCTGGCGTGGCACGTTGCGCACCGCTTCGATCACCCGATGGGCTGGATTGAGCGTGTTATGGGCTTGGGCAAAATAGCCGATCCGCACGCCATGCCCCAACTGAATTGTGCCATCGAGGGGCGGCATTTCTCCGAGCAGTGTGCGCAACAACGTGGTTTTACCCGCGCCATTGGGACCGATCAAGGCCGCGCAACGACCCCGTTCTAGGTGGATAGTGTCAGCCAGAAAGAGCGGTTCCTCATAGCCAACCACAAGATTGCGGCTTTGCAGCACATGGCGACCGCTCGCTTGGGTACTTGCCATTTCGGCGTTCATCTGTCGCCACTCGCCATCGGGCCGCTCCAAGCCCTTGATCCACGCTTTGGCCCCGGCCACACTGAACATGTTACGGGCGGTGAGCGCGGGGTTCTCCTGCTTACGCTGCGCATTAAATTCGGTGCTGAGGCGGCGCAGCTTGCCAACCGCCATATTGCGACCCCCGCCAGATATATGTTTGTGGATAAAGGCCATCTCTTTGTTTAACCGCTCTTGCTTCTGGTCGAACTCCTTTTGCCGGCGCTCCCACCGCTCGGCGCGTTGCCCCACATAGGCGCTGTAATTGCCCCGATAGAGTTCCAGCGCTGTGGCACTCATCTCCCAGATCGTGTTAGCCACCACATCGAGGAAATAGCGGTCATGGCTCACAACCAACAGCGCACCGCGCCACTGTTGTAGCGTAGCTTCTAGCCAGGCAATCGCCTCCACATCCAGATGGTTGGTTGGCTCGTCGAGCATCAGCAGATCCGGTTCATCGAGCAACAGGCGGGCCAACAAGGCGCGTGTCTGTTGGCCGCCGCTCAGGTGACGAAGCGGGGTCTGCCAATCGGTCGCGGTGAAGCCAAGTCCTTGTAAGGTCTGCTCGATGCGGGTTTCATAAGTATAGCCGCCTTGGTGCTCATATTGCGCTTGCAAAGCGCTGTAATCGGCAAAGAGCGCGTCGCTCGCGTCGCCGGCGGCCATACGCTCTTCGAGTTGCGCCATGGTATGCTCTAGCTCGTGCAGGGCGTGAAAGACGGTGCGCATCTCGGTATAGACACTGTTGTCGCGGTCGGCAAACGCGTTGACCGCTTCTTGGTGGAGATAGCCCAAGCGGATGCCCCCAGCCCGAAAATTCTGGCCCGCGGCGGGGCGATCGATGCCCGCCAGAATGCGCAAGAAGCTGCTCTTGCCCACGCCATTCGGGCCAACCAGCCCAATCTTGTCCCCATGGGCAATCTTGGCCGAGAGCCCGCTGAAGATGGTATGGTGGTCGAAGGTTTGGGTCAGTTGATAGGCAGTTAGGATTGACATGCGCGCACCCCTTTGCCACACAGCACGCTCTGGCCTGACCGTTTCTGCATAGGGCGCTTCTCAGCGCGATTGGCAGTGGGTGTGAACGCTTTGGGCAAGCGAACTTGAATATCGTACGCCCGAATGGCGTCGGCAAAGCGGTGAATTTGCCACAGTAACATGATTTGGTTCTCCTGGAATTGGGGGTAACAACTATCTCGGTTGGCGCGTGCGCACCAACCACAGGCTTGGCTGATTTCCTTGGGTCGCGACCCTGACTTAGGTCGCTAACGCGTTAGACCAATACTTTAGTTGTTACCAGGTTCCATAGAGCCTCGTCAGTGATCCCTGTCGCAGCGGATGGGTTGCCAAGCGGCAACGGCAAGCGTGGTTAGTCATCATCTAATAAAGATGATCGTGAAAAGTATGGCACAAAAGGTGCATAACGACAAATTTAGGTTGCATGTGGAAGGCTATCAGTGCTAATCCTGGATTTTATCATGTGCTACATCGGCGCGGGTTTACCTACCCGCGCTTTTGCCGTGTATAATCCTCTATACAGCCAAGGGAATAGAAAAGGAACAACCATGATCTTACCCAAAGTGCGCGATCCTCGCTTCATCACCATTCGTCGTGGGGGGGACGCTCACCGATGCCAATCATCGGTTGCTGGCGGCGTGGGCTGCCGCGTGTGCCGAGCACGTTCTGCACCTATTCGAGTCGGTACAGCCCGCGGACCCGCGGCCTCGTCGGGCCATCGATCAGATTCGGGCTTGGACGCGCGGCGAGATCCCCATGACGCACTCGCGCGCGGCAGGTGGCCATGCCATGGCGGCGGCCAGCGCCCTAAGGGGTGCGGCGCGGTACGCCGCATATGCAGCCGGCCAAGCTGCCGTAGTGGCGCATGTGGCCGCGCACGAACTGGGAGCCGCAGCCTACGCGATCAAGGCAGTGCAGGCCACCGCACCAAAAGGGGAGCGCACGGTCGCTGGTTGCCGCGCGTGCCAGTGGCAGCGCGCACAACTACCATCCACGATTCGCGACCTGGTCTTGGATGATCAGCGCCTGCGTAATGACATCTGTTGGTCGATCTTTGACTGCTGACATCTGTGACGGTTTGTTGGCACTACCGGGCTAGCGTTTGGGCGGGATCGATAACGCCCTCAGCGTGGCGCTGATCGCTATCCGTTGCGGGAGGACTTGGGGTGCCGATGTGATGATGAAGTTTGCGCTAGCCCTGGAAGTTTTCCAGAAAATGCTTGTTTTTCTAACCATTTTCCGTTACAATAGCCCTACGTAGCGGTGATTCCAATGATGCCAGTAACTGCACTAGGTGCTTGTTGATCGCGCTCGCTCTCACTTTGTTTCCTTCTGCGATGGCAACCTGGAGATAGAATCGCCTAGCGGGCTTCCCTGATACTGGCACTGCTCCCAGAAATGGTGCAAGTTTGATAGAGTTTACGCAGTTGGTTGGTATGACTAGCGACCTGACCGCTTTGGAAAACTTGTCCGACCTTGTTTCAAGCGTAACTTCTAGCTAAAATAGTATGTCTACAGTCGTGTCAAGATAAATGTGAGTTTTCGGAGGCTATCAGCTATGATCGATCATGCACCGGACGCTAAACAAACCGCGGAGACACTTGAAGCGTTGCGCCGCTTTAATGCGGCCTTTGACCGCCATGATGTCGAGGCCGTTATGGCCGCGATGACAGATGATTGTGTATTCGAAAACACCTATCCCCCGCCGGATGGTGAGCGCTATGTAGGTCAAGCCGCGGTTCGGGCTTTCTGGACGCAATTTTTTGCTGCTTCACCGCATGCCGCCTTCACGGCTGAGGATACTTTCGCGTTTAAAGACCGGGCGGTGGTTCGCTGGCGCTATCAGTGGGTTGAACAGGATGGGAAACGTGGTCATATTCGTGGTGTCGATCTATTCCGCGTCCACGATGGAAAAGTGGCAGAGAAGTTGTCCTATGTGAAGGGCTAGCCCATCGGTGTTTGCGCGTATGGGCTGGATGGTTGCAGTCGTTCTTCCAGGGTGAGATTGTTGTGAGTAGACATCGTTTTCATGGGGATCCAGAGCGCTTTACCGTTCTGGCGGATTTTGTTGCCGATCACTATTGGCGCAACATTACCTACATTGCGGATGTGGCCGGCGGCCAAGGTATGCTGACAAGGCTTCTAACCAAAAAGTACAACTACGACTGCGAAGTCATCGATCCGCGTGTGCATGTCCTCAAGGGCGTCAAAAGCCAAGCGTGCGAATTTAGCGCAGCCCATGCCGCGTACTACGATCTCGTCATTGGCCTCCATCCTGATGAGGCGACCCGCGCCGTGGCGCAAGCTGCCCTCGTGCGGCCTGTGATTCTGATCCCGTGCTGTAATTTTTGGTCGGCAGAGAAGCTGGGCCAAGCGGAATTGCTCCTCGCTATCGAGGCGTATTACCAGGAAAATGGTATCCTCTTCGAGCGCGTGAAATTTGCCTTTAAGGGTCCCAAAAATGTCGGTTTGGTCTCCACGCCGCCCACTGGGGATAAGCTAGCTGCACCGATAGCGTAGCTAACTGGACTAAACCGGAGGTCACTGCATTGGGAGCATGGGTATGTGGAGAACTAATTCAAACTGCGCTTTGCGGTTGGCTTTTGGGCGCGCCAGAAAGGAAAATCCATGGCTGGGATGACCAATACCGTTGTTGTTCTCGATCTAGATGGTGTGATTTTGAAGACGAACCTCATCAAGTATCGGGCGATGCTCGCGTTGTTTGCCGAGTATTCTGCACTGCAACCCAGCATTAGTGCGTACATCCTTGCGCATGGGGGTGTTCCACGCCGGGAGAAGCTCGCCACCATTTTGCGCGATTTTGTGAAAACAACGCCGACCGATCCCCTGCTCAATCGCTACTTGGAGCGGTACGCCCATGCATTGGAAGCGGAGCTAGCACGAGCCCCGCTGGTCGAAGGCGTAGCGGCTTTTCTGGCCGCTGGTGGTTGCCCTTTTTATGTAAGTTCCGCGGCCCCAGAGGCCGAGGTCGCGCTGCAATTGGAACGGCGACAGTTGCATACCTACTTCACGCACATCTATGGGGCACAAACGCCCAAAGCGGAAGCAGTGCGCCAAGTGGCGGCGGCCCACCCGACTGCGCCTCTTGTCTTTTTCGGGGATGCGGTCGGTGATTGGTTGGCTGCCCAAGCAACCGGAGTGGCTTTTGTGGCCGTGATCAACGAGCGCGATAACTTTGCGCAACAAGCGGTTGTCAAATTGCGTGACTTTACCCAACCCGAACAGGTCGAACGTTGTATACAAAAGGCATTTTCGCTAACAGGCGCAGCCTGAATGCCACGCAGCTTTTGCTACGAATCACAGGTCTTCAGCCGGTGGCCTTGTTTTCCGATTTTAATCGTTAATCTTCACCAGCGGGCTTCCTGCGTCCGCGATTGCTTGCTACCCACTTGCCCCACGGGTGGCGAACTGCTCTGCCCCGCTTTCCTCACGAACCCTTTCAACCTGGGCTCTAGCGACCTATTCCCTCCCGCGCGATTAGGGTGGCTGGGCGCGTTCGGTAACCCACGATGGATAAGTCCACCTTTTGTCTTGATGGGGATCAAGTAAATGTAGCTTCTCCTCGGGAAGGAGTAGGTGTACAGTAATTAATAATTGAAATCTCTGGCTTTGCGTTGTAGAAACAGCCGCTACCACTTTCCACTTCTACTGCGTTACCACCTGTAATCAAAAATCATTCCTCGATCATATGATAAGGATGAGCGTCATGCGCGCCTGTGGCTTTTTGTTCGGGATTGTTCGTAAGCCCAGTCAAGCTCTTAGCCGGTTCACTCGCTGGGTTGGCCTCTTTTTATTATGGAGCGGGCTATTATTGGGGGGAATCCTCCTTATCCCAAAACCAATGGCCGCGTTTGCGCCACCGTTAGGACCAGCCTTGGTGCCTACCCTGCCTACCCTGACGCCAACCGCAACTGCCACCGCGACCGCTACGGCAACCGGTACACGGACGGCAACGCCAACACCAACGGCGAGCCCAACCGCCACGAGCACGGCATCCCCAACGGCGACAGCCACTGCCACTACGTTGCCATCGGTGACACCAACCGGGACGACGGCGGTGACGCCAACGGGGACGGCCACACCCACCACCACACCCACCACCACATCAACGGCGAGCCCAACTGCGACCAGCACGGCATCCCCCACGGCAACGCTAACCGCTACCCCAACCGCGACTGGCACGGCAACGCCAACCGCAACGCCAACCGGGCCGCAAACTCGCCAAATCGGCGCAGTGCAAATTGTCGCGGATCAATTCTTGCCGGTGGGGGATACCCAAACGCGCGCGCGCGGGAATATTCAACTGGGCGATTATTTCATTTTACAGGGTGCTTTGGATGAAGTGATCTTTGACAGTGACATTATGACCGTCACGGGGGCACTCGCACTCAAGCCAACGGAAGCGGACGGCACGCCGTTGCCCCTCGCCAGTGGGGGCTTTGCGCTGGTCGCGGCCACAGGGCTCATGACACCAACCCAAGGGACAGCAAGCCTCATTACCGAACTGGCGGCTTTCCTGCTGGATGCGCCACCGGTAATCACCCAATTCGATCTGCTTGCTGGTTCGACGGTGGGTGATGGCGCGCTGCAACTGACGACTAATGAGATCAATGTGATCCCCAGCTTGCAAACCTTTACCCTTTTGCCTGGGCCGCTCTTCCAAGGCACCTTTGATGCCTTTACCTTGACCTTCGCCGGGATCACGATGACCGTGCCAGCGGGAGCAACGTTATCGAACAGTGGCATTGATGCGGCCTTAGTTACCTTGACGGTACCCGATCTCTTCGGCGGTGGCACTATCAATGTCAGCGATCTGCACATCGGGCCGGATGGCATTACCCTTAATGGCGATGCCAATTTTGCCCTGCCCGATCTGACTATTGGGGATGGCTCAACGCTGCAATTTGCCCAAAATACCGCGGATCTCCTCATCGACAACAGCAATGATCGCTATCAGCTCCAGATCGCCTCGTCACTAGCTGTGACCCTGCCCGAAAACATCCAAACGGTTCCGATCACCGTCGTGCTCGCGCTGGAAGAAGGTGACCCCACGCTCAGTGGTCAACTCGCCAATCTCTCCCTCACCGTCATCTCATCGACCCTGGCAATGACCGACCTGCTGGTGAGCAACGCGGGCCTGACCGTCATGACGGCCACCTTAACCCTCCCCCCCAAGTTGGGCGAAAGCGTCATTACCCTCACCGATGTCGCGATCTCGGGGAGCGGGTTGGATCTCGGTAGCGCTGCCATTGCCCTGCCCGATCTCGTCCTCGGCGCAGGCGAAGAAGGCGAAGACCCTACCCTCAAGATCGCACAGCCGACGGTAACCTTAGAAGTGCAAGCGGATCGCTACACTTTTGGCGGCTCAGGCACGTTGCAGATCCGCTTGCCCAGCAACAGCCAGGATACGGACATCACCTTTACGATTGATAACAACGGCGACTTTACCGCCAACCTGAGCCAACTTTCGCTCACCGTGGCCGAAGCGACCTTGACCTTGCAGACGATTGTGATCGACAACGATGGGCTTACCGCCACGACGGCATCCATTGAACTGCCCGAAAGCTTGGGTGGGGCGATGGGCGCGGTGAGTGATGTGCAGATCACCGGTGACGGGCTAGTGATCAGTGGTGGTACCTTTGCCCTGCCCACTGTGAAGATTGGGGATGGGTCCAAACTGACCATCACCGCCATTGCGGCCAGCCTGGTGGTGAGTGGCAGCCACTATGCCATCACCGCCAATGCCACGCTCAACGTCAACCTGCCCGACAACAGTCAAAGCCCAACGATTGCCTTTGCGATTGACAGTGATGGTAACCTCAAGGCCACCCTCAGCAGCCTCAGCCTGACCTTGGCTAAGGCGACTTTGGCGATGGAAGCGGTGGCCGTCGATAACGACGGTCTCGCCGTTGCCAGCGCCACCCTGACCTTGCCCGAAAGTCTGGGCAGTACCAGCGGCACCATCGCCGGTGTTACGATCAATGATAGTGGCCTCGTCTTTGACCAAGCGGAGATTGCCCTGCCCGACATCACCCTTGGCGCCACTAAGGGTGGCACGCCCAAGCTCAAAATCGTGCAACCCAAGGTAACCTTGCAGGTACAAAACGATGACTACACCTTTGGTGGCTCGGGCACTTTGCAGATCCGCTTGCCCAGCAATAGCCAGGACACCGCGCTTACCTTTACCATTAACAACCATGGTGACTTTACCGCCAACCTGAGTAAACTCTCGCTCACCGTGGCTAAGGCGACTTTGACGTTGCAGACCATTGCCATTGACAACAACGGCCTCAGTGCGCTGACCGCCTCGATCCAGCTGCCAGCCACCCTGGGGAGCGCTACGGGTGCCTTGACCGATGTCAAGATTACGGGCGATGGGCTGGTGATCAGTGGCGGCTCTTTTGCCTTGCCCATGGTGAAGATCGGTGACGGCTCCAAACTGACCATCACTGGCATCACCGCCACCCTGGCCGTGAGTGGCAGCGACTACACCATCAACGCGGCCGCCACGCTCAATCTTAATCTACCCAGCAATAATCAGGCCGTCGCGCTGACCTTTGGCGTCGATAGCAACGGTAACTTGCAGGGGACGCTAAACCAACTGGTGCTGACCATTGCCCAGAGCACATTGACGATCAGCAACTTGACCCTCAGCAATGACGGTCTGCGCGCGGCGTCGGCGTCGCTGGCCCTCCCGCCCAAACTAGCCAAGGGGGCCGCACCCACCACCGTGACCGCTATCCAGATAACCACCAATGGGCTCCAAATTGGCAGTGGCACGATTGGCCTGCCGGATATCTATCTAACCAACAGCAACAGTTCGCAGATTCGTCTCTATAACTTGCAGGCAACCATTAGTACCGTCAATGTGACGGTTGCCGCGGCCCAAGCCGCACCTACTGGCTTTCAACCGGTGGCTTTGACGGTAGGCGAACAGCTCACATCGCCCGATGCAACAACCCAGATCGACGCCTTTATCTTTAGCCTCAGTGGGAAGTTGTCGCTGCGGCTTCCCCAGAACAGCAAGAGTGAGATCGCCATTGTCGCCACCATCAATGAAAATGGCGATTTCTCCACCACCTTGAGCGAACTCGCCCTCACCCTGGCCCAAGCCGAACTCAAAGTGCGCGGGCTGACGTTTGACAACGATGGCGCTACCGCAAGCAGTGCCGACGTGACCCTCCCCGCCAGCCTGGGTGGTGCCAAGGGCAGTGTAAGCGGCATCCGCATTGACAGCAACGGGTTAACCGTCAACGGTGGCGGGCTTACCTTTGATGTGCCCGAGTTCAAGCTCGGGGGCGGTAGTGGCTTTGCCGTGAGTGGCAAAACCACCGGTACCAAGCCCAAAGCAACCATTCAACTGGAAGGAAGTGGCAGCTTTACCAATGTTACCTACCGTCTTGCCCTTGAAGGCAAGGTGACCGTCGCCATCCCCGGCAGCAACAGCTCGGCGATTGGTCAGATCTATGTGACCAGCCGTGGCGACGTAGGTGGATCATTGGATGGCCTTGCGCTGCAACTGGCTGGTTTGGGTTTGGGCGCAAGTGGTGTCAAGATTCAAACAGTCAATGGCGGCACCCAGCTGATCATGGACTCGGCGCAACTACAACTGCCCGGCGACCAAGGGAGCGCGACGGTCTATCAGGTCGTGGTCGATCCGGTGAGCGGCCTTTCGATTGGGGGCGGCCAATTCACGCTGCCGACCATCAAAACCAGTGGCGTCTCTTTAGAACTCGGCGGCACCCTCCGCAAAGAGGGGAATGGCTATATCATCGCCGCCAGTGGGGCCTTTAGCACCAAAGCGCTCTCGGCGGGCAGTGGGTGTCGTGGCATTGCCGTTGCCGCCGAAATCTATGCCGGGACAAATAACGAAGCAATGGTGCGCTTCCTCTCGGCCCCGGAACAGCCCATCCCGTCCGTCGCGGCGGCTGCGCTCGTCGCTCCCGAAGAGGTAGATCGGCTGGCCTTGCGGGCTGCCTCGTTGGAACTGAATTGCCAAATTCCCATTGGGACCACCGGCATGTTCCTCTCCTATGTCCGTGGTAGCGTGACCTTGGGCGACCAAACGGTGATCCAGGTTGCCGCCGGGTTGACCGCTGGTCGCCAAATTGCAGGGGTCTCTGTCCTCAGTGCCGACGCGCAGATGACTATGACACCCGATCCCTTCTCTTTGGCTTTGGAAGGTACGGTCAAGATCTTTATCGTACAAGTAGGCGGAGCCAAGGCCAGCCTGACCGCGAGCCGCTTTAGCGCCACTTTATGGGTAAAGCTGGCGATTATCCAAGGTGATGTTGCCATTGACGCCTGGAGTGACTACAAAGGCTTCCACTTTACGGGGCAAGGACGTGTTGCCGTGGGGCTGGTCAAGGGTTCTATCTACACGGGAACCCAGACCGAAGATCGCCAACAGACCGAGCAGCGCCAGGATTGTGGCAGCGTCTTTTGGGGCTGGTTTGAATGTACTTGGAGCACAGTGGTTAAAATCGTTAAGGTCGTCGTTTCGATCGATATTCCTCCCTGGGATCTCTCTCTCGGCGATATCGGGGTGGCCGCTGGTGAATTTACCAACGGCAACTGGGGCTTTAAGGGCGAAGTCTGTATCTCTGGCTATTGCAAAGGGGTGTACATTGACACCCAAGGAAACGTCAAGTTTGGTTCGGTGGACTCCTACTATCTCTTAACGCCACCGAAGCTGGCCCAAATTCGGGCGGCCTGGAATGCGCGCAACAAAGGCGAGGTGATGTCGGCGGAAGCGACTGCGCTTCTGCAAGGGATCACCCTCGGCCCCGCGCTCACGACCATCAACGTTCCGGTTGAGGAAGGGAGCAATGTGATCTTTGCCTTTGGGATCACTGGCCTTGCGCCGAACTTGACCTTGATCACTCCAGACGGGCAACGCCTGAACCCGCAACAATTGCCCGCCAACATCCAATATCAAGAAGTCCCTGGCTATCGCGCTGGGCAAGGGGTTTCGGCGGGTGTCGCCCGCTTGGTCCGTAGTGCCGGGGTCGTCCAAAGTGCCGAAGCCACCCTCATCTCTGCGGAAGATCAGGCTGAGTATGGTCAGATCGTGGCGATGGTGGGTGACGACCAAGCACGCTTGGCCGAGGCCATTGGGGTTGTTTCTCTGTTACCAAGCGCCACCCTGACCGAGAGTGCCCAACTGCGGGTCGTGAATAGCCGCTATCAAGGTGGTGCTGTCGATCTCTATCTCGATGGGCAGCTCTTCTTCGCCAATCTAGCTGCCGCCGATGACAACAATGTGGACTTTATCAGCCGCTACGGTCAGGTGCCGACGGGGAATCATACGCTCAAGGCAACCGCCGCGGGCAATGCGAACCAAGTGCTCTTGGAGACCACAGTGAAGCTAACTGCCAATCAGTACGCTAGCTTGGTGTTGTTGGATCAGAATGGCGGGCTCACGAGCAAGCTGCTGAATGATCGGAGCGAGGCGGCTGTGGTCGGCCAGGTGGCGTTGCGCTTTGTGCAACTTGGCGCACCCACCCGCCAGCTTTCCGTGCGCGAAGGCGCGAATCTGCTCTTTAGTAACATCGGCTATGGACAGGGCAGTAACTATGTACTGCTGGCCGCGGGGGACCACAATTTCACCCTCCAAGGGAACGACGGCGAAGCCACCTTTGCGATCGCTGGGCTTAAGGAAGGCGAAGTCTATACCCTCTTCTTGACGGATAAGGCGATCGCGGGCGGGGATGGTGCGCGCTTCTTTGCCCACGCCGACCTCAATGTGAGCCGCACGACGCAGATCTTCTATACGATCGGGAATATTGCCGGAGGCACCTGGACGATTGAGATTACGGATGATCTGGCCGATGATCTCTTCCACTTCGAAGTCATCGGCAATGATCCGCCACCCACGTTGAAGGTGCTGAATGCGACCGTGCAGGACGAAGCGCAATTGGCCTTGACGTTGCAGGTGCACGCAAAAATAACCGATACGCTGGTTAGCGTCTATGCCAATCCAGGGGCGACGACACGAATGGTGGCCGGGGTCAATGCCGCTGGCATCCAGGAGACAATGGCGATTACCAACTTTACCGGCTCCGAACTTGCCAAAGGGCTTCAGTTGCCCCTCGACGGCTCACCGCAGCAGCGCACTTTTGATGTCAGTAAACTACCCAGCGGGACTTATCAGATCTGGGCTGAGGCCGACGACCAACACAATGGCCTTGTCCGGGTCTATGCACCTGATCCGGTGGTGATTCAACACAAATGGCCGCTTAGCTGGCAGGCCACGGTGACGGTTACCCATGGCTATCGCGAACTCTTGATCGAATGGGATTCCCCTAGCCCCGATGCCGACAGCTATACGGTAATGATGGGCACCGCGCCAGATACCTATCGCCATTCGGTGGAGAAGCAGCAGGTGACTGCTGCCACGCTGGCTGCTCTAGAGCCGGGGATCGATCACTTCCTCCGCATTCTGGCGACGGATAGCAAAACCGGTAACAGCGTTCTGTCGCAGCCCATTCCAGTGCGTACCATGACCGCCGAATTCTCGCTAACGGAGCCGGTAAATATTCTGGTGATGTACCCGAATGAGCGAGTGCAGGGTAGCTTTATGCTAGATACCAATCTGGTGCCCTACCCAGATGCGATCGGCCTATCGGTTGTCTCGATTCCTGACGGCTTCTCGCTGCACTTTGATAAGCCGGTCTTTGTGCCAACTGGTGCACACGCGGCTGTTCCCTTCACGTTGCGCAGTGGCGAGGCGCTTGCTACCGGCGACTACGAAATTATCATCCGGGCAACCGGGGGTGGTGTGAGCCGCGAAGTGCCTATTAAAATCAGAGTCAATCGACCTTCCTTCTCCTTGCAAGGCAATCTGAATACGGTGGCCCTCAACCGGGGAGAACGCTTGGATGTGATGATTCAGACGACTCCCAACGAAGGCAGCACAAGCCCGATCAACTTCCAAGTTACCGACGCCCCGCTTGGCCTGGAATGGCGCTTTAGCCGCCCAACGGTGGCCCCAGGAGAGGCAACGATGTTAAATCTGGCCGATACGGCTGGCTTGGCTGGTGGGACCTACTCCCTCTTCGTGGTTGGGGATGATGGAAAAAATCGGGTGCGCTTCGAAGTGACTGTCTTTGTGAGCAAAGCCGCTTTTGAGCTCAAACTCGCCACCCAAGCGCTGACCATCCAAAGTGGCCTCCAACAATGGATTCCGCTCCAGCTTGAACCCGTTCTCGGTTGGCATGAGCCCATTACGCTGGCGATACAGACCTTGCCAACGGCGGCTGCGTTGGAAGTCGGCTTTGCCCGCGCCGCAGTTGCGCTGGGTACTGGGCCGGAGCAGCCATTCCCCAGGAGCATTACCCTGCTCCCCAATGAGCCTGTCTATGTTGTGATCAATGCCAAAGATAGCGCTGTGAACGATAAAGTTACGGTCTTTCAGATCAGTGCAAGCGCTGGTGAGATTAGGCGTACTATCACCGTCCAAGTAACGCTGCAACCCTACCGGCGCTATTTCCCCTTCTTCAGCAAGTAGCGCGAGCAAGTGCATGATTCCTTTTGTTCTCGCTGTACGGCCCGGTCTTGAAAACTTGACCGTACAGCGAGAACAAAAGGCCCGAGTATCGGTATAGGTCACGGACCAAACCATCTATAGGGAGAGTCTCTCGGACGCAGGATGGCGCGGTGATAATAACATACCAATTCTACTATTAGCTTGGGTGGAACGCCTGTGCTATAATTGCCCATGCGCTGCACTAGTTCTATACCCATTTCCCCCCGAAAACCACCAGCGCTAGACTTGCGTGGTTGTTGTATCCAGTGCGCATACAAGCACTCGCCTATCATAGGCAGCCGCCAACAGGTCTATCATCCAGTGCACACTACCGTCATGCTCGGTGACACTGTCCACCGAGCTAGCCTTTGGCAAGAGTAACCACATGAACGCATTCCAGGGCCTCACCAGCACCGAGGTCGCGGCTCGTCGTCAGCAGGGCTTGGGGAATCAGACGCAAAGTAGGACAGGCCGCAGCTACGGTGATATTCTCCGCGCCAACCTCTTTTCAACGTTTAATAATATTCTCTTTGTGGTCGGCACCATGTTGGCTGTTTTGGGCCGGTACAACGATGCCTTTGTCACGGTCATTGTTGGCTTGGTCAACGCCATCATTAGCACCATTCAGGAGATGCGGGCCAAACAGCAGTTAGACCGCATTGCGGTGCTGGCACGGCCCAAGGTCACGGTGATTCGCGATGGTCAGGTGAGCGAAGTCGCGGCCAGCGAGTTGGTGCAAGGGGATCTCATGCGGCTACGTAGCGGCGATCAGGCCGTGGTAGATGGGCATGTGGTGGGCGAGGGCCGCGCCGAGCTGGACGAATCGTTGCTCACGGGGGAGAGCGATCTGATCGTCAAGCGCACCGGTGATGAGATCCTTTCGGGCAGCTTCTGTGTGACGGGGGAGATCTACTTTGTTGCGGAGCAGGTTGGCGATGCCAGCTTTGCCAATAAACTTACCGCCGCGGCGCGCACCTACAATTTGAGCCAAACGCCGCTCCAAGCGCGCGTCGGCTATGCGGTACGGCTGCTGATGGTGCTGGCCGTCTTGATGGGGATGATCTTCTATGTGGCGGGCTTGATTCAAGACTTTACCTTTGTGGAAAATGTCAAAGCAACCGCGGTGTTGATTGGCTTGGTCCCCTATGGTCTCTTTCTGACCATCGCCGTGGCCTATGCCTTGGGCGCGGTGACCATCGCCAACCAGGGGGCGCTGGTGCAACAGAGCAACGCGGTTGAGTCGCTCAGTAATGTCGATGTCCTGTGTATGGACAAAACCGGCACTCTCACGGCCAATCATCTCCTGCTCAACGAAGTGCTGGTATTGGATGGGCAAGATCCTAGCTTGGTCAATCAGGCGTTGGGTGATTTTGTCCATAGCGCGACGAGCACTAACAAAACCAGCGAGGCCATCGCTGCAGGGGTGCAGGGGCTACAGCGCACGCCGGTCGATGCGGTGGCCTTTGCCTCCTCGCGTAAATGGAGCGCACTGGCCTTTGCCGAGCCTGCCCGCCACGGGGTTTATGTGTTGGGCGCGGTAGAAATGTTGGCTGGTGCCTTGCCACCCGCTGCCTTAGCCCCTGACACAGCACTCGCCCAAGCGCTTAATACCGCGGCCGACCAAGGACTGCGCGTCCTGCTCTTTGCCCATAACCCCGCCGTGACAACGCTCCATGATACCGTCGGCGCGCCAACTTTGCCCCCCCTCACGCCCTTGGCTTTGGTCACCCTCCAGGATGAGTTGCGTCCCCATGCCAAGGAGACTCTGCGCCAATTTATTGATTTAGGGATCTCCCTCAAAATTATTTCGGGCGATAATCCCCAAACGGTGGCGGCCCTGGCCCGGCAAGCTGGTTTTGAAAATCCCCAACTTGTCTCTGGCCCCGATCTGGCGAAGATGACACCGGCTGAAGTCCAAGTGGTAGCGCAAGAAGCTACTGTCTTTGGCCGGATTGCGCCAGAGCAGAAACAGCAACTCGTCGATGTGTTAACCCAACAAGGCCATTATGTGGCAATGATGGGGGATGGCGTGAATGATGTGCTCTCGCTCAAGAAGGCCAAGTTAGGGATTGCCATGCAGAGCGGCAGCAACGCCACCCGTAACGTGGCCGATATGGTGTTGTTGGGTGATTCGTATGCCGCGCTCATCCCTGCCCTGAGCGAAGGGAAACGGCTCATTAATGGCATTACCGACGCCACCTATCTTCTGGTGGGGCGAGGATTGGCCTACGCGCTGATCATCATCGCGGTGATGATGGTGGGGCTCAACTTTCCCTTTGAGCCAGCCCAACTGGGGTTAACGACCTTCAGCGTGGGCTTTCCTGCCTTTATGTTGACCCTTTGGGCGCGGCCAGAGGATCGTCACGAAGCGCTCTTGCCCGCGTTGGTGCGCTTTGTCCTCCCTTTTGCCCTGTGGACCATGTTGGTGGCGGTAGTCGTCTATTCCTTTGCCCACACGCAAATGATGGGCAATCTTGAAAATACAACCATTCCGCCCCGCGCCGTTGAATTCTTCGAAATGGTCACCGGCCTAACCTATGGGGTTGATGCCGACTTTGCGACGGTCGCGGCGACGCTCGTGGCGCAAACGCAACTTTCCACTTTTGTTTCCCTGGCCGCGATGCTCTTGGTCCTCTTTTTACAGCCCCCTTTTGCCTTCTTTGCCGTCTGGCGGCCTGTGAGCCCCGATCGGCGTCCGGCCTACTTGACGGTGCTCTTGATGGCGCTCTTTCTCTTTGTCATCGGCATTCCTCCGGTGGCCGCCTATTTTGGGATCATCAACGTGCCGTGGCGTGCGTCGGGGATGCTCTTGCTCGGTTTGTTGATCTGGTTCTTGGGCTTTCGCTTCATCTTGCAAAAGCGCTGGTTTGATCGCCTCTTCCTGCCAGAAGGCTGAAAGCGAAGTGCGCTAGGTGCGCTAGGCGATGCTCTACTGGCTCTCCTGGCCTGAGCGTAAAAGGAGTTCGTATGACACAGACTCAACCCTTGGGATTTCTCGCTTGCCCAACCACCGGTACGGGGCCAGGCGTCTTGGTCCTGCATGCTTGGTGGGGCTTGAACGATACCATCAAGGCGGTGTGTACGCGGCTGGCCGCGGCTGGTTTTGTGGCGTTTGCCCCCGATCTCTATCATGGGCAGGTTGCTGACACCATTGCCGGAGCCGAAGGATTGGGGCAGGCCCTAGATGCCAATCAACAGCAAGCCCAGGCCGAGATTGTTCAGGCGGCGCGTTTTCTGGCTGAACAGACCATGTCTAATGGCTTACCAGGAGAGCCTGGCGTCGCTGTGATTGGCTTCTCGCTCGGGGTCTACTACGCGTTACAACTGGCCGCTGCCGAACCGGCCCTGATCCACTCGGTTGTCCTCTTCTATGGCACCGGAGATGGCGACCACCACAAGGCCAGCGCGGCCTATTTGGGCCACTTTGCCGAACAAGATGAGTTTGAGCCACAGGAAAATGTCGATTTCCTGGCTGAGTCTCTCCGGCAAGCGGGTCGCCCTGTGACCTTCTACCACTATCGTGATACCGGTCATTGGTTCTTTGAACCGGATCGTCTCCAGGCGTACCACCCAGAAGCGGCGGCGTTGGCTTGGGAACGCACCCTCGCCTTCTTGCGTCGTTTATGACTTGTGGGTAGTCTGGAAAAGGCAGAATGAGGTGTTTGCTCCGTGATCAATCAGTCTAGCTGGAAAATCCCCTGGCGTGATCTCATGATAAGCGGCGGTGTTCTGTTGGCGGCCATTGGGCTTTGGCGGCTCGGTGTCCTGATCACCGCGTTCTCCCCTTGGCCGGTTGCCGGGACGCGGCTGCTCTTTGGCTTTTTGCTCTCCCTCTGTGTTAGCATGTTCGTCTGGCTCGCGTTGCGGTGGCACCATGGTAGGCTATCGCGGCAGCACCGTCAACCCTATCAATTCAGCCTGACGGCAATCGGCATGGGCCTGCTGTGTTTTTCCCTGCCAGCGCTCATTGCCTACGTGGTTGCCGCTAGGCTTGGTTTTGTTACCCTTACCCTGGCTGTACCTTGGGTAGATTTTCTCCAGGCGGTTGTTACCGTAACGGTGCTGGTTCTGTTCTCGGAAGCCATTCCCGAAGAACTCCTCTTTCGTGGCTATCTCTATGATCAACTGGCTAGGACAGGCCGCCTGTGGGGCACGCTGATCGGCCAGGCGCTTTTGTTTCTCGTCTTTGCCTTTGCCGTGGGTGCCGTGGCCGATCCGCTGGATGGGTCGTTTTTATTTACCTTTGCCCTAGTGCTTGGCCTCTTTCGCCGTGTCTACAATAATGTGTGGGCCCCGATTGGCTTTCACTTGGCTTTGCAAAGTGCCCAACAACTTTTGGGTACGCAATGGGGCGTCTGGCAAGTGACAGGGGACGCCTTGCTCGCGTATGGGCTGTGGGGCAGCGTGCCGATCACCGTGAGTCTGTGGTATCTGCTCTACCGGCTTTATGTTGCCCAGAATTCTAGCGCCAATGCGGTGGGAAAGTAAGTAACCGCAGATAAGGTGCGCGCGACAAGAACTGAGGCTGGAAAAAGTGCATGAACATTCGCCAAGGGGATCTCTACTGGCTCTACGCCGCAGGAGAAGGTCGGGAGGCCGCTCTCTATCCACATCCCTACGTTGTGCTCCAAGCGGATGTCCTCAACGATAGTCGGCTCAAGACGGTGGTCGTCTGTGCGCTGACCTCGAATCTAAAGCGCATGGCCGAGCCTGGCAATGTCTTGTTGGAGACCGGTGAAGCCAATTTGCCGCGCCAGAGTGTGGTTATTGTTTCCCAGGTGGAAAGTGTCGAAAAAACGCAGCTGGGCGATTATATTGGCTCGTTGAGCCAGCCGCGGGTAGAAGAGATTTTCGCGGGCATGCGCTTTCAGCAAAGGGTCTTTTTTGCCCGCGATGCATAGCGGCAGTAGGATCCTTACTGACCGGGGGGATTGGTCTGTGCTATGGTCTCCCTAAGCGAATGGGTATGCGCACCGGTGCTTCAGCGCCGGGTGGTCAGCGTATACCGCAACATTTTTTTCATGTTCATTGTTTATCCGCGGCCATCCGCGTGAATCCGCGTCCCCTCCCCACCGGCGCTCTGACGGAGAACTGACTCGATGATCCACTTTGATTTTGATAACAGCTATGCGCGTGAGTTGGAAGGCTTTTATGTGCCTTGGGAAGGGGACAAAGTCCCTGCGCCAGCGATCATTAAGCTCAACACCGCGTTGGCACAAGAACTCAAGCTCGATCCCCAAGCGTTGAATAATGCCGAGGGAGCTGCGATTTTCACGGGGGCCGTTGCCCCGGCGGGCGCAACTCCATTGGCGCAAGCCTATGCCGGTCACCAATTTGGCGGCTTCTCGCCCAAGCTTGGGGATGGTCGCGCCCTCTTGTTGGGCGAAGTGATCAACCGCCATGGTCAGCGGCGCGATATCCACCTGAAAGGCTCGGGGCGCACGCCCTTCTCGCGCGGGGGCGATGGCAAAGCGGTGCTGGGGCCTGTCCTGCGCGAATACATTATGGGCGAGGCCATGTACGCGCTGGGGATTCCCACCACGCGTGCACTGGCTGCCGTCGCCACCGGCGAGACCATCTATCGCGAAGGGCCACAGCCGGGCGCGGTCTTGGCGCGGGTGGCGGCTAGCCATCTGCGGGTGGGAACCTTCCAATATTTTGCCGCCCATAGCAGCCCCGAACAGGTGCAGCAACTGGCTGATTATGCCATTGCCCGTCACTACCCGGAACTAGCTGCCGCTACGCAGCCCTATCTGGAACTGCTGCGCGCCGTGCGGGAACGGCAGGCGCGGTTGATCGCGCAATGGATGAGCGTGGGCTTTATCCATGGTGTCATGAATACCGACAACATGGCGATCGCGGGCGAGACGATTGATTACGGTCCCTGCGCCTTTATGGACGCCTATGATCCACAGACGGTCTTTAGCTCGATTGATACGCGAGGACGTTATGCCTATGGCAATCAGCCTAGCATTGCCCAGTGGAATCTAGCCCGCTTTGCCGAAACGTTGCTGCCTTTGATCGATGCCAATATGGATGAAGCGGTGCGCATCGCAACCGAAGAAGTGAAAGCCTTTGCACCTCAGTATCTCAATTTTTGGTTGGCGGCCATGCGGGCCAAGCTAGGACTAACAGCCCTCGATGAAGGAGATCGTGAACTCATCAATGGGCTTTTGGGGATCATGACGGAACAGCAGGTGGACTTCACCAAATGCTTCCGGCGGCTGGCCAAGGCCATGGTCGGCGAGACCGCACCGATCCTTGCCCTCTGCCCCGACCCTGCGCCGATCACGGCGTGGCTGGCCCAGTGGCAACAGCGGGTGCAGCGCGATGGGGCCAATCCAGCGGAACGGGCCGCGGCCATGAATCAGGTGAACCCGGTTTACGTTCCCCGTAACCACAAGGTGGAGGAAGCGCTCCAGGCGGCAACGGCTGGGGATCTCACCAAGTTTGAACGCTTGCTCGCCGTACTGGCCGACCCGTTTACCGAGCGCCAAACGTGGGGCGAGTATGCCGAACCAGCCCCAGAGAGCTTTGGCAAGTATACGACCTATTGTGGGACGTAAGCAAAATTTCTCTACAAATCTAAGGTAATACGCAAAGCACGATCTACCTGTTGCATGATCTCGGTGGACAATGTGCCGCGGTGCTGCAACAGGCGTGACTTTGCGATAGCTCGGACTTGACCACCTAGCAAGACAGAGTCAAAAGTCAACCCGCCTTCGCCTTTGGCAATTGTGACCTTGTTCGGATAATTGCGCTGAACATTCACCGTAATAATTCCTGCTGGCGATGGACAAGCCGTCCATCGCCAGCAGGACAGTCCTAGGCACTGTGGCCGCGTTTACTGCTTGCTCCGCTGTGGCCCGCGCGGGAGGAGCGCTTGGGGTTGGACGATCTGCCGCTGTTCTGGGGTTAGGCGTGCCAGTAATTCGGGCGAGGGCTGATAGCCATAGCGGAAATTGCCCCATGAAGGGCCATAGCGATAGACCAGAATCCGCCGCTCGCCGGGGTTGGTGCGGGTGGCCGAGCCGTGACAGATGGCATCCACAAACAAGAGGGCATCGCCAGCCTTCATGTGGGCTTCTACCGCGCCGATGACGCCGTCTAGCCCAGGGGGCCGCTTGCCACTGCGTTGGTCGGCGGCTTGGGGATGGGGAAAATTGGCTTTATGACTCCCCGGCACCACCATGGTGGCGCCATCGCCAGGCCCCATATCTTTCAGCGCAATGAGAATATTGATCTGGCCGCACTGAAAACGGCCATTGCGATAGCGGAACTGGGTGCGCTTTACATTTTCGTGGCCGCCAGAGTGCATGGCGGTGGCTTTGCTAGGCCCACGCACCCAAGCGAAGTTTTCATCAATAAAGAGTGGGCCATGATACCAATCAAAGCTGCCCTCCCCGCCGACGAAAAATTTAAGTTTGTCGATCCAGGAGGGATGGTCGATTAAGCGTTCAAAGGGGGCGCCCGCTTCATAGATCTGTTGCAACTGAAAATCATCCGAGCCAGGCCGGATCGGGCGCGCGTGCATATAACCATCCCATTCATCGGGTTCGATCGGGTACAATTCATCGAGCCGATCATTACAAGCTTTTACCTCCTCTGGCGTGAGCGCATTCTCCAAGAGGAGATAGCCACGCAGGTCAAAGAGGTAGATTTCCAATTCATCGGGTTGCTGAGCCATCACTGGTTCCTTTGCCATTCTTCTGTTGTCGATACTTGGGGTTGCTCTTTGGTTCTAGCACTGCCACCCCTATTGTACTACGAATCGCGGCAATTGTCGTCAGCCTTGTCCAGCTTATATAATGGATGCACCCGGTTGTGTTGACAGTTGCCACAACGGCCAATCGCATTAGCCGCTGCGGTGGCATCTCCTGATTAGCAGCTGGTTTTAACCCTGTTGCAACAAGAAAATGTCAACTGCCGTTTTACTCAGGCGGCCAGCGCTACCGTCCGCCCTTCCTCTGCCGAACGCCGCGCCGCGTCCAAAATGCGCACCGTGGTCAAGGCATTTTCCAGAGACCACAGATTGCCCGGCGCGACAATTTCCTCACCGCGCACCACCGCGGCTAGATAGTTGAAGGGATCGCGAATCTGTGCAGGAGCAGGGGGTAAGGTGATCGTGGTTTCGGCTGTTTCACCCCGTAAGCGTTGTCGCATAGTCAGCGCGTCAACCGCCACCAGATAGCCATGTGTGCCGTACAGCTCCATATCTTTGCGCCCAACAGGCCAGTTCCATGAGCCTTGAATAATGCCCTGCATCTGTGGATAGGTGAGGATGATCGTCGCTTCGTCATCCACCTTGGGGTAGATCGCCGGTTTCAGCGTTTGCAATACCGCGGTCACGGTCAACGGTTCGGCCCCACCCATGAGCCAGGTAATCAGATTGGCCCCGTAACAGCCAAAATCGACCACGGCCCCGCCGCCATTGAGCACGGGATCGGTTAGCCAGGCCAGAAATTCGGCGTTGCAACCAATCTCTTGTGGACCCCAGTGGCCGTCATGGACCACTACCTTGCGCAGTGGCCCCAAAGTCGCTTCGGCCACCGCTAGGCGATAGGCTTCATAGGTGCTGGCGTACCAGGTCGTTTCAAAATTGGTGAGCAGATGAATGCCATTGGTGCGCGCCAACGTTGCCATCTGCGTAGCGTGTTCTAGGTTGACGGCCAGCGGCTTCTCTACCATGACATGGATCTGGCGCGGCGCACAGGCTTGGACGACCTGCAAATGCTCATAGATCGAGCCAAAGGCACAGACCGCCTCTGGTTTAGTCGCTTCCAGCATGGCATCCAGATCGGCGTAGACCAGAGCGAGCGGGAAGTTATATTGGGCCGCGTAGCGTTCTGCCAGCGCCCGGTTCGGCTCCCAAAAGCCGACAATTTCGAGGTTATCGCGCTGCAGCGAGCGCAAGATCCAGTTGACGTGGCCGTGGCTCATCCCGGCAATCGCCATACGGACAGGGGCGGCTGTTTGGTTGGTGGACATGGGTGGCTTCCTTTGGCAGAAAATGAGAAGAGCTTATGGCGTCGATGCTTAATACAACGTGAGTACGCCAACAAAATTGTCGCTATAGAGCGTAGCCAGCTTATGAACCAGTTTAGGCGATAAGTTGTGATCAAGTAGCAGTCGCTTCATGCCGCTAAACCGATACGCATCTGTTTCTCGCGCGCGGCCGCGTAGCTAAGGGACGCAAGAATATCAGCTTGGGTTAGATAGGGGAAATCGTCCAATATTTCTGACATGCTCATGCCGGATGCAAGATACTCGAGAATATCATACACTGTAACGCGCATGCCCCGAATACAGGGTTTGCCACCCCGTTTGCCGGGCTCAAGGGTAATTATATCTTGATAGTTCATAGAGTAGTCACCGTATTTTCTAAAAGTCTATCGCCGTCCATCCGCATAATCAGAAACGCCTACGGTTGTGTTTCAGCTATTGTACTATAGTTACCAACCGGATGGATTATCGGGTGGTGGACGAATGGTAGTTGCGGGAACTTCTAAACCTGTAATAAATCAACGCGTCTTCGTCACTAATGATCATAGAGCAAATGATTCAGACGATGGAAGAGCACCATGCACGAACATGAACAGAAGCAGATCTTTGACGATTGGCTACAGCAACATAAAGGCATCCTTTTCAAAATTGTGCGCGCCTATGCCTTTACGGCCGCCGATCAAGACGATCTCTTTCAGGAAATTGCCCTGCAATTGTGGCGTTCCATCCCCGAATTTCGTGGCGAGTCGAAAGCGTCAACCTGGATTTACCGTGTGGCGCTCTATGTTGCCTCCGCTTGGACGCGCCGGGAGCAGCGCCAACCGCCCACCAAACCTTTGGACGCGGTCGCCCAGACCTTGACGATGACGGCGCAGCCGAGCGACCCACGCGTTGACTGGCTCTACGAGCAGATTGCTCAGTTTGAACCGATCGATCGCTCCCTGTGTCTGCTGATGTTGGATGGCTTTAGCTACAAAGAGATGGCAGAGCTGTTGGGCATTGCCGAAAGTAATGTGGGCGTCAAGCTACATCGCATCAAGCGGCGGCTTGTGGAGCAATCGCGGAAGGAGGGACAACATGGCCGTTGAAAACAATAGTGATTTTGATGAAATGATGGAGTTTACCGAAATGAAAGTTATCTGGGACAGTCAAAATGAGGAAAAGCTTTACGCCATTAACGAGGACGCCCTCTATGAACAGATCAAACGGAAAGGCAAGGCGGTCGGGCGCTTACTCCGACGCTTTGAGGTGGTGATCATTGGCATCAATGTATTGACGGCGGTGGTGCTGCTGGTGACAGCACTCATCAATGATACCGGTGCCTTCTACTATCTGACGCCCGTGCTCTATCTTGCCTATGCCCTGGTTGCGCTCGTGTGGCGGCGGAACCGCCGTCAGCAAGATCTCCACTTTATGCCGACCATGCTAGGCGAGCTGGATAAAGCCATCTGGCAGATCAACTATCTGATCAGTCGCAGCCGGGAGTTAATCTTCATCTATATGTTGCCCATGGCGTTGCTCTTCACTGGTAAGCTGCTCTATGACGGCCAACCCTACTTGGCGCTGGCGATGCTCCTGTTGATGGGCGGGGCCTGTTTTGTGACTGACCGCTGGGAAATCAAGCGGTGTTATGAGCCGCAAAAAGAGTCGCTTGAATCGCTGCGGGCAACCCTGACCGCTGCCGAGGCGTAATCCGTTGTTGATTAAGCACCGCCCTAATGAAGGGTAAGCAATGAAAGCGGTAGAGCTTACTCGTGCGCTTTCGCGCCGCTTGACCGAGCAGGCGCTGATTTCCATCCGCGCTGGTTTACCGAAGTTCATGGGTAATCTTCATCAGGGACGGTGCTAGGGTGCAACGCCCGCTGAAGCGGGCTTAAGCCTGCGTTGTTTGGTAGCCCAACGGCTTCAGCCTTGGGCGGTCTACCGAAAGTGGTCGCAACTTTGCGACCACTTTTTTTATTTCTTTGTCTAAATTTGTAGACCAGCCTAGACCAGCCTATACTACTTTGGGATCGGCTATTAATCGCACAAGCACAAGTGGAGTGGCTTACGGCCGTAACAAGGGATGCCAGAATCAAACAATACGCGATTCCTGTGCTTGAGACCTAAAGCCAATCGCGACAAAACAACCACCAGTGCAAGGAGCACAACCATGGCACCAAAAGCCTCTCTGGAAAACTTATCGGTTCTCCGCTATCTGTCAGACCTTGAACAGGCTGAAATAACCGACGAACAGAGCATCTTCCGCGCCATCGGCGTCGAGCCGATCATCAACTGTCGCGGCACCTTTACGATCATTGGCGGCTCGGTGGAACTGCCGCCAGTGCAGGCGGCCATCAAAGAGGCGGCGCGCCACTTTGTCCAATATGACGAACTAGCCGAAGGTGTGGGGCGGCGGCTGGCCGAACTGACTGGCGCGGAATGGGGGATGATTCCGGCTGGCTGTGCCGCGGGGATCAAACATGTGACCGCCGCTTGTGTCACGGGTGGCAACCCTGAACTCTTGATCCGCATCCCCGACCTGACGGGCTTTCCCAAGACTCAGGTCATCGTGCCGGGCTATGCACGTAACGCCTATGACCACGCCCTACGCAATATCGGTGTGGAGATTATCACCGTCGAAACCCCCAGCGAACTCGCCCGCGCCATCAACCCTAAGACGGCCCTGATCTACCTCTTCTCCACCACCGGTTCAGAACCGGGGCAACCGCTCTCGTTGGAGATCATTGCCGAGATCGCTAAACCAGCCGGTATTCCTATCTTGGTCGATGCCGCCGCGGAAAATTTCTCCATCCCCTGCGTTCATTTGGGGCGGGGCGCCGATGTGGTGGTCTATAGCGGGGGGAAGGCGCTTTGTGGTCCGCAGGGCGCGGGGCTGTTGTTGGGTAACAAGAAAATTCTTATGGCCGCGTGGCAAGCTAGTTCGCCCCATCACGGCCCCAATCGCGACAACAAAATTGGTCGTGAAGAGACCCTGGGAATGCTGGCCGCGGTCGAAGCCTGGGTGCTGCGCGACCATGCTGCCGAGTGGCAAAGCTGGCTGACCAAACTGGACACCATCGCCCAGTCGGTAGCAACGGTCCCCAGCGTGGCAACGGCGATTGAAGAGCCAAGTGGCCTTTCCAATCGCGCGCCGGTGTTGGTCATCAGCTGGGACCCAGCCGCGCTCCATATCTCTGGCGAAGAAGTGGCCGAGGATTTTGCGCGGAAGCGACCGCGCATTGCCGTGGGCAGCCAGGATAGCGCCGAGCGCGCCGCTATTCGCATCACCCCCAGCCAGATGCAGCCTGGGCATGAGCGGGTGGTCGCGACCCGGGTGCAGGCGATTCTCAGCGCCACGCGCCCACCAAAGCCAACCACATTGCTCCCGGCCGCGGTTGACATCAGCGGTCATTGGGATCTCACCATTGAATACTTTACTAGCACCAGCCACCATCAGCTCTACCTTCAGCAAGCGGGCAACTGGATTACCGGCGCTCACCAAAGTGACTTTGCGCGCCAGCCCATCGTCGGCACGGTGGAAGGCGACCAGATCAAGCTGCGCAGCGAAGTGCAACAGCCGGGCGACCGCATTCCTTTCCTCTTCTCTGGGCAGCTCATCGACGGAACGATCACCGGCTCGATCTTCCTTGGCGAGTATCTAACTGCCCAATTTACCGCCAAACGCACAACCTATCAACCTTTGACGAAACCCTTCGCTATCCCTGGTGGGCCACCCCTGGCGACCTAACCTGCTCATTTTGTGAAATTGATCGAGGAAGCCGGTTATCAACGCGTGCGCGCCAGGAAGACGGGCTATAAAATGGAGTTTGTCCTGTATCTGACTTTGATGTACTATGCGGTGGGGCAGAGCTGCATGTCCCAGAGAGGTCATTGAGAACTACTATGGAAGAGAGATTGCTTCATGAGTCACACATATCCCGAAATTACGGCTGAACATGCCGCCTTTTATGCGGAGAACGGCTATTTGGTCGTAGAGGGCGCCTTGAGCCCAGCTGAACTTGCGGAACTGCGTGCGGAAACGACCGCCATTTGCCGTGGCGAACGCGGTATTGATATCCGTAACTATGAACCGCCGCCAGCTGATGCCACCGAAGATGAAGTTTTGCGCAACTATCTCTGTATTCACTTTCCCCACAAAATTTCGACCATCATGTATCGCCATTTGGCCCATCCTACCATTGTAGATGTGCTGACCAAAGTGATTGGTCCCAACGTAAAGTGTATGCAGTCGATGCTCTTTATCAAGGCGGCGGGCAAACCTGGGCAGGCTTGGCACCAGGACGAATGGGCCATCCCCACCCGCGACCGCAGCCTAGCCGGCGGGTGGATCGCCCTGGACGATGCCACCGTGGAGAATGGCTGTCTTTGGGTGATTCCTGGCTCGCACAAGCCCGGCGTGATTTGGCCTTTTGGACAACAGAACGATCCCCGCTTTGACTGTGGCACAGAAAGTTACGACTTTCCTTATGAAGACAAAGATGCCATTCCGGTGGAGGTGAAGGCTGGCGCCCTTGTCTTCTTTAATGGCTATTTGCTCCACCGCTCGTTGCCCAATTATGCCAAAGGTGGCTACCGGCGCGTCTTGGTCAATCATTACATGAGTGCCCAATCCCTGCTTCCCTGGCGACGACCCAAAGAGGGCGAAGGCATGGCTGTGACCGATTACCGCGACATTATCATGATCGCTGGCAAAGATCCCTATAGCTGGAAGGGGTTGGAAGATCTCGCCAAGCCCTATCTCCGCCCCAGTGGTGAGGGCGGCTGTGATAATGGCACCCGCCCCAAAGATGAAGCACCGCGTAGCCGTATGATTGGGGGGATCCGGTAGTAGTAATATCAACCATACCAGAAGAGGAACTCAGAAATGGCCAGAATCAACAAATGTATCGAGCTGCTTGCCGCAGGGCAGCCGATCTACGCAACCCATCCTTCGCAACTGACCTATGAAGCTGGTTTGGCCGACGCCAAAACGTGGGCCGATATGCTGCTCCTTGACTTTGAACATCGTCCTTTTGACACCATCGGCTTGACGAACTACCTGCGCGGGCTGAAAGATGGCGGGCCGACTGCCAGCGGCCACCTGACACCCACCGTCGTCTGCACCTTGCCCTCGAATGCTATGACCCCTGAGGAAGTACTGTACAATGCTTGGCAGGCGCGCCATGTGTTGACGGCAGGCGTCCATGGCATTCTGCATACCCATACGCGCACCGCAGAAGCGGTCAAAGCCTTTGTCCAGATCTGCCGCTACCCCTTCCAAACGCTGGGGCGGGAAGTCATTGGCGAAGGCATCCGCGGTGCCGGGGGACAGTCGCCAGCGAATGCCATTTGGGGGTTATCCACCGCAGAGTATGCCAAGGTGGCTGACCCGTGGCCGCTGAATCCCAATGGCGAACTGTTACTTGGGTTAAAGATTGAAGATCGCCACTGTCTGGCGAATGTAGACGCCATTGCCGCGGTGCCGGGCATTGGCTTTGCCGAGTGGGGACCAGGCGATATGGGCATGTCCTTTGGTCATGACGATGCCCACGACCCGCCCTATCCTGATGATATGAACGATGCCCGCAACAAAATCAAGGCTGCCCTTGATAAACAGGGCATCGCCTTTTATTCCAGTTGGGCCGACCCCGCCCTGACGATGGAAGAGCGCCTCGACTATTCGGTCGATGTCCTCGGGGTAAAGATGATGGGCGCACCCAACAAAGCCTGGGCCGACTACGGGCGCAAAAAGACCGGTCGAACCATGCCGGTTTAGGGTAATGCGCTTTCATCACGCGAAGTGAGACAGTAGGATAGTGACGGATTTACTGTCTCACTATCCTCTGTCTCACTTCGCGTGATGCGCGGGGGCCAAGCCATAGACTGGCGTGGCTAGTCCCTCCCGGCGCGCCTTGAGTTGGAGGGCCACATAGAGTGAGTAGTGGCGCGACCAGGCGAGATTGCCGCCATGAATCCAGAGGCCGGGCTGCTGGGTTGGCTTCCACATGTTGCGCAGTTCACCTTCCCAAGGGCCTGGGTCACCATGGGTATTGGAGCCCAATCCCCACACCTTGCCCACTTTGGTGGCCGTTTCCTGGGAAATCAGTTTGGCCACCCCCTCGTTGGCCGCGCCGTAGCCGGTGGCGTAGATAATGAGATCGGCGGGCAGTTCGCTGCCGTCGCTCAGGACAACGCTCTCTTCCCGAATGCGCGCAAGGCTGACTCCGCTGCGCAATTGGATCGCACCGGTAATAATCAACTCTGACGCCCCGACATCGATGTAAAAACCGCCGCCATTGCGCACGGCCTTCATGCCCTGCCCCGACTCATCCACACCGAAGTCAAGCTGGAAACCCGCTGCGGCCAAGCGCTGATAGAAGTCGGCATCGCGTTCCTTGAGTTGGCGCGTCAGTTGCTGCCCCCCAAGGTGTTTTAACGCAAAGGGCATCGAGGCATCCAGCAGATCTGCCCGCTCGGTGGTGATCCCTGCCGCAAGTGCCTCTTCCGAATAGAGGCGCCCGATTGCCAGTTCCATCAGCGTTGCCGACCGGACCACCGTGGTGGAGGCGCGTTGGATCATGGTTACGTCGGCCCCGTGCGCCCACAGATCGGCACAGATATCATGGGCAGAGGTGCCAGTTCCTAACACAATACAGCGCTTGCCCGCCCAGCCTGCGCCGCTGGTAAACCGGCTGGAATGGAATTGAACGCCGGTGAAGCTCTCCGCACCGGGGATCGTCGGCACGCGTGGGGTGCTCAATACGCCACCGGTCGCCAGCACCAGTTGCTTGGGCCGCAGTACTACCGGCTCCCCGGCCCGTTCCACCGTCACGCTCCATGCTTGGGCAGCTTCGTCATAGGTGGCCTGCCGGCAAAGGGTGGAAGACCAGTAGTTTAGCGCCATGACCTTGGTGTACATCTCCAGCCAATCGCCCATCTGCTCCTTGTGGGCAAAGACCGGCCAATGATCAGGAAAGGGGAGGTAGGGCAGATGGTCGAACCAGACCGGGTCATGTAAATAGAGGGATTTATAGCGCTTGCGCCACGCATCGCCGGGCCGTTCGTGCTGGTCGATGATCAGCGTGGGGACCTCAAGCCGTTTCAAGCGGGCCGCCAGCGCGATCCCACCCTGCCCACCACCAACAATGACGCAGTAGGGCTGTTCAGTATAACCGAGGCGAGCCTCTTCGTCCTGACGCACTTCCAGCCAAGTTTTGCGACCTTTGACCACCCCCGGTTGTGTACCCATTTCACGGCGTGGGCCAGCCTTTTCCTCAAACCCTTTTAGTTCCTGCAACGTCGTCAACAAGGTCCAACAGCGCCCATCCCGCAGACGGAAAATTCCCCGACCCCGCCCGACCGCTGTCTCGAACGAGAACCATCCTTCAATCACCCCATCCTTTGCGGTCGCCGGTTCGGTCAGCGCCCACCCAGACGGCTGGATTTCGGGTAGGGTGGCCGCCAACATGTCGCGGATCGCCTCACGGCTCTCCAGCGTGATGATATTCCAGGTAAAGGCAACCAGATCGCGCCAGTAACACTCGTCGCCAAAGAGCGCGCTGGCCCCTTCGGGATCGGATTGCGCCAGCGCACGGTCCAGTTGGGCCAGCCACTGCGCGGCTTGTGCAGTGGCAGGATCGTTGATGGCGTTCATGTCGATGCTCCTTATGCAAGTTTGTGATTTGTGAGTGGCGAGCACCAAAATCCGTAAAGAGCTGTGGTATTCGCCCAACCTTTTGGTGGAGTATAAAAGAGATCGACCGATCTGCCAACCGTTCGATTTTTGCCGATTTTCAGAAAATAGGGGGCACATATCGCTGACAGTGGGGCAGCGTTGCGCGATAATTTATACAGTACGACAGTCAGCTGGGTGGGAAACGTCCAGCTTTTCTGTTATACTTGCAGTAACAAGTTTGTTTATACAGGTGTGGGGGTAAACCATATGCAAGCCTATAGTATTGAAAAAGTGATTGCACCAGATGGCAAGCTTCTCTTAGACACGCTGCCTTTCTTGGCCGGTGAGACTGTTCAGGTAATCATTTTACCAAGCAAGTCTTTGAAAAAAGTGCTCACACTTCCTTGTTGAAAGGAAGTGTGATTGAATATAGCGACCCGCTCGAACCGGTTGTACAAGAAGACTGGGCGGCTCTGCAATGATTCTGCTCGACACGCATATCTGGGTTTGGTGGGTCAATGAAAGCAAAGAGCTATCCACTGAGCATCAGCAGATGATTGCGTCGCAACAAGCAGAAGGCCTTGGCGTAAGTATTATCTCCTGTTGGGAAGTGGCAAAGTTGATTGAGCTGGGCAGGCTTCAGTTGACGATACCTGTTGAGCAATGGTTGGCAGCGGCGCTACAAT
>JAHBVH010000049.1 GCA_019637645.1 Caldilineaceae bacterium
GTAGTATCGACCAAGAACATGCGGCCCGGTTGCAGGCGGCTCTTGTAGAGAATATTCTCGGCGGGGATCTCCAGCACGCCCACTTCCGAGGCCATGACAACCATGTCGTCTTTGGTCACATAGTAGCGCGAGGGGCGTAGCCCGTTGCGATCCAACACCGCGCCGACCACGCTGCCATCGGTAAAGACAATCGACGCCGGTCCATCCCACGGCTCCATGAGGGTGCTGTGATATTCGTAGAAGGCTTTCTTGGCATCGCTCATGCTTTCGTGGTTAGACCACGGCTCGGGGATCATCATCATCACGGCGTGGGGCAAGGAGCGCCCACTTAAGTGGAGGAACTCCAGGCAGTTGTCAAAACGGGCGCTATCGCTTCCATCGGGATCGACAACTTGGGTTGTCACTTTGGCGATATCGGGGCCAAAGAGGTCGGTATAGAGTGATGGTTGACGCGCATACATCCAGTTTTCATTGCCGCGTACCGTGTTGATCTCGCCGTTGTGGATCAAATAGCGATTCGGGTGGGCCCGATCCCAGCTTGGGAACGTATTGGTGCTAAAGCGGGAGTGAACAATCCCAATGGCGCTCTCTACATCTGGATCAATGAGGTCGGGATAGTAGCTCTCTACTTGCTCGGACATTAACATGCCCTTGTAGACGATGGTGCGGCTCGAGAGGCTGGCGATGTAAAAAAGTTTGCCCTGCTGGTTGTGGTTGTTATAGCGGATGTACTGTTCGGCTTGTTTGCGGATGACGTAGAGTTTGCGCTCAAAGGCGAGGGTATCGCTGCCGATGAGGGCGGTGGGGTTGCGGCCAATGAAGACTTGGCGCATAAAGGGCTCGGCACCTTTGGCCGTTTCGCCAAGTAGGCTGTTGTCTGTGGGGACGTTGCGCCAGCCTAAGACGGTCTGCCCTTCCGCGCGCACAATTTCTTCAAAATGCTGCTCAAAATGGTGGCGCAACTCGGCATCTTGGGGTAAGTACATCATACCTACCCCATATTCTCCGTTGGCGGGTAGTGAAAACCTCTCTTCCGCCGCAACCCGCCCAAAGAATTTGTGGGGTAGCTGGAGTAAGATGCCCGCACCATCGCCCGTATTCGCTTCGCTGCCACAAGCGCCGCGGTGGCTCAGATGCTCCAAGACCGTTAGCGCTTGGCGGACAATGGCGTTCGATTTCTTCCCTTTGACATTGACAACAAAGCCAACCCCACAAGCATCATGCTCATATTGGGGGTCGTACAACCCTTGTTTCGGCGGCAACCCAATGAATTTTTGTGTACTCGCCATAGCGCTCTCCTTCGCGTTCTCTGATCAGTCACAAATTCCCAATGCTCACAACTGCTGCCGTTGGCACAACGCTTGCCCTCTCTCAACCGGTTTGTCAAAAGCATAAAGACTGGCCGAAATTGGGTAGCTCATTTGATTTCCGCCCTGAACAAGCCGGAAGTGGGCTCCAGAAAACCTCGGATTTGCCAAGGAAACGGAAAATAAAGCAGCACTTGGGAGCGTAATGATTGGCACTCATTCGACGATGCGCGTTTCTACGCGTGGGCCACTATCCTGCCGCCCGCTGTTCACGCGTGGTCCAATGAGCCATGCTTTTACGCCTGTAATCGACAGACTTAGGCTTAGCTGCTGCGCTATGACCATAGGCTGGTTTGCGCGCGGTCGCCAAGCGGCTTACCAAATGGGTGTAAATTGATGCCCGACTGGGTAAAACTGGCTTTGCACAACCGCTTGCATTACACAACTTGCCCTACAAAGGCTGTGTACGATGGCTTAGATTTAGGGTATACAAAAAAGGGCAGCCAAGGTGATAAGCCACCCCAGCCACCCTACATCGCGTGGCAAAGATATCATTGTATATTCCCGGGGACGCCAGTTGGGTATCAAGGCTGCCGCGTGCAGCCCTTCAATGGCTGTATCACCCCAATCATAGGTAATTGATTCGCAGCACAGGTCGAGCTTTACCTACAATTAGGCATACGGCCTTTTATTATAAGTATATAATTTATAATTGTAAATATTGTGAAATTATACACGAATTACCAATTCTATAGCAAAAGAAATCTACGCACAAATTGGAATACCGGTGCGCGACTATTTACCCGCGCGTTGGTTAAGCAGAGGGCTTCTCAATCTGTGACACTTTTTTGATTTCACCCAAAGAGCGTTATGATAGGAAGGGTAGACCAAGATTTGAGTGTTGATTGTGGAAAACCGATTTGCCAATTCATGGCTAGCCGCTGGTTCGTTGGAAAACGAGTCGGCTGCTGGTACGCGTTTTTGCGTACGCTGGTTTGGCGCGGTTCGACCCTGCCGCAGATGTTTTCAGGTGCCTAGCTATTTGCAAGACCGCCGTGGCAGGATTGAAGTTTGAAGGGTTTGTCTCTGTGCAGAGTGCTTCATTGCTACGCCGCCGTTGGTTACGCTACTCGGTCATCGCGGCTAGCCTATTCATCCTCCTCCTGGTTGCTTTTTGGTTACGCTGGCGCTTTATCCGTCAAGTTAGTTTGGATGTTGATGAATTTACGACCCTGTGGGCCGCACGACGGATTCTAGAGACGGGCCTGCCCAGCATGCCCAGCGGTGTGATCTACACACGCGGTTTGCTCAACATGTATATTACAGCCCTCTTTGGCGCGCTGGGCGGCCTGACCTACACCGTGGGCCGGCTGCCCAGTCTTTTCTTCGGCCTGGCGACGCTGCTCACCGTTTTCTGGATCGGGCGGCGAGGGTGGGATAGCCGGGTGGGGTGGTTGGTCGCGGTGGCCTTGACTTTCATCCCCGAAGTGGTGAAATGGGATAGCAGTGCCCGGTTTTATGCCCAATTGGTCTTTTTTACCCTATTGACGGTGTGGAGCGCCTTTGCTTTGGCGCGTCTGCCCGCGGCACCCACCGTAGCCCCGCGTCGTCTCTGGTGGCTACATCTCCGCTTTGCCCTCTTTTTTGTGCTGGCGCTCTTTTCTCAAGAAGAAACTATTCTCCTCTATCCGGCCTTGATCGTAGGGCTGTGGTGGTGGCGTGGTTGGCGCTACTTTTTGCAGCCTGCGGCCTTGGTGGCCCAAGGGCTCTGTCTCTTGGCCATGGTGGCGCGCTATCTCTTTGAAATTGTGGGCCAGCCGGGCTATTTTACGGCGGTACAGACGCACAAAAGCTATATCGATCCGGCGATTAGTTGGTATGCCATCGACCAACTTTTTCTCCCGCTGTTGCCCCAACTCTGGCTCTTTTTTCTACCCTTGGCATTAGGCGTTACGGTGGTGCAACTGCACCGGGTTGGTTGGCGTCCACCGCGCCTCTCCTTATTTCATCAAGCGACGCTCTTCTTCCTCTTGGAATTTTTGATCGTTGCCTTTTTCTTACTCTTTGTGGTGGGGATTGACTGGCACGATAAACGTTTTGGGTTGATGATTCAGCCGTGGTGGCTACTGGCTGGGGCGGCTGGGGCGATTTGGCTCATCGACCGCGTCTCCACCCATTGGCTTTGGCGCGGGTTAACCTTGGTTGTCCTAACGCTCCTCATCGTTCAGCCCCTTTTGCCCAGGGCGCAACGGCTGGCCATGCGTCCTGGCGAAGGGTATGATGATGTCTTTGCCTATGTCGCGGCCAATCGCCAGCCTGAGGATGTGGTGATGACACCGCAACCGCCGGTCTGTGTCTTTATCTTACGCGAGTCGTGTGACTATTATGCACGCGCACGCGACTACGAACCCTATGTGATCGAACAAAATGGGGTGCTAGTCGATCGCTGGTCGGGCGCGCGCCTCTTGGACTCAGCTGCCCAGTTGGAGACGGTCATTCGCCAAGCGCCGCGCGTCTGGTTGGTCACCGACCGCGAACGGCTGGCGCGGCGCTACGATGGTGATTTTTTGCGCATGGTCGTCGAACAATTTGATGTTGCCTACGTCGAACGCGATGTGCTGGCCTTGGTGACCAAGGGCTGGCATGAACCGCCAGTCTATACCGTAAAACGAACACCCAGCCAGCCAATCCAGTTAGGGCCCATGCAACTGCTCAACTGGGAGCGGACTCAGCCCACCGCGGATCATCGGCTGCAAGCCATGCTCTTTTGGCAATTGACTGCGGCCATTCGCGAGCCGATTCACACCTCCTTGCAGTTGGTGCGTGCCGATGGCGCGCGGCTGACCCAAGCCGACAGCGCCCCGACCGATGGCTTGGTGGCCACCGATGATCGGCCAACAACGCCCTTGCCCGATTACAAAGTGATGATCCTGCCTGAGACACTGGCGCCGGGCCGCTATCGCTTGGAAGTAGTGGCCTATGCGGTCGCGACCCGTTCGCCGCTCGCCGATCCCGTGGCGATTGAGTGGTTTACCGTTGGCCCACCACCGGCTGTGCCAACTTATCCTACTAATGCCCAGTGGCAGGCCGGGTTGCAACTGCAAGGCTATGATGCCCTGCCAGCGACCCTGACTGCGAATAGCTCATTTACCCTGCGCTTGGTTTGGTCAACGACTACCACGTTGGTAGATAATTACACGGCCTTTGTCCACTTGATCGGGCCCGATGGGGCTATTGTGGCCCAAAGTGACCGGCAACCCCTGGCTGGCTTTTATCCAACGGCCGGTTGGGTGGTCGATGATGTGGTTGAGGATTTCTATTCAATTACGTTGCCAGCCGCCTTGGCCGCGGGTGACTATCGCCTCTTGGTTGGTTGGTATCAACCCGCAACAGGCGAGCGTCTCCCTTTGGCCGATGGCCGTGATGCGCTGGAAATGGCGCAATGGATCGTACAGGAATGACAGTGTAAGAATGACGGTGTTCCTATGAGTGCGCAATCGACAAAAGCGCCGTGGTGGATCGGGGTAGCGTTGGCTTTGCTCCTCCTGATCAACGTCAGCGCCCATCTCTATTGGCTGGGCCAGAATGTGGTCCTGATTGGGCGTGACGCGAGTGGGCATTTAGAGCGTACCGCCCAAATCGCCACCTTGTTGCGCCAGATCTCGCCGCAGACGCTCTTTCAAGCGTTGACCTACCATGACTATCGCCCACCCGCGCTATATCTCTTTGCCCAGCCTTTCTACCAGAGCTTTGGCCACAACATGGACAGCGCGCAGTTGACCAATGTGTTTTTGATGGCGTTGATTTTGCTATTGACCTATGGGCTAGCTGTGCAGATTGTCCGGCCTGTGGTGGCCCTCCTGGCCGTGGCGATGACCGCTTTTCTCCCGATCCTGATGGGGATGTCGCGCCTTTTCTACACGGAGAACTTCCTCACCGCGGTGTTTCTGCTCAATCTGCTGGCTTTGGTCAAAGGGAATGGCTTTCAGCGTCGGGGCTGGGCGCTGGTGTGGGGAATCACGTTGGGGCTCGCCCTGTTGGTCAAATGGACGGCACCCATTTACCTCTTGCTGCCAACGCTTTGGGTGCTGCGCGCCGAGGTACAGACCCGTTGGTCTGCTTATCGGGCTAGGCAGCCCCAATCTTTGGGGCACTATCTTCCGCTCCAGTGGCGATCCTTACTCGTGGCCGCGGTGGGCGCGTTGGTCATCACCCTGGCGGTCTACCTGCCCAACCAAGCGCTGATCCGCACCTTTTTCTTGGGCGACTGGATTGCCGTTGGCTGGTTTTGCTTGTTGACCTGCTGTTTCTACAGCTATACCCGCCCTGTGTCGGTGGTGACAAATGTGGTGACTGCGTTGGTCCTGGGTGTAGCGCTAGCCAGCTTTTGGTATTTGCCCCGCATCGATTTTCTCACGCGTTTGAATGACGTGGCCTTTGGCACGGACCGGGGTACCCAAGAAGCCTTTGACCCTTGGCGGTTAACCAACTATACCCGCTATTTTGCCTTTCTGGTGCGCGAACATTTGGGCTTGCTGGCTGCTCTCTTGATCCTACCGGCGGGGCTCTTGCCCTGGCTGGGGCGCAGCCGCGGTTGGCGAACGGCCCGGCCCGGGATTGTCTTGTTATGGAGCGTGCTGCTTTCTACCTATGTGTTCCTCGCCCCTTTGGCTCAAGCCACTGAGCGCAATTTAGCGCCCATCCTGCCCATCATCGCCATCTTAGTCGCCGATGCTCTCCGCGCCTATCCCCGTTGGTTGGGGGTGAGCCTGGGGATCGCCTGGGTGGGGCTGCTGGCCTTTCAATTTGGCCTCTACACCTTTGATGCTGGTGCTCCTCTGCAACAGCGTACGGCTAGCCTCTGGGCCCAAAGCGAATATTTGGTCCAACCGGCCACCGGTGTGACCGATCCGGGCTACTGGATCGCACCCGATATCTTTGCTACGCTCCTCGAAACGACCGCCCAAAATGGCGAATTTCCTGCTGACAAACCGGTGACCCTGGGCATGTTGATCGACAATTGGGAGATCCACCGGGGCTCCTTTCGCTATCTGTTGGCCGAACAGCAACTGCCCATCGAACTCATGGCGCTGACGGAAAGCGGCAGCCGGGGTTGGAGCGAGATGATGGCGAATCAGTGGGTGCTGCTCAAAGATGGCGATAATAGCGAAGTGGCCCCACCAGGGCAAGCGCTCCTCCAGCGGCTGGCGGCGGGGGATCCTCTTTTTACCGCGCTCTACCAGGTGGTGAAGCGTTATCCGTTGCCAAATGGCGAAACGGCTTCGCTCTACTATCGGGCTGTCGGCTCGCCCCGCCCCCAAGCTTTCCCCGTCATCTTAATTGAAACGGCCAAGCTCGCCGACGCAATCAATGACTGGTGGAGCCCCGGCGCAACGCTCTTCTTCTCCAACCCCGATGTCGCCACTTGGGTCGGCATTCATGATCTGGTGGCCGATCGCATTGTGGTGGCCCAAGCGCCTACCGATTCTGTCGAGAGCTTGCTGGCCGACGCCACCGGCCTTATTTTTGCAGTGACCCGCTACGATACCCAGCAAGTGCAGGATGCGCTTGAGTTGACGAGCGATTATGTAGAGGAGATTGGCGATGGTGAGTTTCGGCTCACCGTTTTCTGGCGTTCCGACCAATCACTGGCGCCGTTGCCTGTGGCTGCTGATTGGGGCGATGTTCAGATCACTGGCCTGCGCACTACCGCGCCGCTAGTGGCTGGGCAAGTCTTACCAGTGCTGTTGACGGCACAGGGCCAGACCGATGGTGTGCGTAAAGCTTCGGTGCGTCTACTCGATGAGCGCGGCACGGTCGTCGCCCAAGCCGATACAGCGCTTACCCCCGAGCTGCGGGTAATGCTCTTTGCCCCGCTGGCGCGCACCCCTGGCATCTATACCATTGCGGTCATTCTTTATGATCCTAACACGCTCGCACCCTTCTTGGATGAAACCCAACAAGAATTGGTGCCCTTGGCCCCGATCCAAATGGTCGCGCCGTAGCTGGCCCCGGCGGATTGCTGTCGGGGTGACCGCTTATGGTTTCGCGGTGCTAGGTTGGGCTGACGCTTGGCGTTTCGTGACGCAAATGGTATGCTATACCATTTTATGCATACAGCAATCGCGTGCTGTCGGAAAGGGCAGCCCACGGCTAGGTGATCGATGCCAAGCGCCTTTGAAGCGCAGGTATCAGATCAAGATGAAGTTGTTATCATGAGTATGAACAAGAATGCTTAATCGAAGATTACTGTTGACTTTGCTGCTCATTACCCTGGTGAGCCACCTGACCTTGCTTGTCTCCTTGCCCCAAAGTGTACAACTGGTTGGTATCTTGCTGTTCACGGGCCTGATCCCTGGCGTATTATGGGTGGAATGGCTGGTTGGTCGTAGTAAAGCGCCGCCACCCCTGACTGAGTATCTGTTGTACGCCATTGGCCTTGCCTACAGCAATCTGATCATTCTGATGCTGTTGGTGCACTATCTGCCGGGGCCGGTAGCGGTTTGGCAGACCCTGGTTGCCTTTGACGGTGTCACCTTGGTGCTTTGGCTGCTCTTGCTGCGTGGCGCTGAGCAAGTACCACCTGTGGCGGTCGCCGAGCCCACATTGATCGCAGCGGATGGCGAGGCTGCGCCCCAACTGCCGTGGCGCGGTTGGATTGTGGTGGGTGGCTTGGTGTTGTTGCTAGTCGGCGGCTTTTTCCGTCTCAGCAACCTAGGCTATTCCGAATTTCAAGGTGACGAAGCGCGGGCCGCCCTGCGCGCGGCCGCTGTGATCCAAGGCTATGACGATGTCCTCTTTATCCACAAAAAGGGGCCGACCGAGATCTTATTGCCGACGGTGAGCTATTCCCTCACCGGCACCCTGACCGAAACGACGGCGCGGCTGCCCTTTGCTCTGGCGAATTTGGCCGCGCTTTTTGCCATTTGGCTGCTGGGCTGGCGCTTGATCGGCGGGACGCTTGGCGCGCTGGCGGGTTGGGTCGCGGCCTTTCTCTTGGCCTTTGATGGGTACTGGATCGGTTTTTCGCATATTGTGCAATACCAGAGTATTGTCATTCTGGTTTCAGCATTAGCGGTTTTGCTTGCCTATCGCTTGCTACGGCGACCTGAAGCCATGGCGCGCTACCTGATCGTGGCTGCGATCTTACTGGCAACCGGTCTGCTCTCGCATTATGAAGCGGCCCAAGCCGCGGTCCCTGTGGGCTTTTTGCTCTTGGCCTTGCTCTGGCAGCAGCCCCGCCAATGGGCGCGGCTATTGCTGGCAACGATCCCTGCCCTGCTCGTTGGCGCGATCTTGCTGGCCGCCTTTTATCTGCCCTTTGTGCTGCACCCCAATTTCCAAGCCACCTACACCTATCTGGTGGATCGGCGGGTGGGCGCGGCCTTTCCCTACAATAATTTAGCCGACTTCTTCCTGCGTAGCACGGTCTATAACAGCAGCTACTTTGTCCTGCTCATGATCGCTCTGGTGGTCATTGCCTTGCTGCGCGCCTATGCACGCTATCTACCCCGCGCCTTGCGTTACCTCGGCATGGCCTTGGTGGTGGCGACGACGGTGCTGGCCTTTTGGCGGCCCACCGCCTTGACTATCGGTGGCCAGGATTGGATGATCGTACCCTTTGCCTTGGCCTTCCTGCTGGTTTGTTTGCTGCCACGGCTGCGCACCGAAGAGCGCACCCTTTGGCTCTGGTTTGGCGCACCGCTCTTGATCGCCTTCTTCTTAACGGAGAAACCCCGTACCCATGTCTACATCTTCTTTACGGCCTGGGCCTTACTCGTGGGCATGGTGGTGGCGCAGGGGTGGCGTAGTTTGCAACAGCGCACGAACCGCCTAGTGGCAGTCAGCGCCGGTGTGTTGACGGTATTGGTGGCGACGGTTGTCTTTGGCAGCTATGCCTATTGGTACTTTGTCCATACCGAGACCGAAGTCCTCCACACCTGGGAAGCAAGCCACCCCGCTGGCTACTGGGTGCCCTACACCGAGCCCGATGACAAGGCCATCTTTGGCTTTCCGCTTGCCAATGGCTGGAAGGTGATAGGCGCGCTCTATGCCCAAGGGGTTATGCAGGGCGATTACGAAACCAACGAGAAGGAAGCGTGGGTCCCCGCTTGGTATACGCGCGGCCAGCAACGCTGCCAGCGCACGGCCCAATGGTATTTCCAGATCGATAATCTCGAGCCCTTTGCCGAAGGGGATCGTCTCTATATGGAGCATATCCTGCGCCAGGGCTTTGAAAAGTGGGGCAAGGTGGTGATCAACGGTGACGATCGCATGATCATCTACCAACGGACGGGCGCCCAACTGGAATTCCCGTCGCAACAACCAAATGATGCGCTGCCGGTCTACGCCTTGGCTGACTATGCGCCCCGTTTTGACCAAGGGTCGCAGCCCCAATTCCCGTTGACCTACCCCGAAGTCAATCAACCGATTGGCAACCCGTTGCATATCAACCTGGGTGATGAGATCTGGTTGGAAGGATATGATATTGACTATCCCCAGCCGCTGCGCCCCAATGATAGCATTTATCTCACCCTCTATTGGCGGGCCCAAAAGGTGATCACCACGTCGTATAAGGTCTTTAACCAATCCTACTATGGCGACGGCACCATGATCGCGCAACAAGATGGCTATCCCGTCTGCGAGACACGCGAAACTTGGCGGTGGGACCCCGGCGAGCTGATCACCGACCAGTATGAAATTCCGGTGAAGGCCGATGCGCCCGATGGTCTCTATCCTTTCTACACAGGTCTGTATTTGGAAGAGACCTTGGATCGTTTACGCGTCATTGATGAAGCGGGCAATGTAATTGGCGATCAGGTCCATCTGACGGACATTCGCGTCGGTGTGGAATAAGCAAGGATGGGTAGGTGGCGTGGGTGAGTAGATCCATTCGGACGGCCTTGCTTTTATTGGGGCTCTTTATCGCGGCTTGGCTCCCGCGCGTCTTAGCGCTGGATGCCGTGGTGACGATCGACGAGCGCAAATGGTTGGCCCGCTCGGCCAACTTCTACCAAGCGTTAACCCACGGTGATTGGGCCGCCACCTTTCAGCGCGAGCATCCTGGTGTGACGGTGATGTGGGCGGGCATGGCCGGTTTCTGGCAACACTTTCCCGCCTATCCCCAGCTCGCGCCCGGCCAATTTGCTTGGGATCGCGAGCACCTAGAAACTTGGCTTACCCAAAATACGACCCATACGCCTTTGGAATTGCTAACTGCAGGGCGCTGGTGGATCGTGCTGCTGATTTCGTTGACCATCGTTATTGGCTATTTTCCCCTACGACGGCTGGTGGGCAGGGGATCGGCGGCCTGGGGCGCGCTCTATCTGGCCTGGAGCCCTTTTTTGATCGCCCTTTCCCGCCAACTGCACCCCGACGGGTTGGCCGCGAGCTTTATGCTCTTGGCGCTACTGCTCTTGCTCGCCTGGCTCTATGGCAGCCAGCAACGCCGCTACCTGATCGCTTCAGGCGTGGTGATGGGCTTGGCTTGGTTGACCAAAACCCCCGCGATCTTTCTGGTGCCCACAGGCGCGCTCTTGGTCGGCTGGCAATGGTGGCGGCAACCGGCGCAACGCCGCCCTTTGTTGCTGGGCTATGTGGGCTGGGGGCTCTGTGCCACCCTCACCTTCCTCCTGCTTTGGCCCGCCATGTGGCTCGATCCATTGGGAACCTTGCGCCGGATGAGTGTGGAAATGGCCGTCTATGTCGAGCGCCATACCACTGTCAACTACTTTCTGGGCCAACCGATCGAGGACCCGGGTTGGCTCTTCTATCCCATTGCCTTTTTATGGCGGACGACCCCGGCAACGGTCATTGGTTTGGTGGTTGCGCTGTTCGCAAGTTGGCGACAGTGGGGCTTCTTTGCTAACCGCACCGTGCGCCAAAGCGTGGGCGCGCTCTGTCTCTTTGCCCTGGTTCTGGGCATTGGCATGAGCATTGGCGCGAAAAAGTTTGATCGCTATATGTTGCCCAGCCTGCTGGCGCTCGATCTGGTTGCACTCTTGGGGTTGCTTGCGCTGCTGCCGCTCGTCATGCCATGGTTTGCCCAACGCTGGCGGGTGCGTCCGCCCCAACAACTTCACTGGCTCACCACCTTCGTCGTGATCTTCGGTCTCCAGGCGCTGCCCGGTTTTATCCAATATCCCTATTACCTAACCTATTTCAATCCGCTTGTCGGGGGAAGCCGCAGCGCGCCGAATGTCCTCTTCGTGGGGTGGGGAGAAGGGTTAGATGCCGCGGCCCGGTGGCTCAATGCCCAGCCCAATGCCCAGGATCTGCGGGTTGTTGCCTGGTATGCCGATGGCCCCTTTTCCTATTACTTTCAAGGTCAGGAAGTGAGTTTGGGCTACGAGTCGCCCCTCATGTGGTTTGGCACCGACTACGCTGTGCTCTATGTCAATCAATGGCAGCGGCAGCTACCCTCGCCCGCGGTGATCGACTATTTTAACCAACAAACGCCGGTGCATGTGGTGCGTTTCCGCGGCCTAGAGCTGGCGCGCGTCTATGATATGCGCCAGAGTATCCTGCCGGATTTTGTGGACATTGGCAAGACCAGCGCGGCGGACTTTGGCGGCCAGGTTCGGCTGTTGGCCTATGACTTTCCGCAAGCCCAAGCCCAACCCGGGGATCAATTCCAGGTGACGCTCTATCTCCAGAGTCTGGCGGCGATGGAGGTAAATTATAATTTAATCTTACGGCTGGTCGATCAAGCGGGTGTGGAACTCTGGCGTGATGAGGGTTGGCCCTGGGGCGCGCCTACCCGCGATTGGCCCCTGCGCGAAGTCCGCCCCGATGGTCATACGGTCACTATTCCGGCTACGGCGCCACCGGGGTTGTATCGCTTTGAACTCAATCTCTATGACCCGGCTACCTTTGATGCGTTGCCCGTGACTTTGGTTGATCAAGCGGCTCCCCTTGCCTCGCCGTGGCGGGAGGTGGCCTTGTTACAAGTGGGGCCTTCGCCAGCGACAGCCGCAATGACAGCCGCAATGACAGCCGCAGCGACAGCTTGGCAGTTGGGGGATACTATCGGCCTGACTTCCCCCGCATTGCCTGCGCAGCTAGCCCCCGGCGACACGTTGGCCTTTGATTTGCGCTGGGAAAGTTTGGCGCGCACCTCCACCGACTATACGGTTTTTGTCCATGTGGTCAATGACGAAGGAGTGACGGTCACCCAACAAGATCAGCCCCCCTTGGCCGGTTTTGCCCCGACGCGTCTGTGGGAACCGGGCTTGTCCTATCGCGATCCCTATCGGCTAGCCCTGCCGCCTGACCTGCCTGCCGGCGCGTACAGTGTGCGAGTGGGGCTCTATACCTTGGCGAGTGGCCGCTTGCCTGTGCTCCAAAATGAGGTGCTTCTCGGCGATTTTGTCACCTTGGGCTCTTTGATGGTAGCTGGCACCGCCACACCGTAGCGTCGGATAACCTATGTTGCGGATAGCTCGGTCATGGGCCAAGGGGCCAATGGGATGGTTGGTGGGCGCTACGCTTGGTTATCTTACCTTGCCGGTTTTCCTCTTTGAGCTAGGCTGGTTACGTACCCCATGGGCAATCAGTTTTATGCTGCTGACCGCAATCGGCCTGGGGCAGACATTGGCTGAATTCGGGCGCACGGAAGCGCTGGTCGTGGCCTTGGATCAGTGGTGGCAAGGCGTTACCCGCCGTGGCTTGTTGCTTACCTGTCTTGTCTGTGGTGGCTTGGTGCTCATCTCGGGGGTGGGGGGCTATGGCTATCAAACGGGCGATTGGACCAAACATGAGATCCTCCTCAAAGATCTAAGTGACTATCCTTGGCCGGTTTTCTACACCTACTATGATGAAACCGTGGGGCTGGCCTATTACCTTGCTTACTATTTGCCCGCGGCGCTGGTGGGCAAAGTGGGGGGAATTCTCCTTGCCAACCAAGCATTGGTTCTATGGACCCTAGCTGGGTTAATTTTGGCGGTCTGCTGGTTTTCTGTCCTCACCGCGCGCTCCCTGAGCATGGGCTTGACCTTTTTCATCCTCTTTTCTGGGCTCAGTGTAGTGGGCTTCTTTCTACGCTTTTATGTGCCCGTCAACTGGCTGGCTGGCGCACCCGATCTGAACACGGCCCCGTGGCAAACCCACCCCGCGCTATGGGCTGCGGCTTGGCAATATTCGCCCCATGTGCGTGGGCTCTTTTGGGTGCCGCAACATGTGCTCCCGGGCTGGCTGATAACGGGTCTCATCCTTTTTGTCTGCTCGATGACCAGCGCACGGGGCAGTTTGCTCTTTTTGTGGTCGTTGAGCGCGCTGTGGTCGCCTTTTATCACGATTGGCCTGTTGCCCCTCTTTGTGGCTGATCTGTTGCCCCGGCCAGACAGCCGCTTTGGTACGCGCCTGCGTGCTTATCTGTCGGTTGCGAATGGCTGTGGTCTGCTGTTGTTCTTGCTCATGGCGTGCTTCTATGCGACCAAATTGGAGCCAATTGCGCCAGTGCTGAATCAAGGCATGCGCGTTGGGATCAGCTTGGTCGAATTGGCACGACAAGCTGGCTGGCCGCGCACCCTTTTTTCCTATGCGTTGTTCTGTCTGTTGGAATTTGGTATCTTTATCGTCTTGGATCGCGATCAAGCGTTGCGGACAAAACCGGCCTTACGGTGGGCCTATTGGCTCAATTTTCTGTGGTTGGCCGTGCTCCCTCTGCTGATCTTGGGGGAACACAACGACTTGAGCATGCGCGCCTCGATTCCGGCGCTCTTTTTTGTCGCGATGGTGGTAGGGCGTAATGGGTTTGTGGTGCAACCGGCGGCGACTTGGCGCAAAATTCTCTGGGTGGTTGTGTTCTGGCTGGGCGCGCTTTCGCCCTTCTATGAAGTGGGCTATCAATTGGCGCGGGTCTATGCGCGCGGCGCGCTCTATCAATTTGCCGTCAACCCTGAACGCGACTTGGCCGAGAAATATGTGCTGGACGTGCCGATCATGCAGCAGTACGCAAGCAGCATAGATACCTTTTTCTTTCGTCATTTAGCCAAAGCGCCACCTGTCATTGCGCCTGCGGAAGCGGCAGATGCGTTTCTTTTTAACGATCAGATCACTTTGGTCGACTACCTGTTGGATCGAACGACCGCGGCGCCGGGTGACACACTCGATCTGCTCTTGTTGTGGCGGGCTATCCAACCCATCTCCACAAACTATGTCGTTGCCGTGCGGCTGGTGGATAAGCAGGGCCGCGTCTGGTGGGAGCATCAGGCATGGCCCGCTGGCGCGCCGACCTCCACTTGGCCGGTTGCCCGCCGGATCTGGTATGATCATCATACCCCCATGCTGCCGGTGGATACGCCGACCGGGTTCTATCGCTTAGAACTCTACCTGACCGATCCCGCCACCCAAGCAAAGCTGCCGACGCGTCAGGTAACAACGGGCGAAAACAGCGGAGAAATTGTTCTGCTCACCTACATTATGGTTGGGCAACCGCCAACGCCAGCCTATCCGTTGGCTGGTGCCGCTCTCTTTGGTGAACAGATCGGCCTCCTCGGTAGCAATATCGCACCGCAACAACAAGTCGCGGCGGGCGCAGTCGTGCCGATTACGTTGGTTTGGCGGGCGCAGCAACAGCCTGCCTTGGACTATACGGGCTTTGTGCAGTTGCTGGATGCACAAGGGCGTTTGGTTGCCCAAGACGACCACCCATTGGCCGATGCCTTTATCCCAGCCAGCCAGTGGCAGCCGGGGCTGATCTTGGCTGATGAGTATCGAATCGAATTGCCCTTAACCTTACCCCCCGGCCCCTACCAACTGATTGTGGGTATCTATGATGGGCAAACCGGAGAGCGCCTCGCCTTCCAATGGAATGGAACCGCGGCGGGTGATACAAGGATGATTAGTGAATGGAGCGTTGGGCCATGACGCTTAGGCCGAAACTGTTCAAAAAGCCTGTTAGCTTGCTCCTGCTTGGCCTGATTGTCCTGCTGGCGGGCTGGCTGCGCTGGCGCTATGCCCAAACCATTAGCCTCTATGTGGATGAGTTTACGACCTTGTGGGCAGCGCGCCGGGTGCAAATGTTGGGTGTCCCGTGGATGCCCAGTGGGGTCCTCTATACGCGTGGCTTGTTAGCCACCTATGTCGAAGCTGCCTTTCTGGCGCTCTTTGGCTTTAGTTATTTCATTGGCCGTCTCCCTAGCCTGCTCTTTGGGCTCATGACGGTGGTGGCGCTGTGGCTAGTGGGGCGGCGGCTTTGGCGCGAAGAGGTGGGGTTGTTGGCCGCGTTCGGTTTGGCACTCCTGCCCGAGGCGGTCTTGTGGAGTGGCCGTGCCCGTTTCTACACGCAGTTACAATTTTTTACCTTATTGACCGTGTGGGCCGCCTTTGCCACCGTGGCAATCGCACCGACTGATAAACGGCTGGGCCGCTACCAATGGCTCTTCGCGCTCTGCTTCCTCTTGGCGCTCTTCTCGCATGAAGAGTTGGTTTTGCTCTATCCTTCGCTGGTGTTGGGGATGCTTCTCTGGCGCGGCTGGCGCTTCTTTTTGCGGCCAGTTGTTTTTGCTGCCCACGCCCTCTGTGGTGTGGGGCTGGCCTTGCGCTACCTCATGGAAAAGGTCGGGCAGCCGGGCTATTTTGAAACTATCCAAGATCAGCGCCCCTATGTGGGGATGATCTTCGATCTCCACGGGGCTTGGCAGACCTATAGCCCGCTCTTCCTCGCGCCGGATCGAGCCATCTGGACCGTGGGAACGCTCCTTGCTTTGGTGGTGGCGCTGTGGGCCTTGTGGCGTTGCCATGGCCGTTTGCGCGATCTGCCCTTGGGAGATCAGGCAATTCTCTTCTTATTGCTGCAATTAGGCTTTGTGATCGCAGTAATCTTTACATTAGTCGGGACGACCTGGCGCGAAGGTCGTTACCTCTTCTTTGTTCAGCCGCTCTGGTTATTGGTGGGGGCCGCGGGTTTGGGCTTGGTGCTCCAACGCTTGTCGCGCTACCGCTGGTTGTCGATCAGTGCTTTGGTTGGCCTCTTTTGCGTAATCGGTGTCACCCAATTGCCAGCGGCCCAAGCCGTTCTACAACAACAGGTGGAAGGCTATGATCTGGCCCTGGCCTGGCTGGCAACGGAGCGAGCGCCAACCGATGTCGTGCTCTCACCGCAGCCACCGGCTTGTGCCTTGGTCTTGGGGCCTTGTGATTATTACGCGGTCCAACGGGGCTACGAGGAATTTGTGATCGAGCGTGACGGGATCCTCGTGGATCGCTGGTCAGGGGCAACTTTGTTGACGACAACTGCTCAGTTGGCTCAAACGATTCAACAGGCTCCACGTACCTGGTTTGTCACCGACCGGTTTCGGCTGGCTACGCGCTACGAAGCCGATTTTGTGCGGACGGTGATCGAGCAATTTGCGGTGGCCTACGAGGCCCGCGGGGTGGTGGTGCTGCGCGCCGATGGCTGGCGGATGCGGCCCACCGCTCCAACCTTGACCCCGCTCACCCCGCCCCTCGCCTTTGGGCCACTCACCCTGATGGGCTATGAATGGCCGACAACCACTGCTACCACGCCAACTTCAGCGTCCATCACCCTCTTTTGGCAGGGCAACGCGCCGATCCACGAACAGCTAAATACCTCACTCCGCTTGGTGGATCAACAGGGCAACATCTTGGCGCGGGTCGATGGTCCACCGGCGCGCGGGCTCATTCCAACCAATCTTTTCTTTGACCAACCCTTGCCAGATGAGAAGGTGCTGCCGCTGCCAGCCACCTTGCCCATGGGTCTCTACCGCTTCGAGGCATTGGCCTATCGCGCGGCGACGGCGGAACCGCTGGCAAATCCGGCACCCGTGGCTTGGTTGCAACGGGGCCAGCCTGCGCCACCAGTGCAACGGCTGGACATGCTATGGCAAGATGGTATTGTGCTGGTTGGTGCGGACACGGTAACGCCGACGGCCCGCGCCGGCGAAACGGTATCGGTGCGCCTCGTCTGGTCGGCGACTGTACCGCCCCAGCATGATTATACAATTTTTGTGCATTGGGTCGATGCCAGTGGAACCCCACTGGCCCAAATGGATCGCCAGCCGCTGGATGGTTTCTATCCAACGTCGGCTTGGCAGCCTGGCACCTGGGTTGCCGAAGTCTATCCCTTGGCCTTGCCCGCCACACTACCGGCGGGGAATTATCGGCTACTGACAGGGCTATATAACCCAACGACTTTTGAACGTCTGCCCCTGGCGGATGGGGCAGATGCTGCGCTGCTGGCCTCTGTTACGATCACAGAATAGCCAAAGAAAACGCCAGCGACGAACTCGCTGGCGTTTTCTTTGGCTATTCTCACTCGCGGCTTATTGACCACCGGCCTCGGCATCTTTCCCAGCATAGGTGGCTGGGTCGCGGCCATAAAGCAGGGTAGTATCGCTGAGGCGTGCCGCCACCAGGCCGTTGAGCTGCTCGGGTTGAAAGCGCCAAGCCCAATTGCCCTCGGCGCGTCCAGGAAAGTTCATGCGGGCTGGGCTATCGAGATCGAGTAGATCTTGCAAGGGGACCAGGGCCAGCATGGCGACGCTGCGGAAGGCCGCATCCAGCATGGTCCACGCCGGATCGTGCCCATCCGTGCGGAGATAATGCCGGAAATGATCGCGTTCATAGGTGGTGGCGCTGTTGTTGTACCAGCCAACTGTGGTATCGTTATCGTGGGTGCCGGTGTAGACAACAAAGTTGTGCGTATAGTTATGGGGCAAGAATTTGTCGCTGGCATCGGTGCTAAAGGCAAATTGCAAGATCTTCATGCCAGGCAAGTTAAATTGATCGCGCAATTCAATGACATCCGGCGTGATCTCCCCTAAATCCTCGGCAATGATCGGCAATTCACCCAGTGCTGCTTGGATCGCATTAAAAAGATCCGCGCCTGGCCCTTTGACCCACTGGCCGTTGATGGCCGTCTCTTCGCCCGCTGGCACTTCCCAATAGCCCGCAAAGCCGCGGAAATGATCAATGCGCACAATATCATAGAGTTTGAGCGCGGCCCGGATCCGCCGCAACCACCAAGCGTAGCCATTGGCTTTCATCTTGTCCCAACGGTAGAGGGGGTTGCCCCAGAGTTGTCCTGTAGCGCTGAAATAGTCCGGTGGTACGCCTGCCACGACCGTAGGGTGGCAGGTTTGATCGAGAAAGAATTCGCCGGGGTTTGTCCAAGTATCCGCGCTATCCATGGCGACAAAGATGGGAATATCGCCAATGAGTTGAATGCCCTTCGCGTTGGCGTAGCTTTTGAGCTGTTGCCACTGGCGGAAGAAGAGCCATTGGTTGAATTTGTGAGCATGAATGGCGGTGGCATGGGTGGCTGTAGCGCTCTTCAGCGCCGCGGGTTGACGGCTGCGCAGCGGCATCGCCCATTGGGTCCAGGCTTGGCCGTTATGGGCATCTTTCAGCGCCATAAAAAGGGCGAAATCATCGAGCCAAGCCGCCTCAGCCTGGCAGAACGCAGCAAAATCAGCTTGTTGCGCGGCGGTGGCCTGTTGGCTAAAGGTGGTTGCGGCTTGGCGGAGCAATGGCAACTTCCAGCTGTAGATCGCGCCATAATCGACGCGATCGCTGGGGAAAGCTGGGGCTTGGGCAAGCGTAGCTGCACTTAGAAACCCTTCTTCCACCAATGCTTCAACACTAATGAGATAGGGATTGCCTGCAAAGGTGCTAAAGCTTTGATAGGGGCTGTCCCCATAGCCGGTTGGCCCCAACGGGAGAACTTGCCAGAGGCTTTGATGGGTTTCGACCAAGAAGTCCACCCACTCATACGCGGCTTGATCCAGCGTGCCGATGCCATAACGGCCAGGTAATGAAGTTGGGTGTAAGAGGATGCCACTCCGGCGTTGAGACTCCATCGTTCTTCCTTTCCGTAATCGGTCGCGCTGGTGGTGCTATCCAGCTAAAATGCGCTGTGAAATGAAATTGACCCCGATGGCTAAGAGCACAAGATGCACGATGACCCAGGCGATCTCGAGCCCAAGGCGATGGCTTTTCTGGAGGGGCTGGCCGCCGATCTGGATGGTTTGGGGTTTGCTATAGGTGGGCAATAGCCCCAAGGCGATGACCGCTCCGCCAATAAGCCCACCAATATGGCCGGCGTTATCGATCTGGGGGTTGGTAAAGCCAAAGACAAGATTAAAGGCGACCACGGCCATGATATTTTGCAGGATCGACCGGCCTGCATCGCCAAAATTTTCGTGATAGCGCCAAAAGTAGATCACCGTCGCCCCGGCCAAGCCAAAGATCGCACCCGATGCCCCGACTGAAATTTCGGAGGAGGTGGCATAGCTGGCAAAACTGCCCCAAAGCCCCGCAATAACATAGATCACCAGAAAGCGGCCATGACCAAAATAGGTTTCGACATGTTTGCCCAGGGCAATGAGGGCATAGAGATTAAAGAGGAGATGTAAGATGTCGGCGTGGAGGAAGGTGGCTGTAAAGAGCCGCCAGACCTGGCCTTGGGCGATCAACTCATTGACCTTGGCCCCAAAGATGACCAAGGAGGGCAGCAAGTTGCTGGTGAGATTCCAACTGCCAAACTGGAGCAGCCCAAAGAGGATCGTCACCATAAACATGACGACATTACAGGCCAGTAAAATCCAGGTGACGCGTGGCTTGGTAACTGGAATATAAAATTGAGGGCGGTGGCCCATCAACGGCGCTTCGTCGACGCGGCTCGGTTCGACCAAGCGGCCAGTCGTCGTTTGCTCATCCATGCGGGTTGCTTCGTCCGTTCATTCCTATAAGATGACTGGAGACCAGTCGACACGACTCTTTTCGGCGTTGATAATGCTGAGCACCTTGGCCGCCGTTTCATCCTGAGCATCCATGCGGTTGACGACAACATAATCAAACTCGGCCAACCGTTTGAGTTCCTGCCGCGCGGTCGCAATGCGCATCTTCAACTTGTCGGCTTCTTCCGTTTTGCGCTCGTAGAGGCGGCGGACCAATTCTTCTTCGCTTTCGGCGATCAAAAAGATGGTGACCGCGTTAGGCACTAATTTGCGGATAGTCGCCGCGCCTTGTACATCGATGCGCATAATCACATCTAGACCACTAGCCAAGGCTTCGCGGACATGTTTTTTGGGGATGCCCTTATAATCCCCGTAGACGACCGCATATTCCAGCAATTCGTTATTTTCGATCATCTCGGCAAATTCGCCCACCGAGACAAAATGGTAATCAACGCCGTCAACTTCATTGGGGCGCTTGGGACGAGTGGTCGCCGTAACGACAAAGTAAAAGGGCTGGTTCCCTTGTTTCATTTGGTTCAACGTGGCATCTTTGCCCACCCCGCTTGGGCCCGAGATGACCACCAAGACTGGCCGGGGATTGGCCAGATTCATATAGAGGGCATCGACTTCATGATCTTTGTCAGAAATCGGCGTCACAGTTCACTCCTCACTCGTTGTTCTACGATTGCGGTCCTACGATTGCGGTCTAGCAAAGCCGCCGTCCAACGACGACAGCCAGACCGTGGCCTTGCCGCTTCTGCCTGAACTTAGTATAATGCGATTCATGAGCAATTCGTAAAGTTGACCAGCTCAGAATGCCGCTGACCAACTACAGACATGCAGTCGTCAGCTTATTTCCGTGCCTAATTTGTCTGTCTACACAGCGGCACCAATTAGAAAAGTTTTCCTGGCTCCCACCTTGGCGGGGGCGTCGTCAAACCCTTCTGCGAAATTCTAAGTATATGTCAGGCTGGCTGTGGATAAAAATCTGTCTGTCTGCTGCGCTGGTTTCGGTGTTGCACCGTGGATTGGTAGGACTTAGGCAATACGAGACCGGACAGGCTTTCAAGACCTGTCTGGTCTCTGGTGGTCAACCAAGCTTTGCGCCTAAGTCCTCGTCAAAATGAACCTCATCAAGATGAACCTCATCAAAATGAACCTCATCAAAATGAACCTCATCAAAATGAAAGAGAGCGGAGATCGCCTATGCCCATTTATGAATATTACTGTCGCGATTGTCGGAAGCGGGTGAGTGTCTTTTTTCGGACCATGAGTGTCGCGGCAACCACACAACCGCACTGCCCGCATTGTGAAGGGGTTCGTCTTCACCGCTTGGTAAGCCGGGTCGCGGTGATGAAGTCAGAAGATAGTCGTCTGGAGGATATGGCCGATCCATCGATGATGGCCGGGCTCGAAAATGAAGATCCGCGTGCACTGGCGAGTTTTATGCGCCGGATGAGCAACGAGATGGGCGAGCCGTTGGATGCGGAAATGACGGAGATGATCGATCGGCTGGAGGCTGGCGAGAGCCCGGAAGCCATTGAACAGTCGATGCCGGGGCTAGCCGATGGTGAAGGGATGGGGGGCGACATGGGGATGTCGACCGGTGGCCTTGGCGCGTTGGATGAATAAGCGCGCCAGCCAGAGCGTCCTCGTGCTGCGCAACGGCTAGCTGAAAGCGGTGGCTGGGCTAAATCCGCTCAAAGTGATCGACGGTATAGACAAAGATTGTCGCACCACCAACATGTTTTTCTACGGGCCGGGGAATATTCACCTCGCCTGGCTCCATGACGGGCGGTAGCGGTGTCACATATTGAACGCGCGTTGGGCAACTCTCGCGAATCACACCGAGCACTTCATCCACTTTTTCATCGACAACGCCACAGAACAAGGTCGTGTTGCCCACGCGCAAAAAGCCCCCAGACGAATTGACCATGGTCACTGAAAAGCCCCGCCGTGCCAGGCGATCAATGACGTTGCGGCTGTCCTCACTATTGATGATCGCCATGACCATTTTCATGCCAAACTCCTACCTTCGTTTGTCCATCAAAAATTGATACCTTCTCGGATTGTACCACACCCAGGTGCTGCCTTCTGAGTTCTAAGATGACTGGTTTACCTAGGTCGCCCTAATAACGGGCTCACGCGTTGCCAGATCTGAGCCTGAACCTCTTCGATCGATTGGGTGGCATCGACCACCAACCAGCGTTCCGCTTCAGCCGCGGCCAAGGTTAAAAACCCCTGCCGTACGCGCTGGTGAAAGTCGATCTGCTCTGCTTCCATGCGGTTCCACTCTGCCCCTTGTTTTTTGCGTTGGAGCCCTGCCACCGCAGGAATATCCAAAAAAACAGTTAGATGAGGGCGAAGCTGCTGGGTGGCATACGCGATCAAGGTTTGTAAGTCGGTTAGACTGAGCGCCCGACCATAGCCTTGATAGGCAAGGGTGCTATCCGCAAAGCGATCACAGATGACCAGCGTCCCGGCAGCCAGGGCTGGGCGTACTACTTCATCGACGAGCTGGGCGCGCGCCGCATTAAAGAGCAATGCTTCGGCCCGAGGCGACATCGCGGTGTATTGTGGGTCCAAGAGCAGGGAGCGGATGGCCGTACCAATGGCCGTTCCCCCTGGTTCGCGGGTTACCACAACTGGGTAGCCTTGCTGGGTTAACTGGGCCCCTAGGCGCTGGACTTGGGTCGTTTTGCCGCCCCCTTCAGGGCCTTCAAAGGTAATAAAGAGACTCACGTTTCGATTCATTTCGTCGCTAGACAAAAAAAGAGGAAGACAGATGGTCCAGTCAATTGGGCCGTCTGTCTTCCTCTTTTTCAGGCTTGAGGATTACTCTTGGCGGAAAATGCGGACACGGCGATAGGGCTCACGGCCATAGCTGTGGCTGAGCAGATTGGCCGCTCGCACTAGTTGGTGTTGCTGACTGCGAATCGCCGCCGAGCGGGGTTGGAGCTCAATGGTATTTTCGCCATTGAGCACCTGTTGAATCCCTTCTTGGGTTTCCTGCATAGCTTCCGTAAAGGTATCCACTGGGTCGGTCGCAATCTGGAAAACGTCAACAAGGCACTGTTCCATTTGCGTGACCGTATTACTCCGCAGCACATAGATCGGCACATTGCGGCGTTCGGCATCGACCAACGGCTGTGGCTGTTGGCGATAGTAGTTTTTCAAGGTGATGACCACATCGGCTTGGCTCAAATTTTCGACAATCTGAATCGGCACATTGAGCGTGCTGGCCGCTGAACGCAAGCGATTTTGACCAATGCCATAGGGATAGACCCGCACGACCTTGGTTGGGCGTTCTTCGGCGTGCGTGGTTGGGGCCACCTCAACAAAGTCCGCCACCTCGGTTGCACTATCGCTCCAGCGACTATAGGCACTGCCATTGCTTTCGCTGCTGCTTTTGCCATTCTGCCAGGTATCGCGATGGCGGCGATGCTTGCCGACTTTGCTGCCCGGTTTTTCACCAAACTCGGCTTCCACGGCTTTTTCGATCCGCAGGTGCCCGTTGTCATCCATGCGGCGGCTTTCGGGCGCAAGGTTTCGCCCGCGCAAGAAGGCATCCACGGCGGCACCGACATCATGGTGAATGACCATGTGCTGGCGATCTTGGATCTCGATCAAGACATCAAAGGTTGGCGGCGCTTTGCGCTCGAGTACACTCTTTTGCGTACCCCGGCGACGCGCTTCTTCGTCCGAAAGCGTTACGGATTCGATCCCACCCACCAGATCGCTTAGGGTTGGATTCATCAACAGATTTTCAAGCGAGTTTCCATGGGCGGTGCCAATGAGTTGGACCCCACGTTCGGCAATGGTGCGGGCCGCCACCGCTTCTTCCTCGCGCCCGATTTCATCGATGATAATGACCTGTGGCATGTGGTTTTCTACTGCTTCGATCATCACTTCATGTTGCAGCGCCGTTTCTACCACTTGCATTCGGCGGGAGCGCCCAATGGCAGGGTGCGGAATATCTCCATCACCGGCGATTTCATTGCTGGTATCGACAATCACCACGCGGCGATCCTCACCACGCACCCGCGCCGCTTCGCGCAGCAGGGTGGTCTTGCCCACCCCTGGGCGACCTAGCAATAAGATGCTTTTATCGCTCATGACAATATCTTTGATGATTTCGATTGTGCCATAAACGGCGCGGCCTACCCGACAGGTCAGCCCAATAATCTTGCCTTTGCGATTGCGAATCGCTGAGATGCGGTGAAGAGTACGTTCAATCCCGGCGCGGTTGTCTGTCCCAAAATCGCCAATGTGCTCGATCACCATGTGGAGGTCGTCGGCGGTTACTTCCGTGTTGCTAAGATACATCTCACCTTGGCTAAAGCGGGCTTCGGGCAAACGACCAAGATCTAGAATGACTTCGATCAGTTCCGAAGTGCGATTGGCTTGTTCTAACGCCGTGCGAATGCGCGCCGGCAAAATGGCGAGCAGAAGGTCAAGGTCGTCTGTAATTTGCAGAGTTGTCATATCACTGTTGTCGCTTTGGGATCTGGCAGCAGGTAACGCTGAAGTAGGGTTGGGTAATTGAGTTATAGGTAAAGAGTATCTAGAAGTCACAAGCATTCCTCAACAGTTGATGGGGGGCAGTCAATTGACAAAACAAATCCATTCACGACGGTACTGCTATATAATACGTTTATACTGCTGTGCGTATAAAGTATATATACCTAGTAAACGGTTCTGGCCTAGGCCATGTTCCGAACAAGAGATTAGCGTCTGCTTAGCGTTGTGTTAGCGGACGCTAACCTGTGGCCTGCTGATCTGCATAGGATTGATTGGGCCTCCTACCCAGTTCTAGAATAAGGGTGACCCACCATCGATTGGCGGGCCGCGACAGGTTGTTGTGGCGGAAAGGAAGAACTTTCCTGCTCCGCCAAAGCAAAGGGGGTGGCGACGACCTCGGGGACTGCCTCTAGTGCAGGGGCCAACCCGAGTTCGGGGCTTTTTATCCACTGAAGCAACTGTTTACTCATCTTGGCGCGGTCCGTAAAGGGAACAAAGCCAAAATCTGCCAGCACACTCCCCATCCCGCCGTGATAATCGCGGACACCGACATAGATGGGGAGACGCAGGTTGTGCTGCTGACGAATTTCGGTGAGGGCAAAGCTGAGCAGCTGATGCAGGTAGTTGCTGTTCATGCCATAGGGGCTATGCCAAAGTTGTAACCAAATGCCGCGTCGTCCATAACCGATGCGAATGCAACCATGGAGTTCACCGGCGCTTTCAAGTACATAGCTGTCACGCACATAGGGCTGCCACCAATCCAAGATGGGCGGCTCCAACTCACTGTCGGTCTGTACGCCTTCGGCTTGTTGTACGGGGCTGGGCGTCACTTGGCTGTAGAGGCGGCGCAAGGCCCAGCCATCCTTTTTCTGCTGAGGACGAATGGATGCCTCTTGTGGCAGTGGAAAGGCTTCTACGGTGTGGGCCGGTAAGCGCCAGATCGTTTGGCGCGTATAGACCCGGAAACCGACATGCATCAAGGTGTTGACAACGAGTGGTTGGTCGGGAACGTCGGCATAAATGCGCGCAATTTGTTGTTGAGTCGCTTCATTACTATAGTGTGATAACAACTTTTCCCAGATAGCGGGGTGCCCATGAGCCGTGTCCAAGGCTGGCGCTAAGAAGAGAAGATCCGATTCTGGGCGACCAGGGCGTTTCTGTGCCTGTAAAAAACCAGTGCGGGCAAATTCATGCATGCGCTGATGGAGCACATAGGTCGTAACTTTGGTTTCATTCCATGGGACAGTTGCAGTGAGGGCAGCGCCGAGCACAGAGTAGGGCTGTGACAAGGCAAGACTAGCATTCAGCTTTGTTGCTTGTCGACTCAAGCTGTGAATTAGAAAAAAGTCGCCAAATCGAAAAGGGCGGATCACCTAAGCGGTTGCTCCTTCACAGGAGAGATAATGGTCAACACGTTGTTATGTGATGAAGATTGGTGAATCATTGGATTTTTGGAGAGTGTACTAGTACGCCGAGTACGATCCCCCTAGCACGACCCTTTGAACGCCAATCTGACCTACAATGCCGGTCTTTATTTTACTAAATTTTCGCTCATCTGACAAGTAGTCTTCTATCCGAAACCAGGGCCGCGATAGACGAATTTACTCGCGTAGCTTACACTTTTGTTAGCTTTCTTCTAGGACAATCAGCTCTTCAGCTATTGCTCCTTGTTGATTGACCCCTAGCGAAAATTCCACAAGAACATCCGGCGCCAAGCGTCCTTGCCGAACAGCCGACCGGTGTACATAGAGCTCCGGTTGGTTGGCGCGTGTGATAAAACCATAGCCTTTTTGTCGATTGTACCATCGCACCAACCCGCGCTCACGACCGAGCGCCGGTAGCAACTGGCGGCAGCCAGGGCAAAGCTGCCCAACCGTGGGTGACGATAAGTGGGGTGATGATAAGTGAGTTTGATGTTGTTCTTCACTCGCCCATAGAAACGAAATGCCGCAACGTTCACAGTAGCGTGTCTCGTCTTGATCCTGGGGTGGCTGCTTTGCCATGATTCTACCTTGCACCGCTTTACAATTTGACAATTTAGGCTTTCACTGTTACTATTTTACCATTGTTCGCAAGATGCTACATATTATGTTATATCCCAATCCTATTATTGTAGGATGAATTAATCTAATCAAGGCTATTTTAGCAAAGCAATGATTTAGCGCAGTAATGATTTTGGCGTAGTTTTAGGATAGTGTAATTTCTGTGGCGACGTGGCCAAGTGGTAAGGCAGGGGTCTGCAAAACCCCGATCGCCGGTTCGAATCCGGCCGTCGCCTTTTGTAATACGGTGAAATCGACAACTACTGTACTCATTATCCTTATCAGCTCCATAGGTCTATTCAAAGGCTAACCCTGTTATTGGTGGTTAGCCTTTATTTTTTGTTGCTCAGGGTTGTTATCGTTGCTGTCCTATCGCTCCATTGGCTTATCACGCTTACACTAAGATCGGTATCGCGCATTTGGCCGTCTGCTATTAGCGGGGTCAGCCGTTCATTATAACAAAACTGGCACCATCCGTAAGCCCAAGAAGCTGTTTGAAGGGGGAAGATGAGTAGTCTACACCTGAAATGGTCACCTATTCAAACAATCTCTAAGTATGCTTGCATACCGACAGCAATTTCAGCTTGGAACTTAGGCATTTTCGCTAGGCTTTTGGTGGTTGAGCCTTGACATTGTATGAAAACCCCTCTACGGATCATCCGAAGTATGTTTTTCTACAGCCTAGCGAGAAAGCCTAGCAAGAAAGCCTAGCAAGAAAGCCTAGCAAGAAAACGTAGAGAGGCCAAGTAAAAAGAAGATTACAATTGCCCCACCTGGCGTGGATGGTGATTGATCCATGCGCTGGCTGGGCCTCAATCCCAACCTGTACCATTCCACAAGCTCTTCCGTTCAGAAAATTGTCCCGTCCAATGGAGTCATAGAGGGAACCTAGCGCAAGCCATGAACGTTATTAATCTGTTACACACAAAACATCTAAGCCTGGATATGATGCAAAAATTCTGTTTAACGCGATTTGTTAAGTTCAGACGCTGGCGGCATTTGCTTTGGCTTGCCTTTGTGGTGAGCCTAACCACGAGTTGTGGGCCAGCATCGCTATCTCCTGGGGTCTCATTGAGTGGTGGGGCAGCCTATCAAGTAAGCTACTTTGAAAGTCGCTATGCTGAGACCTACCAACTTTCGCCGCGCCCCGCATCAAGCACCCAAGCTTCGGCTGAATATTATTTGCAGCAATATCAACCTGGCCCTCTGCCACGTGTGTTTCAGCATACGACCCTCTATGATCGGACCGGCAAGTCGATCATCGATATTTTTGATGAAGGTCGCCGTCAGTGGGTTCCGCTTTCAAAAATGTCGCCCCACTTACTCAACGCGGTGATTGCGACCGAAGACTCTACTTTCTATACGAATGCGGGGATTGATGCAAAGCGCTTGGCCGCTGCTTTGATGCAGAACGCTCGCCGTGGTGATATTGTTTCCGGCGCGAGTACGATTACTATGCAATTAGCGCGTCAGCTTTTCTATCTGCCTGCGGATCGCTTTGCGCAAACCTTAGATCGCAAGATCAATGAAGTCTTTCTGGCCCGTGATCTGACCGATCTCTTTTCTAAAGATGAGATCCTGGAAATGTACCTGAATCTCATCTATTTTGGGCATCTTGCCTATGGGCCAGAGGCGGCGGCCCAAGTCTATTTTGGGAAATCGGCTGCGGATCTATCGCTAGCCGAAGCCACCCTATTGGCGGGCATACCACAGCGGCCGGGCGAATACGACCTCTTTGTCAATTTTGCCGGAGCAAAGGCGCGTCAACGCACTGTCCTTGATCTGATGGTCCGGCATGGGTATATCAACTCCATTGATGCCGAGCGCATCTACGCGGCGCCGGTGACGCTCACGACTGATCCTGACAACCAATTTGCTCAGGCCCCGCACTTTATCCTTTATACCGAAGATTATGTCCAGCGCAATTGGCCGGACGTGAACCTACGGCGCGGTGGTTTGCAAATTCAGACCACGCTCGACTTGCGCTTACAGCAGTTGGCGACCCAAACGGTTGCCCAAACGGTTCGTACCCTGCGCCCGCAATATAATCTGACCAATGGGGCGCTTGTGGCCCTCAAGCCGGGGAGCGCTGAGATTTTAGCCATGGTGGGGAGCGCCGATTTTTCGGATCGCTCCATTGCTGGCGAAGTGAATCTTACCACCAGCTTGCGCCAGCCAGGGAGTGCGCTCAAGCCGCTGCTCTTCGCGACCGCCTTTGATCAAGATATGATTAGCCCGGCCTCTATCATCTGGGATATTCCCGTGCGCTATCGCATTAATGAGTGGCAGATCTATCAGCCCCGCAATTATGATAGTCGTTTTCATGGCCCGGTGACGGCGCGCACGGCCTTAGCCAATAGCTATAACATTCCCTCCGTCAAGCTCTTGGATCGTGTTGGGATTGACACCCTGCGGCAGTATGCGATTGGGATGGGCGTTGAAAGTCTGCAACGGGATGGTTCGTACGGCTTGGGGTTGGTCTTGGGGAGCAACGAAGTGACTCTGCTAGAGGTCTCTACTGCATACCATACCATCGCTAACCAAGGCCTTTATCAACCATCGACACCGCTCCGGCGTATAACTGATAACACTGGAAAGGTTTATGCGCTCCCGCAAGCGAGACCGCCAGCTCAGATCATCTCGCCGGCTTCTGCTTTTCTGGTAACTGATATTCTGAGTGATAACCAGGCTCGTACACCGGCCTTTGGCGCGAATAGCCGGCTAAACATTAGCCGACCTGCTGCTGTTAAAACGGGCACATCCAGTGATTGGCGTGATAACTGGACGGTAGGGTACACGCGCTATTTGGTAGCTGGTGTATGGGCTGGCAATAGCAACGGCCAAGCGATGCGCGGTGCCAGTGGCGTGACGGGCGCAGCACCGATATGGCATGACTTTATGGAAGCAGTGATTGCCGACCCGGTTTTGTCAGCCTCGCTGGGCGCACCTACCGATGAAGCAGCGTGGAACTTTACCCCACCGACCGACGCACTTCGGCGTATGATCAACTGTCCTGCGCCGATCACTTGCCCAGAGGCTGGCGAATGGTTTACGCGTGATTGGCTGCGCAAAATGGGCGAAGGGCAACTGCATGATGATAGCTTTGTCACTGCTTCCCTCGCCACGGTCTACCTGGAGCGGACGGGGGGGGCGCTCCGTGCCGGGCGCTGTGCGATCGATGATGGGATCACCAGCACGGCGTTGCGAATTCCGGAAGGGCTGGGCGTTCTTGCCCCGGTGCCGACCCCAGAATTACTGGCACGGCGCGGTGGAACAACCCCACCCTTGCCCCGTCTGTTGCAGCCACCCCGCCTAAACGGACCGACTAGCTGGGGCGCACCGGCCATTAACTTAGTCACGGATATCGAGCGCCTGAATGAAGAGCAGCAGGCTGTTTTAAACTGGAGCTATCGCGCCGCGTTGCCGCTCTATTTGGGCCATTGCAATGATCTGCAAGCGACAGTCGCGGCCTTGTGGGGGCCAGCAGTCCGCTCTGTAACGGTCGAGGCATCCAATAATAATCGCCAAACGGTTGCACTCTATCCAACACCAACCCCGACCTTGACCGCTACCCCGACGGCGAGCGCCACCACGACTGGAACCGCAACGCCCACCGTTACGCCGACCCCCAGGGCAAGCGCTACGCCAACCATAACGCCAACACCCAGTGCCACCGCGACGGCACCGCAACCGTCAACCGCACTGCCAACAACAACACGAGCAACAACACGAGCAACGGTGGCGACAACGGGCGCAACGCCTATCGCGACAGTCATTGCCACGACCCTTCCTATGACGACGACAAGCTTGCCTGATCTGCCGGTGACACCGTCGGCTGATTCGCCCATTGTCGTGCCGCCGCCCTCCCCGACCGTGACGCCAACGGTAACGGCGGCCACTGCGGTGCTGGGGGGCTGGCCCTATAGCCTATTTGGTATTGTCCATGACGACTCCTGCCCGGGAGACTATATTCTAGGCCAAGTCCTGGATGGTCGTGGGTCCCCAATCGCTGGCGTGCGGATTGGTTATGTCGATCAATGGGGTAACCGTGCCACCAGTGTGACCAAGAGCGCGGGTGCTGATTTAGGTAACTATGACTTCCCCATTGGTGCTCGTCCGCGCGATTTCTATGTGGCTGTGGTCGATGAAGCAGGTAACCCCCTAAGTGAGACCATGTTTGTTCAACATCGTCAGGGCACTGGCGCTGACTTTGCCTGCCATCATGTGGTGTGGATCGCCACGCCATAACAAGGGTTGGCGGACGGGCTAACATGGCATAGAGATTTAGAGCAACGAAGATGAACATGAAAGGATTGACGCGGCAACTGATGCTGCTCTTGGCCCTTGCGCTGCTGATTACGGGGTGTAATCGCACCAGCGCACCCGCCGACGCCAGCACGGCCTTGACCGTGCGCGATGGTGCTGATCCGATGAATGCGGTGGAGACCTATCTCCAACAATATCAGCCAGGAGCACTGCCGCGGCTTTTTCAAACAACCCGGCTCTATGATCGCAAGGGCGAGTTGCTGGCCGAGGTGATCGGGGAGGGACGACGCACGTGGGTGTCATTGGATAAGATTTCGCTGCACCTGATCCATGCTACCGTTGCCACCGAAGATGCTTCCTTCTTTGTCAATTCAGGGATTGATCCACTGCGGATTGCGCGTGCCTTGCTCAGTAATGCCCAGGAAGGACAGATCATCTCTGGCGCAAGCACGATCACAATGCAGTTGGCGCGCAATCTCTTTTTGGGCGCTGATCAACGTTATGACCAAGATTTTGACCGCAAGTTGCTAGAGGCAGGACTCGCCCAGGAATTAACCAACTTGTACAGCAAGGGTGAGCTGTTGGAGATGTATCTCAATCTCCTCAATTATGGCAACCTAGCCTATGGCCCCGAAGCCGCTGCCCAAACCTACTTTGGCAAAAGCGCTGCTGATCTCACCTTGGCCGAAGCGAGCTATCTGGCCGGGATTCCCCAACAGCCAGCGAATTTGGACCCCTATCGCAACTTTGATGCCACCCGCCGTCGTCAGCGGATCGTGCTCGATCTGATGGTGCGACATGGCTATCTGACGACAACCGAAGCCGACGCCACCTATGCCGAATCCCTCAATGTGCAAGATTGGCGCGCATTGGCTCCCAATCTAGCACCGCATTTTGTCCAGTATGTGATCGAGACCCTCAATCAACAATTTGGCCCTGGCTACACCGAACGCGCCGGGCTGAATATCCAGACGACTCTCGATCTTTCCTTGCAGAAACTAGCCCAGCAAGTGGTCGCGCGCAAGGTCGCTGAATTTCGCGAACCCTATGATCTCAGCAATGCTGCCTTGGTGGCGCTGCGCCCCAATAGTGGGGAAGTCATGGTCATGGTGGGCAGTGCCGACTTTGCGGATGTGGCGATCGCTGGCCAGGTGAATGTGGCGCGCAGCCGTCGCCAACCGGGCAGTGCCATCAAGCCTATTCTCTATGCTGCTGCCCTGGATGAGAACCTAATCAGCCCCGCGACGATCCTGTGGGATACTCCTGTCACCTATACGCTCAGTGCCGGCCAAACCTATACGCCCCAAAACTATGATCGCGCCTTCCATGGCCCAATCACGGCCCGTTCTGCTCTTGCCAATAGCTACAACATCCCAACGGTAAAATTATTAGAGGCTGTCGGCGTAGCGCGGATGGTAACGGTTGCGCGCGAACTGGGCATTACGACGCTAAATCAAGATCCCGCCCAATATGGCCTGAGCCTTGGGTTGGGGAGTGGTGAAGTCACCCTGCTCGATCTGACGACCGCCTTTCATACCTTTGCCAGTACGGGCAATTACTGGCCCGCAACGCCACTGTTGAGTTTGCGTGATAGCCAAGAACGGCCCCTCTATCTGGCCGAAGCAACCCAGCCAAAGCGGGTGATCAAACCAGAGACCGCTTTTCTGATCAGTGACATCCTTAGTGATAATGAAGCGCGGACGCCTGCTTTTAGTGCCCAAAGCCCGCTGCGCATCAGCCGTCCTGCCGCTGTGAAAACAGGCACAACAACCGACTGGCGCGATAATTGGACAGTTGGCTATACGCGCGCCCTTGTCGTTGGCGTGTGGGCTGGCAATAGCGATGGGCATCCTATGCAAGCGACCAGTGGTGTTACGGGAGCTGCGCCCATCTGGCATGATTTTATGGAGATGATCCTAAGCGATCCAACCTTGCTGGCTGAAATAGACGCACCGCGTGAGGAGACCGAGTGGCAATTTGCTCCGCCACCCAGTGTTGTCCAATTGCCTGATTGTCCGCCTGGCGTAACCTGCCGCGCCGGCGGTGAATATTTTACGGCATCGTGGGTGCAAACAACCGGCCCAGCAGGTGTATTAGCCGACAGCGTCGAAACGGTGCCAAGCGCGCCGGTCTATCTCCAGCAGGGAGAGCAAGAGCGGCTGGCTGGTTTTTGCACCATGGCGGCTGCAGTGGAACGACCGCTGCTGCGCCTCAATACCACTGTTGGCTTTGCCCAGCAGCGCACCTTAGTCCCGCTAACGGCTACCCCAACCCTCACCCCAACCCAGCCACTGGCAACCATGGTGGCCGGTGGCGCCACCCTCAACCCGAGCCAGTTGCAAAGCTTAGCTTGGACGATCCAGCAGGCAAACTCGACTATCCTAAATTGGGGGCCTTGTGATACACTAAAAGAGACGGTACAGAATGCCGTGGCTGGTCAGGTATTAACCGCCGATGTGCGCGTCTTGGTTGATCTAGAGGCCGCGCTGAACCCCACCGTAGGCACAACGGCTGGCGCTGGTAGTGTCGATATCGCGACCCTAAGCGGTGCCCTGGATGTTGACACAGGGCTGACGGCTGGGCGGTATGTGATGGTTGGCGGCATTCAAAATGACAATAGCTGTCCTGGTAACTATATTATGGGACTGATTTTGAATTCTGCTGGTGCTCCCGTAGCGGGTGTGCAAATTATGCTCCGTGATCCGTGGGGTAATCAATCGGTGGCAGTCAGTAAAAGTGGTGGCATGGATTATGGGATGTTTGACTTCCCGATCGCCGCCGCCCCCCAAGAACTGCTGATTACTGTGGTAGAAAATGGGAATCCGATCAGTGCTACGTTTGCTGTACCGCACCGCATGGGAAGTGCCGGTGATGCGTCATGCCATCATATTGTGCTACAAGGTGGGTAGGTCGATGCGCCAAGGCTCCAAAGATCAGGCGGCAAAAGCTGAACGGCAACTCCACCCTTTACTCTATGTGGTCCTCGTACTTCTAGGGCTAACTTTCACGGTTATCTTATTCTCGACGCCCAGCTTGCCACCGGCCCAAGCCCAAGATCTCCCCACCGTGACGCCAACGCGCATCGTGCGGATCGTGACAGAAATTACGAGCCCCCAATCCAATGATGCCGTTGCCGGGACAATTGGCATTACTGGCTCGGCGTTGCTCCAAGGTTTTCGTCGCTATGAATTACACATTGCTGGCGCGGGTAGCGCTGATTGGCGTTGGCTTGTAACCAGCGAAGCGTATGTGAGTGAAGGCGAACTCTTTCGCTTTGATACGACACGTCTGCCAGATGGCTATTATGATTTGCGGCTGCGCGCCGTGCGTGATGATGGCAATTATGCCGAAGCTTATGTGCAGGATGTCGAGATTCGCAACGCCAACCCCCCGACACCCACACCTTATATCAACAGCGAAGGCACCCTGCTCCCAACGTTAACACCTCCCCCTAGTTCTCCGACGCCAACGCCAACCCCCAAATATATTAGCTTCATTCCTAATGGTCAGGGCATCTACGTCCCGCTGGATGGCGGAGTGATGCGTGGGAAAAGCCGCATTGCTGGCACCGCTAATGGCTTTCCACGCAACCCTTTTGTACGCTTCGAGTTGTCCATCACCCCAGCCGGTCATGCCGATTGGCAACAGCTACGCGTAAGCACCGAACAGATTTGGCAAGATACTCTCTATACCCTCGATACAACTCAATATCTAGATGGCCTATATGATCTGCGGTTGCGCATTGTCTACCGTGATGCCAACTATGATGAGTTTGAGACGCGTAATGTCTACATTGCCAATTACACGGCTGTCCGTGACCCAACCCCCACCGTAACGCCAATTGCCATCGGCATTATCCAGCCCCGCCCTAATGATCAGGTCAGTGGCTTTATGGAGGTGATGGGGGCCGCCAATCCCGCTGATTTCGCGACCTGGGAATTGGCTTGGCGGCCGAGTGGGACACAAGCATGGGCACTCCTGGTTAGCAGCACGGAACCAGTGCCAGCCTATGGCCGTTTAGCAACGCTGGACCTGACCCAGCTGCCCATTGGGGCCTATGATTTCCGCCTGCGCGTGATCAACCAGGGGGGCAGTGCCCTCGATTTCATTGTGCCACAAGTGCGTGTCTCCAGACCACCAGCGCCAGCAACCCCAACGCCGACCCCCTTCGGTTGACCGCTGGCTAGGATTGGTTGTTCTAGGGGAAAACCAGAAAATGGAGAATCCTGATCAAATAGATTTTTGCTGGTCTTTTGTGAACACAGTATAATAACCCCTTGGAACTGGGACTGATTTGTGGCGCAGATACAGTTCAACCCAATCAAAGTTCGACTTTATGCGGCATAGAAGTTACGCACTTGGACCAGACTTGGCAGGTCTCTACTCCCCCAGTGAATTGCGTAAAGCTTAGCAGTAATTACAAATGCCTTCATCCCCATCTATGGTGCATTTCATTGGCGAATAGGTGAGGGCTATATAGGGAATGGGTGTACCCTGAGCAAGACAGGTGGCGTTTGCTTGGGCCTTCTTTGAATAACGATAGTAAAGCGTTGAAATAACGCATAGATTGCGTCTGTTGAAAGTCATTACTAAAATTCTTAGTCCGATTTATGATACAACGCAAAAGAAATGCTCAATGTCATGTTACTGGAGGAAAATAATGGGAAAAACTCGTTTGCACAAGCTGTTCACGGCAATCGCAGTAGCACTTAGTTTTGTTGTTGCTTTTACTACGCTTGTTAGTGCAACAGGTGCTGCCGCGCCAGTGGCTCAGACCACCCGTGCCCAAGAAGTGCGCGGAACACTACCAGGTGGGCAATTTGCGCAAATCTGGTTGGGGCTAGAGCCAGAATTTTCGGGCGCTCAAGTCACCGTCATTGCGGAGTGGGATCGCAACAATCCCGCAGCTAGTGGATTGAATTTTTTCATCCTGGATGATCAAGGCGTCCGGCGCGTCGGTGATGAGCCGCTGAGCCGCATTGCGCTAGGTGCTGGTAATCCTGACTTTGATGTCAATGCACCAGATAATCAATTGGGCGCGTCTTTTAACGCGATTGGTCTCGCCAAGTACACCATCGTCGTTTCCAATGAATCGAGCCAAGATGCTAGCTTTACCCTGCGCGCCGTCAATGGCTTTATCTTGGATGACTCTAATCAAGTTGTCAATCCGAATGCGCCCATCACCGGCACAACGACGACCACCACGACCGGGGTAGTTGCAACCGAGACCGTGGCCGTAGCAACACCGGCGCCCGCCGCCACCACGGCCACCACGGCCACCGAGACCACTACAACGACGGCCCCGGTCGCACCAGCGACTCCGGCCCCGGCTGCTACCACCGCTGCTGTCGGCACGCCTGCTGTTGTGATGACCACAACCTTGAGCGGTGAGTTGCCCAATCAGAATGACCAACATTTCCTTGGTCTACAACCAGAAGGCAGCGACGTCCAGATCACTCTTCGCTTAACCTTTGATCCACAAGATAATAGCGAACTTGCCCGTCGCTTGAACTTCTGGGTCCTCACCGAAAGTGGGCTCCAACAAGTTGTCAATGGGACCGACCCCAGTGATATTGCCATTGCCGCCGGGAACCGTGTCTTCCGTGGTCAGAACAACGAACGTGTTGCTAGCTTCCGGGCTTCTGGCACAGGGAACTTTACGGTTATTGTCTACAACAACTCCACCGTGCCAGGCAGCTATAGCCTGAATGTCGAAGGTGGTTTGCTCGTTGATGATTCTGGCCAGACCAATGAAGGCAAGGCTGCCGCGCCAGCGATCAGCGCAACCGGAACGGTCACCACTACAACCACCACCGCCGCAACGCCAGTCGCCGCAACTGCTGCTACCACCACAACCGCCACGACCGCCACCGGTCGGGTAGGGGAGCCGGGTGGCACCTATACAGTTCGCTCCGGGGATACCTTGGCCCTCATTGCACGGGATATTTATGGTGATATTCAATTATATGATGAGATCTGTGCCTTCAACAGCATCAGTGACTGTAATGTGATTGAAGTAGGCGATGTGGTCAATTTACCGACACGGGCCCAGCTTGGTACCACGGTTGTCGCGACGGCAACCCCAGCGGCGACGCCAGCGGTCCGCGCGACGACGGCCACGACAACCACTGCGGCCAGCACGCCAGCCGCTACGACGGCGGTTACCAGCACGACGGCGGTTACCACTACTTCGCCAGCTACGACGACCACGCCAGCCACGACAACTGGCTCCACGACGGCTGGTGCGGCAACCACTTCCCAGACGATTTATGATGTACTAGCCGCGAATAGCAACTATTCCGAATTGGTGACGGCGCTCGACGAAACCGGGTTAAGCAGCCGACTCGATGGCTCTGGCAGCTTCACCGTCTTTGCGCCGACCAATGCCGCCTTTAATGCCTTGCGCAGTCGCTTCAACCTGACGGAAGCCCAGCTCTTGGCTCTTCGCGAATTGCCGGATACGCTGCTCTACCATGTCCTCACGGGCCAAACAATGGCCGAGTCGATCACCAATGGCATGGAGGCGATGACCTTGGAAGGGAAAGCCGTCAACTTCGAGATTGATGGGACTGGGGCCAAGATCAACGGCGCGAACATTATCGCCACGGATATTCCAGCCTCGAATGGCGTGATTCATGTCATCGACGCTGTGATTATTCCACCGGCGGAATAATCCGCTAAATTCCTCAGAGACGGTTTGAAGGGGGAGTAGGACTCGTCCACACCTGACAGGTTTTTCAGAACCTGTCAGGTATAAAGGCTGCCTTATCAAACCCTTTCTAAGCTACGAAACAGGTCCTGTTTCGTAGCTTTTTTATTGTCTTTCGGGATGATTTTTGGCAATTTACGTTGGTTATGTTACACTATCGGATGGCTTGCAACGAGGGTTTCGGTTTTTGCCGACCCTCGTTCTTTCTGTTCGCAGGGTGGTCCTGCGGGCCTCTCCATAGAAAGTGGAAGGTTCACGATGAACCAAGCAAAGGGAGCTATTTTGCATGACTGAAGTGACAAACAGTACGACTAATCTGCATGAATATGAGGTCGTCTATGTCGGCCAATCTGGGCTTGACGACGAAGGGGTCAATACGTTGAATGAACGCTTTGCCCAAATTGTGACGACCTATGGCGGTCAGATTTCCAGCACGGAGCCCTGGGGGCGCCGCAATCTCGCTTATCCGATCAAAAAACATTTTAGCGGCCACTATGTGTTACAGCGTTTCCAGATGCCAGCCGAAGGCACCAACGAAGTAGATCGCTTTCTGCGTCTGAACGAAGATGTCATCCGCTATTTGATTGTCCGCACTGGTGAATAATTATTCAGGCGAGTGAACTTAAGAAGGAATAAATGATGACTGAACAAGCAAACCCAACTGCGGAAGAGCCACGTCGTGCCCCGCAACCCCGCTCTGAACAACCCCGCTCCGAGCAACGTCGTCCTGCACGCCCACAGGCCCCTGCCAATGACAACGCGGCAGACGATGGCGATGATTTTAATGTGCCGGTTGAGTTCTCGCCGGACTCGGTAGGTCGCCCACGCCGGATCGGGTCGAATATTCGCTATAACGACATCGATTATAAAAACATTACGATGCTGACCCGTTTCATTGATGGTCGTGGCCGGATTCTCTCCCGCCGCAAGACGCGCGTCAGCGCGAAAGTGCAACGCCGGATTGTGACCGCCATCAAGCGGGCACGTCACCTAGCTTTGTTACCCTATACCGCTGATCAAAGCCGCATCGTGCGAAAGCGCAGGTAAGCATGGCCAAGCGAAAGAAGCGCGCCGAAGAGCAGGTAGAACGTGAGTTAACCCGGAAAGAGATCCGTCTGCGTGAGCGCGACCGCGAACGTCACCGTGTCCTCTATTTGTGGATCGGATCGGCGATTGGGTTGGCGCTTCTCCTGATCATTGCTGGCGCTATCTATCAGTTTGCGTTTGTACCCAATTCGACTTTAGCGACTGTCGCTGGCGAACGAATTATTACCAAAGATTTTTGGCAGCGGATGCGGTTGGAGCGTAATCAACTCCAAAATCAACTGTTGAACTTGCAACAGCTGGAACAACAGTTTGGTCAGCAGTTCTTTACAAGTCAAATTAATGATATTCAAACTCAACTCCAAAGCCCCTTTACGCTGGCGGCAAGAGTCCTAGATAAGATGGTTGATGAGCGGGTTGTGGCGAAAGAGGCCGCAGCTCGGGGTATCACCGTTAGCGACGAAGAAGTCGATGCGGCCTTGCGCGAAGAAATTGCGCGTGGGCGTAATGCGGTGACTGAACCCGAAGCAACATCGACCGCCGATGGCGCCCTCAACGCAACGGCGACGGCCACCTTGTGGACGCCCACCCCGACGCCGACGATTGATGCCAGTTTGGCTACCACCGCGACCGCCACCGCGATGCCAACGTCACCGCCCTTACCGACCAGCGCGATTCTATCGCCAACCGGTTATACGGAAGGGGTGACCCAGCTTGAAGAGAACCTGGGGGCACTTAACAGTGTGGATTTGGCTGGCTATCGCGCGATTATCCGTGCCCGTCTGCTGACTGAAAAGATGACAGAAGCGATTGGCGAAGAAAAAGTTCCGGCGACCGAAGAGCAGGTACGTGCCCGCCATATCCTGATCCGTGTCATGACGCCCACCGTAACCATTACTGATACGGGGACGATTACGGCACCAATCCTACCGCCGTCGACGGCCGTCACCGATACGGCTGCTGCTACTACCACCACGACGGTGAGTGAAACGGCACCCGTGACGGCTACGGTTGCTGTCACAGATAGTACGTCACTCACAACGACGCCCGTTGTGACGACTGCTGTAGAGACAACTACAACGGCCCCCGTCACCGCGGCGGTAAGCGATAGCCCGGTCATCACAGCCGGGGTAAGTGTCACCGAGAGTGTCGCGGTGACAGCCGAAAGTGGGATAACGACGACAGCCGCAATTACGGATACGTTGGCACCAACCACGACAACCACGCCAACCGATACGGTGCCGCCAGTTGCGCCAACACCGGTTGAACGGACTGATGCCGAGGCCCTTGCCCTAGCGGAAGCGATCCGCCAGCGGATTCTCGCTGGTGAAGATTTCGCGACCTTGGCCCGCGAATACAGTGATGACACTGGTTCTGGGGCGGCAGGTGGTGATTTGGGGTGGTTTGGCAAGGGCGCGATGGTTGCGCCTTTTGATGAAGTGGCTTTCTCCTTACCCATAGGTGAGATCAGTGAACCAGTGAAGACCGACTTTGGTTATCACATCATTGAAGTCTTGGAGAAGGACGAAAACCACGCCAAAGATCCGAACCAGCTAACGCAGGAGCGGCAAGAAGCCTATCAAACCTGGTTGCGAGAGGTTAAAACCGCGACCGCGATTGACCGGCCCACGAATCTAACTACTCTGTTACCCAGAGACCTACGCTAATCACCCCGATTCGTCCGTTAGCGCAGTTGTGAAGCAATAGAGTACTACCCGAGACCTGTCAGGATTTGAAACCCTGACAGGTCTCGCTTTATATAAATGGGAAAGCGCTCTTGCTTCTGGTTGCGAGAAGGGGCGATCCTATGGGCCTACGCGCTACAATAGCCTATTCTCATAAGCCTATTTGGCTAGGAAAGCACCATGCCGAAAAAGATTATCATCGATACCGATCCAGGCATTGACGATGCCATGGCGATTCTCTTTGCCCTCTGTATGCCCGCGCTAGAGGTGGTTGGGCTGACGACGATCTTTGGGAATGTAGAAACGCCCTTAGCAACCCATAATGCGCTGCATCTGCTCGCGTTCGCGGGACATTCACAGATCCCTGTTGCGCAAGGCGCCATTCGCCCGCTCCATCTGCCCTTCCGCGGGCCAGCCGCGTTTGTCCATGGCGTGGATGGCTTGGGTGATACAAAACAGCCAGCCGCGCCGCAGGGACAAGCATTAGCCCACTCTGCCGCCCACTTTATCATTGAGCAAGTGATGGCGCAGCCGGGTGAAATTACTCTCGTCCCTGTGGGTCCTTTGACGAATCTAGCCTTAGCCTTACTGCTCGAACCACAGATCGTTCACCACGTGGCCGAGGTGGTGATCATGGGTGGGGCGGCCACCGTCAATGGCAATGTCAATCCTGCTGCTGAAGCCAACATCTATCATGATCCCCACGCTGCTGATGCGGTCTTTACAGCCGATTGGCCGATCACCATGGTTGGTTTGGATGTGACCACCAAAGTGATCATGGACGAACCTTATCTGGCCAGTCTCTGTACCCCAGCCTGTAAGACTGGTGCCTATATCTACGATATCTGTCAGTTTTATCTCGACTTTCATCAACGGGTCCACCAAACTTATGCGGCATACACCCATGATCCTTCGGCGATTGCCTACCTCATCGATCCCACCCTCTTTCATACAGAACAGGGGGCAATCCGGGTTGTCACCGAGGGGCTTGGCCGTGGCCATACCGTAATGGACCGCCGCGGCCACTGGTCGCGGCCGAATGAATGGTCCACCCAACGCCCGGTGAATGTCTGTGTCGATGTGAACGCCGCAGGCTTATTGGCGCTCTATAAGCAATCTATTCTGGCTGCCCCTTGATCCTTGCGGTTGGCCGCCCCGTGGCTGCTAGCAGATTATGGTATAATGGAAACATACGACTTCACGCTGGGGTACTTTTCATGGATTGTTTGTGACTGGCTAAAGCCGCGACAAGCACAATGCATGACAACTTGACGGGTTGCTTAACGCAACATGCCCCTGTGTTCCGCACGTTGTACGACAATTTGTATAGAGTTGGCGACAAGGAGGCAGCGCCTTACAATCTATACGCTATTCTTCTGATTGCTAACCTACGATTTTCCTACAATGATGGTTGGTGTAACCGGACGGACGGAACTAGGAAAAGCTGAAGGGCGTTTCTTACCATCAGAGTTGGCAATTGGGATAGTGGCCCATTGCTAAGCCCCATCCTTCGTCACCCTGTCTGCGTGCTGTAGCAGGTGACCGTAGCGGGTGAAACGGTTAGCGAGCAGAGGAAGCTAGATTTATGATAACGTTACTCATTTTGGCCACGATTGGGGCGATTGCTGGTGGACTCGGCGGCGCGCTTACCAATGGCCTTGATGGCTTTGTGTTGGGGAGCTGTGCTGGTTTTGTCTTAGGGGTAGTTGCTTGGGTGATGGATAATATGGCGGAGCAACGGGTTCAAACCGCAAATGCCGAGAGTCTCCTGCCCGAATTCCAGCCCCAAGTGCCACCCACCTATGAACAACCAGCCGTCTATCCAGCCCAGTCGAACGAACGTATCCACTCATCCTAGGCAAAGATTCTGTTTCGGGTTGTAGCCTGTCTACCTTGCCAGCGGAATCATTGCCGATCACGCGATTGATGCGAGGAGACATTGCACATGGGTGCAGCAACACGACCTACTTTTCACGATATTCTCCGGGCTCAGAAGACAATTCGCCCCTACCTAGCCCCGACACCGCTCTACCATTACCCAATGTTAGACCAATTGCTTGGCGCCGAAGTCTATGTCAAGCATGAAAATTATCTGCCGATTGGTGCCTTTAAGATCCGCGGTGGGATCAATTTTATGGCCCACCTGCCCGCCGACATCCGTAGCCGGGGTGTGGTTACCGCGTCAACGGGCAATCATGGGCAGTCGATCGCCTATGCCGCCCAGCAATTTGGTGTGCGTGCGATGATTGTCGTGCCAGAAGGCGCGAACCCTGTAAAAGTTGAGGCCATGCGGGGTTATGGTGCCGAAGTTGTTTTTCATGGCGCGGATTTCGAGGCCAGTAAACGGCATTGTGTCACCATCGAACGTGAACAGGGGTTACGGTTTATCAATTCAGGCGACGAGCCGTTGCTCATTGCCGGTGTGGGCACGCATACGCTCGAGATCTTGCAAGAACAGCCTGATATTGACGTACTGTTAGTCCCGCTCGGTGGTGGTAGTGGCGCGGCCGGTGCTTGTATCGCGGCCAAGGCCATGAGCCCCCACATTCAAGTGATTGCGGTACAAGCGGCTGGCGCGCCAGCGGGCTACCTGACGTGGCAAGCCCGGGCGGCAAGAACGGCTGCTATTCACACTTTTGCAGGCGGCTTGGCCACCGGCGAGCCCTTTATGATGCCCCAAACCATCTTGTGGGATCTGTTGGATGACTTTATTTTGATCGAAGATGAGGAAATGCGGGTTGCCATTCGCTTCTATTTAGAAAAGGCCAAGACCTTGGCCGAACCTGCTGGTGCCGCGGCCTTGGCCGCGGCGATCAAGATGCGCGATCAACTCCAAGGTAAAAAGGTGGCGCTAATTCTCAGTGGTGGCAATATTTCGCCCGCCGAACTGAGCCAAGCGCTCATTGGCTAGGTCGGTAAAAGGTAGTAGATGGCAAGGAATGTCACTTGAACCTGGCCCCATCTGCTACCTACTTTTCCCTGACATTCCTTGTTTGATTGCACCTTATGCGACCCGAACCAAACGAACTTCAATCGATTACTGGCTATAGCTGGCCGCTACGTATTATTAGTTTATTGCTCTTGGTACAGACCGCTGGCCTTGCGCTGATCACGCTCTTCTTCTTGCGCCGCGTTGATTGGGAAGAAGAACTCGCGGATACCGTCCCTTCCGTCGCCGCGCTCGATCTCATCGTCTGGACCGCGGTGGTGGCACCTTTGGTGCTGCTTCTTTTGGCGACGGCCATTGGCTTTTTCTTCCGCCGCACCTTTGCTTGGCATGCGGCCATGACTCTCCAAGGGCTCATGTTGCTGGGCTCGTTGACCATCTACTTTTTCACCGATTCACACCTACGCAACTCCCATCTCCTCTACCTTACTATGCTATACTGTATTTTGATGGTGCTCTATTTGAACACCAGTGATGTACGGATGGCGTTTCATGTCAGGCATACCGAAACCGCAGTTGATGATGACGATGAATTTGCAAGATGAGTTGACCCTACTCCGGCGCTTTGAGCCCATTCTGCGCTTTACTCGGGGGGAAAGTTTCTTCCCCATGGATGTTGAGCACTATGTTCGGCATAGCAGCTTGTGGGTGCAGCGTCCAAACGCCGAGCCCGTTGCCTTGGTCGCGCCGGGTGAATTAGATCTAGCACGGCTGGCCTACCCCTATCCCGATGAATTTGGGACTGTTCACTATTTGAAATTTGCCGAGCCCCTCGGCGCGGCAGAAATGGCCGCCCAAACGTTGCGCCAAGCCAATCAGCCGATCCAACACGATGCCTTTCATGCCGGGCGGGGCCGCTTGGCCCGGGTCGGCTACCTCTCGCGCTTGATCGATGCGCTCTTTTCTATATCTTTGCTTGCCCGTGGTCGTGTCCCCGGTGATGCCGCTGCCGCGGCCACGCGCGATTATGAATGTATCTTGGCGCGGTCCGAGCAGTACACCTACCATGGCCGCGTCGTGCGCCAAGATCATTGGCTGGTCTTGCAATATTGGTTTTTTTATCCCTTTAATAACTGGCGTTCTGGCTTCTTTGGGGCCAATGATCATGAAGCCGATTGGGAGATGATCTGTCTCTATCTTTCCGAAGATGCGGCGCGTGGGGAAGTCCAACCCGAGTGGATTGCCTATGCCAGCCACGACTATCACGGTGACGATCTACGCCGGAACTGGCACGATGCCGAAGTCGAGAAGGTGGGCGAACATCCGGTGGTCTATGTGGGTGCTGGTTCCCATGCCAGCTACTACCAACAAGGCGAATACCTAACGGAGCTAGAGCTAGCCCTCTTTGCCCGCCTGACCCGCCTGCTGGCCCAAATCCGCGCCTTTGGCCGCCGCCGATTGCGCCAATATGAGGGGGATGATGCCCATACCGGCGCAGCGGAACTCGCCAATATCTTTCGCATTCCTTTTGTCGATTATGCCCGTGGTGATGGTCTATCCATTGGGCCCGGCCAGGACAAACCATGGAGCGCGCCCCACCTGCTGAACCCCACGCCGTCGTGGGTGACCTTCTACCGCGGGCTTTGGGGGCTCTATACGCGCGATCCCTTTGCTAGTGAAGATGCGCCAGCTGGCCCGATGTATAACCGCGATGGCAGCGTCCGGCGTGCCTGGTATGATCCTGTGGGTTGGGCGGGTCTAGACAAAGTGACGCCGTTGGAAGTGCTGTTGAAGCGGGTGGCGGAAGAGGAAGTGGCCCTACGCTTGCATCAGCAGGCAACGCAAGCCGCTGTCGAAGAAAAGGCCCGTGAATTGCAAAGTTTGGGGATTCAGGCCGCCGCCATGCGCATGCAACCCCATCTGTATAAATTATATACGGCCCAACAAACCCGCATGGCAACCCTGAGCCAAGAAGTCGATCATCTCCGCGCAACCTTGGCTGGCGATGAAGCGCTCTTGGAAGCATTGCATTATTATGCGCAACAACTGCAGAGTGGCAGCGAACCTGAACCCCTCCGCGCCCACCTCCGCCGACCCCATCGTCCCCCCTCGGAAGAACGGCTACGCGCCACTCGCCTTGCTGAATTTTGGGCGGCAGCCAGCGTTGGCCTCCTCATGGTGATCTTCTTTATCCTGATCACCGTTGGACGGCGCTACCTTATGGTGGGCCTCGTCACCATGATCGCGCTCGTCACCTTTATTGAAGCCAGCTTCCGTGGCCGCCTCACCCGCTTTATCACCAGCGTCACCATCAGCACCGCCGTGGTCGCCGCCTTCGTGTTGGTCTATCGCTACTTCTGGCAAATCGTCGAAATTGGCGTGCTCGCCACGGGCCTCTATATCCTCTGGGAAAACCTCCGTGAACTGCGGCGTTAGCGATTAGGCTGCCTATTTGGCGGAACAGAGCGAAGCGATTATGCAGCTCTTCAATGACCATATCAAGAATGCGGGTGGGGTGAACGACACACCGCAGGATGTGCGATCGCCGTTATTGTGGTTTCTCCGTAAGAACCGTGAGGTCTATCCCGTGTTCCCGACGATAATAAGTGAGTGGTGTAAAAACGGCAGAAGCCACGTACCGAGTGATTGCACTCGTGTACGTGGCTTCCGATGATAATGCGTTGGTGGACGAGGAGGGACTTGAACCCGCGACCTCACGGATGTGAACCGTGCGCTCTAACCAGCTGAGCTACTCATCCAGATATTTTGCCGTGAACCTTTTACCCAAGCGATTTGCCTAGGCAAATTTGCTTTGTTCAGGCTGTGATTATATCATAAAGTTTATGATCGGCAAATTTTCCGGATAGGAATTCGGAATTTCTGCTGGTTGTCATCGGCGTTTGTGATTTTCGTTGGTGGTTTTGATGAAAGGGCCGTTTGTCCCGCACGGCGTGTAATCGGGTGGGGATAAACAGTCTAGGTGTGGCATCGTGCCATGACTAGGTAAAAGATCGAATAGGTTATGATTCAGAATAATCGACAGTTGATTCGCTTGTTTTTTCTGCTAGTGATCGTCGTTGGCCTGTGGGGTGGTTGGTACACCAGCCGCCATTTTCAGCTTGAGACCCTCACCTTTGCGCCAGCCACAGAGAACAATGATTGGGTGGATCTGCTCTCTCTCATCGGGGAACAGGCCATTCAACTTTTGCTTGGCCTGACCAGTGGTCAATAATGGGCTGCTCATAACTTCAGCCGTGTAGGCTGTTGTGGGCCTGATGGCTGCTCTCCTGATTTCTTTCTTGCCAATCACACCCACCACCTTCCCAGTAAGTTTGTAGAAATGCAAAAGAATCCCCAGCGTGGTAATGGTTGCTGCTGATCTTGGCTTCCTACAGCGGTTCTTTGGTGCCTGTTACCCTACTCCGCGCGCGGTGGATTTTGGCGATAAGCTTCGTTTATTGGTCTACTGCAAGTTCGTTTCAGCTGCTCTTCTCTTTGGCGCAGTGTGCTTGCAGCCATAACCCCTAGATTTTATTTGTAAAGCTATACTCCCCGGAGGCTATACTGATGAAGATTACCAAGCTTTTGATCATTTCAATGATAGGCTTGATGCTGTTAGCAGGTGTTTGGTGGATAGAAGGCCGCGCGGCGTACAGCCGGGCTGCTTCCCTCGCTGTCGCTGCACCGCCAATGCAGCGAGCCCAGCTCTCACCCAAGCAGGATAACCGCTGGCGTACATGGCAAGCCCTCCCGGCGACCATTCAAGCCAAAGTCGATCCACGCATTTTGGCGGAACTGCGGGGTGAGGTGCTGCCAGCCCATTTAGGCGGCACTCCGCAGCAACCGTCCCTCTACCCGACCCAACTCACACCGCTGGCCCAAACCCGCTTTCTGATCTATTTGCGCCAAGAACTAGATGTCACCACCCTGCAGGGGACGGTCTTTGCCAGCCAAGCTGCTCAACGAAATGCACTCTTTGCTTCGTTGACGGCGCAAGCGGAGCAAGCACAGGCCCCACTACGCAGTTGGTTAATCAGCCGCGTAGGAACAGCCATGGTAACTGCCTATCAACCCTTTGTGGTGATCAACGCCATCGCTGTCGAAGGGAGCCTGGAAAGTGTGATTGCGCTGGCTCAACATCCGGATGTCGCGCGCTTGGTGGCGAATTATCCGCTGGTCAAAATGGGGCAAGTGCCGTCGCCAGCCCTCACGCAGCCTTTTGCCGCCACGGCTTTTCTGAACACGGCTCAAACCGATCCCTGGCGTCAACTGACGGATGGACTGAGCCAACCCACTGCGGCGGCACTGGACCCTGCCAACTGGAATATTCAGTTGGTCCGCGCCGACCGCGTCTGGAACGAGTTAGGCGTCCGCGGCGAGGGCGCGGTGGTGGCCGGTTTTGACACGGGGGTTGATTTTCGCCATCCAGCCCTGGTAAAACAGTATCGGGGGAACCTCCAGAATGGACAATTCAACCACAACTACCAGTGGTTTGAGCCTGATGGCCGGCTCTACGCCGACGGAAATTTAGGGGCAAGCCTCTCCACCGAACCAGAATTTTGCGATCCTCACGGCACCCATACCATGGGCACCGCGGTCGGTGATGGTGGCGTAACGGGAACCCAAGTCGGGATGGCGCCCGGTGCCCAATGGATTGCGGTGCCGGGCATCTGCTATGGCACCATGTCGGGCGGGATTCGGGACGATATCGGGGGGATCAAGGCGTTTCAGTGGCTGCTCTGCCCAACCGACTTGACGGGCAATCTTGGCACGGCTGATTGCTCGAAAGCGCCCGATGTGGTCAACAATTCTTGGGGTTCGGCCAATCCCACCAACGAGGTGTTGCGGCCAGCGATCCAAGCCTTGCGCGCGATGAATATTGCGCCAGTCTTTGCCGCGGGAAATCCACGCGCTGGGGCTGGCTCGATCGGCACCCCGGCCAATGCCCCAGAAGCGATCACCGTTGGTGCGACCGATAGCAAGGATGTCGTTGCCTCCTTTAGCGGTCGTGGTCCTTCCTTCTATGCGGGCGAGCAAAAGCCGGAACTGAGTGCCCCCGGTGTCAATGTGCGCTCGACTGTCATGTGGAATGGCTATGAAGCCTATTCGGGCACCTCCATGGCCGCCCCGCATGTTGCGGGCCTCATTGCCCTGTTGGTCTCGGCAGACCTGCGCGATGGCGTACGTGATTTTACCGTGGATGAGCTAGAAAGCTTTATGACGGCCACCGCTGTTGACCGCGGCGCGCCCGGGCCCGATAACGATTATGGCTATGGGCGGATTGACGCCTATGGCGCGGTCCGGTGGGTGCTTTCCGCCGGTGATCTACGCGGTACTATCCGCAGCCAAGTCGATAACAGTCCCATTGCGCAAGCCAAGGTAACCGGCCGTGGCGCGGGGAATACCTTTCAGGCGCTAAGCGGCGCGACTGGGCTCTACTCGGTCACTGTGCCAGGGGGGGCCTATGATCTGACGGTGGCTGCCTGGGGCTATTACAGCCGGACCTTTGCTGGTCAAGCTGTCTTTGCTGGCTCCCTTTCCTTAGCGGACTTCAGCCTCAATCCCTTGCCGACAGCCTCCGTACAAGGGGTGGTGCGCCACCAAGGGATGCCCGTCGCCAACGCGTTGCTCTACCTAGCGGAACAGCCGCAAGTGCGTACGCAAACGGACAGCAATGGCACCTATGCCTTAACGCTGCCGGTGGGCCAACATACGTTAGTCGTGCAAGAAGCGGGGTATCGCATGTTGCAGACTGTGTTGGCGGTGAGCGCCACCGGGGTGACTCAGGATCTGGCGGTCGAAAGTGCGCCTTCCATTCTCTTGGTCGAGGCCGATGCCTACCGCGGCTGGTTTGAAGGCTGGCCGATTGGCAGCATCTTCACCTGGGCGCTGGACCAGCAAGGCTATGCCTATGACCGGTGGCGCATTGAAGACGCGAGCATTACCGACACGGTCACCTTGATCGATGGTTCAGTGGCCCATGGTGTGCCCTCGACAACAACCTTGCAAGCCTATGATCTGGTGATCTGGGCTCAAAGCGGTTGTGATTCGGGCTATTTTGGTTGTTTCTATCGCAGTTCGCCCGTGTCGCTGGGGGCGGATGATAGTCTGCGCGCGTTTTTGGATGGGGGTGGCCGCTTGATCCTCTCGGGGCAAGATATTGGCAACTGGGATGAGGGAACGACTTTCTATGACGATTATCTCAATATTGATGTGCTCCTGGATAATGCCGCTGTCGAAGGCGACACCATAACCGGCAGTGGTTTTCTCCAGAATCTCGCGCTGACTGTCACCAATGCCAGCCTCTATGGCTATCGGAATGGCTCGATTGCGCTATCACCCGATGCGCTTACCGCGGGAAACGGCCCAGCCGCGGTCTATCCTGTGTTACTCTATGACCAAAGTGAAGTGCCAGCGGCCGTGGCGATTGATACGTGCGCGGCCAACTATCGTGCCGTTTATCTGGGCGTCGGCTTTGAAAATATCGGCCCCCGGGCCAGCAATCGCGATCCTGCCATTGCCGAGGTTTTGGGGCGTAGTATCCGCTGGGCAAGCGCCAGCAAGCCAGCTTTGGACTTTGCCTTCGTCGCAGCTCAGACTATGGCTATGGTAGAACCCGGTCAGATCGCCACCTATCCTATGCAGCTTGTCAATACCGGTAGCACGGCCCTGACTATCCAACTCGCCTCTAGTAGCACAGCCTGGGTGACCCAAATTCTCAGTGGTACGCAGGAATTGACCGGGCCGATTACGTTGGCCCCCTGTCAGCGTGCCGACTTGGTGATCCGTGTCGAGACGCCAACGTTTGCCTTCAATAGCGAAACCATGCTCCTCACGGTAACCGCGGCTGCTGTGGCTGACCCGGCGTTGACCCATGCAACGAGCTTTAGAACCACGGCCCTCGTTCACTGGCAGACCGAAACGGCAATGCCAAACCCACGTTATGCACTGGGTGTGGTTGCCCCGCCCAATGGGAATGAGCTTTATGCCGTTGGCGGCTGGAAAAATATGGTCAGTGATGAGCCGAACACGGCGGAACAGGCGTCGGCAGCCATCGATCGTTACAACGTCTGTACCCAGCGCTGGGAGGCACTCTCCCCCATGCCCGCGGCCCGAGCCAATGGGGGAGTCGCGTTGCTCAATGGCAAAATCTATGTGGTTGGCGGGAATAGCTACAATAGCAATACCGACTATTATAGCTACCCAACCTACGCGACGCTTTTCGTCTATGATCTAGCCAGCGGCCAGTGGTCCACCGCGGCCTCTCTGCCCAAGGCTTATACAAGTATGGCGGTTGCCGTGGCGCGTGGCAAACTCTATGCGTTTGGGGGCATGGATGCCACAGCGACCGTTTCTAACCGGAGCTATGAATACGATCCCACCAGTGATCGCTGGACGGAGAAAGCGCCCATGCCAGGCGGGGGGCGTTATCTAGCCGCCGCCGCTAATGTCAGTGGGAATATCTATGTAGTGGGCGGATGGGATAGTACCACGGTGGTGGAGATCTATGATCCGCTGTCGAATACGTGGCGTAACGGCGCTAAGTTGCAGCGCGGGCGTCATTCGCTAGGGTTGACCACTGCGCCTGATGGTTATCTCTACGCCATTGGTGGCGCGGCTTATTATTGGGGGGAAGCGAGTATCGAGCGCTATGACCCCACGGCCAATCGGTGGGAAATGCTCAGCGCTTTGCAGGATGGTAACCGCTATGGCGTTGCCGCGGCCTATGCAGGGGGCCGGATCTATGCCATTGGGGGTGCAAATGTAGGCCAATCCACGGAGTCACTCCGCGTGAGTACGGCCTTCTGTCTATCCGAACAGACGACTCAACAAGCCGTAGTGGGCATTGGCAGCCCGATTTCCTATACGGTGACACTGCGGGCCGATCGGGTGGCGCGGCCCAATGCTAGTTATGTCTATACCCTGCCTCCCAAAACAACGTTTGGCGGCTTTACGGCAAATCTGCTCGGGGCCAGTTTCAACCCCGCAACGCAGCAGATCGAATGGCGTGGTGCTCTGGCTGCTCAAGCACCACCGCAATCATTTGGCTACGTGCTGAACAGTGATGCCGCAACGATTCTCGATCAGGAGATCCTCACCAGCACCGCCCGCTTTGACAATGGGGCTGGCCTGGTCTTTACCCAAACGACGGCGACCTTACTGTTGGCCGCTGACCTCAGTCGTAGCCGCAAGCAAGTTGATCGTAGCGTTGCCCTTGCGGGGGAAGTGATGACCTATACCATCCAGTTGCAAGGCGCGACTTTTGTGGCGGGGGAGGTCAGCATCCGCGATCCGCTGCCGGCCACCCTGACCTACGTGCCCGATACCTTGACCTATAGCGAGGGCAGCGGGGCCTATGATCCAGCCAGCCATAGCATTGTCTGGACAGGCCGTACCCAATCAGGCCCGGATGCCTACCTGAATCTAGGTGCGCACTATGCGTGGGGCGATTCTGGGAAGCGGGGTGAGGTGCCGGTTACCTATCAGTGGCTCGAAATTGGTGAAACGGGTACGGCGCTCAGCGGGGGAGATGTCGTCTATACGTGTGGTCTGCCCATCGGCTTTGGCTTTCCCTTCTATGGAAAGACAGAAACCGAGTTCTGTGTGAGTACCAACGGTTTTATCTCCTTCCAGCGTGATGGTCTAGCGGCTGATCTCAATGATTGTCCCTTGCCTAGTAGTGATGGCAACGAAGCCTTGATTGCTGCGGTCTGGGATGATCTTGTTATTGAAGAGGGGATTCGCTACCAAACCTTGGGCCAAGCTCCCAATCGCTCCTTGGTCGTTCAGTGGAATGGCGCACGCGCCTATGGTTCGAACGCACAGAAGCTGGCAACCTTTCAGCTCGTGCTCTTTGAAAATGGCCTCATCCGGGTTGCGCTTCGGGAAGCTGGCCTGTTGCGTGGCGCGCTTTCCACAACCGGGATCGAAGACTACACCGCGACCACCGGTGTGACTTATGCATGTAACACGCCCAATACGTTGTCCGACCAGCAGGCGATCCTCTTTGTGCCGCCGGGTGGCAGCACGAGCACAACCCGCGCCGATATTCGCTTCCAGGCGTACACAACGGGCGACCTGCGGGCCAATGTGCCGTTGACCAACACCGTGCTGATCACAACGGCCAACGCAGCCTTTCAACGCCAGGTGACAACCCTGATCAATCCGCTGCATTTACAAACATCGGCAATAGGAACCAATGTCAATGAGGTAAGCCCCGGTGGTACGGTCCTCTATCGTGCGGCCTTGCGCAATACCGGCCTCTTGACCGCGACCAATGCCAGCTTCACCTTGCCCATTCCAGCGAATATGGGCTATGTCGAGGGGTCGTTACAGTGTGATCAAGGGCAGTGTCAACAGGCAATGGGGGTGATTCAGTGGCGTGGGCCAATCCTGCCCAGCCAGGAAACGGTCATTCTCTTTGCGTTGCAGCTGACGACGGGCCTGCCTGATCGCACACCAGTGCTCGTTGACGGGGTGTTAGAAGACGGCTTTGGCCAGCACTATCCCCTAACCGCTAGCATCTTGGCGCGCCGTTCCGATCTGCAAGCATCGCTCCTGCAACTTGTACCAGCTTTTGTCGAGCCCCAGTCAACGAGCACCGTCCAAGCCTTTATACGGAATAATGGGGGGGCTAGCACAACCGGGGCGTTCCAACTGCTCATTCCCACGCGCTTGACCTATGTGGCCGATTCATTGGCTTGTGGGGTGGGCAGTTGCACCCACAACGCTGGTACTATCGAATGGCAAGGGGCGATCGATGCCCGGGCGATTGTGCCGATCCGCTTCCGCCTGCGCTTGCCCGACGATGCCACCTATGGCGATACTTTTACTGTCGCGGCTACTGTGCGGGATGTGCGTTGGAACGAAAGCTATCCGTTGACCGCCACGCTCACCGTCGCCCATAATTTTTACCTGCCCTTTTCCTATCGGGCCGATGAGCCTCTTTTCCGTTTCTACTTTCCCTTTGTGCCCCGCTAGCCACAGTAGCCATAGTAGCCAGGGTAGTGGATTATAAGAAGAGCGAACGCGAAAGTGTGTCTGGTGCTGTGGGCAAAGGAAGGTCAAACGCGTGCAGCACCAGATCGCGAATGGCGAGGAGTTCGGTACGACCTTGGGGCGCTAGCGTGCCAAGCAAGAGGCGATGAAGATGATTGGTCAGCCATTGTTCGACAAAAGGGCCGGGAATGGCAAGGCGCTTACAGGGCCAGATGATCATATCCGCGGCCAGTTGGGCGCGGTTAAGGCTGGCAAAGATCGAGATCGGTTGCTCGTCATAGGTGCGTCGGCTGACAGTAGCAAAGACCGCATCGTGCAACAGCGCTTCGACGGTCATCACGGCTTCGACGGCATGGCGATAATACGCTTGGTCGGTGCAGCCAGCCAACTGCGGTTCCGCACAGAAAACGGCTGTGGCGCTGGCGCGGGTGAAGAGTTTATAGCCCGAGTGAAAATCGGGCAATTCTTCCAGCCCATTGGCAAATTGCCAACGCAGCGGTTTCTGGCTGATCGCGGCGTGGTAGACGAGCGCATCCAGCAGTAGTCGATTGGCCAGCTCTTCCTGCTCGCCGCGCAAGAAGCCCAAGGGACGATGGCGGCTGAGGCGGCTGCCCAGGACAAGAACGTTGTCGGTTGCCACGCGCTCCTTGACATGCTCGGCGGTGCGCATCAACGTGAGTAATTCATTGGCAAAGTGATCGCCATCTTGGTCGATCACCGCGAGATAGTGCCAGCGCGTCTCTTGAAGCATGGCCTGTGCCCCGTCGCGCGCGGCACTGAGCTTGCCCCCATTCTCGGCACGTTTGACAACTTGCACCCCATAGGTGGCCGCCACCCGCTCGGCCACCAACGCGCCCACCGGCGAGCCATCCACACTCAAACAGATGGCGCGTGGATCGGCCACCTCGCGGACAAAGAGCTGAACCGTTTCCGCCACGAGATCATAGCCAAAGGCGGGATCGGTATCGTGGTGAAAATAGACGGGAATCACAATGGCTGTGGCGTTTTCCAACGCCTGGACCGCAGCAAGGGCAGACATAAGGCTTATCCTACTCCGTGGGCTATGATCATAAGGAATGGTTTGAAAAGGGGTGATGGCTCGTCCACACCTGCCCGGTTGGCAAAAGCCTAGCCGGTGCATAGGGTGCCTCAACGTTGAAATGTGGTGCTAATCAAGGCGGATGGGTCTGCCGTTAGCATCCCGCGGGGGATATTCGCAGAGTATAGCACAAGGCGATCATGTACACGATTTTGGAACCGACTGACAGCCGTGCCAAGCCGCCGCGCCAAGGGGTGGCTCTGGTCGTGCATGGGCTCAACCTGAAACCAGATTGGATGCGGCCCGTGGCCGATGTTCTGCGAGCAAGGGGGGTGGCGGTCGTTCTCTGTTCTTTACGCGGTCACGGGGCGAATTTTACGCCAGTGGCCGGGGCGACGACCGCGGCGGCCCGTTTGGCCGCTTTCCGCCAAGTGAGCTATGCCGCGTGGCGCGCCGAACTCATGGCCGCGTATCAAGCCGCGGCGGCCTTGGCGCAACCGACGGCGGCTCCGATCTTCTTGGTCGCCTTCTCCTTGGGCGCGCTGCTGGGTTGTGAACTGCTGGCAACGACGCCAACGGTTCACTTGACACGTCTCGTCTTGTTGGCCCCCGCGCTAGCGCTCCGCCCCTATAGTTATTTGCCCGCCCTCTTGGCACCGTGGCCGCTGGTGCCGATTCGTAGCCTAGCGCCCGCGCCCTATCGGGCCAATCCTGCCACGCCCGTCGCGGCGTATCGTGTCTTGTATCAAGCCTTGCATAATCTCTGGCGACAGGCGAACGCCCGGCTGAATGTGCCGACTTTAGTATTGGTCGATCCGCATGATGAATTGGTGTCGCTGCGCGGGATTCGGCGTTTTCTTCAGCAGGCGCAACTCTCGCAGTGGCGGTTGGTTACGGTCCAGCAGGCATCCATTCACACGGGGGGTGCCTTTCATCATCTCTTGGTGGATCCAGCCATGGTTGGGCCACGCCAGTGGCAGGCCATGATAACCCAGATCCAACAGCATCTTGGCCTAGAGCTACCACGAATAAACGATTCATCAACGGAATGGTAACGCGCGTATCTTATGCTGAACATAGTTCGTCATTAACTAAAAGTGGCTTGATGAGTAAAGCCTACGTCATTTGGCTCAAAAGGAGAATGGATATGCAAACCCCTATGTTGGAAACCGCAGCTTGGCAGAACCGCTGGGACGCGCTACAGGAGACGATTGTCCACACGGGTAGAGCCATCCGCCGCCAAGCAAAAAGCGCGCGGCAGAGCACCATCGAAGGAACTTTGCTCGCGCTCGAAGCCTTTGGTAGCAGCCAGATGGCCTTCTTCGGACAGGGCTTTCGCAAGGATGCCACAGTATTGTTAGAGCCATCCACGCAGTATCCACCCGAATATGCCTTTCGCGCGACCATTGATCAACTTGCCCAAGATCTGGATATGATCAGCCGGGCGTGGCAACAGCGGCTGCCCGATCTGGCTTCGCCTAAGATGATCGCAACGCTCAACAAAGCCGACACCTTGGCCTATCAAGCGTTGGAACCAGCCATTCGGCATCAACTGGTGCCGAATGCAACGGTGGTCACTTATTTTCAAAAGGAAACCGCGGTGCGGCTGATCCCCTACGCGCCGGTGATCTTGATCGGCTTGCCGCTCACGATCTTGACCTCCCCCCAAGATCTACTGGCCGTACCCCATGAGGTTGGACACTATCTCTATCAATATGGCCGCGTCCCACCAGGCAGCAAATTTGCGGGAAGTCGCTTCGCCGCCGCGTTGAACTATCGCTTTGCCGATCAGCCAGCGTGGCTGTTGGCCTGGATGGAAGAGATTGTCGCCGACATCTACGGTGCGATCATCGGCGGGCCAGCCATGACCTTGGGCTTTGAGGCGTTGATCACCGACGATCCACGCGCCGAATTTACCCATGACGATGGGGTGCACCCGATAGCGGCATTGCGCCCTGCCATCTATCATACGGTCTTGAAAGAGTTAGGAGGCTTTGAGCGAGTCCGCACCGCGTTAATCGCCCGCTGGGAGAGTTGGCAGGCCGAACGGGGCAACCCACGGACCTTTATTACGGCAGATCAGCAGATCGTGGCGCTGCGCGACGCCAAGGCGCTGGTTGACCATCTCATTGCCGACTTGCTACGTCATGAACTGGCTGGCATCCACGTCACCCAACCATGGAGCAGTGAATTGGCCGAGGGCAAAGAGCTGAAAACGTTGAGCGCTCAATTTGCCGACTATGTCAATGCGCTCCCCACTGAAAAGGCCGTTGACGTACCCGACCTGCAGATCGCAGAAGAGAGCGATGGCATTTGGCTACGACTTAAAGCCGCCGAGCTGCCGACTGTGGAGCGGAAGGCCGGTGCAACGGGCCTTTGGATCGATGCGATCAAAGACGCGGCGCAACGCCAGCAACCCTTCAACATGCCACCTCACGTGTGGATGACGCTGCTCGATGAGAGTGGTTGGGCGACCGAAGGGCCGGGGGGCGGTGTAGCCCACTAAAGAGAGCTGACCGGTTTTCCAAACCAGTCAGCTCTTACCCTTGTGAATAGGCATGGCTAAGCCGGTTGGCTTACCTGTATCACCCGTTGCCGGAGTTCCGGGGTCAACGGGTGATTTTTTTGTTCAGCGAGCTGGAGACCCTCTTGCCAGTAATGATAGGCTGTTGGCCGGTCACCCAAAGCGTAGTGCAGATCCCCCAACTGGCGCAAGAGATAGACTTGGTTAAAGGTATCCTGAAGATCAAGGAGCAACTGTAGACTTTGTTGCGCGGCTTGCACCCCCAAGGCGAGGGCGTTCTGGTGGGCATAGATCCGGCTCAACTCATGCAGCGCCAGTGCATGAAAGAGCCGATTGCCGATCAGGTTGCTCAGTTCCAGCGCTTGCTTGGCATACGCTTCCGCTCTTTCCATTTTCTCTTGGAGGCGCGCAACCACGGTAAGGCTGTAGTAGGTCGCGGTTAGCTCGCCGCGATCATGCAACTTTTCGCAAATCTGGAGTGCCCGTTTGCAATAGGCTTCGGCTTTATCATATTGCTTTTGCTCCAAGGCGATATCGGCCAACAAACGGAGCGCGGGGACTAAATCGGTTTCATGGTTGAGGGTTTCGTACATCGTCAAGGCTTGGGTACAAGCCGCCAACGCCTCGGCTAATTTGCCCTGGAGATAGGCCAAGAAGGCGCGCTGATAATGGACACTCGCAACCCCAACGTTGTCAGCGAGTGCCTCGCGGTAGCTTTGGCTGATCACCAGGAGCTCTTCGGCGGCCTTATACTGGCCTTGCTCTAGATTGAGGCGCGCGAGATAATATTGCGCGGCGGCAATACCCGCATAATCCTGCTGTTCTGTGCAGAGCTGAATCCCTTCGTGCAGAAGGGTGACAGCTTCGGCGGCATCGTTCTGCTCGATACAGGCCCGTCCCCAGTGCAAAAGAGCCATGCTTAGCGCATGATGATCGTTCAGCCGGATCGCCGCTGTTTTGGCTAAGGCATAAGCTTGGCGCGCTTCCCCATAATGGGCCCGGATAAACCACGGCACCGTCAGTACCTCGGCATAATCTAATACCGCTCGCCACTCTTCTAACTGATAGGCCATCTGTAGGCCCGCCATCATATTTTCCCACTCGGGTTGGAGTGCGTTGTATTCTGCTTGGTATTCTTGGGCAAAGGCAAGATAGTAGGCCATCATACGCTGGTGCGCGGTTTGGTCGTCGCCCAATTGTTCACGGGCAAAGTCGGCCAGCAGCGGATGTTGCCGATAGCGCTCTTCTGCTTCCTCGCTGAGCAGGGAGAGCGCGGTCAAGGCAAAAAGGCGATCTTCCGTCGTGTAGACATCCAAATTGGCAAGATAGGCCAGCGTTGACGCCGTAAATGAGCGCCCGCCAAAGACCCCCAACAGCGCAAAGATCTGTTGCAACGCGCCATCCAACGACTCCCAACTGACCATAAAAGAGGTGCGCACGGCGCGATCACTGATCGCTAAATCGAGCCGATCCTGCACATTGTGCAATCGCTCTGCCATATCGGCCAGCCGACGGCGGGGGCGAGAGAGCAAGCGCTGCGCGGTGATTTCCACGGCCAGCGGCAAGTTCTGGAGCAAGGCACAAATCTGACGGGCCGCTTCGCGTTCGGCTGCGACCCGCTCCGCGCCCAGAATCCGCATCAAGAGCTGTTCGCCATCCGCACTGGTCATCTCGGCCAAAAGATAGGGGTGCGCACCGAGCGCGGTTGCCACGTCCAGATCGCGCGTGGTGAGCAGGGTCGCGCTTTGGGGGCTGCCGACCAGTAAGGGCCGTACCCGGGAAAGACTGCGCACATCATCTAGGATGATCAAGGTCTGCTTATCGGCGAGGACGCCCCGCAGCGCCGCGGCGCGGTTTTCCACATCGGAAAGGCCGCTAAAGTCATAGCCATAGGCTTGGGCCCAGCCGCCCAAAATATCAAGTGGCTCGGTGCTGGCGGTATAGGCCCAGAGCACGCCATCGGCAAAGTGGCCGCGCAGATCATAGGCCAGATGATTGGCAAGGGTAGTTTTGCCAATGCCGCCCATCCCAATGAGCGCGAGTAAACGGTTGGGCTGGGCGCGGCGTAGCTGTGCGCCGACCGTGGCTAAGTCTGCCGCACGGCCCACAAAATGGAGCAAGGCTGGCGGCGCTTGAAAGGGCGGTGGTAGCGGCGGCGCAGGGGTGACTGTGGCCGGTGCCGCGCTGGGCGCGACAAAGCGCGCGCCCGCCTCGGGGCCTAATGCGCCCGTTTCTATCTGGTCATAGAGTGCGTTGGTTTCGTCGGAAGGCGGGACGCCAAACTCATCATAGAGCGCTTTGCTACAGAGCTCATACTGCGCCAAGGCGGCACTGCGTTGACCACTGAGGGCGAGCAAGCGCATAATCTGTTGGTGCGCCTCTTCGGACCACGGCTCGGATTTGAGCAACAAGTTGGCACAGGCAATGCCGTCGGTATAGTTGCGCCGTTGAATGTAGTGGTTGACGAGTTGGAGCGAGGCGCGCCGGACCATCTGCCAGAGCCGCTCGCGTTCATTGGTGACCCATTCCTCAAAAAAAGGAGCATCGCGCACATGAAAGTCTTCAAGAAATTCGCCGCGGTAGAGCGCCACTGCTTCGCGCAGTTGCTCGAAGGTCGCTTCGCCGCTCTTCAAATGGGCTTCAAAACGAGCGACATCCAGTTGATGATCGGTCGTGCGCTCAAAAGCAATCGTGTCCCGATCCGCCCGCAGAAAGGCGTCCAGATCGGCACGCACCTTGAGCAATTCGACCCGTAGATTGCGCCGGGCGGCGGCCTCATCCAAGTCGGTCCATAATAAGCCGGCTAAGGTTTGTCGCGAATGAGATTGGCCGCTCATCGCTAAATAATAGAGCAGCGCTTGGGCCTTGTGGGAGGTCAGCTCCAAAGGCTGTCCCTGTAATACAATCTGAGGACGACCCAACAAGGCAAGGTCTAGTGCGGGCATGTGATGCTTCCTAGATGGGTGTATGTCATTTAACGCGCGAACAACGAACGATCAACAGGCTGTCAGTAGAATCGGAACTATTGCATTATAAACTATGTTTTTAAAAAATCCAGACGCGTCAGGTAATGACAGCTGACTTGGCTGAAGCGTGTGCATCGATGGCTGATGATCAGTGTGCTGAGGAGGCCAGCCAAACCAGGGAGGAACTGATGGAAAGTACGATATCCGAGCTACTTGCGCCGATGACAGGCGCGCTGCCAACCTTTTCTGCCTGGGCTGGGGCCGGTGACATGCTGAAGCAGCAGCGGGCAATAATGCCCCAATCTTTATGGCAAGAGGTAGAGCATGCGCTGCGGGTTAGGCGGGAGGTAACGGTGGCAAAGGTAGAGCAAGTGGCAAAGGTACCGCAAGCGATTGTCGCTCTGCAACAGAGCAATACCGGGCTCTTTGCCCATGAGGTGGTGATTGTAAAACAGCGCGCCCGCCAGGTGTTGACAGTCCTCCGTACATTGGATGAAGGCGTACAGCTCTGTAGCTGGCGGGTGAATGCCGACGGGACGATTTTGCGTACGGGCAGCAGCAACGCACCCTTTGCGCAGGTTCGCCAGGTGCAAGCGGTGCATGCGCGCAACTATGTGCTTGCCTGCCGTACCGCAACGGGCGAGTTGCAACTAAGCCGGTGGGAAGTCAGTAACACCGGCGCGATCTATTTGGCTGGGATCCAAACCAACTGTGCCCAACAGGTGCAGTGGGTGGAATTGGTGGCGCTCACGGTGGATCGGGTGGCGACGGTGGTCCAGACGACCACCGGCACTTGGCAACTGATGATTTGGCAATTACAGGGCGATGATAGCATTCAGCGCTTGGCCTGTCAGTCGCTAGATGCCGCTCTGGTGAATAGCTGTGCATTAACGGTACTGCCAGCCAGCGAGGATGGTCTACGGTTGGCCCTGCTCACCACAGAAACGCCAACCACCTTAGCGCTTCATCTGTGGCACTACCAGGCGACAACCGGCTTGCGCTTGTTAACGACCCAGCGCCTGGGGTTGCCCGTACTCGCGTCGATCACCGTGGCGCAGGTTGATGAGATGACGCTCCGGGTGCTTGTGCAGACGGTCACCGGCCAATTACAGCTGTTGACCTGGGCTTGGGATCAAGCCGACCAGACGCTCTTGTATCGCGACGCGGTTGCCCTTGGCGAAGAGGTCGGCCAGGTTGCCTGTCAGCCCGCTAGCGATGGCTTTATGCTGGTCAGCCGTACCTTGCGTAATGTTGTGCAACTCCAAGCTTGGCAAGCAACGGCTGATGGTCAGTTTGGCGTTGTGGGGCGTGGGCATCAGCCGGTCGCGGCGCTGAGTACGATCACCATCTGCGATGATCGGCTCGAGGGCAATGCGCCCTTCTTAAGCGGCCTGGTGGACGCCGAAGGTGAACTCACTTTGACGACCTGGGGTTGGGCTTGAGCAGTAGTAGCCAAACCTGACAGGTTTTGGAAACCTGTCAGGTTTCTGCTCGGCCCCTATAAATTCACGATCGCAATCGGTTCGATTTCATCGGCAGGGGCAAAGCCAAAGATGCGGCCATAGAAGTAAAGTTCGGCTTCGGCGCTACGAATAATATTTTCCGCTTTACGGAAGCCATGTTGCTCACCGGCAAAGGCCAAATAGGCATAGGGCAGCCCCTTCTTCGCCAGCGCTTCGATCATAATTTCGGCCTGTGACGGCGGCACGATCTTGTCTTCTAACCCCTGTAGCAGAATCACCGGCGTGTTGAGTTGGTCCGCCGCGTTGACCGGTGAACGCTCGGCATAGAGCGCCTTTTGTTCGGGGTAGGGTCCGATCAGGTAGTCCAGATAGCGCGACTCAAACTTGTGCGTGTCGTAGACAAAGGTTTCGAGTTCGGCCAGTCCAAAGTAGCTTGCGCCAGTGGCAAAGAAGTTCTGCCAGGTGAGCGCTCGCAAGGTCGTATAGCCCCCTGCGCTTCCCCCACGAATAGCCACGCGGGCCGCGTCGGCGCGGTTGGTAGCAATCAGATGTTTGGCCGCGTTGATACAATCCATCACATCCACAATGCCCCACTGGCCTTGTAGGCGCTGCCGATAGGCGCGCCCATAGCCTGTGCTGCCCCCATAGTTGACATCCACCACCCCAAAGCCGCGACTGGTCCAAAAGAGAATGCCCAAATTGAGTTGGGTGCTCGTGGCGCCCGTCGGCCCGCCGTGGCAGATCACGATCAGCGGGGGCTGTTCAGTGGCTGGCGCGGTGAAAAAGGGATTGGTCGGCGGGTAAAAGATGGCATGTGCGGTGAGGTCATGCTCGGTGGGGAAGGCAAAGGCTTCGGGTTGGGCGAAGAAACGCGAATCAATCTCGGTGCGGGAGCTGACACACAACGTATCGGTGGCCCCGGTGCGCGGATCTAAAGTGATCACGCGCGCTGCACTGGTTGGGCCTGCGGCGATCAACCAAAGCTGGTTGCCATCGCTGTGCAGCGAACCTAGGGTGGTATAGGGAAAAGCAATTGGCTCGATCTGGTGGCTGCCCGGTGCAATCAAGCCCAGGTAGTCAAAGCCTTGCTGGGTATAGATGGCAGCCAGGGTGCCATCCGCCAAGAAGGTATATTGGGAAAGACCAAAGACCCATTGCGGGCCGCCAAACTCCGCGGCCATGGGCGCGATGGCTTCGATCACGCCATCAACCGCCCGATAGAGGTTCCACCAATTGGTGCGATCCGAGACAAAGTGTAAGACCCCATCCGCGCGCCACTCGGGCTGGAAGATCGATTCGGTGGCGCTCCCCGCGAGATGGCGTGGGCGGTGGAGCGTGGCTGCCGTGTCTAGCTCCGCCACCCAGAGTTCGGTGCCATCCCAGGGCAACTGGGGATGCCGCCACGCGAGCCAAGCCAACTGGCGACCATCGGGGCTGATCCGGGGAAAGGCATAGAAATCATAGCCCGCGGCAATGATATGGGGCGGTGCGGACCCATCGGTGGGCAGAGCCACCAATTCGTTGCTGACCCCACTCTCTTCATGCCGTTCGCGGACACAGATCAGCCAGCGGCCATCAGGTGTGATCCGGCCATCGGCATAGCGTAGGCTGCGGGGTTGGGGCGGTTCGGGCGTAATGGGTTGGGGGGGCGCGTCGGGTGTTTGGCGATAGAGCCGTTGATCGGCGAAATTCGAGAAGTAGACAACGCCTTTGTGTACCAAAAACATGCCCCCGCCATATTCATGAACCAGCGTCCGCGCGTTGAAGCCGGACGGTGTGACATCGCTGGTTTGCCCGGCTTGGTCACGGCGGACAATCACATAGCGCCCTTGTTCCAGCGGACGCCCCTCTACCCAATAGGTGATGCCCTCCTCCACCTGGAGGCCGCGCAGCGAAATTCCCGCGCTGGCAAGAAATTCGGCACTGATTGGTGAACGCCAGGTCCCATAGGGGGCGGTGCTCTTCTCCATGAACAGCTCCTTTCTGCTGTGAAGGGTCGCCATGTCCAGACCGCTAGGATTTTCAGACGGATGAAGCAAGTAAATCGGCCAGCGCGCTGGCTGGGTCACGGACCCGGCTAGCGCCTTTTACCAAATGGGATTGTCAACCTGCAGAAAATCCTAGTGGCCATCGGTAAGCAGATCCAATGGCGTACCTTCTAAAGACAAAAATAGTAGACCTTTGTTTCATCTTACCGTACTTTGGCTATTCTGGCGAAAAGTTAGCGCTAATGGACCAAGGCTTGGCGGGCTAGCGTCCGCCCGGCTTTCGCTTTGGGTTTCCGGCTTCCCCTCGTGTTGCAACAAGTGGATGGTCAGCATCGATTGGGCAAAATCCCACCGTTGGCGGTTCCGGCGGAGCGCCACGGCAATGAGGCCGCGTGCGGGCGCACCCAGGAAGAACAGCCGAAAGACAATCCCCGTAACGGTTGCCATCGAGCCAGCAAGGTTGGCATCCATGAAGCGTGCCATCCAATACCCCACGATGGCGTTGACGATGCCGATCAACGCGCTCAGCCATAACATCCGTTGTAGATCATTGGTGAGCAGATAAGCCGCCGCGGCGGGGGAGATCCAGCCCCAGGAAAGTCACTCGATCAAAAGGGGCAAAGGCTAATTCGTCCAACAATACCGCATCCACATCCAGGTGAACACCGCGGGCAAAGCGCGAAATCAAAATGACGGCAATGCTAAAGCGCGCCGCGCCGGGTGCAACTACCGTGGCGCTCCAGGCTCATCAGCCGACAAGCAATAAGCGGCCCAGCATTAGGAAACTCATACGAAAACAATTCACAATCATGCTTCTCCTTCGTTTTTATAGCGGTTTCTATCATTGCCCTCGATCCGCCCTATTGGGGTTGACGGCGCTTGCGGATCGGCCTATACTCAATACATTGCTCACAAAGTTTTTTGGTAGACCGCCCAAGGCTGCAGCCGTTGGGCTACCGAACAACGCCAGCTAAAGCCTGCTGATGAAGATTACCCATTACATTCGGTAAAGCAGCGCGGATTGAAATCAGCGCCGGCGCGGTCAAGCGGCGCGAAAGCGCACGAGTAAGCTCTACCGCTTTCATTGCTTACCCTTCATCAG